>JARLJU010000361.1 GCA_031291055.1 Rudaea sp. | reverse complement strand
GCGCGTTATAAGCCGTAAAACCATTGCGCGGGGAATGCCGGGCGATTTCCGGTGTGACCTCACCAACGCGTGTGCGTTCTATCGCTACCATTGCACGCGCGGCAATCGGGCGCATCGGGCGCCCGGCATTCCCTGCGCCCTCTGTTGGGCAGAAAGAGTCTTGCACAGCTCGGGCGCAATCCGCGCCGCGGGAATGCGGATACGTGCGTGAATTTAGAGTGACGTCATTGCGAGGAGCGGAAGCGACGAAGCAATCCATTCTTGCTTGTTTCCCTGACGCCCGATGGATTGCTTCGCTAGCGCTCGCAATGACGATCGAATTGGCCTTCTTGAAATCTAAATCCATGGCAAAGCGATCAACGCCCGACAATCTGCGGCACCTTCGTCGCCGGCGGCGTGTTGCGGCTGCGCTGCGTGCGCACGATGCCGTCGATGATGGTCATGCCGATGCCGGGCAGGTCGCCAAGCCGCACGCTGTCGAGGATGGTCTTGCCAGGCGAATGCTGCGCCTTGTCCATGACGACGAAGTCGGCCGAACGGCCGACTTCGATCAGGCCGCAGTCCAGCGCGCGCATGCGGGCGGTGTTGCCGGTCGCAAAGCAGAACGCGATCTCCGCAGGCACCTCGCCGAGCGACGACAACAGCGACACCATGCGCAGAATGCCGAGCGGCTGCACGCCGGAGCCGGCGGGCGCATCGGTGCCGAGGATGACGCGATTGAGGTCGCCCATCTCGCGCGCGGTGCGCAATGTGTAAAGCGCCGAGCGTTCGTTGCCGTTGTGAACCAGTTCGAGCCCGCGCTTGCAGCCCTCGCAGATGCAGCGGATCTGGTCGTCGGGGAGCGCCGTGTGGCCGCCGTTGATGTGTCCCACGACGTCGGTGTCGGCTTCCAGCACCACATCCTTGTCGATCAGGCCGGAGCCGGGGATCGACGGGCCGCCGGTGTGGATCGTGCTCTGGATGCCGTATTTGCGCGCCCAGCCCACCATCTTGCGCGCGGT
>JARLJU010000360.1 GCA_031291055.1 Rudaea sp. | reverse complement strand
CCGCACACGCCGGCAGTTCGGCGGTCCGATCGCACGGTTTCAGGCGATCCAGCACATGCTCGCCGATATGGCCGCGGCGCTGTGGGCATGCGAAAGCATGATCGCGCAAACCGCCGCGCTCGCCGATGCCAGTGCCGATCTGCGCATGAAGGCGGCAGCCTGCAAGCTGTTCGTGTCGGAACGCTGCTTTGAGATTGCGGACAAGGCCGTGCAGATTCACGGCAACGTTGGGGTGACGCGCCATCATCCGATCGAGCAGACGTTCCGCAAACTGCGCATGTTCCGTGTCTTTACCGGCACGAGCGAAATCCAGCGCAATACGATTGCCCGCGTGATTCTCGACCCTGCCGGCACAGCGGCATGACAGGCCAGCACAGTACGCTGGGCCTCGCTGGACCTTTTACGAAGAAACGATGCAGATGAAACCGGACTGGTCATGCCTGAACGGCGTCAAGATTGTCGATCTGAGTCAGTTGTTGCCCGGGCCGCACTGCACTTCAATGCTGATGCAATTGGGTGCGGACGTCGTCAAGGTTGAACCGCCGGGCACGGGCGATCCGGCGCGGCAACTCGGAAGCACAGTTTTCGCGCAACTCAACCGCGGCAAGCGCTCGGTCGCGCTCGATCTGAAAAGTGCCGACGGCAAGGCGACGTTTCTCGATCTGATACGGGACGCGGATGCGGTCGTGGAAGGCTTCCGGCCGGGCGTCATGCAGCGGCTCGGATTCGACTACGCCACGCTCGCGGAGGTCAACCCGCGTATTGTCATGTGCTCGATATCCGGGTTCGGGCAGACAGGGCCGTATTCGGCGTTGCCCGGCCACGATCTCAACTATCTGGCGCTCGGCGGATTCTGGTCGATACCGGTGCAGGTGAGCGAGCGCGTCGCGCGTCCGCGGGTTCGCCTCGCGGACTATGCCGCGTCGAGTCATGCCGCGCTCGCGCTGGCCGTGGCGGTTCTCAGCGCACGCCAGAATGGCCGTGGCCAGCATCTCGACGTGTCGATCCACGACTGCGTGATGGCATGGACGGCGCCCGCCGCGTGGACGTCGCGCGACTATGCGGAGGATCCCCTG
>JARLJU010000359.1 GCA_031291055.1 Rudaea sp. | reverse complement strand
CTTGTGGTTGAAGGCCTCGGTCAGCAGCACCGCCGCAATCGACTCCACAAGCTGCGCGTCGGTCACCGTGCCGTGCTCGGCCTCATACGCCGCAATGCGCGCCTTGGTGTCCTTTACGTCTTCGCCGCCCAGGCCCATCACCAGATGCAGAATCGCCTGCCGCAGCAGCGCATACTCGGCCTCGTTTTTTGCCTTCAGCGCCGTGAGCTTTTCCACGCCGGTCTTCTCCAACTCGCCGGCCTTCTCAACAAAGCGATCGCTCTTGGCGTGGAACACCGGGCGCATGTAAGCCTCTGTTACCGCGGCAATCGAGCGCAGCACGCTCTTTTCACCGCACCCGGCGCAAGCTCCGTCGCCCGCCACCAGCGCGTCGTAATTCGACCGCACCATCAGCATGTTGCGCAACGTTGCCGTCTTTGAGTCCGCCGGATTCGCTCCGTTATACAAGCCCAAAAACTTCTGCGATGTATCCGGCAGCAGATCGAGGAACCCGGTGCCCGTCTCGTGCTCGGCATTCACGTCTTCGGTCTCGGCCACCATCTTCAGCGCCTGGTGATCGCCGCACGCCGTCACGCAAGCCGCGCAGCCTTTGCAAAGATCCGAAACAAAAATCGAGAAGATGCCACCCGTTCCCGGCGCCTTGCGTTCCGGCGACGAGAAGATCGCGTTCACCTTCTGGTAAGCCATCGGAACCTTCTCCAGAATCGCGAAGAACTGGTCCTTCGACACTGCGCTGAAGCCGTCGACCTGCTCCACCACTTCGCGCAGAATCTTCGGCAGCGGCGTGCCTGTCTTGATCTCCGCCACCATCCGCGCGCGTGTCTGCTTTTCAATCTCCGGCAGCGCGCGCAACATCTTGGTCCGCTCCACGCCATCGGCCACGTAGTACGAAATCGCCGTTGAAAGCAGCGTGCCCAAATCCTGCGAGCAGTTCGGCAGCGCCGTGTCCGGGCAAACCGAAATGCACTCCATGCACTGCGTGCAATTTTCCGGAATGTAGAGCGGTGTCTCGCGCCGCGCCACATACTTCGACGCCGTATCGCCCGTCGCCGCCGCAATCACGCCCATCGCCGAAAGCGGCGTCGAGGGCTGATTGTATCCATAGTTCGCGCGGAACTCCGCATCGAATGTCGCAATGCTGTCGATCGGCGCGCGCGTTCCCTGCCCGGCCGGCACAGGTGTCGAACGGCAACCGGTGCCGCACGATCCGCCCGCCGTCGCCAGTTCCAGAATCGGCATCAGCGCCTGGCCGCGCAGTGTCGAGTGATCGGCCGCCGTGAGCGCGCCAATCTTGATCTCCTTCACGCGCTCAAAGCCCTGCAGCATCACTTCCATGTT
>JARLJU010000358.1 GCA_031291055.1 Rudaea sp. | reverse complement strand
GCGAAACTCACGGCCACGTTGAGGATCGCCATGCTGCCGACGCCCGCGACCGCCCACCACAGCTCCGGCAGCTTCAACGCGTCCTTGCCGAGCACCCCGAGTGCGATGCCGATCGAGCCGGCGCTCAGCGTCACGTGACGCACCTCGAAAGTGAAGGCGAAGGCGGTGAGGATCGCCGGCACGAGGCCGAGCATCAGGCCGAGCGTGATATTGCCCATGACGCCCGCCACATTCAGGCGGCAAAACGCGGCGAGCCGGGCCGCGCCGGCCGCGCCGAGCGTCATGCGCAGGCGCCGGTTATAGGCGAGCGCATCCGCCACGCGATGCAGGACGAACCAGTTGTCCGCCCAACCTGACAGCAAACTCGACGACCACAGCAACACGCCGGTCAGCGCGGCATAGAACGGCGTCGGTCCCAGCAGCGAGAACGAGTGCAGGGTGGCGTGGGCTTTCTCGGGTGAAATGATGTTGGCGTTGAACAGCGCATGCCACAGCAATTGCACGCCGAAGCACACGGGAAACACCAGCAGCACGTTGCCCAGCACGGCGGCTGCCTGCGTGCGCATCAATGCGGTGACCGAACTCACGAAGCTGTCGACGCCTGCCGGTGTGCCGACGCCGTCCAATTCGCGGGCGAGCGTGGGTGCGGTCATCGCCGGCTGCTTGGTGGCGAGCGAGAAGTGCAGGAAGTGAATCAGCAGGAAGCTGGCCGCGTAGTTGATGCCGGCGAGCAGGCCTTCGAACATCGATTGCAGATGCACGCCGGTGATGGCGAATTTCATGCAGACCGTGACGACGGTGACGAGTCCGCCGCCGGCTGCCATGCGCAGCATCTTCAGGTATTCGGCGCGATCGCGTGCGATGTAGTGCTCGCCGGTATCGGCGCTGTACTCGACGACCTTGCGCGCCAGCAATGAGAAATTGCTGCGCACGAGATGCGCGACGCTCTGGCTTGCGTGGTTGGCGTTCACCAGTTCGGCGGTGAGACGCGCGCCGGCGTGCGGATCGTCCGGCGCCATCCAGGTGTTCAGCAGGTGCTCCGCGCGCACGATGCGCATGCGCATCCGTTCGACCTGGAACACGATATCGACACTGACGCCGTTGCGATAGAGATGGGCGAAGACGTTGTCGGTAGCGCTGCGGCATTCGTCGAGCAGCAGGCGCAGATAGTTGACCTCATGCAGCAGCTTGTCTTGCGGGGCGCCTGCACTGACGTCCTGATGGGCCGCTTCGACGGCGAGCATGGCGCGCGTGAGCCGGTAGAACGGCTGCTTTTCCATGGCGACGCGCACGTCGCTGGCATCGCCGGCGTCCACTTCGCCGAGACGGCTGCGGACTGTTTGCGAGAGACCGGTCGAACTGATCTGGCAGGTGAGATTGTGCAGGGCGGCCAGCAGGTCGAGCGAGAACGGGGTGGTGTCGCGATGTTCGTTGTCGTCCTCTTCATAGTCGAAGAGGGCGCGGATGCGGGTGAGCAGATCGGTTGGCAGACTGGCGATCCATTCGGCGTCGCGTTCCTGGCTGAACATCAGGGTGACGATCGCGCGCAGATCGCGCCGGTTCGGCGCTGGGGGGATCAGTGAGGCTTCGAGGCGTTCGAAGAGTGCGCCAAAGAAGCCGGAGTGCACGGGCATGCCTGCATCGCAGAGAAGCGAGAGGCCGTCGCTTTCGCGCAGGAGCGCGCGGAGAATGCCGGCGACGTTGGCCTTCCAGGCCGGGTTACGGTCCAGCACGTGGAGGAGATAGCGGACTCTTGCGTGCGCCAGGGTTGAGCGTGAGGTAGCGTTTTCGACGGTGTTATCGAGTTGCTCGGGTTGGACGGCGCGGCCGCGGTGGATCCAGTGGGCGAGCTCGATCAGCCATTCACTGCGGTCTGGGTAGGGCGCCGTCTTGTCGGCGATCGCTAGTAGCGCGTCCAGTTGGTGGCCGCCGTCGCGGGAGGCTCGCCATTTTTTTAGGAATCTTTTGATTGAGGTGAACATTTTGGTTTTGCCCTACGGGGTTGGTGCCTGCGGCGCTTAGGGTTCGGTTAGCTGGAAGGATATGGCATGTGGTTTTTGTGCTGGTTGATGTTTTGCACTATTTTGCTTTTTTGCCTTCGCGGCGCTTGTTCGTCTGTGTGCCTGTGGCGTTGGCCTTTCCTTGTTTTGTTAGTGGTTTATTAGCGTTGCCCCTGTGCGGGGCGGCACCTACTTTTCTTTGCCGGCCGCAAAGAAAAGCAACCGTATTGGAAGTCAAGCGGTGAACCGGCGCTCAAGGTGGAAGCTGTCAGCCGTAGGGAGGATTTTGCGCGCGCGAGTCGTCCTCGCGAGCTGCACGATTGAGTGACCTGCACAAGGGGGGACGCCGCGAGCGCCTGGGTTAAAACATCACAGGCGGCTCAGGCGTGC
>JARLJU010000357.1 GCA_031291055.1 Rudaea sp. | reverse complement strand
TCATCGGGGCAGGACACGCGAATCAGATCGGCCCCGGCATCCTCGCAGCGGCGGATCTGATCGATCGTCGCGACCGCATCGGCGGTCGGCGTATTGGTCATGGTCTGGACCGTGATCGGCGCATCCCCGCCAACGGGGACCGCGCCAACCATGATCTGGCGGCTCTTGCGACGCGCGATGTCGCGCCAGGGACGAATGGATGACATGGCTGCCTTATACTTTGCCCGAGGCCATCAGGAAAGGCCGCGTATGGTGCGTCAGCCGATGCCCTCACCATAACCGAACTGCTCGATCCACGGCTTCAACCGGGGCGCTATGCCATCGAGATGCACGGCATAGCGCCGCCAACGCCCGGTCGCATGGCGATACAATGGCTCGGTGATCTGCGCATAACTGGCCGTGCGCACGACACCGCGCGCACGCGCGGCGTCGCGGTGATCAAAACGCCCCTCGGGCCACGGCAGATCAAGTGCGGCAAACACTGGTCGCAATACCGCTTCCGGATCGGCCACAAGGTCTTCGTAGGTCACTTGCGCAACCTTCAGTCCAAACAAGGCTTGCGCCTTGGTCCAATACCGAAATGTCAGATCATAAAGCTGCGCTGCATCGTCAAGATCAAGGAAGCTCGACATCGCATCGTTGAGGCGGAAATTGGTGATAAAACAGCTGAGCAACACATCGCAGGGATGGCGCAGCGCCAGCACAAAGCGGGCATCGGGAAACAGCCGCCGGATAATCGGCACCTTGGCAAGATGCATCGGGTGCTTGTCGATGACGATCGTATCGGCATCGAGCGGAGCCACGGTTTCGACCAGCGTAAAATAGCGCGCACGCGCCGCGTCGATTGCCGCGTCCGTCAAGGACGGCAAAGCGGCGATACCGCCGAGTTCCTGCTCGATATCGGTGATGAACGATTCCTCCTCCAGCACGCGTACCGCCGGGACTGCCATCAGCATGGTATCCAGCAGTGTCGTGCCCGAACGCGGAAAGCCCACCACAAAGATCGGACTGCGCCGCTGCACGGGCGGCGATGGTGTCCATCTCGCCAGCCAGTCGGGCGTCAGCAGATCGCAGGCCTGTGCAATATCCCGGCGATATGCCGCAGCGCGCTCACGCGGATCGCTGGGATCATCCCGGTTGGCCGCATTCATCGCGGTAAAGGCCGCAAAGGCTTCGTCGTGGCGCCCCAGCCGATCGAGCAATTGCCCGCGCAATTGCATCGACCTTGCCAGCTGCACGACATCGCCTGCGCCATCGAGCGCGGTGAGCGCCTCGGCGAATTGTCCGGCGCGTTTCAACCGCAAGGCATCGATAAAGGCCAGTGCGGCAGGCTCTGCCGCCTGATCGAACGCGCGCGTGCGCAGGGCATCGAGTTCGTCTTCGCGATTGACCCGTTCCAGCACGGCGGCAAGGCCGACGATTGCAGGGGTATAGTCGGGTTGCGCGGCAAGCGCGCGTTCAAAGGCCGTTTCGGCCACATCGAAGGCATTGCGTTCACTCGATACGTGGCCGAAATCGGCCTGAATGTCGGCGCGATCGGGCGCGCGTCTGGCGGCCTCGGTCAGCGCAGCATAGGCTGCTTCCGGATCACCCAAAGCGCCATACCGCCTGAACAGCACGAGTTGGGGATGCGGATCGTCGGCAAATTCGGCCGAAGCGCGTTCCAGCACGGCAACGGCCCGTTCGGCGCGCCCGGCTTCAAACAGGGTTTCCCCCAGATTGACCCTGATCGGCGGGGCATCGGGCGCGGCGCGAACGGCTTCGTTCAACGCCTCGATTGCCTCGTCGATCCGGCCAAGCGCCGAAAGGGCATTGCCAAGATTGTTCCAGACCATCCAATCGGCGGGTTCTTGAGCAAGAACGATGCGATAGAGGGCAACGGCGGTTTCGTTGTCGTCCGCTTCCTGCGCCAGATAGGCGCCGAGCCGCGCCAGCCGCAAAGTGGCATCGGCGCGTGCAGATGCCTCGTCGCACAAGGCTCGCACAGCCGGATGGTCGCCACTGTGAAACAGCGCCTCGGCCAGATTGGTGCGGATCACCAGATCGTCTGGCCGGGCATCGAGCGCACGGCGCAAATAGCCGGCAGCCACAGGAAATGCGCCGCGGTGGCATTCGATCGCGCCGCCCAGTGCCAGCAGCATCACATCGTCAGGCGCTGTCGCCAACGTCTGCGTAACAAGCGCAGAGGCCTCATCCAGTCGCGCCGCCCGGGCCAATCCGGCGATACGGCCAAGGACATCCTGCGCGCTGGTCTTAGGCATTGTCACTCCATCATGGCGATGCGCAAAACTGTTGCGTTGCGCATCGCGTGGTTTTCACCGCTTTTGCACCCGGCTCAACCGAAAAGCGGCAGCCCTCGGGAGAGGACTGCCGCCATCGAAATCACTGCAAATTGAACTTAGAACGCGAAAGTCACGCCTGCATGCAGGTAGCGGCCCAGCGCGTCATAAGTGCCGGGATAGGTGTTGCCGTTGCAGACCGTGCTTGCGCATTCGGACAGCGACGACGAACTTGCGACCAGCGGCGGATTGACATCAAACAGGTTGTTGATGCCCACACGCCAAGTCAGGTTATGGGCGATGCGGCCATCGACGGCGAGGTCGAAATAGCTCTGCCCATTGATGTGCGAACCGAACAGGGCATAGCCGCTGGCCGCCACTGTCGAACTGGGGTTGCTGTAATCGATATTGACCGGGCCGGTGTAGCGCCACGTGACCGAGGTCGAAACGCCGCCCGTGGTCAGCGTCAGGCGCGCCTTGTGGCGCCACTTGGGCATCGGGTTGCCACAGGTCACACCATAGTAGCCCGAGCAGTCATACGTCGCTGAGACGCCGTTGTTGACGATATAATGCGTCATCAGGCCGCCATCGAACGCGCCGCTCAACAGACCGACATGTTCGATCCTGTGGCTGAAGTTGACGTTGAAATCGAAGCCCTTGGTTTCGACGCCACCGATGTTCTGGGTGATGTCGGTCACATAGCCCGAATTCGTCAGCCACAGCGAACCCGCCGGATTGCGGTGGATCAGGCCGCACAGGCTCGAGCTGGGATCGGTGTTGCACGCCCCCAGAATCGCGTCCGCGCCGATCTGCTGGATCGCGTTGCGGATCTTGATGTCATAGTAGTCGACGCTGAACGACAGACCGGCCAGCTGATGCGGGGTGTAGACCAGACCCAGCGTCTTGGTGATGGCAACTTCGGGGCGCAGATTGGGGTTACCACCCTGCAGGCCATTGTATTGCGCTGCCGGATTGGAAGGCGTCGTCTGATTCAGCTGCAGACCTTGCGCGACACAGCCGCCGGACGTGACCGGGGTGCCCGCGCAAGGATCGGTCGAACCGTCGAGCGATACATGGTCGACCGCGAACATGTCCTGAAGGTTCGGCGCGCGCACGGCGCGGTTGATCGAGCCGCGCAGGTTCACATCCTTCACCGGCAGGAAGTTGAAGCCCAGCTTCCATGTGACCGTGTTGAAGCTCTGGTCATTGGAATAGCTGTAGTGCGAATAGCGGAACGCGCCTTCGAGGTTGAGCCCATAGACGGCCCCTTCGGTGATGATCGGCGCATTGGCTTCGGTCATCAGTTCGGCGACGTTGAACGAACCGGATATCGGCAACGTTGCGCCGCCCTGGCCCGCCAGATCACCCGTGACAAACGCCGCATTGGGGTTTGTCGACACGCTTTCATGACGGAATTCAGCGCCAAAGTTCACCAGCACGCCATTCGAAGACCACGGGGTCTTGATGCCGTATTCGCCCAGATCGCCCGACAGCGATGCATCGACGATATGCTGTGTGTTGATGCCGGTTTCATTGCCATAACCGGTCACATAGCTTGCTGCTGCCTGCGACACCCCGTTGCCCGAGAACACGTCATAGGGAACGCAGCCCGCCGCAACCGCCGTAGCCGAAGCGCAAGCCGGGCCGTTCGCGCCCGAGACGACGTTGAGCGCGTTGGTCAGGTTCGATACCGACAGGTCGTTGAAATACTGCTGCTGATAACGCACTTCGCCAAACTGGTAATAGGCGTCGTAATGCCAGCCCTTGCCGATGTCGCCACTGGCACCGATGACCGAGCGGTAATCCTTGTGGTTCAGGTCGCTGATACGGGGCGCACCTTCGACATTGCGCTTGAGCAACTGAAAATAGACCGTGCCCGGCACCACATTCCGGTTAAGGCTGTTAAGGGTGCTCTGTGTCTGCGAGGTGGCAAACCCGTTGGTGACCGGATAGCTGCCCAGATAGCCGATGACTGTGTTTTGCGTAGTGCAAAGGGTCGATTGCTCTTGCGCGGTCAGCAGCGGGTTGTTGCAATTGGCCGTCAGCGTATTGCCGAAGTCGCCCGACGGTGCGATCTGCGCCATCGAGTGATCCGACATGAACATGAATTCGGCATAGGGCTTGAACGCCGGGCTGACGTCGTAGTTGAGGAACACGCCAGCAGTCAGGCGCTGATCCGGGCGCTGATAATAATTCAGCGGACCATAGTTGTAACGGGATGACGATCCGGTAGCCAGCTTGCCGCCGCCCAACGACCCGATCGTCGAGCTGGCGCCGCTGGTGGGTGTGAAATAGAGCGCGTTGCCGTTGGCCGAAGTTGCCGAGCCACCGCAAGCCGTACCGCTTTTCAGCGTACAGGCCGAATAGTCGCGGGTGCTTTGCAGGAT
>JARLJU010000044.1 GCA_031291055.1 Rudaea sp. | reverse complement strand
TTGATCGTCGTGTATGGCAACCGCTGGCCGCAGATCAGCTTCGCCACGCTGTTCATGATGATCATGACGCTGGAAGAGCATTTCACGCCGATGCAGGCGCTTGTCAATGCGTCGTGGATTCTGGTAGGCGGTCTCTGGTACACGTACTGGTCGACCTTCGTGAGCCGCTGGATGATGCATCGCATCGAACAGCAGGCGCTCGCCGAAAGCGTGTTCGCGTGCGCGGACTACCTGCTCGCACGCGCCGCCTTCTACGATCTCGATAACGATCTCGACGAGTGCTATCGCAATCTGGTCGACAAACAGATCGCCGCGGTCGATCGTCAGGATGCCGCGCGCGACATCGTGCTGCGCAATCTGCCGAAGTTGAAGACCGGCCGGCTTGAACCGCGCCGGGCGATGCTGTTCAATCTGTTCATCAATACCGTCGACCTGCACGAACTGTTTGTCGGCACGCATGTCGATTATTCACTGGTGCGCAGCACATTTGGCGGCTCCGACCTGCTGGTGTTCTACCGCGATCTGATTCGCAAATCCGCAGCCGATCTCGAAGAGATCGGACTCGCGGTGCTGCAAAACCAGCCGCCGCGCACGCGCGTGAATGTAAAAGCCGAATTGCGCGCCATCGAGTTCGAGATTGACTTGATGCGCAAGCGGGACCTGCCAGCCAGGAGTCCCGAGGCTTATTCGGCCGTGTCGTCCACCTTCCGGCGTATCTGGAGCGCCACGCGTCTGATCGACAAGATGCACAAGAGCCTGTCGAGTGACCCGGGCGCGACCGAGACCGAGACCGAACTACGCCTCGACAAGGCGCTCTCCCGCTTCGTATCGAGCCGCCGGGTGCCATTCGGGCAGATCTTCTCGAATCTGACCATGGCCTCGCCGAGCTTCCGCCATGCGCTGCGCGTGACGATCGCGGTCGCCGTGGGTTTCTGGCTCGGCCGTCTGCTGCCGCTCACCAACGCATACTGGATCGTGATGACCACCGTCATCATTCTGAAGCCGGGCTATTCGCTGACCAAGCAGCGCAACAGCCAGCGGATTATCGGCACGCTGATCGGCTGTGCGGCGAGCATCGCGTTGATGATCTTCGTCAAGGAGCCGCACATCCTGCTGGTCGTAATGTTCGCGTCGATGGTCATGAGCTACAGCCTGTTGCTGTTCAATTACACGGCGAGCGTGGTGTTCACGTCCTCGTATGTGCTGCTCATGTTCCATCTGCTCGCACCAGGCAGCATGCGCATCATCGGCGAACGCGCGATCGATACGGTGGTGGGCTGCGCGATCGCGATTGCGGCGAGCCACCTGTTCCCCTACTGGGAATACCGGTTGATGGGCAAGCTCGTCAACAGCATGATCAGTGCGACGCGGCAGTATCTGGAAGCGAGTTGGTGGTGGAGCGGCAAGCCGGCCGCTGCGGTTGTCGCTACGGTGACTGAGGCAGGCGCATTTGCGCCCGCCGCGGCGATGGCGGATCCGGCGATCGAATCGGGCAAGCCCGCGCTCGCGATGGCAAACGCCGGAGCGAATGCAAGCGGCAACGCTGCGCTAAAGTCAGGCGCAGGTGCTGGTGCGACCGTTCTTGCAAACGCGGGTGCCGGCGCTGGTACAACCGCCGACGCAAACAGAACCGGCGCCGCGACCTTCAGCAACGCGACCGCCAAACCGGTCAGCGGCGCGTCCGCTGCCGCCGTCGCCGCGGCAACGGCGCTCGATCGCGACTATCGCTACCGGCTCGCGCGCAAGAACGTCCACGTGGCGTTCGCCAATCTGGGCCAGGCGTTCCAGCGCATGAT
>JARLJU010000356.1 GCA_031291055.1 Rudaea sp. | reverse complement strand
TGCGACGATATCCTCATCGCGCGTCCTGACCACATTCCGGCGCTTCATCTTGCATCTGTCATTGCTTTTTCAGCCAACCGCATGGCGGAGGGCGCCGAGCTGATCGGCCGCGTTTTCGATCTGGACCCGGATTACGTGCCAGCGCTGGTGACGCTCGGCGACGCCTTGGCGGTAAAAGGTGAACGGGACGCTGCGCTCGCTGTATTCCAGCGCGCCGCGACATTGCGGCCGCGTGATGCTGGCCTACACGTCAAACTCGGCGCGGCATTGGTCGATTTGATGCGTTTCGCTGACGCCGCTTCAGTCTATCGTCATGCGATTGAGCTCAATCCGAATCTGACTCGATCACGCTTCAACCTAGCCATCTGTCTCGCGGCCGATGGGCAGCCGGCCGACGCGGAGAAGGCTTACCGCGACCTGATTACACGCGATCCCGCATATCCCGGCGCCTGGCGCAATCTCGGTAACTTGCTTGTGGAACAGCGCAAGTTCGATGATGCGATTGCCGCCTATCGCCAAGCCTTGGCCTGCCATTCGGACGATCCTGAGGTGTATGGTGCACTTGGCACTGCACTCCGTCGGCACGGCAAGCTGAACGAAGCGCTCGACCACTATGGGAGGGCGACGGAACTGGCCCCGAATGATACGGCGGCACTGCGGCAGTTTGCGCTGGCGCTGCATGAAGCCCGGCGCGTCGAGGACGCGGTCAGGATCTATCGGCAGGTCACGATGATCGATCCGACCGACGTCACGATCCACAACAATCTGTGCGCCTGCCTGTGCGACCTCGCCAGGCTCGACGAGGCGGCCGCCGCCTGCGAGCGCGCACTGGCGCTCGATCCCGTCTATGCGAAGGCGCATATCAACCGGGGGGCCATTTTCGAGCGGAAGAACGATACCGAAGCTGCCGTCGCCGCGTACCGCAGCGCTATTGCAGCAGACCCGAGCGATGCCGGCGGTTATTCCAATCTCGCCGGCTGTCTCTGCGAGCTCGGGCAGCCGGATGAGGCGATGGACGCGTGTGAACGCGCGCTATTGCTTGATGCGAACTATGCACCGGCCCACACCAATCTTGGTGTCATCCTCGACGCTCAGGGCAAGTTCGAGGACGCCGTCACCGCCCATCGGCGTGCCGTCGCCGCAGACTCAGCCTCCGCCAAAGCCCACTCCAGTCTTGCGGTCGCGTTGCGCGTCATGGGCGCGCTGGATGAATCGCTCGCGGTGTCGCACCGTGCCGTGGCCCTCGATCCGGACGACCCGCAGGTTCGCTTCAATCATGCCCATGTCCTGCTGATGAACGGACATCTTGCAAGCGGCTTCGAAGAGTTTCGCTGGGGCAAAAAATGCAAGGGCTGGTCGGAAAGCTATCCGGCCTTCGCTGAAGCTGAATGGCAGGGCGAGGCGTTCGCAGGACGCACGCTGTTGCTCTATGCCGAAGCAGGCCTTGGCGACACCTTGCAATTCGTGCGCTATTTGCCGATGGTTGCGGAGAGAGGCAGATCGGTCGTGCTGCAGGTTCAGCCTTCGCTCGTG
>JARLJU010000355.1 GCA_031291055.1 Rudaea sp. | reverse complement strand
AGCGTCCTCAAGCAACTCCGCCACCGCGGCTTCGAGGATGGCGGGTTCCAAGGACGGCACCAACCGCCACGCAACCCAAACGCAACCACCAGCAACCAACCCCACCCTCAACTCAGCCCAACAGCGAGCAAGCAGCAACGAACAACCACCAACCAGCAACCAGGAACCGCCTACCCCGCTCGGAACGCAACCGCCGCCGACGCACTGACAACTGACCACTGCTAACTGACCACTCTCCCTAAAGCACTCGCGAGTGGTTGTATCCCTCGGCCGTCAACGCGGCCAGCAACTCGGCAACCTGCTCCGGCCCACGCGTCTCCATCGTAATGTCGATCACGGTATCGCCGAGATTCACGCCGTAGTACGCGCGATTGTGCAGCGTATCGACAATGTTCGCGCGATATTCCGCAATCAGCCGCGTCAACTCGTGCAGCGCGCCCGGCTTGTCCAGCAGATGAATCCGCAACCGGATCAGCCGCCCATCCTGCACCAGGCCGCGCTCGATGATCCGCGACAGCAGCGTCACGTCGATATTGCCGCCGCACACCATCACCGCCGTGTGCGCGCCCTTCAGGCTCGTGCGATGTTGCAGGAGCGCCGCCAGCGCCGTCGCGCCCGCGCCCTCTGCGAGTGTCTTCTCGCGCTCCAGCAGCATCAGGATCGCCGAAGCAATCTCGTCCTCATCGACGGTCACAATCTCGTCCACATACCGTTCCACCATCGGCAGCGTCAGATCGCCCGCGCGCCGCACCGCAATACCATCCGCAATCGTAGTCGCCGGCTCCACCGTCACCGGATGATGCGCCTCGACCGCCGCCGCCATCGAAGGCAGGCGCGAAGTCTGCACGCCAACGATCCTGATTTCCGGACGCGATTCCTTGATCGCGCAGGCAATGCCGCCAATCAATCCGCCGCCGCCGATCGGAACCACCACCGCTTCCAGCAGCGGAACCTGCTCCAGCAATTCAAGCCCAATCGTTCCTTGCCCCGCCATCACCGCTGCATCGTCGAAAGGATGAATAAACGTCAGTTCCTGCTCGGCGCACAACCGCATCGCTTCGGTAAACGCCTCGTCGTAATTGGCCCCATGCAGCACGACCTCGGCGCCAAAGCCGCGGGTCGCCGTCACCTTCACCAGGGGCGTCGTCAGCGGCATCACGATCACCGCGCGAATTCCGCGCTTGGTCGCGTGATACGCCACGCCCTGCGCGTGGTTGCCGGCGCTCGCCGCAATCACGCCGCGCGCTGCCTGCTCCGGCGTCAGCATCGCAATCCGGTTCAGCGCGCCGCGCTCCTTGAAGCTGCCCGTCATTTGCAGGTTCTCCAGCTTCAGATACACCTGCTGCCCTGTCAACTCCGACAGCATTACCGAGTGTGGACAAGGCGAGTAGTAAATCGCGTCACGCAGCCGCTCCCGCGCCGCCACAATATCAGCCAGCGCAACGCTCAGATTGGAAGTTGTCGAAGCCATCGACTCTGATGGTACCGCGTCCGCCGACCTGACTTGCTACGTCCGTTTGCGAAACTCGTTCGCCAGCCGAAACTCTTCCTTCAACTCCGGCGTCCGCAGGTTCTCGCGCAGGTGCGCCAGGCGCTGCTCCAGCGCATGCAGCGTCGCCGCAATCGGTTCGGTGTTGGACAGCGCAATATCGCGCCACATGTTGTACGGACTTGCGCCCAGCCGCGTCGTCTCCCGCAGCGCGCGGCCGCCGATCGCCGCGATCTCCTCGCGCCGCACGGGATCGCCGCCGAACGTCTCCTCCAGCAGCGCCGCCAGCGCCGTAGAGAGCATCTGCGGCAAATGTCTCACCCACGCGCAGATCTCATCGTGCCGCGCTGCATCGAGGTCCATCGTTCGCGCGCCGAACTTTGCCACCCAGGCGCGCCACTCGACCTCGATCGCCGAAGCTGCCGCGCCTGTCGGGGTGAACAGCCACATCGCGTTCTGAAACAGTCCAGCTTCAGCCAGCGCCGCACCGCCCGATTCCTTCCCAGCCATCGGATGGCCCGGAAGAAAGCGCGCCTTGCCTAGCTGGTTATAACCCAGCTTCGCCGCCAGCTCCACAATCTGCACCTTAGTGCTGCCAACATCGGTGATTAGTTGATGTTCGCCGAGCAACGGCGCCAGCCGCTGCATCCAGTCGAGAATCGAAAGCACCGGCCCGCACAGCACGATCACGTCGCAGTTCGCCGCCGCTTCAACCGCAGCGTCGTGCTCGACAAAGGAATTGATCGCGCCCATGTCGCGAGCCGTCGTCAGGGTAGCCGTTGTCGGCCCAGTCCCGATGATCTCGCCATCGAAACCCGCAGCGCGCAGCGCCAGCCCGATCGACGCGCCGATCAGCCCCGTGCCGACGATGAGGACGCGGCGCATCGCCTACGCGACCCTTCGTCCGACCACTGGCGCGAGCAGCCGCAACTGCTCCACCAGCTTGGTCAACTGGTCCGGATACAGACTCTGCGCGCCGTCGCTCATGGCCTTGTCCGGGTTCGGATGCATCTCCATCAGCAGTCCGTCCGCGCCCGCTGCAACCGCTGCCAGCGCCATCGGCGGCACGAGATCGCGAATGCCGACGCCGTGCGACGGATCGGCCATCACCGGCAGATGCGTCAGCTTCTGCAGCACTGGAATCGCCGAGATATCCATGGTGTTGCGCGTGTAGGTTTCGTAGGTGCGAATGCCGCGCTCGCACAGCATCAGGTCGTAGTTGCCGCCGGAAAGAATGTATTCCGCAGAAAGGAGCACCTCTTCAATGGTCGCCGACATGCCGCGCTTCAGCAGCACCGGCGTCCGCGTGTGGCCGAGTTCGCGCAGCAGGTTGAAGTTCTGCATGTTGCGCGCGCCCACCTGGAAGCAGTCGATGAACGGAATCATCGACTCGATCTGCGAGATCTCCATCACCTCGGTGATCACCAGCAACCCGGTCGCATCGCCGACTTCGCGCAACAGCTTCAGCCCGTCGAGTCCCATGCCCTGGAAGCTGTACGGCGAACTCCGCGGCTTATACGCACCGCCGCGCAAGAACTTCGCGCCGGCCGCGGCCGACTGCTTCGCGCTGAGCAGAATCTGCTCCTTCGATTCGACCGAGCACGGTCCGGCCATCACGACCACCTCTTCGCCGCCGACCACCACGCCGTTCGCGAAGGTAATCGTCGTGCCCTCGGGCCGGAAGTTGCGCCCTGCCAGCTTGTACGGCGACGAGATGCGGTAGGCATCGTGCACGCCGGGAAGGACTTTGAACTCGACCACGTCGAAGTGCGCCGGCGTTCCGACGCCCGCGAGGATCGTCTGCTGCGTCCCGGTCGTCCGGTGCACGT
>JARLJU010000354.1 GCA_031291055.1 Rudaea sp. | reverse complement strand
GCGATTTCGGCGACATCATGCAAAACCGCATTTTCCCTCACATGTTCGGCGACCTCGCGCGCGACTTCGGCCAGCCGGTGATGCTGTGGCAGGTCGGCGTGTTGCTCGGGACGCTCGCCATTGCCTGGCTGCTCGCGCGCCTGTTGCGCCGGACGCTCGATCTGCGGCGCCAGACGCGGTACCAGACCCTGCGTTTCGGTGCGGAAAGCCTGAACCGGGCGTTCTTTCCGCTGATCGGGGCGGCGTTCGTCTGGCTCGCGCAGGCGGTCACCGGCCAGTTCATGCACACTGCGCTGCTCGATCTGGCGCTGGTGCCGCTGATCGGTATCGGCCTGATTTACATCGTGTTTTTCTTCGCGCGGCGGGTTTTCAGCCAGGACGGCGCGAACCATCCGTGGCTATTCCTGGTTGAGAAGGTCGTCTCGCTGGTCGTCTGGATCGGCATGGTGCTCACCGTGATGGGCATTCAGGACGACGTGATCGCCTGGATGGGCAGCGTGCGCTTCAGGGTCGCGAATGCGCACATGACGCTGCTCTCGCTCACCACGGGCCTCCTGTGGGTGTGCGTGACGATGATCGTCGCGATGTGGCTCGGCGCCACGTTCGAAGACCGCCTGATGCGCTCCAACACGCTCGACGCCAACCTCAAAGTGGTGGTGGCGCGGGTTGGGCGTGCCGCGTTCGTGCTCGCGGCGGTGCTGATCAGCCTGTCGCTGGTGGGCATCGACATTACGGTGCTGGGCGTGTTCGGTGGCGCGCTGGGTGTGGGGCTTGGGTTCGGGCTGCAAAAGATCGCCAGCAATTACGTCTCGGGCTTCATCATCCTGATCGACCGCTCGCTGCGGATCGTCGACACGATCAACGTCAGCGGCCTGCAGGGCATGGTCACGCAGATTCGCACGCGTTACACGGTGGTGCGCGGCCTGGACGGCATCGAAACGCTGATCCCGAATGAAAAGCTGATTACGGACGTGGTGCAGAACCAGTCGTCCTATCTGACGCGCGGCTACGCCAAGGTGGCCGTACAGGTCGCCTACTCCTCCGACGTCGAGCAGGCGATGGCGCTGCTCGCCGAGGCCGCACAGGGCGTCGCGCGGGTGCTCCAGGAGCCGGCGCCTACGCCCTATCTGGCGAGCTTTGGCACCGACGGCATCAACCTCGAACTCGGCTTCTGGATCGATGAGGCGGCGACAGGCACGGCAGGCGTACGCTCGGCCGTCAATCGCAACATCTGGCGTTTGTTCTCCGAACACGACATCTCGATTCCTTTCGCGCAACGCGAAGTGCGAATCGTCGGCAACGTGAGCGACGCGATGCCGCAAGCGGTAACAATGACCGCTCCCGCGACAAATCAGGGCGACAGCGGCCACTGACGGGCACTTCGAACCCGCCGGCAGGTCTAAAAATGACCTCCGGCGCGCTCCAACCCGTTGATGCTGCACAAAAAATCTCTATTTGTTACAAACACTTGGAACGCTTCAAGTAGAATATCGTCCAATCCCGCTGTATGCTTTCACTTTCTTGACACGCGTATTTTGCGTGTGTCTGGCGTCTCTTGTTCCACAGGTAAATTGCCTTGTTGAATTCCTTACTCGATTTCCTTGCCCACGGCCTGCTGCACTTTTCGTGGTGGCAACTTGTGCTGTACACGCTGGTCGCGACGCACATCACGATCATTGGCGTAACGGTCTATCTGCATCGCTGCCAGGCGCACCGCGCGCTGGAGCTGCATCCGATCGCCAGTCATTTTTTCCGCTTCTGGCTGTGGATGACCACCGGCATGCTGACCGGCCAATGGGCCGCGATTCACCGTAAGCACCACGCGAAGTGCGAGACCGAAGAAGATCCGCACAGCCCGCAAACGCGCGGCATCTGGAAGGTGC
>JARLJU010000353.1 GCA_031291055.1 Rudaea sp. | reverse complement strand
TGTCACTGACCGGCGCTATGGAGCCATTTCGGGATCGGCGTATTGGCGCCACCAGATGATCGGCGCATAGGCGCCAGCGCAGGATCGGCGTTATGGCGCCAGTCGGTGACCGGCGTAAAGGAGCCAGTCAATGATCGGCGTATAGGCGCCACTGGCGCAGGGTGTTGAACGCGATTCGAACTTTCCAGATGGGTACGCTCCCGTTCTTTCTGAACGGAGTGTCCATGACCAACCGGAGGTTCGAATTGTTTGAGTACCGTCAAGTCCTTGTCCGCATGCGGCAAGGCGATTCTGATCGCGACATCGGGCGTAGCGGCCTGATGGGTCGCAAGAAGTTGACCGCTGTTCGTCGCATGGCCGACGAGCGCGGCTGGCTGAATCCTGGGCAGCCGTTGCCTGACGATACCGTGATTGCCGGCGTGTTTGGCCGCACTCCACATTTGCCGAGCACATGCGTGTCCACGCTCGCGCCGTTTCGCGAGCAGATCCGTGACTGGCATGACGCCGGCGTTCAGGGCACAACGATTCACCACGCGCTGAAACGTAACCATGGCTACACCGGCAGCTACTCGGCGGTGCGCCGTATCCTGCTGGGCCTGAGGGCCGAACGCGGCGTGGCGGCCACAACGATCCTTGAGGTTGCGCCAGCGGAGGCCGCACAGGTTGACTTCGGCGCCGGGCCGGCACTACCACATGAATCGGGCGCGCAGATCAAAACGTGGTTCTTCGTCATGACCCTCTGCTGGTCGCGGCACCAGTATGTCGAGCTCGTGCTCGACCAGACCGTCGAGACATGGCTGGCCTGCCACCGTCGTGCCTTTGAGTGGTTTGGCGGCTGCCCGGGACGCATCATCATCGACAACGCGAAGTGTGCGATCACCAGAGCCTGCATGTACAGCCCGGAGGTCCAGCGTTCGTACGCCGCGCTCGCTGAGGGATACGGCTTCCGGATCGACGCATGTCCACCGCACGACCCGCAGAAGAAGGGAATCGTTGAGTCGGGCGTCAAGTATGTCAAGAAATCCTTTGTGCCGCTGCGCACGTTCCGCGACCTGACCGATGCCAACCGGCAGTTGCGCGAATGGATCATGCAGCAGGCCAGCACGCGCGAACATGGCACGACACGCGAGCAGCCGCTGGCGCGCTTTGCCATCGAGAAGCCGCTGCTCACGACGCTGCCTGACGTTGCGCCGGTGCTGGCTGTATGGAGCGAAGTCAAGGTGCATACGGACGGACACGTCGTCTACAAGAAGGCGCTGTACTCCGTGCCGTTCACGCTGGTTGGCAAGAGCCTCTGGCTCAAATCGACTGATACGGTCGTACAGCTGTTCCATCAGCACGAACTCATTGCAACCCATCCACGACTGCGCAAGGCAGGTGATCGCCATACAGTGCGTGACCACCAGCCGCCGGCGGCGCAGGCGTGGCTCGAGCACGATCCGCAGTGGTGCCTGGCTCGTGCCAGGGAGATCGGGCCATCCTGTCACGCGCTGATTCTCGCGATGTTCAACGACACGGTGCTGGTGAACCTGCGTGGCGCGCAGGGCATCGTCCGTATGTGCGAGAAGTTCGGCGATCAGCGACTGGACGCCGCGTGCGAGCGTGCGCTTGCATTCGCGAGCCCGAAGTACCGCACCGTCAAGACCATCCTCGACAAGGGACTGGACAGCCAGCCCGCCGCAGCAGCGGCGCAAACGTCAACGGCGCCTGCCGACACCTATCTGAACGGCGGCCGCTTCGGTCGTGACCTCCACTCCCTTCTCCTGCATTGAACAACATGAACCCCAGTCCCGAACTGAATACGATCCTCAAGCAACTGCGCCTGTCCGGCGTACTCGACTCGCTCGAGCAGCGCAACCGGCAGGCAATCGATGGACAGCTCGCCTACACCGAATTCCTCGCGATGCTCCTGCATGATGAAGTCGCGCGGCGAGACCAGAAGAAACTCGGCGCGCGTCTCGTGCGCGCCGGCTTCGGGCTAGGCAAGACACTGGAAACCTTCAACTTCGACCGGCTGCCGAAGCTCAACCGTGCGCACATCCACGATCTCGCCACCGGTCGTTACATCGACGAGAAGGTGGCAATCCTGATGGTCGGTCAAACAGGCGTCGGCAAGTCCCACATTGCCCAGGCGCTGGGTCACTGCGCTGCGCGTCAGGGGCGCGACGTGCTGTTCGTCACGCAAACCGATCTGATCAAGAAACTGCATGCGGCCCGCGCCACGGGCCTCTATGAGCGCAAGTTCCAGCAGTTCGCGCGTGTGCCACTGCTGATCGTTGACGACTTCGCGCTCAAACCCCTGCGCGCGCCACACGACGAAGACTTCCACGACCTGGTGGCGGCCAGGTATGAGCGGGCGGCTACCATCCTGACATCCAATCTCGATCTCAGCGAATGGGGTGACGCCTTCCCCGACAACCGGGTTCTCGGCGCCGCGACACTCGACCGGCTACGTCACGGTGCCTACCGCATCGTCATCGAGGGCGAGAGCTTCCGCAAGCCTAAACCGATGCCTGAAAACGGCGAATCCGCCGTTGCAAAATCCAGTAAAAAACCGCATTCTTGAGGCCGTTCGAATCCGCGTTTGACACCACTTCCAACTGGCGCCATTACGGCGATCATCCCCGGCGCCTTTACGCCGATCCGTGACAGCCCGGCATGGTGAGGAGCGTGGCCTCGATTTCCGCCGGATAGACGTTGACGCCGCCGGATATCACCATGTCGGCCTTGCGATCGCAGATGTATAGAAAGCCTTCCTCATTGATGTAACCCATGTCACCCAGGGTAATGAG
>JARLJU010000352.1 GCA_031291055.1 Rudaea sp. | reverse complement strand
GCGATCGCCGCCCACGGCGGCATCGGCTACACCTGGGAATACGGCCTCAACTACTGGTTCCGCAGATCCATCGCCAACCGATCATGGCTCGGCTCACCTCAACACCACCGCACCCGCGCCGCTCAACTCGCCAACTGGTGACTTTGAACAGGATCGAGATCGCGCCCTCGTGGAGCACGCATGCTCGATTGATGACCATTGTATCCAGTCCGACAATCAGTGAACCGATTTGAAGAGGCTGGCATGGCAACACGCTAAACATGATGCCGCAGTGCTTTGATGCACCGCAGCATATTTTGTTTGCCTGCGCGCAGTGGCTCTGCCATCACTTGCCAACGTCGGTGCCGGGTCGGTTATATGCCTGCGTTGGGCACTCACCGCTGCGCGAAAGCTACGGTTATAAGTCTGAATCTTTCATTTTGGTCTTTAGCTGTAACACCAAGTTTAATATGCTGACGGCCTTGCCTGCGGATTTGCGCAAGGCCCGGCGGAGTATGGGCATGGATTTTGCGACTTTTGACGGCGCTGTAACGCGCATCCGCGTGCCCAAAACCAGCGAAATCGTTTCCGATCAGATACGCGCGCAAATTGTACGCGGAGAGATCGGGGAGGGCGATTTTCTGCCGCCCGAAGGCACTCTTATGGAAAGCCTGGGCATTTCCCGTCCCACTTTGCGCGAGGCCTTTCGCATCCTTGAGGCTGAAGGCCTGATAAGTGTTGTGCGCGGTTCGCGCACGGGCGCGCGAGTGCACAAGCCATCTGTCGAACTGGTTTCGCGCTATTCGGGTTATGTCCTTGAATCGCTGGGCACAACGATTGCGGATCTCTATCAGGCGCGGTTGGCGATCGAACCTTCGGTGGTGCGCTGGCTGGCAACCGACCATGGCCGGGGACAGATCGAAGCGCTCCAGAATGTCATTGCCCAGCTTGCACAGATGCTTGAGCAGCAGCGCTACGACGACTATGTCGAGTCCGTCGAGGTGTTTCATCATGCGCTGGTTCAGGCCGCCGGCAACAAAACCCTGTCGTTCATGAACCGCATTTTGCTCAACCTCGCCAGCAAGCACCAGCGGGATTATCATCGCCGCCATCCGCCTGTTCGCGATGCGCGCTTGAAAAGTCTTTATGCAGGGTTGAAGTCGTACAAAAAGCTGATTGCCCTGATCGAGGCGGGCAGCGTCGAGCAGGCGGTGGCGCACTGGCGACTGCACTTGCACAATGCCAACGCCACTTGGGCAAGTCGGGAGGAAGGTGTCCGGGTGGTCGATTCACTGGGCACCTGAATCTGGATTCAGTTATTGCACCAGGTTGAATATGTTGGCAGACTGAAGTGATGGACAGTCTTGCAGGAAAAACGGCGCTCGTCACAGGCGGGGCGCGTGGCATCGGTGCCGCAATCGTCACAAAGCTCGCGAGCGAAGGCGCGCATGTCGCCTTCAACTATATGAGCAATCACGACGCGGCCCAGGAACTGGTGGCGAAAGTCGTCGCCGCAGGTGGCCAGGCTTTTGCTGTGCAAGCCGACGTATCCGACGGCACCGCCGTGGCAAGTCTGATGGCACAATGCGATGCTGTTTTCGGCAGCTCGCCCAGCCTCGATATCCTGGTCAACAACGCGGGCATCGGCAGCAACGGTCAGGATGCCACGCTCAAATCCGGTTCGGAAGAGTTGTTTGACGCCATGATGCGGGTCAATGTCAAAGGACCTTATCTGGTGACCCAGCAAGCGTTGCCCCGGCTGCGCGCCAATGGCCGGATCGTCAACATCGGTTCGATTTCGGGACGGGTATCGCAGCATTTTGCGGCGGCCTACGCGATGTCCAAGCGCGCATTGCAGAGCCTGACGTTGTCGACCGCAACGGTGGTGGGCAAGCGCGGAATTACCTGCAATCTCATCGCGCCCGGTGCGGTTGCCACCGATTTCATCGCCGAACTGCGCGCACGCCCCGGCTTCGACGAGACCAATGCCAGGATGGTACCGATGGGGCGGATGGGACAACCGGATGATATCGCGGGCGCGGTGATGATGCTGTGCCGGCCAGAGGCGGGCTGGGTAACCGGCAATATTATCGAAGCCACCGGCGGCCTGGCGCTCTGAAAATTCAATCGATCGGCGCCGGATCGATCAGCCGCGCACGGATTGCGGTCAGGTCATCGGGCGAAAGCCCGAGCTGGTCGCGGGCATAGTTTTCGACGTTGCCATATACCCCGTCGAGTTGATCGAACAGCGCAGCAAGGTAACTTGGATGAGCCGCGAACATCGGACCGCCCGCATCGGGCAAGACGGTTGTAAAGCGCCCTGAACGTCTGCGGAATTCCAGCAACTTTTCAAAATCGGCGTGTTGGTTGGTCAGGCCATAGTCTTCGACGATCAGATCACGCGAAACGCCTAGCAATTCGAGCAGCAGCGCCACCGCCACTCCGGTGCGATCCTTGCCGGCGGCGCAATTGACCAGGATGGGCAACAAGCCGTTGCGCACCTTGAGAAAGAACGCCCGATAGGAAGCTGCATGATCTTGTGGCAGGTTGCGATAAAGATCGACCATGGCATCCGCTGACAACCCCGCGGTAGCGACAGCCCGACGCGTTTCGGTACGCAACATGCCGCTCGATGCGGCATGTGTCGCGGCCCAGTAATCGAGCCCGGTATCGGCGTGCCAGCTTGTAGGTTCTTTGCCGCGCTCGTCGGCGCGGCGCAAATCGACGATTGCAGCAATGCCAAGATCCACCATACGACGCTGGTCTGCGTCGTTCAGATACGCCATCGTACCCGAGCGGTAAAGCACGCCGCCCCGGACGATGCCTCCGGATTTCGTCGGGTAACCACCGAAATCACGAAGATTGAAGCCCCGGTCAAGCGCGATGACCCGGTCCACGCTCGGCCCGGAGAGATTCGGCCGCTCAAGTGACATGCTCATCATCGAATTCCTTCGGCATGGCCACCAGGCCGGTCTCACCTTAGCCATGCACAGTGCAAAAGTGCGTGGGTGAACCGAGCGCGTGGGTGGCAGGCGGCAAGCTGGACAGGTGTGACAAATAATCCCCTGCCGTGAAAAATGCTGCATCACAACATTTCTTCTTTGCAAGGCCACTGTCAGAATACTAAGCTAGCTTAACGTCGTCGCAAAGACCATGTGTTTTTCGTGAATTGGAGTTGAAATATGCGTATTTTTATAGCCGTTGTCGTCGCCGCGCTCGTCGGATCGCCAGCACTTGCAACTGCCGCACAAACCACCGAAGCCGTTGCGACGACACCTGTCGCGGCAAAGGCGGGCGCGACGCTGCGCGACGCCAAGGGGATGCGCCTCGGGCCGATCGACAAAGTCAACGCCGATGGTTCGGTTCAGCTCATTTTCGACTCGAAGATCGTCGTTATTCCGGCCGGCACGCTCGTCGCAGGCGCAAACGGCATTGCAACGACCCTGACGCGAGTCGAAGTCTACAAAATGCTCCCTTGATCGATGCCGCCTGGCGCTGAATGTTGTCATTGATCTTTTGAAGCGCAAAGGTGCAGCGTATGCGGGCCGGGTCATTGCGTGTCCGCCCCGCACGGTATCGTTTCGTCGACCAAGGCGGGCGCGGACTGGATATTGGCGATCACTCGATCGAGCACCGCGAGGGCTGTCTGTATTTCTGCCAAATCGACCCCGGCGAGCGCTACGGCATCTTCGTCATGTGCAAGCTGGGCTAACCGGTCCAGTAACGGAGTGGCGAGAGCGGTAAGGTGCATGTGGTGCGTGCGCCGATCGGATGCGTCTGCGCGCCGCTCGACCCAGCCGTTATCGACGAGCCGATCAATCAACCGGCCCGCGGTCGTATCCGTTACTTCGATCACTTCGGCGATGCGCCGCTGCGATGCCCCCTGTTCGAGACTGATTGCGTAGATCGCACGCCATTGTGCGCGTGTGATGCCGAGGCTGCGCGCGCGCGCGTCGAAGCGCGTTCGCTGCATGCGGCCAACCAGACTGATCCGATAGCTGATCGAATTGTCTTTGCGCATTCGCTCCTTTTCCCTTGCTCGTTGGTTGTCTCATGTCGGTCTACTAAGTTAGACATCTCGCTCGCGATGTCCTAGCCGTGAAGGCGAAGGTCCTCGATGCGTACTGCACGAACGACCATAAGCCAGGAGTGGAGCCGATGACCAGCCAAACGATCGATGACAGCGACAGCAACGCCGATGCCTCGCCCATCGCCGCCTACGGTGGCGGGCGAAGGGCGATGATCGTGGCCGCATGTTTTACGGCCGCGCTGTCCACGGCGCTCATCTATGACGTTCTGCCGCCAATCATGAGCGATGTTGCAAGGCATTTCGGCGAGGGTCAGCGCGGCGTGTTCATTGCCCAGCTGGCGGGTACCCTGCCGTTGTTCGGGGTGATGGCGGCTGGGCTGATGGCCGGTTGGATCATCGAACGCAGCGGCCTGCGTCCCACACTCCTCGGTGCGATGGCGCTCTTCGGACTGGCTGGTTCGGCGGCCGTCGTGCTTGACAATGCCACCGCGTTTCTGCTCGCGCGGCTGCTGATGGGGATAGCGGCCGGCCTGATGACTACGGCCTGCAACGCGATGGTGGCTATCTATTTCCGGGGGCCTGCACGCGCGCGGATGAACGGCTTCCTGATCAGTGTGGGTGGGACCGGCGGAATCGCGTTCGTGCTGGTGGCGGGTCTGACGGCCACGTGGTGGTGGCGCGCTCCATTCCTGTTGCACGGAGCGATCGTACTCGTTTTTCTGATCCCGGTGCTATGTACCGGACGCATCCCGCAAACCGCACCGCTGCCGGCTGGTGCCATCGGTAATCTCAAGCGGTTGCGGCCAATGCTGCCCGTATGCGCGACGGGCTTTGCCTGGTTCGTGATGATGTTGATGAGTGGTGTAAAGACACCGTTCGTGATGGCCGAGGCCGGCATTACCGATCACCGCACGATCGGTTTGCTGTATGCGTGCAACGAAGGCTCGGTTGTGCTGGCATCGCTGTTGTTCGGGCATTTCGTGCCGAACTACCGCCCGGTCGTGGTGATCAGACTGGCATTCCTGCTCGCCGCTGCGGGACTGTGCGTGGTTGCAACGGCAACCGGCGCGGCACAATTTGCGCTGGCGCTGATAATCAGCGGTGTCAGCATCGGGGGCGGTCTCGCGGCGATATGGACCTGGGGCATGCGACGCGCGCCCCATGACCTGATTGCGCGCTCGTTGGGCGCAATGACGACCAGCCTCTACCTGGGCGGGGCGATGATGCCGCTGTTGACCGCGCCGTACGAACATCTGCTCGGTACGCGCGGTCAGTTTTTCGGCGTGGCAGCAACCATCGTGATCGTGGTCGGCGTGCTGTCGGTCATGCAACGCCAGGCTCCCATTCAGCGCGCCGCACCCCTTTAAACAGAAAACGAAGCATCGCCGGTGGCAACTTGCGTCCCGGCCTGGTTGACCATCTCCAGGCCGAGCACGCCGTCATCCTGCTGCGCGGCGGTGCAATGGAGCGCATCGCCGGGAAATGCGCTGCTGCGATAGCGGACCGCGATCCGCCGCAGACGCTGGCCGGCGGGCGCATGCTTGCCGGCCAGTTCTGCCAGATAGCTCGACAATGCCCATCCCGGCAGAATCGGTAGCGGCAGGCCCTCGGCTTGCGCATACGGGGTGTCCCAGTGGATGCGATGAATGCCCCAGATCGCGGCGGCAAACATGAACAGTGTGATCATGTCGGGATGCTTGATAAAGCCGTCGGGCGTCTCAACCGTCGCCTGGGTCGCCTCGGGCTTCGTGGGCATTTCGCCTGCTGTGGCGAAAGGGGGCAAAGGCGGCGGCGGTGCGCGCAGGATCAGCGTCGAGCCATAGCGCTCGATCAGTTCGCCCGACGGCGTCGTCAGCGATGCCTCCTTTTCGACGAACACGATGGCACCGGTCTTGCCCTGCTTCTCGGTGATCGATTTGGTGGTAAACACTTCGATCAGTTCTTCACCCGCGATTGCCGGCCGGATCAGGTCCCAGCGCTGCCCCGCCAGCATCGTTTGCAGATGGCCGAGCCCCGGCGGTGCCACGCTGTCGTATTGGCCATCTGCCAGCAGGCCGGAGCGATACGGCACGGGCCGGGTCGCCGCAGCGTTGAACAGCGGCGGCGCGACCAACCCCGCATATCCTGCGGCCCGCGCAGCCTCCACATCGACATAGATCGGGTTCAGGTCGTCGATTGCCGCCGCAAACTTGCGGATCTGGTGCGCATCGATCAGGCCATACCGGGGCTCGGTTTGCTCCCCGACGGTGGACATGACTTCGGGCGTCAGAAAACTGGCTTGGGTCATCGAATTATCCTCTCGCATTGTTTGCGGCTCATTGGCCGCGGCCCCGCGCCAGCACCGCAAGCCGGCGCGCCTCGACTTCCGCGGGCTTGACCGCCGCGTTGGCGGCAGACGAGACACGATGTTCGAGCGTCAGGCCATCGCCGAAACTCGACGCAAAACCCTCGTCGATCAACGCCTTGTAAGCCTTGAGCATGGCCTGATCCACCGATGCCATTTCGCTCGCCAGTTTCTGCGCCGCAGGTAAAAGGTCCTCGGGGGCATGGACGCGATTGACGAGGCCCCACGCCTCGGCAGTCCTGGCATCGAGAAAATTGCCGGTGAACGACAGTTCCTTGGCGCGGCTGATACCGATCAAGCGCGACAATTTCTGCGACAAGCCCCACCCGGGCATGATTCCCACGCGCGCATGGGTGTCGGCAAAACGGGCGTTGGTCGAGGCGATCAGCACATCGCATGCGAGTGCAACTTCAAAGCCGCCGGTAATGGCGACGCCATTGATCGCGCCGACCACCGGCTTGCGGCACAGTTCGATCGCCTTGACCGGGTTTTCGTCGGCACCTTCGGCATTGGCCGCACCGAGCGCGCCCGGTTCCGAGCCGAGTTCCTTCAGGTCGAGCCCGGCGGTAAAAGCGCGTGTGCCCGCGCCGGTCAGCACCACGGCACGAACATCGTCGTCGGCATCGAGCGCAGTCATCACTTTGAACAGTTGAGAACGCAGCGCCCTGGACAGCGCGTTCATCGCTTCGGGGCGGTTGAGCGTTACGGTAGCGACGCCGTCGGCGATCTCGACACAGACCAACCCGTTCATGCAATTGTCTCGCTGGCTTGCGCACGCGCCCTTGCGCGCAGTTCGTGTTTGAGCACTTTGCCCGTGCTGTTGCGCGGCAATTCGGTGACGAGTTCGATGCGCTCGGGCGTCTTCTGCCGTGCGACACCAGTGCCGGCAAACCAGGCGCGCACGCTCGCCAACGAGACCGCGCTGCCTTCCCGGGCGATAACATAGGCGCAGACAATCTCGCCCATCCGCTGATCGGGAAAGGCAACGACCGCCGCGTCGAGGATTGCCGGATCGGCCAGCAGAATTTCTTCGACTTCACGAGACGCGATGTTCTCGCCGCCGCGAATGATGATGTCCTTCTTGCGATCGGAAATGACCAAAAACCCGTCGGCATCGAAATGGCCGATGTCGCCCGTGCGATACCAGCCGCCGGGCAGCATGGCGGCGGCATCGAGGCGGGCATCGAAATAGCCGGTGAACAGTTCCGGCCCACGCGTCGCGATCTCGCCGTCTTCGCCCGGCGAAACGTCGCTGCCGTCCTCGTCGACGAAACGCATTTCGCAGCCGAGCATCAATTCGCCTTCGGTCGTCAACCGTTTGGCCATCGGATCGGATGGATCGCCGGTGGTGACCGTCGGGTGTTCGCTCGATCCATAGCAGCGAAAGGTGTTGAGCCCGCGCGCGGCGCAACGCTCGATCAGGGTCGGCGGGACCGGCGCGGCACCAACCAGACAACTGACAAGACTGGACAAGTCGCGGCCATCGCGATCTGCTGCATCGAGAATGCCCGACAAGTGGAATGGGGTAAACGACGAGGCACTGATCGCGTGGCGTTCGATCAGCATCGCTGCATCGGCCGGATCCCAATGGTCCATCAGCACCAGTTTTTTTGCCTGCGCGAGATAACGCATCATCGTGCACGCGCCCGCGACGTGACCCGGCGGCCAGGGTGACAGATTGACTTCGGCAATCTTGCGCCGCGCGTAGGATAAGGCCGCGAGTTCGGATAGCAGTGTTCGGCTCGAATGGCATACGCCCTTGGGATCGGCAGTGGTTCCGGATGTATAGACCAGCATTGCGAGATCGTCGGGATGTCGCGCCGCCGGCGCGGCCTCGTCGTCATGGGCCAGCATCTGCGCCCAACCGACCGCGCCAGCGGGTATCGCGTCACCAATTACAACATGCGTGGTCAATCCGGGCAGGTCGCCACAGGCGATCAGCGTCTCGGCATAATCTGCGTTGCGCCAGCGATCCGGGGTCACGAGCAGTTTGGCGCCCGATTGCCGCAGGATAAAGCGCATTTCCCTGGCGCCATAAATCGACACGATCGGCAGCATCACGGCACCGGCATGGGCAATGCCGACACAGGCAACCATCCATTCGCGCCAGGCCGGTAATTGTACGGCAACGATGTCACCCGGCGCAATGCCACAGGCGCGCAGCCCGGTGGCAAAGCGCAGACCGTCGGCGACAACATCGGAAAGCCGGTGGATACCCGGACGCACCGCGCTGTGCACAAGCAGTTCCTCGTCGGGATATCGCGCCGCAGCGTCGAGAAATGCCGCGATCAACGTGCGATCGGCACCCTCAAGAGCCATCCTCGTCATTGCATTCCTCCACCGATCCCGAGGTGATGATCGCACTTTCCAACCGTGGATCACGTCGAATCGGTGCTAGACCAGGTATACCTGGATAGCGAGGTTCGTTTGACGAATGTCCGCGAATTGGTATGAAACCGGCACAACGCGCGTGAGTTTTGATTGCCGATGACACAGCAGCCAGAGGCCACCTGGGCGTTCGATAACAAGGATGACCGATGGACATTAACCGTGACACGCCGTTCGTTCCCGCCGACGACCAATATCATTCGCTGAGCGATAATCCGCTCGATCTCGAAACCAACTGGTGGTCGATCAACATCCCCGAACGGCGAATCGGTATCTGGGTCCATTCTGCGTTTTATCCCAACACCGGCAAACTGCGCTGGCGATTGTTCGCCTGGGACGATCGCGGTGCCGACCCTGCACGGCTGGCATATTACCGCATCGAAGACGGCGTCGACATGGAAGGGTCGCCTGATCTGCGCGATATCGTTTTCCCGAGGGGTGGCTACGCACTCAAAGTGATCGAGCCGTTGATGGCGTATCAAGTGGCATTCTCCGATCCGGCGGCAGACTTTGCGCTAGAGTTCGAATTCCGCGCGTGCCACTCGCCGCATCGCTTTACGCCGGGCGAGCCACCGGCGATGTACAACCCGCATCTCGATCAGCTCGGGCGATATACGGGCACGTTGACGCTGCGTGGAGAGCGGATCCCGATCGATTGCTGGTCGGTGCGCGATCGTACCTGGGGGCCGCGCGAGGGCGCACATGCCTCGTCGCAGAAATATATCGGAAAGCCGGCCAAGGTTCTGCACCCCGGTGGTCCGGCCTGGCGCCAGATCGAGCGCGAACGCGGGCGCGGGCGCATCCAGTATATTTTCGGCCATACCGACGACCGCACCGGTTTTCTCAGCTTTGTGCGCCCGCAAGACGGAGATGCACAGGGGCGATCGCCGCTCAACATGGGATGGCTGCTCAAGGACGGTCAGTTCGAACGGCTCGACAAGTCCAGGAGCTGGATGAAGAACTGGCGTTCGCCCGACACCGGCTGGAGCGAGCACATGGAGGTTCTGCTGGTCGACGAAAAAGGCCGCTCGATGGAGGTCGAAGGTTTTTCGGTTAGCCACATGTGCGAATACGGCGGCGGTTCAAACGCGCTCATGCGATGGGAATATGATGGCAAGACCGGTTGGGGCGAAGATCAGGACACCTGGAAGGTCGATCATTTCGCCCGCATGCTGGCTGCGCTCAGGGCCAAGGGCTGACGGTCCGGCAGCAGCCGGACCGTCCGGAAGATTTTTTCAGGGGTTATGCAGCGTTCCCGAGAATGTCGATTATCGCGTGCCGGTCCTGATCGCGCAGCCAGAATTCCGCCGAATTGACCAGATGCGCGCGCCAGTGGGCCTCGGCCGCCGATGCATCGCCTTGCTCGATCAGGAGGTTGAGGCGCGCGATCGAGCGCACGCCGCGGCTGCGGAATTCGAATGCTGCGGCGTCGGGTTCTACCGGCTCGATGCTGCGATTGCGGTTGCGCTGGTGCGTTTCGAGCAGGCTGGCGATTGTCGCGGCGGTTACCGCGAGCATCTGGTTGCCCGTCTGCGCAACGAGCGTGTGGTGAAACTGCGCCAGGCCACCGGCAAGATCGAGCCAAGCCTGATCATCGACGAGCGCGGCAAGCTGGGCATGCGCTGCGCGTAAAGCGGCGATATCGCGCCGGTCCTGGCGCCGTGCGAGCAGCGCAGCGGCAAATGGCTCGAACGCCTCACGCGCCTCGTACAACTGTTCGACTGTCGCGCCGGCGGCCTGCAGCGTCTGGCCGGTAACGCGTGCGGCGCTGTCGGGAGCGGGACGCAGCGGACGGACGCCGTTGCGCGAACCGTGCACGATCGCGATCAGCGATTCATTCTCGAGCACGCGAAAAGCCTCGCGCAAGGTGGGACGCGAAACGCCAAAGCGTTCCAACAACGCTGGTGTCCGATCGACCGGGCGACCCGCAATGATTTCGCGCCGAAGCGTTTCTGCAATCTGCTCGGACGCGCGGCGCTTGGGCACTTTGGTCATGCGCCCGCGGCCTCACGCGCTTCGGCGTCCCGGTTGATCTTGTGAAGGTAGCTCAACACGCCGACCGGTATGCGGCTGCCGCCGGTCACTTGCACGACGGTGCCGCTGGTCCACGACGATTCGTCGGCCGCGAAATAGACCGCGAGCGGGCCGACATCGTCGACTTCGCCAAGCCGGCGCAGCGGCACGGTTTCGATCTGGCGACGGCGACGGCTTTCCGACGCCATCGCAGTCGCGCTCTCGGTCAGCACCACGCCCGGCGCGATCGCGTTGACGCGGATGCCGAGATGCCCCCATTCCACCGCCATCGTTGCGGTCAGGTTTTCGACACCGGCCTTGGCCGCGCCGTAATTGCCGGTCATCGGGCACGGTTGTGATCCCGATCGCGACGAGATGTTCACGATCGAGCCGCCGCTGGTCATCACCCGCGCGGCTGCTTGTGCGGCGAAAAACGTCCACTTGAGATTGAGATCGACGACCGCGTCCCATTGGCGTTCGTCCATGTCGATCAGCGGCCCGACATCACCGGGCGCTGCGCTGCCGGCATTGTTGACCCAGCAATCGATCGTGTTGCGCCCGCCGAGCGCCAGGCCCGCTGCGACCACTTCTGCAATGCCGGCAAAGCTCATGATGTCGGTTGCCACCGTGTCGGCGGTCGCGCCCAACGCGCGCAATTCGGCGAGGGTCTCTGCAAGCGGACCGGCGCTGCGGCCCGTGATCAGAACGTCGGCGCCCGCCTTGGCCATGGCCCGCGCAATGCCGCGCCCGATACCGCGTCCGCCACCCGTCACCACCACCGTCTTGCCGTTGAGTGAAAACATCGATCATCTCCCGTTCGTCACTTATGGATACCTTCTGCTCTTGACATGGAAACCCTGTCAATGTCTGTTGCATCAAACGACGCTCCTGCATCAAACTTGCAAACAACAGCGCCGGGGAGAGGATGCATGGAATTCGCCTGGACCGCCGAGCAGCAGGCCTATCGCAGTCACGTCAAAGGGGCGCTGGACGAACTGCTGCCCGATGATTGGGACAGCCGTTACGCGCCGCAGGGCTATGGCTCGACCGACCAAATCGATTTCAGCCGGGAATTCTGCCCGAAGCTGGCCGAACGCGGCTTGCTGGTCCGGCATTGGCCGGCCGAATGGGGCGGCGAGAGCGCCGACCCGTGGGAACAGTTCATCCTTGCCGAAGAGATGAAATGGCGTGGCGAGCCGCGCGGGCCGCAGTACATGAATGTCAATTGGCTGGGGCCGACGCTGATGAAATACGGCACGCCCGAGCAACAGGCAGAACATCTCGGCCGCATCCGCCGTGGCGAGGTGATCTGGTGCCAGGGTTATTCCGAACCGGGCGCCGGCACCGATCTCGCCGCCTTGCAGACGCGGGCCGAGCCGAAAGGCAACGGATACATCGTCAACGGGCAGAAAATCTGGACGAGTTATTCGCGGCTTGCCGATTTCTGTTTCCTGCTCGCGCGCACCGGCTCCGGGCGGAAGGATATCTCGATTTTCCTCGTACCGATGAATACACCCGGCATCGAAGTGAAGCCGTTCCCGGGGCTGGTGGGTGACGGGCACCTGAACGAGGTGTTCTTCACGGATGTCGAAGTACCCGGCAGCGCGCGGGTCGGTGAGGAAGGCAAGGCCTGGGATATCATCACGTACGCGCTCAGCTTCGAACGCGTAGGCATTCCGCGCTATCACGTGGGCAAGAAACTGCTCGACAAGGCCGTTGCACAACTGGCGCGCGAGGGCAGGCGGGACGACCCGATCATCAAGGCGCGCGTCGGGCGCATCGTCGCAAAGTTCGAGGCGGCACGGCTGCTGACATACGTCGTGGTCGATCAGCGCGCGAAAGGCGCAGGCCCCAGCGTCGATGCCAATATCAGCCGCATCACCGCCTCGGAGGCCTGCACCGATCTGACCAATTTTCTGATGGAATATGTGCCCGATTGCCTGACGACCGGCGATGCGGTGCTGCGCGAGTTTCATCGTGGCAACATCGCGGCGACGATTGCAGCGGGCACATACGAACTTCAGCTCAACCTGATCGCACGCGGCGCGCTCGATCTGCCGCGAGGGAATTGATCCGATGGATATGGAACTGACAGGCGAGCAGCAGCTGCTGGTCGACGCGGTCGAAAATCTGGGTGCTCGCTGGCGCACGATGCCCCCTGGGCACGAGCGCGATTATGCGCACTATGAACCCAGCTTGCAGAATGCCCTGGCACAGGACGGCTTTTTGCGCGCAGGGCTCGACATGGGCATGCTCGAGGCCGCGCTGGTCGCGATCGAACTGTCGCGATTGCCGGTGGTAACCAGCTTCGGCGCTTCCGCGCTGGTCACGGCTGCCCTCGCCGGAGGCGTGCCGGACGGTCCGATCGCGATAGTCAGCGGCGACTGGCGCAAGGGCCAGCGCATGCTTTCGGTCGCCACGCACGCGCTGGCGCTGCATGCCGGCCAGGCCGTAATGCTCGATCTTGCAGGGGTTGCCGTCGAGCCGATACCTTCCGTCTATGCCTACCCTTATGGACGTTTTGTGGACGAGCCGGACTGGACGGCAGCGGTTCCGGTCGGCACGGACGGCAAGCTGTCGCAATGGGCACGGGTAGCGCTTGCGTGCGAGGCTGCCGGCGCGGCCCAGGCGGCAGTTGCGCTGACCGTCGAGCACGTCAAGGAACGGTTCGCTTTCGGACGCGCGATCGGCAGCTATCAGGCGGTGCAGCATCGGCTCGCGCAATGCCACCAGATTGCGCGCGCGATGCGTTTCCTTGCGCTTTATGCAGCCTGGTCGGGCGAGCCCAGTGCGGCGGATATCGCCGCGACCTATGCCCAGGATCACGTCAACAAGCTCGCATTCGACTTGCACCAGTTCAATGGGGGCATGGGTGTGACATGCGAATATCAACTGCACTTCTTCACCTATAGGCTTCGCGCGTTGCAGGCCGAATTCGGCGGCGCTGACGGCGCGGCAATCGGCTTGTTCAACGGACTTTGGAGCGCGGCTGCCTGACGGTGCGCGCGGACGTCGGCACGATCTGCTCGAAATGGCCAGCGTTACAAAATATCTCTTTTGTTCGGGTTATCGGTGCACTAGGTTGACCATGTATCGCAATTGGCGATCGTCACAACCTGGGCGCGATGTTTCCACCTGGAGAATCCCATAAACGCCGCCCGACACGAGGCGGCGTTGAACGAAAGAAATTGATCATGGCCGATCTGATGGAAATCATGATGAGCCCGCCACCGGCCGACCCGGTCATACTCGATGTGCCTGCACCCGCGCACGTTCCGAAGGACCTGGTACGCGATTTGCGCGCGTATCAGGGCCTGAAGCCGAACACGCTCGACGATCCTTACCTGCCAAGCGACCGATTGCGCGATGCCGACATCCCGCCCGTCATGTGGTCGCCTTTTCCGGCAACCTGGATCACCAGCGGAATGTGGGTGGTAACCAGCTATAAGGACTGCGCCAAAGTCTATCAGGATACCGAGCATTTCATCAGTGGCGGATCGGCCGATTTCCAGAAACTGATCGGCGAGACGTTCCGATGCCTGCCGCTGTCATACGACGACAAGCTGCATCTTGCCTACCGCCGCTTCTTGAACCCTTTCTTCTCGCAAAAGGCTGTTGGCGAGATGGACGGCTATATTCGCCAGCTTTGCGACGACATGATCGACCCGTTTCTGGCCGGAAATGGCGGTGATTTCGCCCATGATTTCGCGCGTGTCTTTCCGGTCAAGGTGTTCCTGACCCTGATGGGTTTTCCGCACACGATGCTGGATCAGTTTCTCGCATGGGAAGACAGGATCCTGCATAGCCGCGATTTCGACATCATGCGCGGCGCGCTGACCGAAGTGATCGCCTATTTGCGCAAGATCATGACCGATCGCGAAGCCGTGCCGCAGGACGATCTGCTGTCGAAGATCCTCCATGGCGAGATCGATGGACGCCCGCTAACCGACGAGGAAAAGATGGGCGCGGTGTTCCTGCTGTGGCTCGGCGGGCTCGATACGGTGGCCTCGACGCTTGGCAAGATGTTCCGCCACCTGGCACTCGACCACCCGTTGCAAGCGCGCCTGCGCGAACATCCCGAACTGATCCCTGGCGCGGTCGAGGAATTCCTGCGCACCCAGCCGCTGGTCTTTTCGATGCGGCAATTGCGCAAGGACCTGACTTTGCACGGGATCGAGATGAAGGCCGGTGACTGGATTCAGGCCTTGAGCTCGCAGGGCAACTTCGATCCCGAGGCCTTCAAATGCCCGCGCGATTTCGACCCCGAGCGCAAGGCCAACCGCCATTTCACGCTGGCGAGCGGGCCGCACTTGTGCCTGGGCGCACACCTCGCGCGTCAGGAACTGCGGATTGCGCTCGAACACTGGCTGCGCCGGGTGCCCACGTTCAGCCTGGCGAGCGAAGCCGACCGCGAGGTATATCCCGGCTTGCACGCGACCAAGACCATGCAGATCGCCTGGTAGGCCGCGCCGCCACGGTGTTCGGGGCGCATTACCAGCATCCGCCGCAAAGCCGAACCAGGTAATCCTGGTTTACTTGGTACAGCGTTGTGGCAAAGCCTCGGTTGCCGAGGTGTGAAAAGTTTGGGAGAGCAAGGTGACCGACAATCCAGAACTCGCGTTCAAACCTGAGGACGATTGTTACCACACGTTGTCCGACGATCCCTATGAGACGGAAACCAACTGGTGGTCGTTCAATATCCCCGAACGCAAGATCGGGTGCTGGATCCACACCCCGTACTATCCCAATCGCCAGACGGTGACCTGGCGGATTTTCGTCTGGGACGACCAGGGCGTCGAACCGGGCCGGCTGGCCTATTACAAAAAGGTGGAAGAGGCGTCGATGCCAGACGCCCCCGATCTGCGCAACATCACGTTCCCCATGAATGGCTACAGCCTCAAAATGCTCGAACCCGGCATGAAGTACCACCTTGCCTATGAAGACAGGGATCGTGGTTTCGCGCTCGATTTCACGCACACCGGTGTCCATCCGGCGCATCGGTTCCAGCCTGGCGAGCCGCCGTTCATGCAGACGCCGCATTACGACCAGCTTGGCCATGTCGTCGGCACGATGACGCTGCGTGGCGAGAAAATCGCGATTGACGGCGTCGGTGTTCGCGATCGCACCTGGGGTCCGCGCGGTGGGCCATACCAGACCAGTCGCAAACAGCACGCGCCTGACAGCAACCGCATAAAATTTCCCGGCGGCCCGCTGTGGCGGCAGATCGAACGCGAACGCGGCCGCGGCCGGATCGAGTATATCTATGGCCATAGCCTCGATTTCCAGACCGGCTTTCTGGGCTTTGTGCGGATGCAGGACGCAGATGCCAAAGGCTGGGCACCGATGAATGTGGGCTGGTTGCTGAAAGACGGCGTGTTCGGCGAGGTCGACCAGACCCGGTCGCGCATGCTCAATTTCCGCGATCCCGTCGCCGGCTGGAACAGCCACATGCTGGTGGATCTGGCAGACACGTCCGGACGTACGCTGGAAGCGGAAGGTCAGTCGGTCAGTCGCATGAGCGAGGGCGGCTACGGCCTCAATCAACTGATGCGCTGGGACATGAACGGCAGCATCGGATGGGGCGAAGACCAGGACGTGTGGGTCGGCGACCATTATGCGCGAATGCTCAACGCGCTGAGGACCACCCGATGAGCGCGCTTGCGGCACTGTTGCCCGAGGGGCTGTTTGCTGCGGTGGAAACGGCGGCAGGCGCGGAGATTACCGACGTACGTCCACGCGGCGGCGGCGGCGCCTCGCGTGAAGGGGCTGAGCTGACTTTGCGCTATCCCGCCGGGCACAGTGTCGATGCCTATATGAATTACGACGTCCACCATGCCGGCGCGGGTGACGATGCCGCCTTTCTGCGCGAGGCGGCGATCCTGCGTGCGCTGTCCGGGCCGCTTGCGGGATCGGGCGTTGCGACGGCACGCTTCATTGCCGCCATACCGGACCTGCGTGCGCTGGTTGCGCAAAAGGTCTCAGGCGAAGCCAATTTCCAGGTGCTCAGGGCCGATCCGACACGACAGAACCTGATCGCTGCCGATTTCATGGCGCAACTCGCGGCACTCCACCGCATCGCTGCCGATGGTGTCGAAGGCGTGCCCCCACCGCGCAGCCTGCGCGCTGAAATCGAGCAGCGCATCGCCGCGATCCGTGAAAGCAATCTCGCGACCGGCAATCCTTTGATCCATCTTGCTGCCGATTGGCTCGCGGCCAATATCCCGCCCGAACCCGATCGGCTGGTCGTCGTGCATGGTGATGCCGGGCCCGCCAACTTTCTATTCGCCGAAAACAAAGTGACTGCGTTGCTCGACTGGGAACTCGTGCATATCGGCGATCCGATGGCCGACCTGGCCATGATCAGCCTGCGCTCCTTGTTTCAGCCGTTCGTGCCGCTCAACGGGGCATTTGCCCAGTACGAGGCAGCGGGCGGTGCGAAAGTGGACCTGGCACGCGTGCGCTATTGGCGCCTGCTGTTTCAGGCCGGCTTTGCCAGCCAGGCGCGCCATGACGATCCGGCCGCGCCGCCTCCGCCCAATCTGGGCATGAACATGATCTATTCGATGGTCCACCGCCGCGTGCTGGCCGAGGCGCTGGCCGAAGCGAGCGGCGTGACCTTGTCCACCGTCATGCTGCCCGATGCGCCCGAGGGGCCGCATGCGCGTTCGTTCGCTCTGGCGCTCGATGACTTGCGCGACGTGATCGTGCCGCGTCTCACCGATCAGCAGGCCGCAGTCAAAGCCAAAGGCATGGCGCGCCTCGTCAAATGGTGGCGCGATATCGAGCGGTTCGGGCCGGGTTTTGCAGCCGCTGAAGTCGCCGAGCTTTCGGCGGCATTGGGCACGCCGTTTGCAGGTTTGACCGAGGCGCGCGCTGCACTCGGTGCAGCGGTGCGCAACACCGCGATCGATGCCCCGACCGCGATTCGGCTATGCCATGCCGGGGTCGCCCGTGATTCGGCGCTGATGGCGGACGCGATGGGCGGGTTGGCGCACGCGCGGTTTGCGCCGCTCGATTAGACTTCTACCAGGTCCCGCCGTCACAGCGAACCAGTGTCCCGGTCACATAGCTTGATGCCGGGCTGGCCAGGAACAATGCCGAGGTGACGACTTCTTCCGGCCTGCCGGGCCGGCCAAGGGCGTTGTTGGACGTTTCGCGTGCCTCGTCGCTCCAGCTCTTGGCGATATCGGTCAGGAAAGGTCCCGCCGACAGCGTGTTGACCCGGACTTTCGGGCCGTATTCATGTGCAAACGACAGTGTCATTGCGTTGAGTGCGGCTTTGGATGATCCATAAGGCACGATTTCCGGCAGGGGCATTGCACCGCCGGTCGACGACACGTTGATGATCGTGCCGCCTTCGCCGTCCTGCATCCGCTTGGCGATCTGGCTGGCGAGGCGGAACGGTCCCTTGAAATTGAGATTGAGCACGCTGTCGAACAGTTGCTCGGTCACCTCGTGGCTCGGCGTGCGCGGTCCCATGCCGGCATTGTTGACCAGGATGTCGACACGACCGAACTCGGCATAGGCCGCCTCGATCAGCCGGTCTATCTCGTCCCATTTGCCGACATGCGCACCCACTGCCAGCGCCCTTCGACCGAGCGCGCGCACCTCCGCGGCGGCTGCCTCGCAATTCTCGATCTTGCGGCTGGCGATGATGACGTCAGCGCCGTGGGCTGCGAATGCGCGCACCATTTCCAGCCCGAGCCCACGGCTGCCGCCGGTTACCAGTGCGACCTTGCCGGTCAGATCGAACAGCGGATCGATCGCCATGCCGCTTACTCTGCCGCCTCGAACGCGGGCGCCGCGTCGAGGATATGGGCATATTTGGCGCGCGCTGCGGCCAGCCGATCGGGAATATGCTCGCTGGGGAAAAGGCCGGCCGAAGGCTTGGCATGGCGGGTAAAGGCCTTGGCGACTTGGACCCTGTGCACTTCGGTCGGGCCGTCGGCAAGCGCAAGGCTTGGCAGAGCCATCCACATTGCGGAAAGCACGGTTTCGTTGGTGACACCATAGCTGCCGTGGATCTGTATCGCGCGCTGCACCACGTCGTGGTAGATCTTGGCCATCTGCACTTTGCACATCGCGATCAGTGTGCGTGCCGCGCCGTGCGGCTGGCTGTCGATTACCCATGCGGTCTTCAGCACCAGCAGGCGGAACTGTTCCAGCTCGATCGCGGTGTCGGCGATCATGCCCTGGACAAACTGATGGTCGGCCAGCAGTTTGCCCTGGGTGCGTCGCGACACGACCCGTTCCTGCATCATTTCGAACGCGCGTTGGCAGCGTCCGACGGTGCGCATCGCGTGGTGCACGCGGCCACCGCCCAACCGTGCCTGCGCCACTTTGAAACCTTCGCCCGGGGCGCCAAGCATCGCGTCGAGCGGCACGCGCACCTGGTTGTAATGGATATAACCGTGGATACCGTCATCGTGCGCCAGATCGTCGCCGATCACCCCCACATTGCGGATGATCTCGATCCCGGGCGTTTCGGCAGGAACGACGAGCATCGACATGCGGTTGTGCGCCGACGCGTCGGGATCGGTGACCGCCATCACGATCAGGAACGATGCGTAGCGCGCGTTCGAGGAAAACCATTTGTAGCCTTCGATCACCCATTCATCGCCATCGCGGGTCGCGCGGCAGACGAATTCCTTGGGATCGGCGCCGGCTTGCGGTTCGGTCATCGAAAACGTCGAGACGATGTCGCCGTCCAGCAACGGCTGAAGATAGCGCTGTTTTTGCGCCTGGGTGCCAAACATCGCCAGAATTTCGGCATTGCCCGTATCCGGCGCAGCGGTGCCGAAAATGGTCGGCGCCCAATAAGAACGCCCGATGATCTCGTTCATATAGGCAAGCTTCATCTGGCCAAAGCCAGCGCCACCAAGATGGGGATCGAGGTGGCATGCCCAAAGGCCTTGCGCCTTGACCGCGTCCTGCAGCGGCGCGATCACTGCGCGCGCGGTTGCATTTTTGGTATCGTAAGGGTCACCGTGATGGGGAAACAGCAAATCGATCGGCTCGCACTCGTTCTTGACGAATTCGAGCATCCAGTCGAGCTTGACCTGAAATTCGGGTTCGATAGTGAAATCCACGGGAATTCTCCTGAACAGCAATGCGTTGAGATTTATCCGATCTTGCGGATCAGCGTTTCTGCGCTGGCAAAACTTTCGAGCACGAGGCGCGAAAAGAACACGCCGGTCTCCTTGGACAGGATGCCCGCCTCGGACTGCGCGACTTTGTATTCCAGAATGCAGCCGCCCTTGAACATGGCCAGGACCGAGTAATAATAGAAATCGGCCATGTCGCGCCCTGTTCCGGCAGCATAGTATCGCATCATTTCCTGCCGGGTCGGCCAGTTCTCGCTGTTATAAAGCCGTTTCGTCGGGATCAGATCCGGCGCCCATTCGTCCCGCATCGAATTGGTGAAGCTTGCAAGATCGAGCAGCGGATCGCCGATCGTCGACAATTCCCAGTCTATAAGCGCGTTTAGGCGGCAGGGTGGACCGTCGGCAAACAGGGCGTTGGGCGTTCCGACATCGCCATGGATGATGCCGGCCTGGAACGTTGAAGGAATGTTGGAGCGCAGCCAGTCGCGCGTCAGATCATAGCCGGGCAGATGACGACCGGGATAGTCGTACAACGCCTTGTAACTGCGCAACTGCCCCTCCCAGCGGTCGACCTGCCGCTCCAGGTAACTGTCGGGCTTGCCGAAACCGTCGAGGCCGACCGCCTTGTAATCGACATTCGCCAGAGCGACGAGCCCATCGACCATCGCATAGGCAACGCCATATTCGAACGGCGCCTGGTCGAACGGAGCCTTGTGGTAGATGTGTTCGTCGATGATCGTCGCGGCCCAGCCATCGACCATGTTCATCACATAGAACGGCGCGCCGATCACGCTCACGTCGGCGCAACTGCCGCGGCAAACGGGATGTGGCACTGGCGTGCCGTTGAGCGCCGTCAGGACACGCGCTTCGCGCAGAACGGTCTTTTCACTGCCCGGTGGCGGCACGGCAGGGGGGCGACGCAGCACCAACGTCTCGCCGCCGCGGCAGAGCGACAGGATCACGTTGCTGGTGCCACCGTGGATCTTGTCTACCACCAGTGGCCCATCGCCCAGTTCGGGTATGTGAGCGTCGAGCCAGGCGGTCAGTCGCGCTGGGTCGTATAACCCTTCGGTGTTGCTCATGCATCCTCCTGTTCGTCGATGTCCGCGGCTTCACCGGACGCTCGCAAATTTGTCTCGATCGCTTCACGGATCGTGCGCAAGCCGGCAACCGTGGCAGCCAGCAGTGCCGGATCGATGCTGGCAGCCAGGCGGTCGGCGCGTTCGAGCCCGGCGCGATCGTCCCGCTCGCGCATCTGCGTTCCCGTTGCGGTCGGTGCGAGCAGGCGCGCGCGCTTGTGATCGGGGTTGTCGCGCCATGCGATCAGGCCGCGCGCGACGAGCGCGTCGGCGGCCCGCTGAATGACCTGGCGCGGATGTCCCAGGCTGCGGCCGATCTGGGGCACGGTCGGGGGGCGGGTCGCTCCGGTGACTGCGGTCAACACGACGTTTTCGACGTCGGTCAGTCCGCTTGCGGCACGCAAATCGCTGAAGGCTGCCATCGTCCGTCCGCGCGTCCGCGCCAGTTCATCAAGCAGCCGGATAAATTGATGAGCATGACCGTTCATGACACTAATATGCCATGTTGACACAATGGTGTCAATTTAATTTCTTGTACGGTCGTTCTGCAACGAGGGAGTTCAGGACGGGCGACACCATTTCGGCAGCCGATGGAAACCGAGTTTGCGCGCGGCGCCGATCGCGGCATCGACTATTTGGAAGGGCTGTGCAGCGATACGGTTGATGGCCTGCGCGGGGGCCGCATGCTGGATTGCCACCAAGATCGGGCCAGGGTCATTGGCGTTCAGCCGAACCTCGCGCGAGCAAGGCATCGAGCCGGGCCTCGATGCGCGCGAGCCGGTCGGCACCGGGCTCGCGTACGGACGTGGGCGCGAGCACCGGCATCACGAAATACCGCAACCGCCCGCGCAGCTTTGCCTCGCCCCAGGGCGCTGCGCTGGCGAGCACTATCATCTGGTCGGCGGTCCAATCGATCAGTTCGGCAACCGTGACTTGCGCATCGCTGGCCGCGCGCTGGTCCATGACGGAGGTCAACAACGGGGCCAGCAATTGCTCCGAGCCGTGGGCATGGCTCGCCTTGAACACCCGGATAGCAGCAGCCGACATCCCGGTGCTGAGCGTGCGGTCGAGCCATCCAACGCGTTGCATTTCGAGAATAGCATGAACCAGAACTGTTTCGATCCGTTCTGCAACCGTTCCCGGGCCCAGGTAAACGCTTGAAGACCAAGCGCGGAACGGTTCGGCGCGGGCGATCAACAGCGCGGTCAGCAGCGATTCCCGGTTGCCATAGCGCCGATAGAGCGTCGTCCGCGACACCCCCGCTTCCGCAGCGACTTCCTCCAGCGAGGTATTGTCGAGCCCTTTGCGATCGACGCAGCGCGCGGCCGCGTCGAGCACCGGGTCGTCGGGCAGTGAGGAAACCTCCCGAAAGGGCGGCGGCATGACGAGGTCTGTTCGAGACATCTGCGAAGACATACTGGCGCGCCTTGCTTCTGTCTCGAAAATCCCGGCTCCGGTCGATTCAAACTGAATTCGCAGCGACTTCGCATTGGCCGGGAATGGCTATCTGCCGGTATATACCGCGGCACGGCTACGGTAGGGCGGGAAACAAGGTCGGATCTTGCGGCTAAGTCGGAGCGTTTGCGGCATGAACCGGAACGCAGTCGAACGCCGCAAGTACGCGGGCCATGCGTTTTTCGACATAGCGACGACCGTCACCATGGGTGATGATATGCATTGCGTTGGTCCGGATGCCTTCGATCACCAGCGCACCGACGACAGCCGCATCCAGACCGGCCTCGGCGCTCGACTGGTCCGGAACGATGCGGTCGCTGCCTGCAAGTTGCGTGTTCACGCCAAGGTTGGTGCGCACCAGGCCGGGACACAGCACCGACACGCCGATGCCGTGCGGGGCCATTTCGGCGCGCAGCACTTCACTCATTCCGACGACGGCAAATTTTGCCGCTGTGTAGGCTCCCAGCTTGGGGATCGCCATCAGGCCTGCCATCGAGGCGGTATTGACGATATGCCCCGATCCGCGCGCGCGCATCCGGGCGCCGAAAGCGGCGATACCATTGAAGGTGCCGGTGAGCTTGATCGCGACCATGCGGTCGAACGACACTGCGTCCATGTCGGCGAGCGCATGACCATCGGGACCGATGCCGGCGTTGTTGATCAGGATATCGACCGGGCCGAACCGTGCTTCGACCGCGTGCCGGGCGTCTGCCCAGCCGTCACGATCGCGGACATCGAGGCAAAATGCCGCGGCACTCGGACCGAGGCCTAGCACTGCGCGATCCAGCGCGGCCTGATTGACGTCGGCGATCATCACGCGCGCGCCTTCCTCGATCAGCGCGGCGGCAATGGCGAGTCCGATGCCACTTGCCCCGCCGGTAACGAAGGCGGTTGTGCCTGCAATCTTTTCCATTTCCCTCTCCGTACCGTTCCGTTAGGACTGGTCGCTCACGTGGTATACTAGGTTGGCGAGCAGAGGAAGGCGAATGACCGTGAATGCGAAAGGTTCGGCACGCGAGCGATCGGGGCGCCGCGCAACTCCTGACCGTAGGGAGCGCTGATGCCGAAAGTCGATCCCGCGTTGCTCGATTTCACGCGTTATCCGTTCCATCATGTCGTCACGACCCGCTTCGCTGATGTCGATCCCAACCGGCACATCAACAACGTCGCGCTCGCGGCCGCTTTCGAGGACGCGCGTTATCGCTTCGACCACTCGCGGCGGTTCAGCCAGTCGATGGGCGACCACCGCGTGATGATCGCCGCCAATCACATCGATTATGTCGGCGAGGCTCACTATCCCGAGCCGCTCGATCTGCACATCGGCACGCTCGAAATCGGGCGCACCAGTTGGCAGTTGGCATGCCTGGCCACCCAGAACGGCAAGCCATGCGCATTCGCGCGCGCCACTCTGGTGGGCATACAAGACGGCAGGCCTTCGCCGCTGCCCCAGGCCTTTCGCGAAGCACTGGATAGTGCGCGGATCGCGTGATCAATCCTTGTGCGGTTGATGCGGGTGGAAATTCTCGGTCTCGCCGTAGCCTGCTTCGGCGCGAATGACGACAGCAATGCCGCCTTCGCGCTTTTCGGTGCGAGGCAATACGGTGAAGCGCGGACGCGCTTTTGCTGCGGCAATCGCCTCTGCGACAGACGTGCTCTCGGCGAGCCGTTTCAGGTTCATGCGCGTCGGGAACAGGATCGATAAATCGCCATCGGCTGCACGCGCCAGCACGTCGCGAGGTTCGGCCCACTCCAGTGCAACGGTCTCGCCGCCGTCGCAGATCGCTTCCTGCCCGGCCGGCGCTTCGGCCAGGAAGAAATGCGTATCGAACCGTTTGGGCGCTCCTTCGGGCGTGATCCAGTGGCCGAAATGGGCAAGCGCACCGATCGGCAGCTTGCCGCCGCTCGCCTCAACGACCTGGCGAAAGTCGCTGCGTTCAGCGCTATGGCAGCCGACCGGACGACCATCCGCATCGCGCGCCAGCAGCAACGCTGCTTCTTCGAACGTCTCGCGAAAGGCGGCGATGGCGAGCGCGCGTTCCTCGCTTTCAAGGCCTTGCGCGCCGTCGAGCAACGGTGCCCACGTCTCATCGTGATCCGACGGCGAGACCAGCCCACCGGGGAAAACCAACGCCGAGGCGAACTGGCCATTGTTGTGACGTCGAACCATCAACACCTCGAACGGATCGTCGCGCAGAACGAGGATCGTCGCCGCAGGTCGGGGAACGCCGGGTGCGCGCTGTTCGGTCATGCGAATTCCTCTCTGGTCATAAACAGATTCACCGGGTGCGCTCCAGAAAATCGATCAGCGGCGCGTTGAACGCGTCGTTGGCATCGCCCGCCACCATGTGGTCCGCCTGTTCGATATTGACGAATTCGCTGTGTGGTATCAGGCGGCGCAACTCCGCGACCCCCTCCATGCTTACCACCCGGCTGCGCCCGCCCCGGATCAGCAGCGTCGGACAGGGTGTGTGGCGTGCGGCATTTTCAAGCCGCGCGTGATGGTCGGCGATAGCCGATTCATCGCCTTGGCTGGTCATCATCGCGGGGTCCCAATGCCAATAATACCGCCCGTTCTCGCGCAGCCGCAAGTTCTTGGCTAGCCCGCTCGTATCGCGCGGACGCGGGCGGTGTGGCAGATAACGCGCCACGGCATCGGCCGCTTCGTCGATCGAGGCAAACCCTTTGGGATTGCCGGTCATGAAGTCGCGTATTTCAAGGCCACCGGCCCGTTCGATGCGAGGCGTTATATCAACCAGCACGAGTGCGCGGGCAACCTGCATGGGCGATTCGCCCACCGCGACGAGCGACGCCAGTCCGCCAAGCGACGCGCCGACCAGCGCCGGCGGCGACGGCAGAGATGCCGCGATCGTGCGGACGTCGGCTGCCAGGGTGTCGATCGAATATTTGCCGTCTGGTGACCAGTCGCTGTCTCCATGACCGCGCAAATCCACGGTCAGGGCGTGGAAACCCCTGGCTGCGAGCGCCTCTATCGCGCGACCCCAGCTATGCCGGGTTTGACCGCCCCCATGCAGGAACACCACGGCCGGATCGCCGCGGGTGCCTGCCTCATCCGCCGCCAGCGTGATGCCGTTGCTGCCTGAAAGTCGGATCATCGGGTAAGCTCCGTCCGTTTTGCGCCGCAGACGATCGTGTTCGCCGCATGCCGGACCCGCTTCATGGCGTTCCGCCCGAATGCGACGCAACGATCTGGTTGGACCCGTCGCCCCAGTAGCGTTTGCGCAATTCGCGCTTGAGCAATTTGCCGGTAGGCAGGCGCGGTAGCTCGTCGATAAAATCGACTGACCTGGGACATTTGAATTTCGACAGGCGCGCATGGCAGTAGTCGAGAATCTGGCCCGCGAGTGTGTCGGAAGCCAGGATGCCGGGTTTGAGTTCGATGACCGCCTTGACGGCTTCGCCAAACGCCTTGTCGGGCACACCGATCACCGCGACATCGCGGATTGCCGGGTGCAGCGTCAGCACGGCTTCGGCTTCCTGGGGATAGATGTTGACCCCGCCCGAAATGATCATGTTACTGGATCGGTCGGCGAGGAACAGATAGCCGTCCTCATCGAGCCAGCCCATGTCGCCGGGACGCGCCCAGCCGTTCTTGTCGAAAAAGTCGGCCGTCTTGCCCGGTTCCTTGTGGTATTCGAAAATCTCGGGATTTTCGAACATCAAATGGCCGACCTGGCCTGGCGGAAGTTCCTTGCCCTGATCGTCGACGACATGGAGCGGCCCCAACACCGACCGCCCGACGGTCCCCTTGTGTGCCAGCCATTCCTCGGGACGCACGATGGTGAAGCCGCCACCTTCGCTCAGGCCGTAATATTCGTATATGATGGGGCCAAACCACTCGAACATCGCCTGTTTGACGTCGACCGGGCAGGGGGCTGCAGCGTGGACCACCATGCGCAGGCTCGACACGTCATACTTTGCGCGCACGTCCGGGGGCAGTTGCAGCATGCGCACGAAATGCGTGGGTACGAACTGGACGTGGGACACACGGTAGCGCTCGATATGCGCAAGTGTCGCCTCGGCATCGAATTTGCGCGGAACGACAGCGGTGCCGCCGAGGATTTGCGCGCCCATCGACCAGGCCAGCGGTGCGGCATGGTAAAGCGGAGCGGGCGAATAGAACACGCTGGTGTCGTCGAACGTAAACAACCCGGCCATCATCGTCTCGACCCGGTTCAGCGTGTTGAACGCGTCGCCCGACTGTGGGCGCAAGATGCCCTTGGGCTGACCCGTCGTGCCGGACGAATAGAACATGATCGAGCCTTCGATTTCGAGGCCGAATGGTTCTTCGGGCTCATCGACGATCGCCTAGTCGAGCGATGCGAACCGATCGAACGCTTCGCCCGCAACCAGGAGCATTGTGAGGTTGGGGACCAGGCCGGCAAGATCGCAGGCAAGTGCGGCAAGTCCGGGCGAGACGATCAAGGCCCGGGCGTCGCTGTTGCTGACGATATAGGCTGCCTCGTCGCGGCTCAGGTGCCAGTTGACCGGCACACAGCGCAAGCCGGCACGTCGACAGGCCCAGGCTGCAGTATAGGCCGCTGCAACGTTTTCCATCAGCATCGCCACGCGCGCGCCCTCGTCGAGCGAGTTGCGCAACACCCGTGCAAGCCGCATGGACGTGCTGTTCAGAGTCGCGAAATCCACCGCATCACCGGTTTCGGCGGCGATGATCGCAGGTTTGTCGGGCGTCGTGCCGGCAAATGTCAGGATCGACAAGGGGTTCGCTCTCCATCGCTTCGGCCGGTTGGGCCAATCGCTTGCCGAATCGCATACTTGCGCTTCTGCAGTTATACCTGGTCAACTATGTCCAACTGTCTTGCGGTTCGTCAATCGCCTGTGGATCTGCTTGCTGCCCGGTTCTTCAACGCTGGCCAAACATCGCGCCCACCCGCTCGGCGAAATCCGGAGCGGGGCCGGGACTGCGATGAATTTCGTGCATCAGACCTTGAGCCAGCGCCATGTCTTCGGTTTCCAGCATGAGCCGCTTGTTGCCGCGATGGCTGTGCCACGAATGCCCGACGATGTCCTTCACCAGAGCCGCCAGTTCGGCCTCGAACGCATCGTCATCAACGCAGATGTTGACCAGACCGATACGCTCTGCTGTGCGGCCGTCGATCGCCCGCGCGCTGAACATCATCTCACGCGCCTTGAAGGTGCCGACCCTGCGCGGCAGCCGCTGGCTCATGCCCCAGCCGGGAACAAGTCCCCATTTGGCGTGGGTGTCGGCAAAACGCGCCGATTGTGCAGCGACGATGATATCGGCGGCAAGCACGAGTTCGAGCCCGCCGGTGAAGCACGGACCATGAACGGCTGCGATGACCGGCTGCGGCAGATGCGCCAGGCGCTCGATCGTACGCGCCTGGAAATCCTTGATCGGCGCGCGCTGCTGTTTGCCCAGGTCAGCGCCCGCAGAAAACACCGTGCCGTTGGCACGCAGGACGACCACCCCGATCGTGTCGGTCTGTTGTTCGAGTGCTGCAAGGTGCGCGTCGAGGGCCACGAACATGTCTACATTAAGCGCATTGCGCTTGTCTGGTCGATTGAGCGTCAAGGTCGCGACGCCATCGGCGTCGGCACGCAGGACGAGTGGGAGCGGGACGGGCGGGGCGGGCGGCTGGTCGGTCAGTTTCTCTCTCCTCGATCCATGTCAATTCGCGTGATCAGCCTGTCGTTCCTGTCCAAGGTCATGGACGCCGGCTCGCCAGCCGTGCTTCGGTTCATAGCCGATAACCGCTTTTGCACGCGCCGAACACAGCAGCGAAACATCGCCCTCGAGCGCGCTCTTGATCGGCGTTTCGGGGTAATGTGCAGCAGCGAGAGCGGCGCTCGAGTGGCCGGTGATGTTGTCGGCGGCTGCAATGATCAACCGTTCATGACCGGTGAAATCCGCCTCCACCGCCAGTCGGCAGGCCTCGCCCGCGTCGCGCGCATCGACATAGCCCCAGACGTTGAACTTGCGGAACCCGGGTCTGGCGGCGGCTGCGGCTTGCTGGGCATAGTCGGCGGCATCGAATACGTTCGAGAACCGCAGCGATGCGATCGACAGGTCGGCATGCCACCGCGTCATGTGGTCGGCCATCTGTTCGCCGAGGAACTTGGCCATGGCATAGGACCAGTTGGGACGGTCGGCATGCGTCTCGTCGATCGGCAGGAAAGCGGGAGGCGTGGCAAATGGCAAGCCCAGGATCGTCTCGCTTGATCCCCACGCGATCCGCTTGATACCGAGACGGGCACAAGCCGAGAACACGTTGTAAGTGGAAAGCGTGTTCACTTCGAAAATGCGCGCATCGTCGGCAAGACCGGGCGCAGGGATGCCGGCCAGATGCACGACTGCGTCAGGCACCTGCGGCAGTGGCGCCATGCCGAACATCGTGTCGATGCCTGATAACGCGCCCATCACCGCGCCGAAATCGGCACAATCGACCGCTGCTGTGCGCACGCCGTCGTTCGTTGCCGCGCGCAGGTCGAGACCGATCACGCGGTGCCCGGCCGCTTTCAGCGCGCGCGCTGCTTCGCGCCCGATCTTGCCGGCACTGCCGGTAACCGCGACCCGCAATGGTGTCGTCATGTCGGGCTTTCCCTGGTGAGGTTCAACGCGCAAACAACTGCGGGTTTCGCTCCGGCGTGAACAGGCGGTGGTGCGAATTGGGATAGCGCAGCGCGGTCTTGCTCGCCTGATCGAGAATTGCGACTTCGTCCGCAGTCAACGACCAGCTTGCCGCAGCCAGATTGTCGGCGAGTTGTTCGTCGCTTCGCGCGCCGATCAGCACGGTCGAGACACCCGGGCGCGCGAGCAGCCAGTTGAGCGCAACCTGGCTTGGTGTCGCGCCCGGATGTCTGGCGGCGAGATCGAACAGTGCATCGACCACTGCGTTGCCAATCGGCGTGTCCATGGCTTTCAATCGCCCGCTGAGCAACAGGCGTTGGGCGGCGTCGGTACTCTGCGAGCGGAACTTGCCTGACAAAAATCCCTGCGCGAGCGGGCTCCAGATCAGCGCACCCACGCCCTGGTCGACGCCGCACGGCAGCAATTCGTCTTCGGCGTCGCGCACCATCAGCGAATATTGGATCTGTTGCCCGATAAAGCGTTCGGTGCCGAGCCGTTCGGCAATCGCACTCGCTTTCATCAGGTGCCAGCCGTTGAAGTTCGAACAGCCGATGTAGCGAACTTTGCCTGCAGTCACGAGATCGTCGAGCGCGCGCAAGGTTTCGTCGAGCGGCACCAGAGCGTCGAAGCTGTGGACCTGGTAGAGATCGATCCAGTCGGTGCCGAGCCGTTTCAGGCTGGCGTTGCAGGCGTCGACCAAGTGGCGGCGCGACAGGCCGGTATCGTGTGCACTTTTGCCCATGCGGCCGAACGCCTTGGTGGCGACAATCACGTCCTTGCGTCTGGGCCCGAGCGCCTGACCCAGGATTTCTTCGGATCGGCCCGCAGCATAGACGTCGGCGGTGTCGAACAGGTTTACCCCCGCCTCGATGCACATGTCGACCTGCCGCCGCGCATCATCGCCCCGGGTCGCGCCGACGCCGCCGAACATGCCGGTCCCGTCGCTGAACGTCATCGTGCCGAACCCGAAAACAGAGACTTCGAGGCCACTCTTGCCGAGAAAACGCGTTTCCATGATCTGTTCCTTGTCTGGGTTGAAGCGTCTGGGTTGAAGTGTCTGGGTTAAAGCAATTCGGGGACCGGCACCTCGAAATCGAGCAACTGCTGGGCCTTGCCTTTTGCGAGCGGGTCGAGGCGCAAGCTGGCGAACTGGCCACCGCCCAGGGCATCGAGGAAGTGCAGGTTGAGCGCGTCAAGGCCGGGAATTTCGTAGCGGTGCACCGCCGGATTGCGCGCGCCTTCGAATTCATGTGCAAAAAACTGGCGCATTGCCTCGGGTGTAAGAGCGGCCCGGATGTAGGGCAGGTATTCGGGTTTACGCGCGATCACGCCGATATTGAATGCGTCGCCCTTGTCACCCGATCGCGCCCACGCGAGGTCGATCAGTGGTACCGTGCGCACCGTATCCGCTTGCGGCGCGTTTTCACCGGCCGCGGGCCGCACGATCATGTCGGGGTCGAAGCGGTTCGCAAGCGGCGGGGTCGCCACGGGCTCTGTCGTATCGACAGTTACCGTGACCGGCACCGTGTCGCGCTCGATCAGGCATGAAAAGACCCGCATCACCGGCGTTACCTGGCCGCGTCCGCCAAACCAGCCGGTGGTGCCGACCGCCATCGATGTGGTCGACGAATCAAATTCGCGCAGGAAGTACCTGAACGCCTGCGCGTCGCCATGTTCGACTGCGATTTTGCAGATCACTTCGCGCGTCGCCTGGGCACGCGCATTTGCGCCGTAGCTGGCCTCGGCACCGATCACCTCGATGCGCTTGGCGCGGAATGGCGCAAGGTTGTGGTCGCGCAGCATGTCCTCGACGCGGGTCAGCACTGCCTCTGCCTGGCGCTGCGCCTTGCGCGCGGCGTCCCGCCCTACGATCGGCATGAACGCGATGCAGCGATCGCCGTCGGTATGTGTAATCGACACTTTGTAGCGACCGCTGGGCGGATAGCCGATCGCGCCGGACACGCGGACGCGGTGTTCGCCGATCTGCTCGACAGTGACTTGCGTGAAATCGCACACTACGTCGGGCAGCAGATAAGCCTGGGGGTCGCCCACTTCGTAAAGGATCTGTTCGGCGACGACGGCGCGCGATACCAATCCGCCGGTCCCCGGGGGTTTGGTCACGACGAAAGTGCCGTCGGCGTGGCATTCCACGATCGGATAGCCGATGTGCGCCCAGTCCGGCACATCTTCCCAATCGGTGAACAGCCCGCCCGAACCTTGCGCGCCACATTCGATCACATGACCGGCGAGCGACCCGGCGCTGAGCAAGTCGCAGTCCGCCGCGGTCCAGTTGAACTCGTGCATCAGGATGCCGAGAGTCAGCGCCGAGTCTACCACGCGCCCGGTGATCACCACATCTGCACCAAGCGCCAGCGCGCGCGCGATCGGCGTCGCCCCCAGATAGGCATTGGCGGTGACGATAGTCTCTGCCGGTGGAAAAGGCGTTCCGGTGAACAGTTCGGGCTGATCGCAGAGTTCACCGACCCGTCCGAGCAGATCGTCGCCTTCGACGATCGCGATGCGGAACGACAGCCCGGCATCGGCAGCGATCTTTGCCATGCGCGCTGCACAGCCTTGCGGATTTACCCCCCCGGCATTGGTAACGATCCTGGTGCCGGTTTCTTTCAGCGCGCGCAGATTGTCCTTCCACACCCATTCGGTGAAATCTGCGGCATAGCCCAGATCGGCACGGCGGCGTTTCATGTTGCCGAGCACCGACATCGTCGCTTCGGCAAGGTAATCGAGGATCATGTAGTCGACACCCGCGGCAATGAGCTGCGTCGGGGCGACCGAGGAATCGCCATAAAACGCGCAAGCGCCGCCAATCCTGATCGTTCTTGCCACGGCGAATCCTCTGCCCGATTGGTCTGGTTCGCTTATTCACTTGGTAAACCAGGTTGTCGAGGATATCTCGGCCAGATCAAGCGGGATGAGAATGGGAAAGCGCAAGAATGACAGTTTTCGTGATCGGCGGCACCGGCTTGATCGGAGGCCATGCGGCCCGCGCGATGGTTGCCGCAGGACTTGACGTAACCAGCCTTGCCAGATCCGACGCGGCCGAGGCCAAGCTTGCCACGGACGGCATAGCGGTGATCCGGGGCGACGCCGAGGATCGTCACGCGCTCGCCGCGGGCCTGGCCGGCGCGGACACCGTCGTGTTCGCGCCCGCGATGGGCGATGCCGAAACGCCGGTGGTCGACTGGATCATCGATCACCTGGCCGGCAGCGGCAAAAGCCTGATCTTCTGTTCGGGCACAGGCGTGCTGGGGCAGCGCACGGGCGGCGCATGGAGCGAGGACACTTTCGCCGAGACCGACGACTTTGTGCCGCAGCGTGCGATTGCATCCCGGTGGGAATTGGAGGGCAGAGTGCGTTCGGCCTCTTCCAAAGGTCTCAAGCGCGGCATCGTCATGCGCCCGCCCGCGGTGTGGACGCACGACCAACCCCACATGCTCGTTACCCACGTGCTTGACTCGGTGCGACAGACCGGCGCCGCTTGCTACGTCGGCGAGGGTCTGAACATGTACACGCACATTCATGCCGAAGACCTTGGTGAAGCGTTTCGCCATGTTGCGCAAGGGGGACGGGACGGCGCGGTATATCATGCTGTCGCCGGCGAAATCCCCAACCGCTGGATTGCCGAAACCGTCGGACGGCTGACCGGAGCGCCCACGCGCAGCATCACCATGGACGAGGCCATTGCGCTGTGGGGCAAGTTTGCCACGCTGATCGTGTTTGGTGTCTCGAGCCGATCGCGCAGCCCGCGGATCCGACAGGAATTTGGCTGGGCGCCCAGACACACCGACATGTTGGCCGCAGCAGAGCAATCGGTAAGAAAATCGCTCGCTGAAAACCCGCTCTAGCCGAGCTGCTCGATCAGCCGCAGCGCAGCGCGGCGATCGAGCTTGCTGGTGCCGGTCAAGGGTGCGGTGGCGACGATCGCCAGCTTGCGCGGTACTTTGTACGACGAGAGCAAAGGTCTGGCTCCTGCAAGCACGGCATCGCGATCCAGTGTCGTACCTTCGAGCGGCACCACCAGGGCACCGACGATTTGCCCGCGTTGCTGATCGGGGACGCCGATCACATGCGCTTCGGCAATGCCGGGCAGTGTCATCAGAGCAGCCTCGACCTCGGCGGGCGCCACATTGGCCCCCGCCGTCTTGATCATCGCGTCCCGCCGGCCGTGGAAAAACAGATGCAGGTCGCGGATCGAGCAGATGTCGCCGGTCGCAAACCAGCCATCGGCATCGAATGTATCTGCGCGTTCCCGCCCCGCATAGCCGAGCATCAACGTGTCGCCGCGCACATGCAGTTCGCCCCGCTCGCCTTCGGGCTGGATCGCGCCGGTTTCGGGATCGACGATGCGGTGTTCCATGCCCGGCGCAAGCAATCCCATTGCTCCAATGTGTTCGTCGTCGATCATGGCCATCGCCGAACTGTGCGGGCCGGCCGTTTCGGTCATGCCCATCGCCCAGCCGAAACCGTTGCCATTGCGCGGATGATGCTCGGCGGGGATCATCGCCAGCACGGTGCCCGCGCGCATCGCGCTCCAGTCGCGATCCGCAAAGCCGGGATCTTCGGCGATCTGTCGTGCCATGTGGGGCCAGACCTGAAGCGTGGTGCAGCGCTCGCACTCGATCACATCGAGCAAAGCGGCGCCGCTGCGTACCGAGCCGACGACCGTGCCGCCGACCTGCATCATCGTCAGCAGCGAGGTGATCAATCCGCCGACCCAGAACATCGGCGAGGCGACGAACAGCCGGTCTGCGTCGCGGTAGGGCATTGAAGCGACCCAGCGGCGCGACGAGCGCATGAACGCGCCATGGGTGTGCATCACGCCCTTTGGCTCCGAAGTCGAGCCCGAGGTATAGATGATCGTCAGCATGTCGGCAGGCACGACCAACGCTTGCGCAGCGGCGACCCGCGCCGCATCCCGTGCAGACGCCGGCGTTTCGACGATCGAAGTTCCCCATGCGGCCGCGCCGCGCCAAAGCCAGATCGCGCGCAGATGCGGTGTCTGCGGCTGAGCAATGGCCGTGTCGCTGGCATCTGCGCCGAGCATCGCGTCGATGCGGGCCAGGAAATCGGTTCCGAGATGGACATCGGTTGCGATCAGCAATGAAAAACCCGCACTGCGGGCGATCCGGGCCAGTTCGGGCGAACTCGACAGCGTGCTGACCGGAATTGCGGTGGCGCCGATACGCGCAAGCGCAAAGAAGCTCACTAGGAACTGGGCGCCATTGGGCAGCAGGATCCCGACGCGCGTACCCTTTCCGATACCGGCCTGCAGCAATCGGGCCGCGAACGCGCGCGATCGCGCATCGAGATCGGCATATGTCAGTCGCTCATCGTCGATCACAAGCACTTCGCGCGATCCGTGCGCTGCTGCGCCCCACGCCAACAACGCAGGCAACGTCGGACCGACGGGCGCGGTCTTTTCCCAATCGAGATGCGCGAGCGCGGGACTTGTCATGGCGTCTCGCGCGGTGATCGAGCTTCGGCCGACTGCACCGCGAGCAGGCGTTGTGTCGCGCTGACGATGTCCTTGGCGATCTGCCGCGAAACGCGGGCCTGCGCCATCAGGTCAAAGCCATGGAAGGCGCCAGGATAGACGCGCAGTTCGATTGGCACCCCGGCGTGCGACAGCTTCGTCGCATAGGCGATGTCTTCATCGAGAAACAGATCGAGCGCGCCGACCGCGATGCATGCCGGCGCGAGACCCGACAGATCCGTCGCCCGTGCGGGCGCGAAATGGCCGAGACGATCCAGCGGAATGTCGCTGTCGCCGCGCATGGCGGCCCAACCGAAGCGGTTAGAGGCGCGGGTCCACACGAATTCGCCCGTGCTCGCATTGCTCGAATCGGCCGAGGACGGATCGAGCATAGGATATGTCAACACCTGGCCCGCCAACGGCGGCAAGCCGCGATCGCGCGCCAACAAGGCCAGCGCGGCCGCAAGGCCCCCGCCAGCGCTCTCGCCGGTGACGACGATACGGCGCGGATCGACGCCGAGCGTGGCGGCCTCGGCAAACAGCCACTCGAGGGCCGCGTAGCAATCCTCGATCGGGCCGGGAAAGGGCGTTTCGGGTGCAAGCCGATAGTCGACAGACACGACCACCGCGCCGTGGCGCCCCGCCCGAGCCGCATTGTCGGCGTCGTTCATCGCGGCCATGCCAACGATAAAACCGCCGCCGTGGATGTGCAGGATCGCTGGTAGATTTGCCCCGGCTTCGTCCGGCCGGAACAGCCGGACCGGCACGTCCGGCGCGCCGACCGGGCCGGGTACGGCAAGAATTTGTGACGGGTTGGGCCCCGGCTGGCCAAGCAGGCGCTGTGCCATCATCGCGCGCGCCGTTGGCAGCATCGCCGCAGACATATCCGCGCCGGGCAGCAGATCGAGCAGCGGCAGCAGTTCGGGATCGACGAGGTGATGCGACCTCATTCGCGGACCAGCAAAAAGCAGCCGGCGAGTGGGCCGCCAGCGGTGGACAAAGCCGCGACCCGCGGATCGCCTTTGACTTGTCGGGCCTTGCCCAGACCCCACAATTGCGTGCAGGCCTCATGAACCTGGCCATAGGCATGCATCCGCCCGGCCGACAGCGCGCCCCCGTTGGTATTGATCGGCAATTCGCCCTCCAGTGCGATGCGGCTGCCGTCACCGATGAAGTCGCCAGCTTCATAGCGTTTGCAGAAGCCGAAGTTTTCCAGCCAGTTGATCGTGTGAAAGCTGAATCCGTCGTAAAGCTCGGCGACATCGACATCGGCGGTTGTCAGGTCGGTGCGGTTCCACATCATTTCGGCGACATGCGGTTGCCCTTGCGTTGCGAGCGCGTCAAGTTGGGTCCAACTGTTGCGATAGCGCATGTTGGACCCCACCGCTTCGATCCGGGTCACCGGATTGGGCAGATCGCGCGCGGCATCGATGTGGCTGAGGATGATCGCGGTCGAGCCATCGATCGGCACGTCGCAATCGAACAGTCGCAGCGGTGTCGAAATGATCGGCGAGGCAAAATAATCGTCCATGGTGATCGGCGTGCGATAAACCGCGGCGGGATTGAGTGCAGCGTTGCGCCGGCCGTTGAGCGCGATCTGTGCGACGTGTTCGGGCTTGATCCCGCTTTCGTGGACGTACCGCGCAAAATAGAGCGCCTGCTGCGTCGCGGCAGCATACGTGTGATAGGGCGCATACCAGTTGAACCCGCCGTGCACGCGCTGCCCGGGCACGTTGAGCGCATTGGCGAAACCGGTCTTGCGCGAAGTCGCTTCGTACATGGTGCGAAAGATCAGCACATGGCGTGCCAGCCCGGCGGAAATCGCGCCGATCGCATTGAACAAGGCTCCGAACTGGCCCGCCGTCTCGGAACAGTTCGAATACCAGTCGACCTGGATGCGCAGCGCGTCCTGCAACGCCGGTATACCGACATCGGAGAAGCCCGAGCCGTCGGCGCGGTCCCCCGGCCATGTCGCCATGCCGTCGATATCGCTGCGCTTCAGGCCCGCATTGCCGATCGCCTGCATCGCGGCGTCGATGGTCAAGCCAAGCGACGACTTGTCCGCGCCGCGCGAAATTCTGGATTGGCCGATCCCGGTTATCGCGGACTGCTTTTCGAAATAGCTGGTCATGGTGCGTCGCCGGCCGGTGCAAACAACGGCACCCACAGGTCTTGCGACTGTTCGAAATGCACAGTCACTTTCATACCGATTGTCACGCTTTCGGGATCGCAATCGACGATATTGGTGGCCAGCCTGACATCGTCCTGTTCTTCAAGCGAAACGAGCGCGAGCACATAGGGCACCGGCAGGCCGGGCATCCATTGCTTGTAATTGACGGTGCAGCTCGTCACGATCGCGCGGCCGGATACGGCGTGTGGCGCAGTGTCGCGACTTTCGCATTGCGGGCAGAACCCGGTTGGCGGATGGATCAGATAATGGCACGTGTTGCACCGTTCGATCAGCAACTTGCCTTCCGCGCCGCCGGACCAGAACGGCGCGGTGTCGCGGTCAATCGCGGGCAGCGGCCGGGGAACGGTCATGGGCGATGCACAGACGCAGTGCGCGGTCGGGTCCGGTTTGTCACGGGCGATCCTCTCCTGCCGCTTGCACTTTTTGCTGTATTACTTAGTGAACTATCACGACGGGCCGGTCAATGGCGGCCGCAGGAGAACAGGTATGACCGAAGCAGCGCAAACGGGCGGTCTGGTACTGGTTGAGAACGAGGACGGCGTGCGGATCATCACGCTCAATCGTCCGGACCGGCTCAACGCATTCGAGGGCGGCATCATGGCCGAACTCGTCGATGTCGTTGCCGATGCTGCACGCGATTCCTCTGTCGGTTGCGTGGTCGTGACGGGTGCGGGACGCGGGTTCTGCGCGGGCGGCGATCTCAAGGAAGGCGGGGGCAGGGCAGGCCCGGCCGATCCGGGCAGCGGTGGGCGAACCGAACAGGGCTTTACCCGCCTGCGCGGCTTCATGGAAAGTTCGCGGCTGCTGCACGAAATGCCCAAGCCGGCCATTGCGATGATAAACGGCCCCGTCGCCGGCGCGGGCATCGGCATTGCGGGTGCGTGCGATCTGCGCTTCGCCGGCGAATCGGCGACGTTTCTGAGCGCATTCGACCGGATCGGCGCGGGCGGCGATTTCGGCTCGACCTGGTTCTGGACCAAGATCCTGGGCACTGGGGTTGCCCGCGAACTGTTTTTCCTGAGCGAAAAGCTCGACGCGAAAACCGCGTTCGCCAAGGGTATCTACACCAAGCTGTTCGCCGATACCGACCTGAGAGCCGAGACTCTGAAAACCGCCCACCGCCTGGCCGACGGCCCGCGCATGGGGTATCGCTACATGAAGGCCAATCTCAATTTCGCCGAAGACTCGCAGTTCGAGGCGGCGCTTGATCACGAAGCACTCAACATGGGCCTGTCGACAACCGCCACCGCCCAGATTTACAAGGCGCTCAAGGACGCGAGCGAGTAGTTTCACGTCTGTCGTGCGTACGGCGATGCATGTTTGAATCAGGTCAGCGCGGCGTGACGAACAGGATTTGGTGTCCGCGGCCGTAAACCCCCTCCCGGTCCGAAAAAACGCTGCTGACGATCGCCAGGCCGTTTCCCGCGCTTTCGGTCAGCGCATCGATCAGCAGCCACTCGCCACGCGGCATCCTGTTGAAATGGATGGCGATATCCAGATTGGGAAAGGTGAAGCCTTTCACCGGCAAAGCGCTGCCGATCGCGCCACCCATATCACCGAGCATGGTCGCACGCACCAGCGGCGAAAGCGAGACGCCGGCGACCATCGCGATATCTGTCCTGCTCCACATTGCACCGGGGCCGGGGGTACGGATATCCCCATAGACGATGCGCCGCTGAAAAGCGCCTTGCAGCACGGCGCGGCCGGTCGGGCTCGAATCGGGGTAGGCCTCAGGCTGTTCATAGGCGAGCGGCGCCAGGATCGGCGGGGTGTCGATAGCGCGCACGAGCAGTGCGGTTGCGCGCGCGGAAACGCGCCCTTGCGCCGAGAGTTCGGCTTCGATCAGCTTGATCCGGTTACCCTCCCGCCGCGTGGTGACAGTGACCGTGCTTTCGGTGCTCGGCGCAGTGCCGAGGATGTCGATCGTCAGCCGCGCGACCGACATCGCGTCACTGACGCCGTCGATCGCATGCGCGAGAAGGCCGCCGATCGCAATGCCGCTCAGGTGTGCCGCATCCCAGGGGCTGGCCGCCGCCGGTGTCGGCATAAACCCGCCGTCGGTCTGGTCAAAGTAAGCGCCCGGGCTGTTCGCAAGACCGTTCATAGGGTGACGCCATCGCGCATGTTCAGAACGATCCGTCCGGCCGTCTCGCCGCTGCGGGCTTCGACCATCGCGGCGACGAACTGGTCGAGCGTATAAGTCTTGGCGATCGGCGGGTGGAGATGACCGGCTTCGTACAGCCCGAACAGTGCATCGACATTGGCTTTTGCCAATTCGGGCTCGTATTCGCCAAACTGGCGAACATCGACGCCGATCAGCGAAGCACCTTTCAGCAAAGCGAGATTGACCGGCAATTTGGCGATCGAACCCCCGGCAAACCCGATTACCAGCAACCGCCCGTTCCAGGCCAGCGACCGGAAGGCAAGTTCAGTTGCTGCGCCTCCGACAGGATCGATCACGACATCGACCGGCCTGCCGCCATTGGCCGCCTTGACATCCTCGCGCCATGTGGCCGATCGCGCATCGATGGTGCGGTTCGCGCCCGCCCGGGTCGCAAGCGCACGCTTGGCCTCGGTCGAGGCGGAGCCGATCACGGTGGCGCCAAGCGCCTTGGCAACCTCGACCGCGGCATAGCCGACCGCTCCACCGGCGCCGAGTACCAGCACGGTCTCACCCGGCTTCAGATTACCGCGTTGGACCAGCGCATAGTAGGCCGTAGCGTAGCTGACCCGGAACACCGCCGCCTCGGCAAAGTCCATATCCGCGGGTATCGGCAAGGCGAGTTTGGCCGGAATTATCGCGTCCTCGGCGATCGCCGCTCCGAACGCGCTGCACAGCACGCGTTCGCCGATGCGCGCGGGATCGACGCCCTCGCCGACCGCCGTGATGACGCCCGAAAACTCGCTGCCGGGGACGAAAGGCAGCGGCGGCTTCAATTGATACTCGCCCGCCGCCACGAGCACATCGACAAAGCTGATCCCGGCGGCGTGGATGCGGACCGCGATCCTGCCCGCACCCGGCATCTCGATCGGACGAGGTTCCAGCGCAAACGTCGAGGGGTGGCCGAACGCGTGGATGACGACCGCGCGGCTCATTTGCCGGTCCAGATCGGTGCGCGCTTTTCCGCGAAAGCAAGCGGGCCTTCCTTCGCATCGGCGCTTTCACGCCAGCCAATGTAAGCGGGATAGTTCGACTGGTTGGTCAATGCGGCCTGAAGGCTGGGTTCGTCGAGCCCACGATAGACGACTTCCTTTGATGCGCGCAGGACCGGGGGCGCTGCACGCAGCATGTCTGCGACCCATCGCGCGACGGTGGCGCCGAGTTCTCCGGGCGCGGCCACCTCGTTGACGAACCCCAGGCGAAACCCTTCGGCAGCGCTGACCCGCCGCGCGGTCAGGATCATGCCCATGGCGCGTTTGGGCCCGATTTCGCGCGCGAGCCGATGCAAGCCACCCCCGAACGCGATCGCGCCGACCAGCGGTTCCGGCAGCCCAAAGCTGGCATTTTCCACAGCGATGATGATGTCGCAGGCCAGTGCCACTTCAAACCCGCCGCCGAGCGCCAGACCATTGACCGCTGCGATCATGGGTTTGGGACAATCGAACCGTTCGATCAGTCCGGCATAACCGTGGCGCGGGTAGACCGGATGCTCGCCACGCTGTGCGACCGCCTTCAGGTCGGACCCGGCGCAAAACGCGCGCTCGCCCGCACCGGTTACCACGCAGACGAATTGATCGTCATCGTCGGCGAAATCGTCGAACGCGGCCTGCAACTCGTGATGCATCGCGCCGTTGATCGCGTTCATCACTTCGGGGCGGTTGAGCGTGACCGTGGTGACGTGATCGGACTTGGCAACCGTGATGAATTCCATGGCAGTGTTATCCTGGTATCAGGCCGGTGCGCGGCCGCGGACGTGCAGCGGCGCGTAGAGCGAGTCGGCCGACTGGTAGTCGATTCGGACCGAACGGTGGGCGATGCGCCAGCCATCAGGCGTGCGCACCAGGCTGTCGGCATAATGGCCGTGGTGATCGAGTCCCCGGTTGGTCAGCACCTGGAAATAGCTGCGCGCGGTCGCGGTTTCGCCGTCGATCTCGATCAGCGAAGTGGTCAGGTGGTGGCGCGACAGTTCCAGCGCCGGGTTGGGCGTCCCGCGTGATAGCCGGGCAATGATTGCGGCGCGACCTGTGCTCGTTTCACCCGAAAACTCGATTTCGCCGTCTTCGGCGAACGTCGCCCCAAGCGCATCGATCCGGCCGCGATCGCCGTTGATGTTGTAAAGCGCCATCAGGTGGCGGATCGCTTCGCGGTCTTCTGTCGGGGTCGGGGTCGGGGTCGTCATGACAGGCTCCTGTCCAACGCGGCGCGCCAGTCGGCCGGGTGCTGCGCAGCGTGAAATTCGGTTTCGAGCCGCTCGACCAGTTCGGCAACAGTGGGGACGTCGTCGATCAACCCGGTCGAATGGCCCCCGCTCCAGACGTCTTTCCAGGCCTTGATGCCGGGTGGAAGATCGGGACGGTGCAGACCCTTGGGAACTGGCAGATTGTCGGGATCGAGCCCGTTTTCGATCATCGAGGGGCGCAGAAAGCTGGCCGGCATCCCGGCGATCGCGTCCGTGTACAGCACGTCCTCGCTGCGTGCGCTGACCAGCATCTGCTTGTGCGGATCAAAAGCCCCCGATTCGCGGGTAGCAATGAAACGCGTGCCCATGACAACGATATCGGCACCCAGAGCGAGGGCAGCGGCGATGCCGTTGCCATCCGCGATCCCGCCCGCCAGCATGATCGTGCCATCGAACATGCGGCGTACTTGCGGCAGGAACGAAAACGGGTTGAGTGTCCCGGCATGACCGCCTGCGCCGCCGCATACCAGCATCAGTCCATCGACGCCCGAGGCAATCGCTTTTTCTGCGAAACGCATGGTCGTGACGTCATGAAACACGATACCGCCCCATTCATGCGCCGCCTCGACCTCCGCCTTCGGATCGCCCAGGTTGGTGAGAATCAGCGGCACGCGCGCCCGGCGACACACGTCGAGCCGTTCGGCGCGCACCTGCTGGTCAATTGCGGTGGAGGCGAGCAGGTTCACACAGAACGGCGCGAAGCGCTCGCCCCGATCGAGGCTTTTGCTCTCTGCCGCGCGAATCGCAACGAGCCAGGATTCCAGGCTCTCGGGAGCGCGGGGATTTCCGCTCGGGAACGCACCGATAACACCGGCCCGGCACGACGCTATCACCAGGTCCAGGCTGGAACAGATCAACATGGGCGCTTGCATCACCGGCAAAGAAAGTTGCGACCAATCGATACTCACGTGTGCTCTCCGGTTGCCGAATGGTGTCAAAGTGACTAGCGAGGCAGGCGATCATAGCTAACTAGGTGTGACAGGCGCGTCGAGAGTCTTTCGCACGGCGCAACAGATAGAGGCGGGAACGGAATGGCGATCAAAACGCGGATCACGGAACTTCTGGGCATCGAACACCCGATTGTGCAGGGTGGCATGCAGGGCGTTGGCACAGCCGACATGGCCTCTGCCGTCTCGAACGCGGGCGGGCTGGGCATCATCACCGGCCTTACCCAGCCTACGCCCGATGCGTTAAGGGACGAGATCGAGCGCTGCCGTTCGCTGACATCGAAGCCGTTCGGCGTCAACATGACGGTATTTCCGACGATCAATGCGCCCGATTACAAGGCTTATGCGCAGGCGATCATCGAGGGCGGCGTCAAGACCGTCGAGACCGCCGGCACGCAGGCAGTACGCGACATCTGGGCCCAGCTCAAACCGCATGGCATCGTCATCCTGCACAAGTGCACTGCGGTGCGTCACGCGCTCTCGGCCGAGCGCGCCGGATGCGACGTGATCTCCATCGACGGTTTCGAATGCGCCGGCCATCCGGGCGAAGACGATATTCCAGGCCTGATCCTCGTCCCCGCAGCCGCCGACCAGGTGAAAATCCCCATGCTTGCCTCGGGCGGGTTTGGCGACGGGCGCGGACTGGCTGCTGCGCTGGCGCTGGGTGCTGACGGTATCAACATGGGCACGCGGTTTTGTGCGACTGCCGAGGCGCCCATCCACCCGAATGTCAAACAGGCCTACATCGACAACGATGAACGCGGAACGTTCCTGATTTTTCGCAGTCTCAAGAACACCGCGCGCGTTGGCAAAAGTGCCGTATCCGAAGAGGTGGTCCGCCGCCTTGCGGTGCCCGGCGCGAGGTTTTCCGATGTGCAGGAATTGGTTGCGGGGACTGCCGGACGCGAACTGCTTGCCACCGGCGATCTGTCCAAAGGCGTGTTCTGGGCCAGCATGGTGCAAGGCCTGATCCACGACATTCCCACCTGCCAGGTGCTGATCGACCGGATCATTGCCGAGGCCGAACAGATCATTCGCGGCAGGCTGGCGAATATGGTCGTCTGATCCTTCTTGAACTTAGCATACACACAGGAGCTGTATCGTGGCTGAAGCTTATATCGTCGCCGCCGCCCGCATCGCCGGGGGCCGTCGCAATGGTCGCCTGGCCGGCTGGCACCCTGCGGACCTTGGCGCAAAAGTGCTCGATTCGGTGGTTGGTCGCGCCAATATCGCGGCCGACGCGATCGACGACGTGATCATGGGCTGCGTCACGCAGGCGGGCGAGCAGTCCACGCACATCGGTCGCCATGCGGTGCTCGCTTCTTCGCTGCCCGCCAGCGTGCCGGCGGTAACGATCGATCGCCAGTGCGGAAGTTCGCAGCAAGCGGTGCAGTTCGCGGCGCAAGCGGTGATGTCGGGCACGCAGGACATCGTGATCGCCGCCGGCGTCGAAAGCATGACGCGCGTACCGATGGGCTCTGCGACGCTGCGCGAGACCGGTGTCGATCCACTGTCACAGGCGATCAAGGACCGCTTCGGCGTGTCGGGTTTCAGCCAGTTCGGTGGCGCCGAAATGATTGCCATGAAATGGGGCTTCACACGCGATCAGCTCGACGCGTACGGTCTGGAAAGCCATCTGCGCGCACAGGCCGCGACCAAAGCCGGTGCGTTCGACAAGGAAATCCTGCCGGTCCAGGTCACGCTAGCCGACGGCACGACCGAAATGCATGTCGTCGACGAAGGCATCCGCTGGGACGCCTCGCCCGAAGGCATGGCCAAAGTCAAACTCCTGGTGGAAGGTGGCGTGATCACCGCTGCCACATCGAGCCAGATCACCGACGGCGCGAGCGCGGTCATGGTCGTTTCGGAGCGCGCGCTCAAGGAGCACAACCTGACCCCCCTGGCGCGGATCGTGAACATGACCGTTACCGCCGGCGATCCGGTCGTCATGCTCGAAGAGCCGCTGTTTGCAACGGAAAAAGCACTCAAGCGCGCCGGCATGTCGATCGGCGACATCGATTTGTACGAAGTCAATGAGGCGTTCGCGCCGGTGCCGATGGCATGGCTCAAATATACCGATGCCGATCCGGCCAAGCTCAATGTGAACGGAGGCGCGATTGCGCTGGGCCACCCGCTCGGGGCCTCGGGCACCAAATTGATGTCGACCTTGATTTACGCGCTCAAGGCGCGCGGCCTGAAATACGGCCTTCAGACAATGTGCGAAGGCGGCGGTGTCGCCAACGTGACCATCATCGAGGCGCTGTAAGGCGCCGCAACGACCAGCAATCGGGAGTAACTCATGCTTATCAATAACGAAACTGCTGCTGTGGTCACCGGCGGCGCCTCCGGCCTTGGCGAAGCCAGCGCGCGTGCACTCGCCGCGGCGGGCATCAAAGTCACGATTTTCGATCTGAACGCCGAAAAGGGCGAGGCGATTGCCAAGGAAATCGGCGGCCTGTTCTGCAGCGTCAATATCACCAGCGAAGACGCGGTGATTGCCGGATTCGAAAAGGCGCGCGCGGCGCATGGCCAGGAGCGCATTCTTGTCCACTGCGCGCAAGTATCGCGCGGCGGCAAGACCGTGGGGAAGGACCGCGAGACTGGCGGGTTCAAGCGGTTTTCCACTGCGGACTACGAGTTTTCGATCCTTGGCATTCTCGTGGCCAGCTATCGCCTGGCTTCGTTGTCCGCGCTGGGCATGGCGAGCCTCGAACCGCTGGAGGACGGCGAACGCGGGGTCATTACGCTGACCGCATCGGCTGCGGCGCAGGACGCACAAGTCGGCCAGGTCGGTTATGGTTCGGCTAAGGCCGGCGTCAATGGTCTGGCGCTGCCGATGGCGCGCGACCTGATGGACCTCGGCATTCGCGTCAATTCGATCATGCCGGGCATTTTTGCTACGCCGCCGATGCTAGGGGTTCCGCCCAAAGTGCTCGAAGTGCTGTCGGCATCGGTGCCATTTCCCAAGCGTCTGGGCAAGCCGAGCGAATTCGGCAGCCTGGTGCTGGAACTCGTCCGCAACAGCTACTTCAACGGTCAGAACATTCGCCTCGACGGTGCGATCCGGATGCCGCCACGCTGACGCTACAGGTTGCATGGGCCGGATGGCCCATGCAACCGCGCCTCAATCAAGCCGCAGTTGCACGCCGGGATCGGCCTTCGCCATCGCCGCACAATACGCCGGACGCGTGCCGAGGCGAGCGAGATAGGCGCGAATATTCGGAAACGGTGCCAAGTCCTTCGGCGCGAAAGCGCGCATCGTCGTCAGCGGAAACACCATCATAATGTCGGCCGTCGTGAAATCCTCGCCGGCGAACCATTTTGCTTCGCCAAGCCGCTGTTCCACCATCGCCCAGGCGCGCACAGACCGTGTGGTGGCCCACGCAGCCGATGCCGGATCGTGCGCTGTTCTGGCGACGACCAGTTCGGTGCCGATCGCCGGCATCATCGATCCATTGGCGAAATGGTGCCAGTACAGGAACTCGGGAAAGGCGCTGTCGCCTGCGCGCTTCGTCAGCCGGCCTTGGCCGTAAGTTGCGACGATATAGTCGACGATTGCGGTCGATTCGCCGAGTGAAAGATCACCGTCCGTGATGACCGGCGCCGTGCCGAACGGATGAAGCGCGCGGTATTCAGGCGGCGCCATGCGCGTTTTGGGATCGCGATCGTAATGGACAAGTTCATAGGGCACCCCAAGCTCTTCACATAGCCAGACGATGCGATCGGATTGCGAAATGCCGAGATGATGTACTGTAAGCATGGCGCTGCCTTTCAAATGATGTCCACCTGCGCGCCCTTCGGCAACGCCAGCGCGAGTGCAGATGCCGCAAGGCTGATCGCAACAATGACCCCCATCGTGAGCATGAACGCACCGACCGTCGGGTAGTGCGCGCCGCCTTCGGGGGCGACGACCGTGTGTGTCGCCAGCAGCAGGGTCACGATCTGAGCGCCGATGCCGAGCGATGCCTGGCGAACCACCGTCATCATTCCGGCTGCTTCGCTGGTCCGATCTGGCGGTACGGCGTGGACCAGGATCGTGGGACCAACCGCGAACAGCATCGTCGCGCCGAAGGAAATGACGCACAAGATAGCGCCGAGGACGATGATCGAGCCATGAAAAGCCATCGCCAGCAACCAGCCTGCACTGGTCAAAAGGCCACCTGCCAGCATGACTCCGCGCCCTCCACTGCGTTGTGTCAGCCAGCCGCTCAGCGGGCCGGCAAACAAGGCGCTGATGTTCGAGGGCAGTTTGACCAGACCCGCCAGCGTGGCGCTGACACCCAGGCCGACCATGGTCCAGGCAGGCGCCTGCAGCAGCACCGAAAACACCAGGGTAATTTGCAGTGTGCTGATTGAAACCAGGGCGGTAGCCAGATTGGCGACAAGCACTTGCCGGTTGCGGAACAGGCGCAAGTCGAACATCGGATCGACTGCCGTCAGGCTTCGGCGGATCCACAGACCGAACATGACGATTCCGCCGATCAGCGCCGCAATTGTGCGCCCGTCGGCAATGCCCCATTTCGGCCCGCTGCTGATCGCGAGCAACAGCGCCAGAATCGCCGGCACGAACAGCACCCCGCCCAGCCAGTCCAGTGGCGCGGTACGCGGTATTTGCGGCGAGCGAGGCAGGAACAGACCCACCAGCACAAGCGCGAGTGCCGAGAAGGTCGCGCTTGCGATGAATACCGCATGCCAGGAATAGTGATCGACCAGCAGGCCACCGATAACCAGCCCGCCCGCGGTGCCCGCCGATGCGCCGGAGATCATCAGCCCGATCGCCATCGGCACGCGTTCCCTGGCGACGTTTTCACGCACCAGCCCGACGCACAGCGGCAGGACTGCTCCGGCGAGGCCTTCGAGCATGCGTCCGGTGAGCAGGACCGCAAAGCTGGTCGCGGTTGCATTGATGACCGATCCGGCCGCGCCCACGGCCAGCAGCGTAAGCAAAACGCGCCGCCGCCCATAGATATCGCCAAGCCTTCCCGCCACGGCGGCCGAGCCTGCGCCGACGAGCAAATAGGTCGTCACCAGCCAGCCGACCAGCACCGGGTCTTTGAACGTTGCGATCAGCGCCCTGAGCGCCGCGTAAATCGTCGCGGTGCCGAACGCCTGCGTCATTTCCGCAACCCACAGCGCGATTATGATCGCCGCCAGATTGCCCGTTCGCTTGGCCGACGTCTCTGTCATCCTGTCCCCGCTTGTTGTTATGCATCGGCAGAAAACTGGTTCCTGCCGGTGCGTGCCAGACTAACCAGGTTAGCGATGAGGGCCAGCCCTGTTTTTGTTTCAGCGCGGCTGATATCGTCAATTGCTTTGCCGCCGGATGGGCATCATTGCATGCGCCAGTTGTATAGCCTAGTAATCTATCAAAGCGAGCCACGGGGATGATGCATGAATTTCGATCTGTCCGATGAACAGAAGATGCTGGCCGAACAGGCGCGTGGATTGCTGAATGAACGATCCACTCCCCACCGGTTGCGTGCGCTGATCGACGCAGGCGCGGAATGGGACGAGCCGTTGTGGCGCGAAATCGGTGAAATGGGCTATCTCGGGGCGAGCATTCCTGAAGAATACGGTGGCCTGGGCATGACCGAACTCGACCTGGGCGTGATCAGCGAGGAAATGGGGCGCGCCAATGTCGCAATCCCGTTCTTCTCTTCGATCGTGCTTGCGGCCGACGCGATCCGGCTGGCGGGTAGCGAGTCGCAAAAGGCCGAGTGGCTGCCCCGGCTCGCGGCCGGCGAGACAGTCGCCACATTCGCTTATGCCGAGGGGGCGGGTGGCTGGACCGGGTCTGCGCTTCGCGCGACATTCGAACAGGGCCGGATTTCGGGCATCAAGACTCCCGTTGCCGATGGTGGCATTGCCGACATGGCGGTCGTGCTCGTCAATAACGACGGCAGGCCTGCACTCGCACTGGTCGTACTCGACCAACCGGGCGTGACACGCTCACGGCTCGACAGCTTCGATCAACTGCGTGCGCATTACGCGATCGCGTTCGATGGCGCTGCTGCCGAATTGCTTGACGGCCATGCTGCGGCGCACGCGATCGATCGCCTGTTCGACCGCGCCGCAGTGCAGGGTGCGTTTGAAGCCGTGGGAGGCGCCGAGGCCTGCCTGACGATGGCCCGCGATTATGCGCTGGAACGGCAGATTTTCGGTCGCTCGCTAGCCAGTTATCAAGCAATCAAGCACAAGCTTGCCGATATTCTGGTGGGCGTCGAATTGGCACGTTCCAATGCCTATTACGCAGCCTGGGCAGCTTTGAACGCGGCCGACGAATTGCCGCTGGCCGCTTCGGCCGCGCGGTTGTCGGCGATCGGCGCGTTCGAGAACGCCGCGCGTGAAAACATCCAGGTGCATGGCGGCATCGGCTACACATTCGAAGCCAATTGCCATTTCTATTATCGGCGCGAGCGGACACTTGCGCTCAGTCTTGGTGGCCGCGAACCCTGGGCCAATCGGCTGATCGCGCATATCCCCGGTTCGCAGGTGGAGGCAGCATAATGGACTTCAACGATACGCCCGAAGAAGCCGCCTTCCGCGCGCAGGCACGCGAATGGCTCGCCGCCAATGCGCCCGACTTCATCATCCATGACGGCGAGATCCTGTCCGATGCCGAGCAGGTCGCGCGAGGCCGAGCCTGGCAGGCTAGGCTCGTCGACGGCGGCTACGCCGGCATCCTGCTACCCAAATCGCTCGGCGGGCGCGGCGGCGCGATGATGGAGGCGGTGGTCTTCGACGAGGAAGAAGGGGCCTATCACCTGCCCAAAGACGCTTACATCGGCATCGGGCTTGGCATGGCGCTGCCGGTGATCGCAAAACACGGCACGCCCGCACAGATCGAAAAATTTGCCGCCGCCACGCTCAATGGCGACATCACCTGGTGCCAGCTTTTTTCCGAGCCATCCGCAGGTTCCGATCTTGCCGGCATCCGCACCAGAGCGGTCCGGGACGGCGATGACTGGGTGGTCAATGGCCAGAAAGTCTGGTCGAGCTGGGCGCATCATGCCGACTGGGGCATCCTGATCGTGCGCACCGATCCGACTGTGCCCAAGCACAAGGGCATGTCTTTCTTCGTTGTCGACATGAAGACCCCGGGCCTCGAGGTGCGCCCGATCCGGCAGATTTCAGGCCTTAGCGATTTCAACGAGACCTTTTTCACCGACGTCCGCATTCCCGATGCCAACCGTATCGGCGCGGTGGGTGATGGCTGGGCCTGTGCGATGACCGTACTGATGGGCGAACGGCTCAACCAGGGGGGCGAAGGTAAAAATGGCGGCATCAGTGAACTGATCGCCTATGCCGCACAAACGCCACGCGATGGCGGCACTGCGCTCGACAGCAGCGCCGTGCGGGTCGCGCTGGCTTGCGCTTATGCGGAGGAACAGGCGGAAAAATACTTTCAGGCACGGCTGCGAACCATGGTGTCGCGCGGCGAAAACCCCGGTGCACTCGCTTCGGTGGTCAAGCTCGCTTACACCAATCGCTATCAGAAAACATCGGGCCTGGCGCTGGAAGTGCGCGGGCCGGCCGGTCTTGCCCCGCCCGCTGGTGACACCGAGACGAGGCGGATCCAGTATGATTACATCTGGTCGACTGCCCTGCGAGTTGCTGGCGGTGCCGACGAAGTGCTGCGCAACCAGATCGCCGAGCGCGTCCTGGGCATGCCCGGTGAACAGCGCGCCGACAAAAATGTGCCGTTCGACCAACTTTGACTTTGCAGGTTTGCGCCCGAACCTTGGCACTTGCGGGATTTTGCTAGATAACCTAGTTATATAAGAAATTGAGGAAAACAACGCTCGCGTTGCCCGCAGTCCGACCTTTGGCCGCGACATCTGTGGCTGGGAGGGCCGGCAACCATTTGAGAAAGAGAGATACGACATGGCAACCAAGAGCGACGATATCCTGAAAAGCGACGATTGGGAAAAGGCTACCAATTACTCGATCACCGACGAGGATATCGAGCGGCAGAAGAAGCTGGTCGGTTTTTACGAGGCCGACAGATCGCGCGAGTACATTCAGACTGCGACGACGGACAACATCCGTAATTTCAGCCACGGCAATGGTGACGACAACCCTCTGTTTTGCGATCCCGACTATGGCAAGGCAACTCGCTGGGGAAGCGTGATCGCGCCGGGCATGATGGCGGGCGTGATCAACGCACCGATGTTGGGCGATCCCATTCCCGACGAGATCAAGGCGTTGAAAAAATCGCTGTTTCGCGGTGTCCACGTCTTTGTGTCGGGATCGAACTGGGACTGGTACCGTCCGATTTTTCCCGGTGACACACTGTACAGCTTTAATGGCGAGGAAAGCTGCGAGGTCAAGCAGTCCGAGTTCTCGGGCCGCTCCGTGATCAACGTGCGCCGCGACGTAAAGATCAACCAGCGCGGTGAAGTGGTCGCGGTGTACCGAATTTTGCGCGTTCTCACCGAACGCAAGACGGCCGCCAAAAAGGGCAAGTATTCCGCAATCGAACCTGCGAATTATACCGAAGAACAGTTCGCGGACATCGAAAATATCTATGCGCAGGAAAAGGTGCAGGGCCCGGTTTTGCGCGATTTCGCTTCGGTCAATGTTGGCGATTCGCTCGGCAAGATGGCCAAGGGCCCGCTTACTGTTACCGATGTCATCTGCTTCCACGCCGGCGGTTACGGGTTCGTGCCCTATGCGCCGACGGTCGGCCGGCTTGCGCACAAGAATCGCAAGCGCATCGCTCCGTTCTACGTGAAGAACGAATATGGCATTCCTGATGTCGCGCAGCGACTGCACTGGGATCCGAAATGGGCGCAGGCGATCGGCAACCCGATGGCCTATGACTACGGCGTCATGCGCGAGAATTACCTTTTCCATTACCTCAGCGATTGGGCCGGTGATGACGGCCTCGTGCTCAAGGTCCATGATGAAATCCGCAAATTCAACTATATGGGCGACACCCAGTTCGTGACCGGCGAAGTTACCGGCAAGCGCGAGGAAGGTGGGCAGAACGTGGTGGACGTTGCGGTCCGGTTCATCAACCAGCGTGGCGACGAGACCGTGAGGGCCACCGCGACGATCGCGCTGCCCACGCAGGGCAAACTGCCGCTTTATCCGGACGTGCCGCGCGATCTGCAAGAGCAGGCCACGAAGATGCTGTCACGCCACTGGCAGTTGCTGGCTGCGTCCAAGCGTAAGTAACCGAAACGGGAACGGGCCTGCCCTTGCTAGGGGTGCGCCCGTTTGCGCATTCGGTGCCTGATTACCCGCTCATATCTCGCGGTACTGCAAGCAGCGCGGCGAGCGTCGATGCCAATGCGACGGGCTGTTCGATCATGACGTGATGGTGCGAACACGGAATCGCGATCGGCGGACCGCATAGCGGAGCAATTTCCGCAGCCATGGCACGCCGTTCCTGGTTCATGATCTCGGTTTGTGCGCCGTAGATGACATCCATCGGTACCGCTACTCCGAACAAGTCGCCGCGATAGAATTGCGCCTCGCGGTTGAGCGAACGCCCCGCATCCGCGTCGAACTTCCACGTCCATCCTTGAAGCGCTTGGCCTTGGGGCGTTTGGCGCACCGAATGCTGCGCAATATAATCAAGCACCACCAGATTGGGCCATTTGCCTGGTGGGACAAGGCGGAAGCGCTCGATTGCCTGCTCGCGCGTTGCATAAACCCGTTGAGGCGGTACCGGAATCTGATGCCCGACATCCGCCGCCGTCGGCAGGGCGGTATCGATGATCACAAGCCGTCGGACGCGTTCAGGGGCAGCGATCGACGCAATGATGGCCGGCATCGAACCAAAGCTGTGCGCGATCAGAGTGACCGGATCGAAACCGCAATCGGCTGCGACCGCCAGGATCTCGCGTCCCATCTGCGCGCGACCATAGCTTTCCCTGCGGCCGCTTTCGCCCATGCCCGACAGGTCTATGGCTGCGACGCGGTGGCCTTGCGACAGCGATGGTGCGATATGATCCCACCAGCGCGCATGGGCGCGAAAACCATGCACAAGCACGAGGCCGGGCAAGTGGTGCGCATCGAGATTCCATCCACGATAGCCGATCAGCACGCCCTCGACTTCGACACTGTGCTCGCTCGCTGCGATCGCCCATTGCTCGTGCAGCCAGTCTGCGGTTGCGTCGTCTGCTTTCATGCAAGGGGCCCTTTGCCGGTTTCAGCGGAAATATCGTTTTTGTCGCCGTAGACATCGAATATGCTGATCGGGAATATCCGGATTGAGAACATCACGGTTGGCAAAATGGCTAAAGCTAGGCAACTACGTTATACTTCTCCATACCGGGGCGAGCGCGCCTGTCAAATTGCCGATACCGCCGTGCATCGCCACGAAAAATCGAGGAAATATCAATGTCCTACGACAAAATTTTGTACGAAGTCACCGACGATGTCGCAGTCATCAAGTTGAACGATCCATCGACATTGAACGCAGTGACCAGTGAGATGGGCGTGGAATTGCTCGATGCACTGAGGCGCGGCGAGCGCGACGCGCGTGCGATCATGCTGGGGTCGGTCGGACGCGGCTTTTGCTCGGGCGCCAATCTGGCCGAAGGCGGCATCGATCTCGATGACCCCGGCATCGACATGGGCGGGCACCTTGACGCCATTTTTCATCCGATCGTATTCCAGATCCGCGCATCCGATGCGCCGGTGGTAACCGCGGTGCGCGGGCCCGCTGCCGGCGTCGGATGCGGCATAGCACTGGCTGGCGACATGATCGTTGCCGGGACCAGTGGCAAATTCATCATGGCATTCCGCAATATCGGCCTCGCATCGGACGGGGGAGCCTCGTATTTCCTTACGCATTCGATCGGCCGTGTCCGGGCGATGGAGATGATGTTGCTCGGCAATAAACTGCCCGCGGAAACTGCCCTCGATTGGGGACTGATCAACCGTGTCGTTGCCGACGAAGAGGTTGATACGGCGGCTTTCGCGCTGGCGCAGCAACTCGCGCACGGTCCGCGATCGCTTGGCATCATCAAACGACTGGCCTGGCAGGCGCTCGATGCGAGCTTTGAGACTGCTCTGTCGAACGAGCGCATCGCGCAGCGCGATTCGGGACGCACTGCTGACTTTGGCGAAGGCGTCGCCGCGTTCCGCGAAAAACGCGCGGCAGTGTTTACGGGCAGGTGACGGCGAGCACCAGCTTCGTTCGAAATTGGCGGTGTTGACGACCGGCATGCCGTCGAAACGTTGTACAGGGTAATGCGCTACCATCTTTGATCCGGGCGGCCCCATCTGCATGTGCGCGCGCAGATTGCGGCGGTGGAACAAACCGACGAGTGCTGCGTCGTGCTTGCCGATCTGCGCATCGGCCAACACGAAGCGTTCGAGTTCGGAATCGCCTTCCCACCAGGTGGCGGGACGATGCCCCAACAACCGGTGCAAGTCGTCGAGGTCGGCTTCGACCACCGCGTCGCCGATCTCTGCGACGCGATCGAGATGGCGCACCGTGCGGAATGCCAGGCGCAGATCGTGCCGCACATCGGCATCATCAATCTGGGGCGCTTTGAGCGAATTGATCAGATGTGTGTAAGTCTGCGCCGAACGGGTGCGTTTGGGCTCGGGCACTTCGACCGTCGGCAGTTCCAGGTCGAGAATTTCGGCCAGAGCTTCGGTTGCATGCAGATTGGTCTCGCTGTTCCATTGCATGTTGTTCATCAGGTCGGTGTCAGGCACCGGATCTAGCACCGCAGGACCAAACATCAGCTCGTTGGCGATGGTCGCGGCAAAATGGTGTCGCTTGATTGCCTCGATATCGACCGGTGCGCCCGCCAGTTCGCCATATCGGGCATAGAGCTTGCGGAAATCGCCGAAGCCCAGAATCGTCTCGCGCATGCGCCACACCGTCAGGTCGAGCATCGGATCGCCGAGGTGCCCGAATTCGAGATCGAGCACCGCGTTCATATGGCCGTCGTGATGATGAAACTGACCGCTGTCCCACACGATCGGGGCTTCGCGGCCACGGCTGCGGGGCGGGTTGCGATGCATCCACCCCAGACAGAACTCCATGAATGGATGGGGGCGATGCTTTTTGGCGCGAAACAAGCGTTCCATCAACAGGTGGCCGACCATTGCCGACTGCTGGGGCGAGGCGGCGCGCATAACCCCTGCTGTGACAAATTTGTCGATCGGCAGGCGGTGCATGCGCACCGGTTCCTGCAGATATTCGTCGATCACCCTGTCGCGCACCGCATCGGGAACGCCAATGAAATCGGGTTTGCCCGGGACCATTTCAAGCACGACCGCATCGAGTTCATCGATCCAGCAATGGACGTGGGGAACGGCGATGCCGTGGTCTTCGAGCAACCGGTGGAATTTCACCTCGTCGCGAAGCGGCTGAGCGTAGGTATCGACGCGCTCGCCACGGACCACCAATTTCAGGGGGTGTCCGTCGCGCTCGCCTTCGATGAACCAGGCCGGGCGCCAGCGCGCCTGACGTTGCACGCTGTGGACCGTCATGCCCAAAGCACTCTCGACAGATTGACGGACCTGTTCGTTCGTTGCGACGGCCATGCACGTTCTCCCGCGTTTTTTCGATGCAACAGCATGATTTGGCCAATCTCGTTGCTGCGCTGGGATGATTGCCTGGGGGCAATCAGGCGCTGCCGCCGTTCGAGACGATCGACTGTCCGGTGATCCAGCTACCGTCGCTGCTGACCAGGAACGCGACCAGGTTGGCCATGTCTTCGGGAAGACCCATTCGTCCCAGTGGCACGGATTTGGCAATTTGTTCGGCCATTTGCGGCGGCAAATTGTTACGGATCAGGTCGGTATCGGTAATCCCGGGCAGGATCGCATTGACCGTGATGCGACGCGGGGCAAGTTCGGCGGCCCAGATCCGCGTAAACGCTTCGACCGCCGCTTTGCTGCCGGCATAGATCGACAAGCCCGGCACGCGCGCGGTGGTCGAAGTGCTGGAGAAGTTCACAATTCGTCCGCCATCGGGCATCAGACGCGCGGCGCCCTGCGTGGCAAAAAACAGCCCGCGCGTGTTGAGGGCGAACATCGCCTCGAAGTCTTCCGGTGTGGATTTGTCGAGCGTGGGCATTCCGTTCGATCCGCGACCGGCGTTGTTGACCAGAATGTCGAGCGTCGGATGCCGTTGTGCGATCGTCGCAAACATCGTGGCGATCTGGTCCAGGTCCGAAACATCGGCGCCCACTGCCCAGGCCTTGCCGCCATCGGCGCCGATTTGTGCGGCTAGCGCGTCTGCCCGATCCGCGCTGCGGGAATAGTTGATGATCACTTCCGCGCCGTCTCGTGCCAGTCGCTCCGCAATGGCCTTGCCGATGCCCCTGCCGGCGCCCGTCACAAGAGCGACTTTTCCGTCAAGTTTGCCTGTCATGTCATTTGCTCCATGCAATTGCGCCGCACGACGATGGGTGCGATCTGTTCCGCCAATGCCCGGTCAAGCCCCGAAGGTGCAACCCGGGCCGCACTCAGACATCAGCGCCTGCGATGATAAAAGGCCGGGCGCGCTGGTGTTCGTCCGCAGTCAGGGGCGTGGATTTGCCGTCTTGTGTCTTTACCAGCACGAAGTGCGCCAGCACATGGCAATGCCCATCCCGGAAAAACCCCGCGATCTGGCCGATCGAACTGTTGCCAAGTTTGGTGACTGCGACGCCGATGATTGTCCCCCGTCAGCACTTATGGCACAGATTTGAGGTTGTGAATTAAGGAGGGTTGGGGCTTCGTCGTAGTGACGAAGGAACGAAGATGAAGCCCCAACCCTCCTTGAAAAAATCGCCGGTGAAGGCCCCTGCTGAGCGGGTGGTGAAGGACATCCGGCGGCAGACCCGGCGCCATTTCTCTGCCGAGGACAAAATCCGCATCGTGCTGGATGGCCTGCGCGGTGAGGACAGCATCGCCGAGCTGTGCCGCAAGGAAGGCATCGCGCAGAGCCTGTATTACACCTGGTCAAAGGAATTCATGGAAGCGGGCAAGCGCGGTCTGGCCGGCGACACTGCCCGTGCGGCGACCACCGGCGAGGTGCAGGACCTGCGCCGCGAAGCCCGCGCGCTGAAGGAATGCGTTGCCGACCTGACGCTCGAAAACCGCCTGCTTAAAAAAAGCATGATCGCGGATGGGGGCGACGACGAATGAGGTACCCCGCATCTGAAAAGCTGGAGATCATCAGGATCGTCGAGCAATCGCATCTGCCCGCCAAGCGCACGCTGGACCAGATCGGCATCGCCCGGCGGACGTTCTACCGCTGGTATGACCGCTACCTTGAAGGTGGCCCCGAGGCGTTGGAGGATCGACCATCGGCGCCGGGCCGGGTGTGGAATCGCATCGCGCCCGAGGTTCAGGATCAGATCATCGAGATGGCACTGGAGCAGTCCGAGCTGTCACCGCGCGAACTGGCGGTGCGATTTACCGATGAACGCCAATACTTTGTGTCCGAAGCCACGGTTTATCGCCTGCTGAAGGCCCACGACCTGATCACCAGCCCGGCCTATGTCGTGATCAAGGCCGCCGATCAGTTCCACACCAAAACCACGCGGGTGAACGAGATGTGGCAGACCGATTTTACCTACTGTGCGCCTCGCGCGCATATGTCTGGAATGCAAAGGAGAAAGGAGGATTACGAGGAATGCCTTGCCCTCTGCTGTGAGGGGGCATGAGCCCAAGCGGCGGTGACCTGCCGTCAACTGGCAGGGTGACGTAGCCCGCAGGTAAAGGGGACTGAGGCGAAGCCGTTACACCGAGATGGTTCCCGAGGCTGAGTGCTGGAAGGTTGAGGAACACGAACCGGTTAAACCGCATCCGAGGGCTGAAATGTCGCCTTCGCCTACACGGCTTAACAGGCGGAATGCTGATGATGTCGTCGGAGACGTAAGTCGGCGACATCCGAATGCGGCCGGAAATGTAGCCCGTCCGCATGGAGTCATGGAGAGAACGCAGCCAGACCATGGCATCGGCATCGACTTGCAGGACGCAAGGACAAGGACTGCGACCGGCGACCTCCCCAGCACGTGAAAGTCCAGCATATGAACGAGGGAAGGCATGATGAAATGCCAAGGGAGTTGGCCCCGATGTCCATCATGCTGACGGAGTCCCCGTAGTAGTCCGCGACAGGGAAAGCCTGTCACATGGCGAAGGGGGACAGTTCAATCTGCTTGAAGTGCAAACTACCTGACCAAACGAGGTGAAGACCTTTGATAATCAGTGAAATGCAGCACAAGCTCGCGACATGGGCCGAGAGTGATCGGAACCGCAGGTTCGATCGCCTTCTTCAGCTCATTGCCAATCGGGCGTGGCTTGCCGAGGCAGCCCGGATCGCATTGGCGTCGAGTGGCGCCAATACGCCGGGCATCGACGGAATGGACAAGCAACGGATGCAGGCCGGACTGGCAGAACACCTGGCCAGCCTGCGAACGGACTTGCTGACGGGGAATTATCACCCGCAGCCGGTCAGGCGAATCTATATCCCGAAAGCCAACGGCAAGAAACGACCACTGGGTATCCCGACCCTGACAGACCGCATCGTCCAACGCGCGATGCTGATGGCCATGGAGCCGATCTGGGAAAGCGACTTCCATCGCCTTTCCTACGGCTTCAGGCCGGAACGCAGCGTGCATCACGCTGTCCGGACCGTGAAGATACAGTTGCAGGATAGTGGTGCCGGGACGCGGGGCCGCTGGATCATCGAAGGTGATCTGGCGAGCTACTTCGACACGGTCCACCACCGGCTTCTACTTCGCTGCGTCCGGCGGCGTATCCGGGATGATCGGTTTATCGACCTGCTCTGGCGGTTCCTGAAAGCAGGCCACATTGACCGTGGCCTGTTCGTGGCCTCGAGCGAAGGTGTTCCGCAAGGCGGCGTGCTGTCGCCGCTCCTGTCCAATATCATGCTCAATGAGTTTGATGCCTGGCTGGAGGCAAAATACCTGAGCGATAAGGCGCGTAAGGATCGCTGGGCATGGAACTTCGGCATCCAGCATGCGGATTCCGACGATGCCGGTCGGCTATTCCGATCTGATCCCGGCCACCATTCCGATATGATGCCGGTCGGCCTGAGCCTGATCGCAGGGATGTAATGGCACTGGGTTTCGGCTGTGGTCAAGCCGCTATGGCGGTGGTG
>JARLJU010000351.1 GCA_031291055.1 Rudaea sp. | reverse complement strand
AGTCTGGCAAGGCGGCCTGCAAGACGGCAAGGGCTCGATTTCCACCGACAGCGGCGTCCTCAAGGACACCCAATACTCGTTTGCCACGCGCTTCGCGGACGGCATCGGCACGAATCCGGAAGAGCTGATTGCGGCTGCGCACGCGGGTTGTTTCTCGATGGCGCTATCGGCCGAACTGAGCAAGGCCGGCATCACGCCTGAACGTATCGCCACCACGGCAACCGTCACGCTCGACAAGGACGGCGGCGGCTTTTCGATTACTGCGGTGCATCTCGATGTGGCCGTGAAAATCCCCGGCGGCGACCAGGCCGCGTTCGAGAAGGCCACTGCGGATGCCAAGGCGGGTTGCCCGGTTTCCAAGGTGTTGAACGCCACCATCACGATGGACGCCAAACTCGAAACCTGAGTACGCGGTTCGTCCGCTACAGACGCATGCAGGGCCGGCTGGCCAGGGTAGACAGGCCGCCGGCTGCTGCTTTCCATTCTCTTCCCTCATTTGCCATTTAACGAACATGACGACGATCCGGCAGCGCGTGGGCGCGAAACGCCGGGCGCCGTCCTCAATGGGACCGTCGATGACAACGCAAACCGAAAAAGCACGGCAATTCCAGTCCTATCACGCAGCAGGCGAGGCTTTCATCATCCCGAATCCGTGGGACATCGGCACCGCGCGGTTGCTCGCGCAGGCCGGCTTCAAGGCGCTCGCCACCAGTAGCGCGGGCTACGCGTTTTCGCGTGGCCTGCCGGATAACGCCATCGGCCGCGCGCAGATGATGGTGCACCTCGCCGAAATCGCGGGCGCCACCGATTTGCCGGTCAGCGCCGATCTGGAAAATGGTTTCGGCGACGCCCCGGAAGACTGCGCCGAAACGATCATGCAGGCCGCGGCGGCGGGCGTGGTCGGCGGTTCGATCGAGGATTCGACCAGTCGCGCGGACGAACCGATTTACCCGCTCGAGGCCGCGGTGGAACGCGTGCGCGCGGCGGTCGAAGCGGCGCGCACGCTGCCGTTTCCCTTTACGCTGACGGCGCGTGCCGAGAACTATCTGGTGGGCCGGCCCCACCTCGACGATACGATCCGGCGTCTGCAGGCGTATCAGGAGGCTGGTGCGGACGTGCTTTACGCGCCCGGCCTGAAGACGCGCGAAGAGATCGCCACCTTGGTCGGCGCGCTCGACCGGCCGGTCAATGTATTGATGGGACTGCAGGGCGTCCTGCTCAGTTTCGACGATCTGCGCTCGCTGGGCGTGCGGCGCGTTAGTGTGGGCGGTTCGTTGGCGCGCGCGGCGTTGGGGGCGTTTCTCCGTGCTGCGCACGAAATGCGCGATCACGGCACCTTCAACTACACGAAAGAGGCTGCCAGCGGCAACGAGATGAACCAGCTCTTCACGGCCGCCGCGCAGAAGTGGGGGAAATAGGCGCCCCTTTCGATCCAGATTCAGATCCAGAGCATGCACGAGGCGCTTCCTTCAATCGGGCGAGCTTCGAAGGCGCCGGTCGGCGCATGGGCCGTGGTCGGGTCAGTGAAGGCGCTGCCGGCCGGCCCGCTGATTCAAGAGGTGGGTGCCTGACTTCGCCGAACAGTGTCGATGCGCAAACTCGCCTTGCTTTATTGAACGGTTAGTCATAATATCCATCACATGAAGCAATCTGGTAATTCGAATCAATCCGCGAAAAAGGCGGGCGAGGCATGCTGCCGTGGCCGGCCGCGCGAGTTCGATACGGATACCGTATTGGCGAGCGCGAGCCAGGTTTTCTGGAGCCACGGTTACCACGCCACCTCGATCGACGACCTCTGCAAGGCCACCGGCCTGTTGCGCGGCAGTCTGTACGGCGTATTCGGCGACAAGCACGGCATCATGCTCGCCGCGCTCGATCATTACGCGGAAGGTT
>JARLJU010000350.1 GCA_031291055.1 Rudaea sp. | reverse complement strand
CCGCGCCTGTTGCGGCGCGCGCGCCAGCGCCAGTTCCACCAGCAGTTCGGTTTCCGGGCGCGGAATCAGCACGGCGGGCGAGACCCGAAAATCACGGCCATAGAATTCGCGCCTGCCTGTGATATAGGCGACCGGTTCGCCAGCCAGGCGGCGCGAAACCAGATCGCCAAATCGCATCCGGTGTTCCTGCGTGACGATGTCCTGGCCATGGGAGATCAGCCAGGCGCGATCATGCCCTGTCGCCTGCAGAAACAGGACCTGTGCATCCGTGCGTTCCAGTCCGGATTGGCGTAGCAATGTGGCGTAATTCATAGATTGAGGCAATACGGAAACTCCGGCCATGAAGAAAAGCATGCCCATGGTAAACTCTCGCCGCCTAACCCGGAAGTGAGTCGGCCATGTCTCCCAGCGAAAACAAGCAACAAGAAAATATAGCGCTGCATCTGGAAGAAGTGCGCCGGCTGTTGAGCCGTCAGCGGCTGGTCGAGGGTATGGTGCACCGCCAGGATATGCCCAAGCATGACCTGGTCGAAACGCTGGTGCACAAGCAAAATCTGGCCGAGCTGCAGCAAAAGTTGGAAACACTTGATGCCCGGACGATCTCCCATATTCTGCATGTACTACCTCAAGCCGATCGCCTGATTACCCTGGGTTTGCTCGGCCCTGTGCAAGCCGGCGAGGCACTGCTGCAGGCAACGGCCTCCACGCGTGAGTCGGTATTGCCGGAAATGGAACGCGACCAGCTTTCTGCCATCGTCGGCGGAATGGACAAGTCGCAGCTGACGACTTTCGCCACGCGCATGCCGCAACCGGCGCTGGATGCCATCTACGCGGTGCTGGACGAAGAGCGTCACCAGGAGTTGAAAGCGGCGCTAACCCATCTGCTGCACCCTTCGGTCGGTTCGCTCAAGGCCTTTGTACTCAATGCCGGGCGACTGGTGCAGTTGCAGTCGCTGACGCCGGAAGATCTGCGTCGGCCCGAAGTGGTATGGGTGGACATGGTCGATCCGAGCGATGAAGAGCGGGAACTGGTGCAGCGCGCCTTTCGCCTGGAGTTGCCCGAAGACGAAGAGCAGCTCGATCTGGAAGAATCCGCCCGCTGCTACGCCGACGAGCACGGCCTGCACATAAGTTCTTTTTTCCTGCACAAGGATGGCGAAGATACGTCCAATGTGACCGTGTCGTTCGTGTTCAATGCCGGCCGTCTGTTGACGATCCGCCAGGAAGAGCTGGCCGTATTCCGCTTGTTCCGACTGCGCGCGCGCGTGCAGCCCGGGTTTGTTGCTAACGCCCAAGACATTCTGCTGGCCATCTACGATGCGGCGGTGGAATACGATGCCGACATGCTGGAAGAGATCTATACCGAGCTGGAACCGATCAGCCAGAGCGTGCTGAACCGCGAAGAAGAGATGACCGACCAGCGCATGGCCGAGACTGTGGCGCGGCTGGCGGCGTACGAAGACATCAACGGCAAGGTGCGCCTCGACCTGATGGATACGCGTCGCGCCTTGTCTTTCCTGCTACGCAGCCGCACCCTGTCGGCCGAGCAGGAAGGCAATCTGCGCGAAATCCTGCGCGATCTGGAATCACTGAACAACCACACCGGTTTTCTGTTCGACAAGATCAACTTTTTGATGGACGCGGTGATGGGCCTGATTAATCTGGCGCAGAACAAGATCATCAAGATTTTCTCGATTGCCTCGGTGGTTTTCCTGCCGCCAACCCTGGTGGCCAGTATCTACGGCATGAATTTTCAGCACATGCCGGAGTTGGCCCAGGCTTGGGGTTATCCGTTTGCGCTGGTGCTGATGGTGTTTTCCGGGATTGCGCCCTACTGGTTCTTCAAACGCAAAAGCTGGCTGTAATTCCATCCCCAAATCAATCGTGACTTTGTCGACTTCGCCTTGTCGTACTATTTGTACTGTCTGCGGCTCGTCTTCGCGTCACGATTGATCTGGATATGGAATATGGCTTTTCCGCAGATTTTGCCAAAACCAGAAAGAGTGTCTTTCCGGGGAATTAGTCACGCAGAGTGAATGACCGAGTTACCCTGCGAGGCGGATGGAGTGCGCGAAGGCCGGAGCGCAGAAACCGGAATGGACATTGAGGTCCATGAGGATTTCGAGCACCGCCCGACAAAGCAATCCGCCACCGCAGCGGGTAAATCACCGTCCCATGCCGCCGACCTGCTGCGCCAGATACGTCGCATAGTTGTCGGTCATGCCGCCGACGAAATCGAGTACGCGGCGGTAGGTCTGGTAGAGCTGCCATTCCTTCTTCGGTGCGTTGTATTCCATCAGGTCGAGGATGCGCTGCATGCGGTAAGGCATTTGCGGTGAGACCTTGAGCTGGTAGGCCGCGTTGCAGAAGGCATCGAGCAAGATGTCCAGGCAGGTGAAGGCACCCACTTCGATTTCAACCTTGTGGCGCGCGTTGAAGATGCGCTCGCGTGCCAGCTGCTTGGCTTGTGCAATGCCTTCGCGAATAAAACCGGGACAATCGTTGAGCAGGTCGCCCTGATAACTGCCTTCCAGCAGGCGCGTGTGCTGTTGCACAAATGCATCGGCCACTTCGCGCACGCAGCGGTCGATTACCTTGCCGCGCAACAACGCCATCTTGCGCCGCCGTGATGGTGCCGCGGCCAGTTCCAGTTGCAGCAGTTCGGCACCGCCACAAATCTTCAATAGCAAAGGTTCGACAGTTTCGTACGGCAGCATGCCGATTTCGATACCGTCTTCCAGATCGAGAATCGCATAACAGATGTCGTCGGCCGCCTCAAGCAGGTAGGAAAGCGGATGGCGCGCCCATTTGCCGGGGGCGAGTTCGGGCAAGCCCAATTCCGCCACGGTTTGTTCGAGCAGGTGTTTCTCGCTCTGGAAGCAACTGAATTTGCCTTTGTCGCCAGCGTGCTCGCAGGTCCATGGATATTTGAGCGTGGTGCCGAGCGTGGCGTAGGTCAGGCGCATGCCGCCTTCGAAACGGTGGTTCTCGAGCTGGGTCACGACGCGAAAGCCCTGCGCGTTGCCTTCGAAGGTCTGCAGATCTCGACGCTCTTCCGGGGTCAGGTTCTGGAACAGGTAGGCGTGCTCGTCGCGACGGAACCAGTCGCGGATTGCGTATTCGCCGGCGTGGCCGAACGGTGGATTACCGATGTCGTGCGCGAGGCACGCCGCCTGCACAATCGCGCCGATATCGTAGGGGGATACATCCGACGGCAATTGATCGACCAGCTTGCGCGCGACCAGCAGCCCCAGGCTGCGTCCTACGCAACTCACTTCAATCGAGTGAGTGAGCCGGGTGTGTACATGATCGTTTTCGGTCATCGGGTGAACTTGCGTCTTGCGCCCCATACGCCGGAACGGGCTGGAGAAAACGATGCGGTCGTGATCTTTGTGAAAATCACTCCGTCCAGATTCGGGCGCGGTAATGATGTGCGGTTCGGCGCCGATACGGTTGGCTGACAGCAGCTGGTTCCAGTCCATCATGAAGAGTTTTCCAAAGGTTCAGTAGGGCAAATGCGTTTTATTGCCGCCGCATCCTGCCAAGGTTAGTGATTCGTGCCTTGCAAGTGTGACAGTTTCACGCGGGGGGGCACAATGCCGCTTGATTTTGTAGAGAGAATGTCCCCAGCATGGCACGCAGCGGAAAATCGCTGTCCGCAATTATCGTCACGGTGGGAAAAATGACAAGATTGCTTGAGCGGTGGCCATGCCGTTCGCAGTATAGTCACCCACTTCACGCCCTTAGGCGTAAAACCCATGCTATCGATGGGTAGATTAACCTGGCAGTAGTGATACAGGGTCGATATGGAAAGCCTTGTCGGTAACAGGGGAATACATACGGCCCTCGCCCCTTTATTTTGCTAGAATAGCCGCCGCATTTTCATGAGGACAATCATGGCGTTGCTCGAAATTCGTGACGTGGTCAAAACGTTTGGTGACTTCACTGCAGTCAACCATGTCAGCCTGTCGGTTGAAGCGGGTGAGTTCTTTACCCTGCTCGGCCCTTCCGGGTGTGGCAAGACCACGCTGCTGCGCATGCTGGCCGGATTCGAGAAGCCGGATTCGGGCGAGATCATCCTCGACGGCCAGAATATGGCCAACGTGCCGCCGGAAAAACGCCCGGTGCATACCGTATTCCAGAGCTACGCGATTTTTCCGCATATGACCGTGGCGCAGAATATTGCCTTCCCGCTCAAAATGGCTGGCGTACAGGAGCCAGAGCTGAGCGCGCGCATCGAAGAAGCGCTGGAAGATGTGCGTCTGCAGACCTTCGCCAAGCGCTATCCGCATGAAATGTCGGGCGGGCAGCGCCAGCGCGTCGCCATTGCCCGCGCGCTGGTGAACCGTCCGCGCGTGCTGTTGCTGGATGAACCGCTGTCCGCGCTCGATGCCAAGCTGCGCGAACAGATGCAGATCGAGCTGATCACGTTGCAGAAGGAAGTGGGCGTCACTTTCGTTTATGTCACGCACGATCAGGGCGAAGCGTTGGCGCTGTCGCACCGCATCGCGGTGATGAACAAGGGGCAGGTCGAACAGCTCGACGTGCCGGAAGCCATCTATAGCTATCCGAAAAGCCGTTTTGTTGCCGACTTCATCGGCCAGTGCAACCTGCTCGATGCCACCGTGCGCGAAATCGGCCCCGAGCGCATGAAGCTGGAAATCGCCGGCGTCGGCATGGCCGAGGCACTGCCGATCGAAGGTGCTACGGTGGGTGCCCAGGGCGCGCTGTCGCTGCGTCCGGAAAAGATCAAGCTCGGCGTGAGCTTGCCTGCGGACGATCCGGACGAAGTCCACTTCAAGGGCAAGGTGCACGATTGCCTGTATATGGGCGATGTGACGATCTACATCATCGAACTCGACAACGGCATGCTGGTGGAAACCATGCTGCCCAATTCCGATCCGGGCAAGGCCAAGTTCTTTGACGACAACGATGCGGTGGAACTTGCCTGGCGCTACGATGCCGGGCATTTTCTGCCGGCTTGACGGGAGTTGGCGATGGCACACTCCAAACGGTTGTCCAAATGGCTGATTTCCGGCCCGCCCCTGCTTTACCTGATCCTGTTCTTTGCCATTCCGACGCTGATCATGGTGTTTGCCGCGTTTCGTTTTCCCGGCGATTACGGCGGCTTGCTGCCACTGATCGGGACGAACGACGCCGGCAGCACCGCGCTGCTGATCAACCGTGAAAACTGGCACGATTTCCTGACGCTGGATAATTTCGCCCGGTTTTTCGATGACCCGATCTATATCGAACTGTTCGTCAAATCGTTCTGGTATGCCGGTATCACCACGCTGGTCTGCCTGGTGCTGGCCTACCCGCTGGCCTGGCTGATCGCGCGCAGTTCGAAGAAATATCGCGACCTGCTGGTGCTGCTGGTGATCCTGCCGTTCTGGAGCAATTTCCTGGTCCGTGTTTATGCCTGGATGATCATTCTTGGCCCGCAAGGCTACCTGGCCCGTGCGGCCAACGCTTTTCTGGCCCTGTTCGGCTTCGGCCCGATCCAGATCCTGTTCTCGCACTTTGCCGTGATCCTGGTGCTGGTTTACGTGCACCTGCCGTTCATGGTCTTGCCGCTGTACGCCAACCTGGAAAAGCACGACATGAACCTGCTCGATGCCGCGCAGGATCTGGGTGCCAATGCCTGGCAGCGTTTCTGGCGCATTACCTGGCCGCTGTCGTTGCCGGGCGTCTTCGCCGGTGCGGCGCTGGTGTTCATTCCGGCGCTGGGCATGTTCGCCGTGCCTGATCTGGTGGGCGGAACCGACGGTTTCATGGTCGGTAACCTGATCAAGCAGCAGTTCCTGGACAGCCGTGACTGGCCGTTCGGCTCGGTGCTTTCCATCATGCTGACGCTGGCGGTGTTGTTGCTTGCCGCCATCGCCGGCTGGCTGGGACGGGGAGGCAAACGCGATGGGATTTAAACACCACAAGGTCCTGTGGGCGATTGCCGCGACTGTCTACGCTTTCCTGTACCTGCCGTTGCTGATCGTAGTGATCTATTCGTTCAACGATTCGCGCCTGAATGCCGAATGGGTAGGATTTACCCTGCACTGGTATCGCGTTCTGTTTGCCGATGCGCAGATGCTGGGCGCGGCGCGTAATTCGCTGATCATCGCGCTGATTACCAGCGGCGTTTCCACGGTACTGGGAACCCTGGCCGGCTTTGCCATGTACAAGTACAAGTTGCGACTGTTGCCGATCCTGGTGCTGACGCCGATCGCGATTCCAGAAATTTTGATGGGGTTGTCGCTGCTGGTGTTCTTCGTGACGCTGAATTTCACCATGGGTTTTGTTTCGATCACCCTTGCGCATATCGCTTTCTGCATCGGTTTTGTCGCAATCGTGGTGCGTTCGCGCCTGCAGGGCATGGACGAGGCGCTGGTCGAGGCCGCGCGCGACCTCGGTGCCACCCCGTTCAATGCATTTCGCCTGATCACGCTGCCACTGATCATGCCCGGCATTGTGGCCGGGACCTTGATGGCGTTCACGTTGTCGATCGACGATTTCGTGATCACCTACTTCACTGCCGGCGCCGGGGCGTCGACCTTGCCGCTGCAGATCTATTCGATGCTGAAGATTGCGGTAACGCCGGAGGTCAATGCGATTTCCTCTTTGTTGATGCTATTGACGCTGGCGTTGATCTTTATTGCCGGCAAGTTGGCACCAAGTGCCTTGCATGCCGAGTAGACGTTTTTCCCGAAGGTTGCACCAAAATAATCGTTACGCACCAATATGTTACGATGCGTTTTAAGTGTGGAGAATTACGCTTTGCCCGCTGGCGAATCGTGGCATAATCATTTGCGGGGCGTGGCCCCGCATTTTTGTTGCTCTTATCCCCTACAGGAAGGTGACCACCATGAAAAAACTGCTGCTGGCCCTGCTAGTGGCGGCGGGCGCTGCCCATGCCGAAGACGTACTGCATCTCTACAACTGGAACAACTACCTTGCGCCGGAAACCGTGAAACGGTTCGAGGCCGACTGCAAGTGCAAGGTGGTTCAGGATTACTACGGTGCCATGGAAGAAATGCTGGCCAAGCTTTCCGCTGGCGCCAAGGGTTATGACGTGGTCATCCCGACCGGTTTCGCCATTCCGCCGCTGGTAAAGCAGAATCTGGTGCTGCCGCTTGACAAGAGCAAGTTGCCCAACCTCAAGAACATGGATGCCGGCTTCATGAACAGCCCGTTCGATCAGGGCAACAAGTACTCGGTACCGTATGCCTTCACTACCACGCTGGTCGGTTACAACGACGCCAAAATCAAGGAACTGAAGCTCGACCCAACCTCGTGGTCGATCATCTTCGATCCGGCCATCCTCGCCAAGATCAAGGGCAAGGTCACCGTGCTCGATGATTCGCGCGAACTCTTCGCAGCCGCGCTGATGTACAACGGTTTCTCGGCCAATTCGACCAAGCCGGAAGAATGGGCCAAAGCCAAGGAAACCATCCTCAAGGCCAAGCCGTTCTGGGCCGCTTTCAATACCCAGAGCTACATCAAGGAACTGACGCTCGGCAACATCTGGGTGGCGCACGGCTATTCCAGCGACATGTTTCAGGCCAATTCCGACGCCAAGGCGGCCAAGCGTCCGTTCGGGATCGGCTATGTATTGCAGAAGGAAGGTAATACACTGTCGCTGGACAATATGATGGTGCTGAAATCCGCGCCGCGTCCCGATCTTGCCTACAAGTTCATCAACTTCATGCTCGATGGCAAGAATGCGTCCGAACTGACCAACATGATCGGCTCAGGCAATCCGAACGCAGCAGCGGGGCAATTCGTGCAACCGGATATCAAGAAGATCGGCGCTGTCTTCCCGAACAATGATGCCAAGAAGAAACTGGTGCAGCTGAGTGCCCTGGAAGGCAAGCCGCTGCGTGAACTGAACAAGCTCTGGACGCAAGTCAAGACCGCCAAGTCGAAGTAAGCGCGGCCCATTCTGGACGCGGGCGGAGCTTCCGTCCGCGTCTTTTTCATGAAGGTTCCGATGCGCGATTTTTTGTCCGTCAGCTACCTTGCGCGTGAGGGTGCGCCTTCCCGGCTTGCCCGGTATTCCTTCTATTGCACGCTGTTGGTCATCCTGATTGCCAGTTTTTATCCGTTTACCGGCTGGCGTTATACCGGCGCCCCGCTGCTGGCGTTCCTGTTTTATCCGCTGCCTTACTATTTCACTATTTTCGATAACGCGATCAACCTGCTGGCCTATATTCCGTTCGGTTACTTCCTCACGCGCATGTTGCCGAAACACTGGTATGACTGGCTGGTGGCCGGTTTGGCAGGGGTTCTGGTTTCTACCCTAGTCGAGTTTATCCAGCAATTTCTGCCCAGCCGGGTGTCGTCCAACCTGGATATTCTCAGCAATGGCGCCGGCGCATTTCTCGGGGCCATTTTTGCCCAAATATTGACCAGCCGCCGGGGAAAGCGGCTCTGGCTGGTCTGGCGCCATGCCGTCCTCGCTCCTGGCTCGGCGGCGGAATGGGGATTTGTCTGGCTGATGCTTTGGTTCGTGTCGCAACTTGATCCCACCCAACCTTTTCTCGGTGTGGTCGTGGTGCCGCGCGGCCTGCCGCAACCGTTTGAATCGCCGATCAGCAACCCCGCATTTTTCCTGAGCTTGCTTGAAGGCGGCGGCATGATGCTGAATTTGCTGGGGGTGGCTTTTTTTGTCTCGCTGCTGGCGCGTTATACGGCGCAGGTACCCCGCATGATCATGTGGACACTGCTGATCGCACTGCTCGCGAAAATGAGTTTTGCCGGCATGCTGCTCAAGCCCACCCAGTTTTTTGCCTGGTTCAACCTGAATATTGCCGTCGGAGGGAGTGCCGGATTACTGATCCTGTTTTTGCTCTGGCGCTTGAATTGCCGGTTACGTGCGTTATTGGGAATGCTGGCGTTGTTGGCGGCGCAAATGATCAGCTGGGCTTGGCCGCTGACCCCGCAATTCTCAGCGACGCTGCCCTTGTTTCGCTGGCACTACGGGCATCTTGAACACCTGAGCGGTCTGGCGAATATCATCAACGATATCTGGCCATTCGGTGCAATGGGCTGGTTGATCTGGATGGCAATCCGGCCCAGTCCGGAGGAAGGATGGATACATGATTCACAATTTTCCCGCTATTGAACAAGTCGCCGAGCGGCTGCTGGCAGCCGAGCGCGTGCTGTTCATCACCGGTGCCGGCGTGTCGGCCGATTCCGGCCTGCCTACCTATCGTGGCATCGGCGGCCTGTACAACGACCAGCACACCAGCGAGGGCATGCCGATCGAAGTGGCGCTCTCCAGCGAAGTCATGCGCCGCACACCGGGGATCACCTGGAAGTACCTGGCCCAGATCGAAGCAGCCTGCCGCGCCGCCAAACCCAATGCCGCACACGAGATCATCGCCCGCCTGCAGGCGCATCGCGCGGTGACGGTGCTGACGCAGAACATCGACGGTTTTCACCGCCAGGCCGGCAGCCGCGACCTGATCGAAATCCACGGCAACCTGTTCGAACTCTATTGCACCGCTTGCGGCCATGAAGAGCGCGGGGCTGACTATTCCGGGCTGACCACGCTGCCGCCTCCCTGTCCGCAATGCAATCACTGGCTGCGGCCGCGCGTGGTGCTGTTCAACGAAATGTTGCCCGAGCTGGCGCTGAACCGGCTGTATTCGACCATGGAGACCGGCTACGACGTGGTGTTCAGCATCGGCACCACCAGCGTGTTTCCCTACATCGCCCAGCCTTTCCTGCTGGCCGGGCAGATCGGTGCACTGGCCGTTGAGATCAATCCGGCCGATACCGAGGTCAGCCGCCATGCCGACGTGCGCTGGCGCTGCGGCGCGGCCGAGGCGCTGACGGCGTTGATGGTGCAACTGGAAGCGCCATTGTGATTAGGTCGGGGTTTATGCGCCTGCGGCGCGGTTTTTAAAGCCGGTTCCGCCCGGCGGGCAGGAAGGGGAGCTTGCTTCGCCAAGCCCCCTTCGACCGAAGGAAGTCCCTGTGGGACACCCCCAAGGCGACCCCGCTGCCACGCCCTTCGGGTTTCCTTGCGCTTCTCGAAGATCGCGGCGGCTGCGGAACTCGCCCTGCGGGCTCAGACAGTCCTCGCCGAAACCCCACGATCTTCTGCGATGCTCGGCGTGGCAAGGGGAAAGGATGGTGCTGCACATTACATCTGTACCACTGGTATTCGCAAAAACACCCCAAACCCCTGCAAGGCCGCCGAGGAGTGGAGCGAGACTCTAGGCAGGCTCGCGACCGACACAGGGCAGCGCGGAGCGCCGGCCGCTTGGGGGCTGCTTTCTTTGGATACTTTCTTTGCAGAAGCAAAGAAAGTAACACGCCACACCGGGCGGGACCGGCACCTAAACGCTGCGCCGTAGGCGCTAAATTAATCTGCCGTACAGCAATTCATGATGCCTACGCACTAGGCATATTCGTCCTCACCCGCCCCACCGCCTTGCACCACCCCCCATACAGCCTGCCACGTCGCTCGATCGACATGTCCGGTTCGAAGCGCCGGTTGCGCGCCCAGTGCGCCGCGACTTCCTCCAGGCTCTGATACATCCCGCAGCCGAGTCCCGCCAGATACGCTGCGCCGAGCGCGGTGGTTTCGGTGGTCGTCGGGCGCTCGACCGGCGTGGCGAGGATGTCGGAGAGGAACTGCATCAGCCAGCCGTTGGCCGCCATGCCACCATCGACGCGCAAGGCCGCCGGCGGCGCTGCGCCATCGGCTTCCATGGCTTCGAGCAGATCGCGCGTCTGGTAGCAGACCGATTCCAGCGCCGCGCGCACGATCTCGGCGATGCCGGAATTGCGCGTGAGGCCGACGATCGCGCCGCGCGCTTCCGGGTCCCAGTACGGCGCGCCCAAGCCCGTGAACGCCGGGACCAGATAGACGCCATGCGTATCCTCGGCTTCGCGCGCCCATTTTTCCGATTCGGCCGCGCTGCCGATCAGCTTCACCGCATCGCGCAGCCATTGCACCGCGGCGCCGGCGATAAAGATGCTGCCTTCCAGCGCAAAAGTCGGCTTGCCGTCGATGCGGTAGGCGAGCGTGGCGAGCAGGCGCTGGGTGGAACGCACGATTTCGCCGCCGGTATTCAACACCATGAAGCAGCCGGTGCCGTAGGTCGATTTGACCATGCCGGGCTTGAAGCAGGCCTGTCCGACGGTCGCCGCCTGCTGGTCGCCCGCCACGCCACGGATCGGAATCGCGCGGCCGAACAGTGCAGGATCGGTCTGGTCGTAATCGGCGGCGCAATCCTTGATCACTGGCAGCAAGGCGCGTGGCACTTTGAAGAAAGCCAAGAGCTCGTCGTCCCACTCCTGTGTTTTCAGGTTGAACAGCAGCGTGCGCGAGGCATTGGTCGCATCGGTTGCGTGCACGCGGCCGGCGGTCAGGTTCCAGATCAGCCAGCTATCTATCGTGCCAAAAGCCAGTTCGCCGCGCTCGGCGCGTTCGCGCGCGCCGGGAATATTGTCGAGCAGCCAGGCAATCTTGGTCGCGGAAAAATAGGGGTCGAGCAGCAGGCCGGTTTTTTCGGCGAGCCAGGCTTCGGTTTCCGGCGAATAGTGCTGCTGGCACCAGGTATAGGTGCGCCGGTCCTGCCACACGATGGCGTTGTGGATCGGCCCGCCCGTTTCGCGGTCCCAGATCACCGTGGTCTCGCGCTGGTTGGCGATGCCCAGTGCGGCAATACTGGCAAGATCGGCGCCGGTTAGTGTTTGGCGGCACAGCTGCAGGCAATCGGCCCAGATGCGTATCGCGTCGTGCTCGACCCAGCCTTCCTGCGGGTAGTGTTGCGGCAGCTCCTGCTGCGCCCGAGCCAAGACGTTGCCGTCGCGGCTAAACAGCATCGCCCGCGTACTGGTGGTGCCCTGGTCGATCACGAGGATTTTGTCTGGCATTTTTTCGGACCCGCTAAAAATTTACGCACGATCTTGCTGCGCGGCCGTGATCGAGGATCATGCGCTGCTCAAAATCCTCATGTACTCTCTAGTACACTCCGGTTTTTCGGTTTTTGCGCTGCTCTTCACCCCGCTGACGACCTCTCGCTACAGATCGTGCGCAAGTTTTGATATAAGTACCGGCAGAAGAATACTCCCCGCACTTGGCTTACTCAATTTGGAGATACACAGAATGGATAACTTCAGCTACTTCAACCCGACCAAGCTGTTTTTCGGCAAGGGACAGATTGCCGCAATCAGCGAAGCGATCCCGAAAGACCAAAAAGTGCTGGTACTCTACGGCGGCGGCAGCATCAAGAAGAACGGCGTTCTCGACCAGGTGCATGCCGCGCTGGCAGGGCATACCTTCCTCGAATTCAGCGGCATCGAGCCCAACCCGCACTATGAAACGCTAATGAAGGCGGTCGAACTGATCAAGCGCGAAGGCGTGCAATACCTGCTCGCGGTCGGCGGCGGTTCGGTGATCGACGGCACCAAGTTCATTTCTGCCGCCGCGTGCTACGAAGGCGGCGAACCTTGGGACATGATCGAGAAGGGCATCACCGCCGGGCGCGCGTTGCCTCTCGGTTGCGTGCTGACGCTGCCGGCCACCGGGTCGGAAAGCAACACCTTCAGCGTGATCTCGCACATCGGCAAGGGACTCAAGCGCGCCTACGGCGATCCGCTCACCTACCCGGCCTTTGCCGTGCTCGACCCGCAGGTGACCTACAGCCTGCCCAAGCACCAGGTCGCCAACGGCGTGGTCGATGCCTTCGTGCATGTGATGGAACAGTATATGACCTACCCGGCCGGCGGCGCGGTGCAGGACCGCTATGCCGAAGGCCTGCTGCAAACGCTGGTCGAGATCGGCGAGAAGGTTGTGAACACGGCCGACGATTACGACAGCCGCGCGACCTTCATGTGGGCGGCCAACCAGGCGCTCAACGGTCTGATTGGCCAGGGCGTGCCGCAGGATTGGAGCACGCACATGATCGGCCACGAGCTCACTGCCGTGTACGGTCTGGATCATGCGGTCTCGCTCGCCGCCGTGCTGACGCACAACCTGCAGGTTAACCGCGAAGCCAAACGCGCCAAGCTGCTGCAATTTGCCGCACGGGTCTGGAACATCAGCGAAGGCAGCGAAGATGCACGCATCGATGCCGCGATCGCCAAGACCGCCGCGTTCTTCGAATCGGTTGGTTTGAAATCCAGCCTGAAAGCACACGGTATTGAAGCCACCGCCGCCGACAAGATCGTGGCACGGCTGGAAGCGCAAGGATTTACTGCGCTGGGCGAGCGTCAGAGCATCACCCCGGCACTGGTGCGTACTATCCTGAACCGCAGCCTGACCTGAGCAGTATGACCGCCATGGCGCAAGAGATCACCCCCGGTCTGCTCGTCCTGCACGGCAACAGGCTGGAGGACTTGCGCCAGGTGGTGTTCGACTGGTGCGAGCGCCACCCGCTCGCGCCGCTCGAAGAAGCTTTGTTCCTGGTGCAGAGCAACGGCATTGCCGAGTGGCTGAAGCTCGCGCTCGCACAGGATGCCGGCATCTGCGCCGCTACCCGCGTCGAACTGCCGGCGCGTTTCCTGTGGCGCGCCTACCGCCAGATGCTCGGGCGCGACGCCGTGCCGCGCACCGCGCCATTCGACAAGACCCCGCTGACCTGGCGCCTGATGCGCCTGCTGCCGGGCCTGCTCGGCCAGGTGGACTTCGCGCCGCTGCAGCGTTTTCTCGCCGACGGCGATGCGCTGCGCCGTTTCCAGCTGGCCGAACGGCTGGCCGATCTGTTCGACCAGTACCAGGTCTACCGCGCCGACTGGCTGGAAGACTGGGCCGCTGGGCGCGATGTATTGCGCCGTGCCGATGGGGTAGCCGCCGATCTCGCCGACGACCAGCGTTGGCAGTCGGCGCTGTGGCGCGCGGTGCTGGCCGATGTGCCGCAGGATGCACGCGCCAGCAGCCGCGCCACGATCCACCGCCGTTTTGTCGCGGAACTTGAAGCCGGCAGCGCGCCCGTGCAAGCGCTGCCGCGCCGCGTGGTGCTGTTCGGCGCTGGAGCGCTGCCGCTGCAGACGCTCGAAGCGCTGGCCGCGCTCGCGCGCCATTGCCAGGTAATCCTCGCCGTACCCAATCCCTGCCGTTTCCACTGGGCCGACATCATCGACGGGCGCGAGCTGTTGCGCGCCGAACAGCGCCGCCATCGCCTGCGCAACGATCTGGAACTCGCAGCGCTGCCGCTGGAAGACCTGCACGCGCACAGCCATCCGCTCTTGGCGGGCTGGGGCCGGCAGGGGCGCGATTTCATCCGTCTCTTGGACCAGTTCGACGATGCCGCTAGCGCGCAGGAGCGCTTCGACATTGCCCGCATCGACCTGTTCGACGACGCGCCCGGTAGCACGCTGCTGCAACAGGTGCAGGCGCGAATCCGCGATCTGGAGCCGCTCGCGCCCGAGCTACGCCCGGCGATCGATGCTGCCGACCGCTCGATCGTGTTCCATATCGCGCACAGCCCGCTGCGCGAGGTCGAGATCCTGCACGACCAACTGCTTGATCTGCTTTCCGACGGAGAGATAACTCCGCGCGACATCGTGGTGATGGTGCCGGAGATCGAAAGCTTCGCCCCGGCGATTCATGCGGTGTTCGGCCAGTATCCGACCAATGCAGCGCGCCATATCCCATACACGATTGCCGACCAGCGCAGCCAGCAGGTCAACCCGCTGCTCGTCGCGCTGGAATGGCTGCTGGCGCTGCCCGAGCAGCGCTGCGCCGCCAGCGAGTTGCGCGATCTCCTGGATGTGCCGGCGCTGGCGCGGCGCTTTGGCCTGAATGACGACGATCTGCCGCGCCTGGCACAATGGATCGAAGGCGCAGGCGTGCGCTGGGGCCTGTCGGCGCAGCACCGCAGTGCATTGGGGCTGGCGGCGTGCGGTGAGCAGAACAGCTGGCTCTTCGGCCTGTCGCGCATGCTGCTTGGCTACGCCAACGGCGACGACGGCCCGTTCGCCGGGATCGAACCTTTTGACGAGATCGGCGGGCTTGATGCCGCGCTGGTCGGCTCGCTCGCGGCCTTGGTCGCGGTGCTTCAGCATTGGCAAACATTGTTGGCGCGCCCCGCCACGGCTGCAGAATGGGGCGAGCGACTGCGCGGCCTGCTGCAGGCTTTTTTTGTCACCACCAACGAGCGCGACCAGCTCACGCTCGCGGCGCTGGAAAACGCGCTGCAGAACTGGCAGCAATCGTGCGCCGACGCGGGTTTCGTCGAACCTGTTGCGCTGGCAGTGGTGCGCGCCGCCTGGCTCTCGCTGCTCGACGAGCCGAATCTGACTCGGCGCTTCTTGGGCGGCGGCGTGACTTTCTGCACGCTGATGCCGATGCGCGCGATCCCGTTCGACGTGGTGTGCCTGCTCGGCATGAACGATGGCGACTACCCGCGCCGCGCCAGTCGTGCCGATTTCGACCTGCTGGCGCTGCCGTGCATGGCGCGACCGGGCGACCGCTCGCGCCGGGACGACGACCGCTACCTGATGCTCGAAGCGCTGCTGGCCGCGCGCCGCACGCTCTATATCAGCTGGCGCGGGCGCAACCCGCGCGACAACAGCGCCGAGCCGCCTTCTGTGCTGGTGTCGCAATTGCGCGATTACCTCGCGGCGGGATGGGCCGACGGTCTGCTCGAAGCGCGCACCACCGAGCATCCGTTGCAGCCGTTCAGCCGGCGCTATTTCGAGGGCGGCGAATTGTTTACCCATGCGCAGGAATGGCGTGCCGCGCATGCCGCCAATGATGTGGATAGCTGCCAACTTCAGCACGCTCGGGCCAAGCCCGACCGATTCGACCCGTCGCTGCAATCCGCGGCATCTTCTGTTTCATCCCCACTCTCCCCGCTCTCGCCCGCCGGCGAGAGGGCCTCGCTAGCGCTCGTGTCACCAGGATCCGCCGAACTGCCGCCGTTCGCACCCGAGCCCGGCTTCAGGCTGACGCTGGCGCTGCTGGCCGATTTCCTGAAAAACCCGGTGCGCCACTTCTTCCGCTACCGGCTCGACGTGGTGTTCGCCGAGCGCGACACGGCTGCCGACGACGACGAGCCGTTCGCGCTGAACAAGCTCGACGAATACGCGCTGGTCAGCCGCTTTCTCGATGCCGCGCGCGGCGACGACGCGGGCGACGACATCGGTGCGCGGATCGGCCAACTGGCCGACGGCATTGCGCGTGCCGGCGAGCTGCCGCTCGGGCCGTTCGGCGTGCGCGAACGCCAGCATCTGGTCGAGATCATCGCGCCGGTCTGGCACGAATGGCGCACGCAGCAGCAGGCATGGCCGCAGGCCGGCGGCAAGGAAGTGCTGCTGTTTTCCCATGGCGATCTGCAACTGGAAGATTGGCTCGACGGTTTGCGCCAAAACGCGGGCGAGCGTGCCTGGCTCAGGCTCGATCCGACCGTTTTCGTCAACAAGCGGCAAGCACTACGTGCCGACAAGCTGATCGGTGCCTGGGTGCAGCAACTCGCGGCCAGCGCCTGCGGACTGGCGGTCGGCGGCGTGATCGTCGGGCGCGATGCCGTGCTGCACCTCGGTGCAATCGAACAAGGCGCCGCGCAGGCCGCATTACGCGAGCTGATCGATGCCTGGCGCGCCGGAATGCAGGCGCCGCTGCCGCTCGCTTGCCAAGCCGCGCTGGCGCGGCTGGAAGAACGCGGCAATCCGCGCCAGGTCTACGAGGGCGGCTTCAACAGCGTGGGCGAGGTCGGCCGCGATCCAGCGCTGGCGCGGCTCTATCCGGACTATGCGGCGCTGACCGCCGACGGCCGTTTCGATGCACTGACCGAACGGCTGTTCCTGCCATTGAAAACCTGGCTCGACCAGCAAGTTACGTTCGATATCCACGACGCAACGGCACAAGACGACGAGGAGGGCGGCGATGGGCCAGATGCTTGATTCGCTGCGTTTTCCGCTCTGGGGCAGCCGACTGATCGAAGCCAGCGCCGGTACCGGCAAGACCTGGACCATCGCCGCGCTGTATGTGCGGCTGGTGCTCGGCCACGGCGGCCAGGACGAGCGTTTTTCCCGGCCGCTGCTGCCGGCGGAAATCCTGGTGATGACCTTTACCCGCGCCGCGACGCGCGAACTCTCCGACCGCATCCGCGCGCGCCTCTTGGAAGCCGCGCGCTGCTTCCGCGGCGAAACCGTGCCGAATGACAAGGATGTTTTCCTGCAGGAAGTGCTGGCCAGCAATTTAGAGGGCAGCGAGCGCAAGCAGGCCGCGCGCCGACTGGCGCTGGCGGCCGAGGGCATGGACGAAGCCGCCGTGCATACGATCGATGCCTGGTGCCAGCGCATGCTGCGCGAGCATGCGTTCGACAGCGGCAGCCTGTTCGACGAGGAACTCGCCGCCGACGAACAATCATTGTTTTCCACCGCCGTGCGCGATTACTGGCGCCAGCAGGTCTACCCGCTTTCCGGCCCGGCGCTTGCCGCCGTGCTGCGGGTTTGGCCCGAGCTCGCCCGGCTCGAAGCCGACGCCGCGCAGCTGATCAAGCTCGAAGCGCTGCACTCACCGCAACCGGGAACGCTGGCGGCGCTGGCAACGCGTACCCTGAGTGAGCGCCAAGAGCGTCTGGCGGCGCTCAAGCAGGGCTGGGACGAGCGCGCTGCGGAAATCCAGAGTTGGATTGACGGTCAGATGGCAGGCAAGACCAAGCCTTTCCTGGGCACCAAAATCCAGTCGCGTTACTACCAGCCCTGGTTGTCGGCCTTGAGCGCATGGGCCACGCAGGCGGAAATCGAATATCCCGATATTTCGGATAAAGGCTGGTTCCGGCTCACGCCGGAAGGCATGCAGGACGCAGCCAGAGACCCGGCGAGCATGCCCGAGCTGCCCGCGGCGTTTGCCGACTTTGCCGCGCTCAAACTCGCGCTCGATGCGCTGCCGCAGGTCGATGCCACCCTGTTGCGCCATGCCGCCGCACACATCGCCGCGCGCATGGACGAGCTCAAGCGCCGCGCCGGCACCTTCGGCTTTGCCGACCTGTTGACCCGGCTCGATCGCGCGCTGGCCGGCCCCAACGGCGAGCGGCTGCGCGAGCGCATCGTCGCGCAATACCCGCTGGCGCTGGTCGATGAATTCCAGGATACCTCGCCGCTGCAATACCGCATTTTCGACCGGCTTTACCGCTGCGCCGACAACGCGCCCGATTGCGGCCTGCTGCTGATCGGCGACCCGAAGCAGTCGATCTACGGCTTTCGCGGCGCCGATATCCACAGTTATCTCGCTGCGCGTAGCGCCACGGCCGGCCGCCATTACGCACTGGCGACCAACTACCGCTCGACGCAGGCGCTGGTTGCTGCGGTCAATCAGGTGTTCGACCACGCGGCCGGCTACCCGCGCGGCGCATTCCGCTTCCGCCACGGCGAAGTCGATCCGCTGCCATTCACCAAGGTTGCAGCCGCCGGGCGCAAGGAAGCGCTGGTCAATGCGGCCGGGCCGGTTCCGGCGCTCACGTTCTGGCAGGCTGGTGAAGCGCTGAACAGTGACCAGTACCGCCAGCAGTTTGCCGCGCAATGCGCCGAGCATATCGTCGGCCAATTGAATGACGAGCATGCCGGGTTCCGTGATGCAAACGGCCAGCTTGCCCGGCTGAAACCCGCCGATATCGCCGTGCTGGTGCGCAGCGGCAAGGAAGCCGCCGCGGTGCGCCGGGCCTTGCAGCAGCGCGGCGTGGCGAGCGTGTACCTCTCGGACAAGGATTCGGTGTTCGACAGCGCCGAGGCGGCCGACCTGCTGCGCTGGCTGCAGGCGGTGGCCAACCCGCTCGATGGACGGCTGGCGCGCGCGGCGTATGCCACGGCGGTCGCCGACCTGCCGCTGGCCGAGCTTGCGCAATTCGCGCACGACGACCAGGCCTGGGAAATCCGCGTCGAGCAGCTCAAGCGCCTGCATTTGATCTGGCAGCGCCAGGGCGTGCTGGCGATGCTGCGCGCCTGGCTGCATGAATTGACGCTGCCCGCGCGGCTGCTGGGAAGAATCGGCGGCGAGCGCAGCCTGACCAACCTCTTGCATCTGGCCGAGCTGCTGCAGGCCGCCAGCCTGAAGCAGGAAGGCGAGCAGGCGCTGATCCGCTGGCTGGCCGAGCAGATCGACGGCCAAGGCGAGCGCGGCGACGAGATGATCGTGCGTCTGGAAAGCGATGCCGATCTGGTCAAGGTCGTCACCGTGCACAAGTCGAAAGGGCTGGAATACCCGCTGGTCTACCTGCCGTTCGCCGCGAGCTTTCGCCCGGTCGACAAGCGCGGCAAGCGCCTGATCGAATTTTCCGCCGCCGACGGCATGCGCCAGATCGATTTCACTCTGTCCGACGAGGCGCTGGCGCAAGCCGACGAAGCGCGGTTGCAGGAAGACCTGCGCCTGCTGTATGTCGCGCTCACCCGCCCGCGCCATGCGCTGTGGCTGGGTCTTGTGCCGCTGAAAATCGGCCACAGCGACAAGCCGCAATTGCAGCGCAGCGCGCTCGGTTATCTGCTCGGTGGCGGCGCCGATATCGGTGCGGATGAGTTGCCCGTCCGCCTCGCCGCGTTGCAGGCCGGCAGCAGTGGGGTGCAGCTGGAAAACGTGGTGCATCCGGCCGGGCATACCCTGCTCAATCGCGGCGAAACGCTACCGCCACTGCGCGACTCGCCGCCTTATGCCGGCCAGTTCGAGCGCGACTGGTCGATCGCCAGCTTCTCGGCGCTGACCCGCGATCTGGGCCGCGCCACCGGCTGGTCGGGCGAGAACGTGCGCGATGAAATCCTGCTCGAAGCCGGGCCCGTTGCCCGTCCCGCCCCAAGTGAATCCGCGCCGTGGCATGCATTTCCCAAAGGCCCGATCCCCGGCAACTTCCTGCACGATCAGCTCGAGTGGCTCGCCATTGAGGGCTTCGATCTCGCGGATTCGCCCGACTTCGCCCCGCGTCTGGCCAGCCGCTGCGATCGCCTGGGCTGGGGGCACCGCAAGGAAGCCGTCGTCGACTGGCTGCGCAACGCGGTAACGGCGCCCCTGCCGCCGCTCGGCCTCGCGCTGGCCGGCATCACGCAGCATCTGCCGGAAATGGAATTCTGGTTCCCGGCCGAGCGCCTCAACAGCGCCTTGCTCGATACCCTGTGCCGCACCCACATCTTGCCGGGCCAACCGCGCCCGGCGCTGCCCGAGCGCACGCTGCACGGTATGCTCAAGGGCTTCGCCGATCTGGTGTTCGAGCACGGCGGCAAATACTGGGTGCTGGATTACAAGTCGAACGCGCTCGGCGGGCACGATGCCGATTACCACGCCAAGGCCTTGGCCGACGCGATGCTGGAACACCGTTACGATGTGCAGGCGGCGCTGTATCTGCTGGCGCTGCATCGCTTGCTGCGCCAGCGTTTGGGGGAGGCGTATCGGCCGGAGCAGCAGTTGGGCGGGGCGGTGTATTACTTCCTGCGCGGGTTCAATGGGCCGGAGCAGGGGTGTTGTTTTGTTCCGGCACCGGTGGGGTTGTTGGAGGCGTTGGATGGGGCGTTTGGATCTTCTAGTTGTTAATTTTATTCAGGAGAGAATGAACGACTACGGTCACGTCAAGAGAAGAATTAAAGAGAGAACAAGGTGCTAATGAAAGCACGAGGAAAAAACTATTAATCAATACCGTAAAATGGAATGATAAATGCATAATTTATTCAAGCGGGAACCACACTATATGTGGGCAACATTTTTTTTAATTTGTTGTCATGTGCTCTATATGACTTATTTTTTTCCTCGGTATTGGGCCGATACTCCTCCTGCGCAAGGATTAATAAACGGGGTTGCATCGCTTGTTCCTGCATTGAAAGCGCTGCAGCAACATGTCCCTACGTACACGAATTATTGGGGGCTGTTTAATGCAATATTTTGGATCATGGCTCCATTTTATTGGGCGTTGGGATTTGCAGGTTCTTTTTTTTTGAGTCCATTTCGCTACGCAGAGCTTGTTGTTAAACTACCCATGTGGCGACTTTGGCTTAATTTTGTAATATTTTTTTTATTGGTGCTGTGCGGGTTTATCGTCCCAATGCAACAGGTTAGTGGTGGGTTGAATCAAATGAGTAGTTTTATCCCGTGGTTGATTTTTTCTTGGTTTGTTTCAGCAGGGGTAATTTACGGCCAAGGCCGAATAGCTGGAGCGATCATTATTAAATCAAAACTCAGCCGCAATCTCAACGATACGAATTAAAGGCGCGCTTTACCGTGGGTATAACTAAATAGTCGGGTCTGAACAATTCACTTTTCAAGCTGCCAAGCCGGTTTTATCCGGCATGGCGGTTTGTATTCCATCCAGTTGCGGGCAAAGCCAAGCCAGAAATAGGGCACAAAGAAGCTGCAGCTTCT
>JARLJU010000349.1 GCA_031291055.1 Rudaea sp. | reverse complement strand
TGTCGGCAAAACCGTGGTCGCGCGTGCCCTCGGCGAAATCTACAGTTCGCTTGGCGTGCTGCGCAAAGGTCATCTGGTTGAGACCGATCGCGGCAAGGTGGTGGCCGGCTATATCGGCCAGACCGCGATCAAGATGCTCGAAGTCTGCAAGTCCGCCCATGACGGCGTCCTTTTCATCGACGAGGCTTATGCGCTCGCCAGCGATCCCGGCAGTGGTTCGGACTTCGGGCGCGAGGCTATCGATACGCTGCTGAAATATATGGAAGACAATCGCGACCGCCTGATCGTGATCGCGGCCGGCTATCCCGACGAAATGCGGCGCTTCATCGGCGCCAATCCAGGGCTCTCCAGCCGTTTCACCAAGACCATTAACTTCCCGTCCTACGAGGCGTCGGAGCTCGCGTCGATCTTGCAGGTGATGGCCAAGCAGCAAGGGTATTTACTCCCTGAGGGGTTTGAGCCGAAGTTCAAGAATTGGGTCGACGCCGAGCGCAACAGTTCAGACTGGGGCAACGCGCGCTCGATCCGGACACTCCTTGAAAAGGCGCGCGAGGCTCACGCGGTACGCAGCTATTCCGACCCCACCGCCGACGTATCGAAGCTCGAACTTGCTGACCTGGAAAGCGCCTATGGCGCGATGGGATTTAAGCAATGACCGGGTTGGCGTCGCGGCTGGCGGCGCTGCACAGCGGCCTTTGGGCGGTCGACCCGTGGTATCAGCGCAGCTGGTTTGTGGCACCCCCGGCTATCGCGCTTGTGCTGGCCGGATGGATGATAAGCGACGCTCGGATGCCGGCCAACGCGCCCTGGGCGAAACCTGGAACCTCCGCGCCGAGCAGTCCCGGTACGCCGCCGGCAAAGAGCGAACCCGCGTCGCAGCAGGGGCAGACCTGTAAGAACGACAATGTCGAAAAGGCTGTGGGCATAGCTGCCTGTGACCAGGCGCTGGCGAACGCCGGTCCCGATGCCAACACCCGTTCCGACCTGCTGACCCGGCGGGCTTACCTGCGCGACCAGACACCTGAGGCTCTTGCCGACCTAAACGAGGCGCTTCGGCTTAATCCGAACAATTTCTGGTCGCTGGCACGGCGCGGCGATCACTGGTTGGGCGAACGGGATTTCACCCGTGCCGCGGCTGACCTTAACAAGTCGATCGGCCTGAATTCAACATTCGAATATTCGTGGCTGGTCCGCGGTGACATGTATTATCAGCAGCAGCAATACGACCAGGCAATCAACGATCTGACTGAGGCGATCAAGCTCGACGACGCGTCGACCCGGGCTTACTATCTGCGCGGCCTGGCGGAGTTCGATAAGAACCTCTATGCCGCCGCTGCGCGCGACTTTTCCGAATATCATCGACTCAATCCATCAGATCTTGCCGGCTTGCGTTTACGGGGTAATTCCTATGCGTATGCCAACCAGTTCGACCAGGCCGTAGCGGATTTCAGTGAAGTGCTGCGGATCAGCCCACGCGACCAGTTTGCGCTTGCGCTGCGCGCCAGGGCCTACTACTGGCAGAAGAAGTTCGATCAGGCCTTCTCGGACGCAAACGAAGCACTCGAAATTGACGCCTCGACATTCATCGCCAGCGAAGTCAGAAGCTGGGTCAATTTTGACCGCGCCAGATACGATGCCGCGATCTTCGACCTGAGTAACGCACTGAAGGCAGGAGCCAGCCTCGACAAATTGCAGACTCGTGGTCGCGCCCTGTTGGCGACAGGACAGCTTGATGGCAGCTATCGCGATTTCAAGCAGGCCGAACAAATGGATCCCAAAGCCGGTTACACGCAATACCTGCTCGGGCTGGTTTCCGAGCGCCGCGAAAATGTTCGAGTTCGCCGCTGCGTCGCCGGCGAAGGTGATGCGAATTGTTCACGCGTTCCAGATTATACGGAGACGATGGCGTATTTTTCCAAGGGCATTGA
>JARLJU010000348.1 GCA_031291055.1 Rudaea sp. | reverse complement strand
CGAGCACTGGCTCGGGCGTGCGCGAAAGCAGCGGCCGCAGCAACAGGACAATCAGCGCGATCACCATCGCAGCACAAAGCCCGGCGAGGCGGCTCTGTGCACCGGCTGCTTCGTTGGCGGACGTCGCCGAGTAGCCCGCACCAACCGGCATCCCGTGCAGCAGCCAGGCGACCAGATTCGCGCAACCGAGCGCAACCAGATCCCGGTTCGCCGACACTGCGTCTCCGTGCTTCAGCGCGAAGCTGCGGATCGAACCATACGATTCAGCATAGAGAATCAGCATCAGCGCGAACGCGAGTTCCGTGGTTTGCAGCCACTGCGCCCGGTCGAACACAGGAAAGCTGAAGTTTACGTTCTGCAGATCGATTGTGCCGACCACCGCAATGCCGTACCGGTGCCAATCGACCCAGTAACCCGCGGCAATGCCCAGCACCATGACCACTAGCGCCGCCGGCATGCGGGCGCGGCGACCGAGCGCGAACAGGATCGTGAGTGCCGCGGCGCCGAGCGCGACGCTGTGCAGGTTCCAGTTGGGCGCCTGGCTGGAGAGATCAAAGGCCATACGCAGGGTGTCGCCGTAGTGCGACGGCACACCGAGGATCTTCGGCAGTTGCTTGATCGCGATCGTCAACGCAAGGCCGAACGCAAAGCCGCGCAGGACAGGCTTCGAAATGAAGTCCGACATGCCGCCCATACGCGCCGTGCCCGCAAGTATGAACAGGACGCCCGTCGTCGCGACGAGGGCTGCGGCGTAAGCAGTCTGCGCGCCGACGCTATCCGGGCCGGCCCCTACCGTCGCCGCCAGCACCGCCGCCGATGATGACGTCGCCGACACAATTGCGAACCGGCTGCTGCCCGTTAGCGCGTAGACGACAAGCCCCGCAAGCAACGCAATCAGGCCCGCCTGGGGCGGCAGATTTGCGATCCCCGCATAGGCAACGGCCTCAGGCAACAGAAGCCCGGCGATCGACACGCCCGCGAGCACGTCGTGCGCCATGCGCGCACGACGCGGCGGTGGCGACTCCCCCGGACTCGCATAATGTGCCGGATCCTGCAGGTGTACGGCGGCGGCATGCCCGGTGTCGATGGTCATATTGGAAGTGGTGAACCAAAACGTCGAGGTTGAGGAAATTCAGCGCTCCATGGTCTTTCGATCCTGTCGGACCATCCCCGCAGATAGCACGCGTCCTGAGCGTGCGCATGCTCGAGCACCCCGTTCACCGCTTTCGTAAAGTCCATCGGGATGCGTTCCGGCACGCGCAGCCGCACCGTTTTCCACGGCGGATCGCCGAGCCCCGATGGGCTTCAGCGTAGCCAGCAAGCTCCCGGTCAGGCCGTGCGGAAGAATCTGAACGAAAATGGGCGTCTCCCATGTGGTCGCCAGGTAGCCGACTGCGGTGCCCAGCGCCCAACCCCGCGAGGACGTCTGCTAGCCAGTGCGCCTGCGCCCTCATCCGGGCCACCGCGTCACAGGCAGGCAACAGTTCGAGTGCCCAGACCCAGGGGTAATGTCGTTCACGATAAGCGGCGTGACGAAGCTCGCCTGCGCGGTTGCTTCTCCGCGTGGGAAGCTGTCGCCACCGCTCACGAACCACGCGTTCG
>JARLJU010000347.1 GCA_031291055.1 Rudaea sp. | reverse complement strand
ACTGATGCCGCGCGGCGGTCAGGAAGCGTTCCTCGCGCTGCCGCCCGTCGAGTGCCTGCCGATGGAAGGCGACGTGCTCTTTCTTGGCCCGGACGGCAAGCAGCAACCGTTCATCGTCGCGGAGCGCCAGTATCACCACGATGGCGATGCCGACTGGACCATCATCCTGATCCTCGACGTCCCGCAAGCCACGCATTAAAGACAAACGGCGAGCGCCGCACAGGCCGGATCCGGCCTGGCAGCTGACTCGCCGCTGGTCGGGCCTCGCTGTTCGGGCCTCGCTGTCCTACCCTTAAACGCTCACGCGATCTTCGACACGACGCGAATTTCCGCGTGTTCGACCCAATCCGCCGCGGCTTTCTTATAAGCCGCAATGTGCGCGGATCTGGCATGCGCCGCCAGCGCTTCCTGACTTTCCCAACGCTCGACAAACACGAACCGGCGCGGCTCCTGCACGTCACGATGCAGATCGTATTGAAGCGCCCCCTGCTCTTTACGCGTCGGCCCGACGATGCCTTCGAGCGCTTCGCGCAGTTGCTCTTCATAGCCCGGCTTTGCCACCGAGATTGCGACCACCGCGATTTCCGCCATGCCTGTTCTCCGTTGGTTTAAGAAAAGCAGCAGCATACCCGCCGCCTGCCGAACCTGCAGGCGCTCACGCACACTGGGGCAGGCTCGCGCGGCGACGGCCTGCGTAGCCTGACAAATGGCCCCCTGTGCACAAAACGTCTGAGCACCGTCCTCGCCTGGAGTTTGGCGGGCGGCCACTTACCGCCCTGATACCCTCGGTTTCATACGCCCGATTGATTGCGTTTGAAGCGATCGGTCTTGCAGGAGGCACGCGCGCGAAGCCGACTCGAAACGCCCGCAACACTGGGGCCGGCAAACCGCGCCACGACTGGTTTGCCGGGCATCCAGCCACGTCCCGCGTCTGTGATAACCCGCACATTCATGCGAAGTCCGAACTGCTAGACTGGTTTCGACTAATCCCGCCGGAGTCCAGCATGGCTGGCATTGCTCTCCGCGTTTCCGGGTTTTGCCCGCCTTACCCTGCCGGCGCCTGGGCTGGGCATCCGTTGCGCGCTGAATCTGTCTGCGCGCCCCGTCACCCGTTTGTCGCGATGCCACTATGCCCGCACTCATGCCCGCCTTTATGCCGACCGTCAGAGAATTGACCCTGAGCGGCCTGCTCCCGCATCTGGTCCGGGACGAGTCCGGCTGGACCGCGACATGGCGCGCGCTGACCCTGCACAGCGTGTTCCAGCCGGTGCTGTCCGTCACGCATCAGTGCGTGGTCGGCTATGAGGGCTTGCTGCGCGCATTCGATCCGGTGGGCTTGCCGGTCTCGCCGGAAGTGCTGTTCTCCGGCACACGCTCGGCCGCCGACTCACGCGAGCTCGATCGCATTGCACGCTGCCTGCATGTGGCGAATTTCATGGAACAGGGCATCAGCACCGGGTGGCTGTTTCTGAATACGCGTCCACAGGTGTTCGAAACCGGCTGGCCGCAGCGCACCTTCATCGACGAGCTCTCGGCTCACTTTGGCCTGCCGCAGGAACGCATCGTCATCGAAGTACTCGAACAACCCGCCGACGATGAATCCGCCGTCGCCAGCATGCTCGCGGCGT
>JARLJU010000346.1 GCA_031291055.1 Rudaea sp. | reverse complement strand
CCCCGAAAACCTATTTTGGGGTTTTTTGTTTTTCAAGTTTTGTGTTCGTTTCTGGTGGTGGCGCCCCTGTTGGGCGAGAGGTTTGTGCAGCGGGTTGAAAGCGGCATCGACCGCACTGCCTACCGAGGATACCGTCCACGAGCCGCCTTCAATGGGCGCCTTCGGCAGACGCGTGTCGCCCAGTTCGAAACTCACCTGTCCGATGGATATGCCAAGCGCATCGGCAGCGATCTGACACATCGCCGTGTACGTGCCGGTGCCGATGTCGGCGGTCGAACTCGAGACCGTCACATGCCCGTCGCGGTCTAATACGGCGCGGGCAGTGGCCTCGTTCTGCATGGCATCCCACGAACCGGAGGCCATGCCCCACCCGATCAACTCGCGGCCCTCGCGGCGCGCGCGCGGCTCGAGCGGCCGGTTCGCCCAGCCAAAGCGCGCCGCGCCTTCGCGATAGCATTCGCGCAATGCCTTGCTCGAAAACGGCAGGTTCTTGTTAGCGTCACGCTCGGCGTAATTGATCAGCCGCAATTCCAGTGGGTCCATCTTCAATGCTTCGGCCAACTCGTCCATCGCGACTTCCAGTGGAAACAGACCCTGAGCCGCGCCCGGCGCGCGCGTGTCGGCCGGCGTAGGCACGTCGAGGTGAACCACCTTGTAGCCCATCGTGACGTTCTCGCACTTGTACAACTGCCCAGCCCAGTTCACCACCACATCGCAATAGTCCTCGTATCGCGAGGTCTCCGACACCGCCTCATGAATCACCGCCTGCAGCGTTCCGTCCGCCGCGGCGCCCAGCGCCACACGCTGGATGGATTGCGGTCGATGCGCGAAGCTGAACATCTGCTGCCGCGTCAGGCTAAGGCGCACCGGCCGCTTGAGCTCGAGCGCGGCCATTACCGCAAGCGCCAGATGGTATTGCGGCCGCAAGCCGGAACCAAATGCCCCGCCGACAAACGGCGCGATCACTTGCACCTCGTCGTCCTTCAGGCCGAACACGTTACTCAGGTAAGTCCTGGTGTTGAGAACGCCTTGGGTCTTTTCATACACAGTCAGGCGCCCCGCGTCGTCGGGCACCACGGTGCACCCGTGCATTTCCATCGGGTTGTGATATTCAGCGGGCGTGGTATAGAACGCATCGACGCGCACCGCCGCACTCGCCAACATCGCATCCGCGTTGCCGCGAGCGGGCGGAGGAGGCTCGAAGCCGCCCTTTTCCGTCGAGGGTGGCACCGCGCTCATCAGCGCCTGACTCAGGTTTGTCTCGTGCGGTGCGGCCTCGTAGCGCACCTTCACGAGCGACGCGGCGTGGCACGCCAGTTCCAGCGAATCAGCTACCACCAGCGCAACCGGCTGTCCGCTGTACCATACTCGCTCGTCCCATAGCGGTCTGAACGGAACGCCGCCGGGCGCGACCTGATCCTTGTACAGTTCGCCGGCTTGCGGTAGTTCCGGCCGGTTCTTGTGCGTCAGCACAAGTAACACGCCGCGTATCGCGAGCGCGGCCGAAGCATCGATAGATACGATCCGGCCGGTCGCAATCGTGCTCGACACAACGGCACCGTACGTCAGCCGGTCGGCAATGAAATCGGCCGCGTATTGCGCCGCGCCGGTCACCTTGAGCTTGCCGTCGACACGGTTATGCGGCACGCCGACGGCGGCCGGCACCGGCAAAATTTCGGAGCGGTTCATGATACGGTCTCCTCGAGCGAGCGTTGCGCTGCGATATCGAATGCTCGGGCTACGACGCGTGCGGCCAGTTCGATCTTGAACGCATTGCCGCTGCGGCCGCGCGCGCCGTGCAGCAATCGTCCCGCGAAGTCCCGTACTGTGGCGGCGTTCAGCGGTTTGCCGCGCAAGCTGGCTTCCGCACCGGGATCACGCCACGGCTTGTGCGCGACGCCGCCGAGCGCGCAACGCACGCCGGCGACCTTGTCTCCGTCAAGTTCCAGTCCAACCGCAGCCGATACCAGCGCGAATGCATACGACGCACGATCGCGAACTTTCACGTAGGCATGATGCGCGGCATACCCTTCTTTCGGCAATTCGACGGCAGTGATCAGTTCGTCTTCGGCCAGGTTGGTGTCGATGTGGGGCGTATCGCCGGGCAAGCGGTGGAACTCGGTGAAAGGCAACGCGCGCGTGCCCTTGAGGCCGGTCAGATGCACCGTCGCGTCGAGCGCCGCGAGCGCCACACACATATCGGACGGATGGACGGCGATGCACTGGTCACTCGCGCCGAGGATCGCGTGGATGCGGTTGAGGCCATCCATCGCGGGACAGCCGGTGCCCGGTTCGCGTTTGTTGCAAGCCGTACCGGCGTCGTAGAAATAGTAACAGCGCGTGCGTTGCATGAGATTACCGCCCAAGGTCGCTACGTTGCGAATCTGCGCGGACGCGCCGGCTAGGATTGCGTCGGCGAGTAGCGGATAGCGCGCGGCGACAGCATCGTCATAGGCGAGCGCGCTGTTGGTTACCAGTGCGCCGATTCTCAGACCGCCGCCCGGCGTCACCTCGATGCTCTTGAGGGGTAATCGGTTGATGTCGACTAGCGTCGCCGGGCGTGCCACATCCTCACGCAACAGGTCGACCAGATTGGTTCCACCGGCAATGAACACGGCCGAAGCATTCGCCCGATGCTGTTCGATCGCCTCGCGCACGGCACTCGCGCGAGCATAGGAGAAGCGGTTCATGCGTGCGCTCCCTGCGATTGTGGCCCTGGCTCCGCCCGATGGGCTACTTCCAGAATTGCCGCGACGATATTGACGTAAGCGCCGCAGCGGCACAGATTGCCGCTCATCAGTTCGCGGATATCGTCCGCGCTTTCGACACGGCCTTCGGCGAGCATCGCCACCGCCGAGCAGATCTGGCCCGGCGTACAGTAACCGCACTGGAACGCGTCGTGATCGATGAAAGCCTGCTGCACCGGATGCAACCTGTCGCCTTGCGCAAGTCCTTCAATGGTTGTGATCGAGGCGCCGTCGCACACCGCCGCCAGTGCGAGACAGGTGTTGACCCGCTGGCCGTCGACGATCGCCGTGCAGGCGCCGCATTGACCATGATCGCAGCCCTTCTTGGTGCCGCTCAGATGGCATTGTTCGCGCAACAGATCGAGCAGCGTTGTCCACGCTTCTACTTCGAATGACTCGGGTTTCCCGTTGATCACGAAGGCTACCGGCACACGCTCGACAGCCGGCGGGACGCTGTCCTGACCGACCGCAATAGTGGGCGTATCCATGGATTTTCTCCTGACGGAGGATCGGTCTGATCGCGCGTGCGGGGCCCGCAAGCGTTAATCGGGCCGACCCGACTGATTGCCTCAAATGCATGCGCCGCGCGCGCATCCGCCGGTTTGTTCGCCTGGCTCGCTCGTTGTCAGCACCACGCCCTCCTTCGCGGACTCCGAGGACCGCAGGCCTGCGCTTACTTGTCGCTCTTCTTGGGGATCTTCGCCCCGGATTTGCGTGCCTGATTCAATGCAATAGCTACAGCCTGTTTGTGCGGCTTACCATGCTTCGTCTATGTCTTGACGTTGTGCGACACAGTGCTCTTTGACGCGCCTTTTTTCAGCGGCATGACCCTCTCCTTTTCGCTTCGACAAAGTGATAAATCCGGACGCCGACGAACCTCAATTACATCGTCGACGTCACAGCGATATGCGGATGTCCCGCAATCACGTATGCGCAGCCGCGCTTCTTACGCGCGCCGGGAATGACTCGAAAGTTGCTCGATCAGTTTCCTGTTGAATGCGGGAATATCATCCGGCTTGCGGCTCGTGATGAAGTTGCCATCAGCGACAACCTGCTCGTCAACCCACGTCCCGCCAGCATTGCGGATATCATCCTGCAAACTTGGCCAACTGGTCATCTTGTGGCCCTTGACGATGCCGTCCGAGATCGGCAGCCAGCCGCCGTGACAGATCACCGCCACGGGTTTGCTGGCTCTGTCGACAGCACGCACGAATGCCTGTGCTTCCGGAATCACACGGATCGCGTCGCTGTTCACCACGCCGCCGGGCAACACGACTGCGTCGTAGTCGTCGGGACTGACTTTATCGAACGTCGCGTCCACGTCGACTGCTTCGCCTTTGTCCACGTGCCTGAAGCCCTGAATCTTGCCTGGCTTTGCCGATAGCACGTGCACCTCGGCCCCGGCATCCATCAGCGCACGCTTCGGTTCGAGCAACTCGGCCTGCTCGAAACCGTCAACCGCGAGCACCGCTACCTTACAGCCTGCGAGTTTCTTGTCCATTTCTCCTACTCCATTGGAAAACCTACAGAAAATCCGCGATGATCGGCGACAAATCCGCTGCCTCCCAGACGGTTTATCAACCGTGAAAGCCGCCGCCGCGCTATTCCGTGCAGCAGCAAAGCTCCCAGGTCCCGCCGCATGCGGCGTGCCTGGCGCACTCTGCGCGAATGCGCGACCGATCGCGCATCAAGCATTGGCTTTTCTCGGGCCTGGACATCGGCGCAACGCTAGGGGAGCCGAAGCAGACTCATACATCGGTGCCGGTGGGTGCACGACAGGCATTGCTACGCTCCTGCTCTTCCACCCGGACTTCCATCTGCATTTGCGCAACCTGTGCGCACCGCCGCAGCAGCTGCTGGAACGACGCGACGACGGGTACCGTGCGCGCCGGTACCGCGACAGACGAATTCTCACTGGCGGATTCACCCTCGGCCGCCATGCCCAATATCACTGCACGGGACACCCGCGCCTCGCTCAACCGAAGGACCACCTTACGCAGATATGGCGGTAGCTCATTCGCGTCGAACGAAACCACGCATATCATCGGACGCGATGCGAGCCGGGCTTCGTCAAGACGCCCTGCGGCAAACCGCTCATAGCTCGCCTGCGATGCGTCGAAACCGTGCTTGTTCAGCAGTTGCACGGCGATTGTGGCCAGCAGATCGTCCAGCTTGCCGCGGCCGCCTATGCACAACGCGGGGACGCGCTGCGCCGGCTCACCGTTCGATTCGCGTGTCGTCGCATCGTCGGCCTCTTTCAGTCCGGCGACGATCGCATGCGTTGCCGACCGAAGCAGCCTGAGCTGAGCCGCCGGCACCACACCGCGCCGAACGTCGGCGTGTGCCATCCGCAGACCGGCCAACACGGCGGTGTCGTAATACGCCGCCAGCGAGCACGCTTTCAATAGTGTGTTGGCCTGTTGTAACGCCTCGATCGGGTCCTTGGCCAGCAGGCGCTGATAGAGATTTTCGGCCGGTGTCAGGCTTGGGCGATCGCCGAACAGGACGTCGAGGAATTCGAGCCGCTCGACGTGGCGGCCAAGCGTCACCGCGCACAGCATCAGCGGGGTCGAAAGAACCAATCCGACCGGTCCCCACAGCCAGCTCCAGAAAATCGCCGCGACGATCACGGCAAGCGGCGAGAGCCCGTTGCCATGCCCATACACCAGCGGCTCGATAAACTGACTGGCGACGCCTTCGGTCACGGCGAAGAGACCCATGGTGGCGACCGCCATCAGCCAGCTGGGGCTGACGGCTGCGGCCATAACCATCGCCATGAACGCCGCAATCCAGGCGCCGACGTATGGCACGAATCGCAGTAACGCCGTCAGGATACCGAACAGCAGCGAGCCAGGCATTCCGATGATCGCAAGGCCGATTGCGACGACGGCACCGACGCCTGCGTTGATCGCCAGTTGCATCGCAAAGTAGCGGCTCAGGCGGCCGGCGGCTTCGCCGATTGCAGTTGACGTACGATGCAGATCGCCCGAGCCGAAGAGCCGGATCATCCGGTCGCGCAACCGCTCTCGCTCAAGCAGAATGAAGATGGTGACCACCAGCACGATACCGGCCGTCGCCAGCGGACTCACCACAGCCGACAGATAGCGCTGCGCCAGATCGATCGGTGACAGCGTGGGTTCGTGCACCTCGACGGGCAGCGGTACGCTGCCGTTCGCGGAAACCGGGTCGTCGGTCCTGTGCGCCTCACGTGACGGCGGCGTAAAGCGCTTTAGCGCATTCGACGTCATCGCGAGCAGCGTGTCCGCGCGGCCCAGGGTATTTTCCTGCACGACATTGATCTTGTGTTCGATGGTCCGCTGATACTGCGGCAGGCCCTCCGCCAGTTGCGCCACCTGTGCGCCGATCAGCACGCCCACCGCCGACAGGGCCGAGAGCGCGAAAAGCACCGCGACAATCACCGACGGCAATCGACCAAAACGAAGCCGCCTGAGTAAACCGACGAGCGGCGCAACGATGAAGCTGAGCAGCACGGCCAGTGTGATCGGAATCAGCACGCCCCGCCCGACATACAGCGCAGCGATCACGACCACGCCGCTGGCTAGCGAGTTCAGCGCCCGCAAACTCTGCGCTGCCGGCGTCAGTTCCTGGTGCAGCGGTGGCTGGCGTGGGGGTGTGCGGCTGTTCATGGCGGGATGGGAAAGGCGCAATTCGCACACCGAGCCGCACGCAAGCGTCGTTCCCGCCAGGCATCTTGACCGGGAAGCACGCCTTTGGCGATTGGCGGCGGGTTTCAATTTTCGAATGAAACAACTGTCCCCGTCAGCACGTGAGCCGGGCGCTGGGACGCCCGGGCAGGGCAGGCACAGGTTATGCGCGAGAACATCGAAACTGAAAGCAACCGACCTACCAACGCATGGAGGGAAAAATGAATACCCACGCAGGACGCTCGCAGGACGAACGGGTCGCAGCCCGAAAACACCAGAAACAGAAGGCGCAAGAACAGCCGGGCGGTTCAAAAGCTATCGAAGGGACCGAACCCGATGCAACGCATAGCAGCGGCGAACTATCCGAAGAAGGCAAGGAAGTGTGGCGGAAAGGCGCAGGCATCGATGGAGGCGGAAAGGCGACCTAACGATCACCATTTTCCCGGTCGCCGGCAGAAGCCCAGCCGCTTGTTGCATGTTCTTCAGACGGAGATCCAGAGCGACCTCGATACGTTGAAAGAAGCGCTGAAATGAAGCGCGAACCCACCGAAGGGGAAGTCGAGGCCGCCTTCCCGCTGGGCATGGCGGACCCGCGCGCACAGTTCTCCAAGCCAGTGGCCCTCTTCGTCCGTCGCGATCCAAAGCAGGCACATGGGCTAATGCACAGCGAGTGCGATCGCTTCGCTGGCGCGCGCGCCACGCTCATGCTGGCGTTTTGGGTCTTGGCCACTCTCTCACGCTTCAAAGCATACCGGTCCTGTCACCGACCAGCCGGCTGCCGACAGCATCGAGCTTGCTTTGCAGTTCCGCTGCGCGCCTGGTTATTCTGTCGCCGAGCGCGCGGAGATCGCATTTCGACTTGCGCAGTTGCGGGAAAAGATCTTCCTCTTCCTCCTCGACGTGATGCCCGACCAGTTCGCTCAACACCTTGAAGGTCGCGTCGAAGCCCTTTTCGCCGGCTTTCATCGTTTCCAACTTCGCGACCAGCGTCTTGACGAGGAAGTGCTCGATGTACGCTTCCTCCACGTCCATCCTGTCGCCCTCAGGCAGTGCCTCCTGCGCCGCCGGATAAAGCAGTTCCTCTTCGAGAATGGTGTGAACGGATAGCTCTTCGCACGTGCGCTGCGCGAGCGCCGCTTTCGCTTCGAGATCGTCGTCCGCAGCTCTCGCAAAAGCCGTGAACAGTTTTTCGACTGCGCGATGCTGCGCCTCAAGAACGGTCAGCGCATCGTTCGGGGTGGATCTGGTCCCCGTCTGGTCATGTTTCGTCGCTTCCATGCTGATCTCCGCGGTTACTCGGTTCGCCGCTAGCGTTGAGGCGGCAACGACCGTCTGTCGAGCAGCCGTCGTACCCATCAGCCAACCACCGAACGCGGCCGCCGGTAGTGGGACAACGTGACGTTACCGTGTCGCGCCTTCGGCGGCCCCGGCATCGGCGTCAGGCATGTCCTGCGATTCCGGGGACACCGGCCGGTCGCCCTGCTCCCGGTTTGCTGACTGGTCGACGCCGGATTGCGGGCCATCCTGGACATCAGCCCCTTCGGCTTCGATCTGTCGGCGCGCCTCCTCCCAGTGGTTTTCGGCGTTGTCGCCCGGCGCCGGGTCGTTCGCCCAGATCCGATAGGCCCGGGTACGAATGCGTGCTTCAAGATCGTTGTCCATGATGCGGCGCTCCCTGTAAATGTGCGTAGCAACGCGCTATCGGCAATGTGCGGCAATGCGAACCTGTATCGACTTTGCGCCTGGCACCTTGCTTTCCTTCGCATAGTGCCAGAGCGGCAACAGCGGATTGCACTCCGGGTAATAACCCGCAATGCAGCCGCGCGGGATGTCATAGGGGACGATCCGGAGTCCCTCGACGCGGCGGTCGATGCCATCGTCGGCAATGGTCTGCAACGTGACTTCTTCGCCCTCCTGAAGCGAGCGCAACGCCATGTCGGCGCGATTCATCAGGATCACCATGCGTGTTCCCTTGATGCCGCGAAACCGATCGTCCAGGTTATAGATAGTGGTATTGAACTGGCTGTCCGAGCGCAGCGTCATAAGGCGCAATGCTTGCGGCTCATTCTCCGTCATGTCCGGGTCCTCACCCAGCGATTGCGGCACCATGAATTCCGCCTTACCGCTTTTTGTCTGCCACTTTCGTTCACGTGCCGGAAGAGGTCTCGGAAAACCGCCGGGGGTCCACATCCGCGCTTCAAAATCGTGAAAAATTTCCGGATAGGTCTCGGCGATAGCGGCGCGCACGCGACTGTAATCGTCGCGCCACGCGTCCCAGTCCACTTGCGACTTCGTCTGAAGCGTCGCCTTGGCAATACCTGCGACGATAAACGGCTCCGAACGCACGTCGGGACTGGCCGGCTCCGTCACACCGTGCGAGCCGTGCATGCAACCGGTGCTGTCCTCCATCGAGACGGCCTGCTCGCCACCGGCCTGCCGGTCGATTTCAATGCGGCTCAGACACGGCAGAATGTAGGAGACGGCGCCATGAACGAGGTGGCTCCGGTTGAGCTTGGTGGCGACATTGACCGTGAGGAGCAGTCGGCCCCACGCCGGTTCTGTCTGCAACCGGTCGGGCACTGAACGGACGAGGTTGCCGCCCAGGTTGAAGACCGCGGCGACTTCTCCCTTCACCATGGCCTCGAACGCCTCGACGGTGTTCATCCCTTTTTTGCGGGGCGGCTCGAACGAGAACTGCTGTGCAAGCTTGTCGAGCGGCGCGAGTTCCGGCTTCTCGGTAATGCCGACCGTGCGTTGGCCTTGCACGTTCGAATGCCCGCGCACCGGAGACGGCCCCGCCCCCGGCTTGCCGATATTGCCGCGCAGCAGCAGGAAATTACACAGCATGCGCACGTTTTGCACGCCCAGCCGGTGCTGGGTCAGACCCATGCCGTAATGGGCAATCACAGCGTTCGCTTTCATATATTCGTCAGCCGCACGCTCGATGTCGGCGCGCTTCAGTCCACTAGCCCGCTCAATGTCCGTCCACTCAGTCTGCCGAACGTAGCGCGCGAAGTCTTCAAAGCCATGCGTGTGCTCGCGAATAAAGGCGTCGTCCAGCACGCGCGGGCGTCCGCCCGCCATTGCGGCGTCGTCCGCGGTGATGACAGCCTTGCAAAGGCCGACGATTGCGGCGGTGTCGCCGCCTGTCCGAAGCTGGTGATATTGCGTGCTGATCTGCGTATGGTTCGGCGAGAGCATCTGCACAGGCGATTGTGGATTGGTGAAGCTGATGAGGCCCGGCTCGCGCAATGGATTGAAGGTGATGATCGGCACGCCCCGCTTGCGAGCGTCCTGCAGCGGGTGAAGCATTCGCGGACTGTTCGTGCCGAGGTTCTGCCCGAAGAAAAACATGAGGTCCGTCTTTTCGAAGTCTTCCAGCATGATCGTGCCCACACCGACGCCAATCGCCTCTTTCAGGCCGACGCTGGTGCTTTCATGGCACATGTTCGAACTGTCCGGAAGATTGTTCGTACCATACATGCGTGCAAAAAGTTGCAACATGTACGACGTTTCGAGCGATGCGCGCCCTGACGTATAGAACACGACCTGCCCCGGGTCCATCGCATTCAGTTCGCGGCCGATCTCATCGAACGCCTCCTGCCAGGTCACAGGTACGTAACGGTCCGACTCCGCGTCATAGCGTAATGGTCCACTCAGGCGGCCCGCTTCCTCCAGGTCATGGTCATGCCACGTCAAAAGCTCGCTGACCGAATGAAGCTGGAAAAAATCCGCAGTCACCCGTTTAGCCGTGGTATCCCACGCTGTTGCCTTTGCGCCGCTCTCGCAGAATTCGAACGTGTGCGGATCAGCGGGTTTCGCCCATGAGCAACTGACGCACATGAAACCGTCCGGCTTGTTCTGGCGCAGCAGCACCGCGCTGTCTTTCGTCGCAACTTTTTCCTGGCTGAGAATCTTTGCGACGGCCCTGAGCGATCCCCAACCGCCCGACGGATGCGGATACGCTTCGTTCAATTTTTCCTTGTCCATGGAACGCTCCTCGCGGCGGTGACATTGCTGAATGCGAGCAAGCGACGTTCCAAAGCGGCAACAAACGCAACGCTGCGCGCGCCGATCATCAATGGAATGAGGTAGCTCGCCACCGCCTGCATCACCGGCACGGCGAACAGGAACATCATGGTCTTGCCGTGCCGGGTAAATAGCGCTCATGATGTCCTCCAAAAAACGGGACTGCGCCATCTGGAACTGCACTGGCTACGGACGGCTTGAGGACTTTTAGCGCCATGGACACGCAAGCGGCATTCCCTATTCGAAACGGCCATCGGCATTGCGTCCGATCGCGTGAACTAGTGAGCCGTCGTCGCGCTGGCGGCGCCGTTTGGCGGTATCGTTGGCGCACCCGCGGGACCGTTTATTCTGCGTCCCGTTGCTGGCGGTTTGACGGATACCCTGGGCGTTCGATGGGTCAGGAGAACGCAACTCCGTCGAGTTCCCACCGGGCGCAAGCACGGGATGGCACACCAGCACAGGACTTCCTAAATAATCGGCGCACCACCGGTGACCGCGATCGTCGCGCCCGAGATATAGCTGGCTTCATCGGATGCCAGCATCACATACGCCGCAGCGAGTTCCGCGGGCTGTCCCGGACGCTTCATCGGGACTTGCTGGCCAAATTTCTCGACCTTCTCCAGCGGCATCGTCGATGGAATTAGCGGCGTCCAGATCGGCCCCGGCGCTACGCAGTTCGCGCGAATACCTTTCTCCGCGAGTAATTGCGCGAGTCCACCAGTGAAGTTCTGGATCGCGCCTTTGGTGGTGGCGTAGGCAATCAGACCCGGATTGGGATGGTCAGCGTTGATCGACGAGGTATTCACGATCGAGGCGCCGGGTTTCATATGTTTTACCGCAGCCCGTGTAATCCTGAACATCGCCCCGATATTGGTATCGAAGGTCTTATCCCATTCTTCGTCGCTGATCGCATCAAGCGACGGGTAGCTCATCTGGTAGGCGGCGTTATTGACCAGGACGTCGAGCCGGCCGAACGCGTCGATCGCGCGGGCGACGATCTCGTTACAGTGGTCCCGGTTCGTGATATCGCCTCGCAGGAGGACCGCCTTGCGGCCGGCCTTTTCTACCCAGCGTGCGGTTTCACGGGCATCCTCGTCTTCCTCGAGATACGAAATCAGAACATCGGCGCCTTCGCGCGCAAAGGCAATCGCCACTGCACGGCCAATGCCGCTATCCCCGCCTGTCACAATCGCTGCTTTGCCCGCGAGGCGCCCCGCGCCCTTGTACGAGTGCTCACCGTGGTCGGGTTGTGGCGTCATGGGGGCGGTATGCCCGGGCGTCCGGTCTTGTTGTTGTCTCGGGAACGGTGGTGTGGAACGTTGTATGTCGGTCATGGCTTTCCTCAATGCAGTTACATCCGCCGCCCCTGCACGAAAAACGGCGGCAATTGGTGGCAAGTGGTCAGTAAGCAGCAAACGGTAGACCTGAGAAAGACACGTTTCCTGCTGCCTCTTCTCGTTGTGCGCAGAAGCGTCCGCGGGGGGCGTCGGCAACCGCGCTTGATGGAGACCGACCATGAGGTGTGCCCAGCCCAGCGACGGTCCGGCTTGCCTCAGGAACGATTCTCGCTGGTCACGCGTAGGGACCCATTTCAGTTGATGTAGTTGACGACTTGCCCCCGTCGTCATCCCTGGACACTGCGGAGATGTGACGTGAACACAGTTGACCGCGAAGCTGTTCTCGTTCACCAACAGGCCGTGCTGGCAAGGTTCGGTGAACTGGCACTTCGCTCAGACGATCTTGACGAGATATTGTCCGAGGCCTGCCGTCTGGTCGGCGAGGGGTTGAGGACCGACATGGCGAAAGTCATGGAGTTGCAGGATGATGAAACGACTCTGCTCGTACGTGCCGGCGTAGGCTGGGCGCCCGGAATCGTCGGACGCGCGACGGCCAAAGCGGAGTCCGGCTCGTCAGAAGGCTATGCGCTACAAACGGGCGAGCCGGCCATTTCGCGCGACATCGCAACGGAAAAGCGCTTTAGCTACCCGAGGTTCATCGTCGATGCAGGTGTGAAAGCGCTGGTCAATGTTGTCATTCTCGGCGGAAAAGGCCGACGCCCCTACGGCATTCTTCAGGTGGATAGCCTCGAGCCGCGCGATTTTTCCCGCCCGGACACCGAGTTTCTGCGCTCCTATGCCAACCTGCTTGCGGCCGCTGTCGAGCGCCTACGCATAGCGGCGGAAACGCGCCGCCACGCTATTTCGCTGCGGGAAAGCGAAGAACGCTATCGCACGCTGGCGACGCAGATTCCGCAACTGGTATTCACTTCAAGCAGTTCGGGTGAGCGCACCTGGAGCAGTCCGCAGTGGGTCGATTACAGCGGCATTTCGGAAGAAGCCAGTCTAGGGTTTGGATGGCTGGACGCAGTCCATCCCGATGACCGGTCCGCAACGATGGCGGCTTGGGCAGCGTGCGAGACGACGGGCGAATTCGCCGTCGAGCACCGGATTCGCCGTGCCGCCGACCAGACTTACCGCTGGTTCCAGAGCCGCGCCACACCGGTGCGGGCCGAGGGCCGAATCGTCGGCTGGCTCGGCACGTCTACCGATGTGGAAGATCAGGCACGCGTTCGTGAAGCCCTGGAGCGCAGCAGCGAGGAACTCGAGGCGCGCGTGCTGGCGCGGACCGCGGAGTTGCAGGCGGCGCTCGACACGCTGCACCGCGAAAGCCGCGAGCGTTCACGTGCTGAGGAGCGCCTGCGCCATAGCGAAAAACTGAAGGCGATCGGTCAACTTACCGGTGGCATCGCTCACGACTTCAACAACATGCTACAGGCGATCATCGGCTGTCTGAGCATGATTCGCATACGGATGCACCATGGGCGGCCGACCGAGGTCATCGGCCACCTGGAGCGCGCCGAGCGGGGCGCCGTGCGAGCGGCGGCGCTGACGCACAGGCTGCTGGCATTCGGGCGCCAGCAGACACTCGAGCCGCGGCTCCTGAGCCTCGACACCATCGCACGCGATATGGAGGACATGATCCGCCGCGCTGTGGGCGCCAGCATTAATGTGGAACTGAATCTGGCGGACGGCAAATGGCTGGCCATGTGCGACCCGAACCAGATGGAAAGTGCCCTGTTGAATCTGTGTGTCAACGCGCGCGACGCCATGCCGGATGGCGGGTGGCTTACCATCAGTACGACCGAAATCGTACTGACTGAGGCGGAACTCGCCATGTTCGAGGACGCCCAGCCCGGGCGCTACTGTTGCATCGCCGTGTCCGATACCGGCGTGGGCATGTCGCCGGAGGTAGTCGGAAAAGCCTTCGAACCGTTCTTTACCACCAAGCCGGCCGGGCAAGGTGTCGGTCTCGGCCTGAGTCAGATCTACGGCTACGTGAGGCAGTCGGGCGGCATCGTGCAGGTGGACACGGCATTAGGCAAGGGCACAACAGTGCGCCTGTGCATGCCCGCCCCCGCCGAACGGGACGAAGATAAAACGAGCAGCCGCGATACCGGCAAAACGATCATGCTGGTCGAGGACGAGGAGATCGTGAGAGAGGTAACCGCCGAGCAGCTGCGCGAACAGGGCTATCGCGTGCTCGAAGCGGACAGTGGCCCGGCTGCCCTGCGGCTCCTTAATGCAGGCGCTCGTTTCGACCTGCTGATCAGCGATGTCGCGCTGCCCGGCGGCATGAATGGCCGGGAGGTGGCCGAGGCCATCAAGGCCTGCCACGCCGACATTCCCGTCATCCTGGTGACGGGCTACGCGCCTGGCGATACGCTGTCCGATATGGAAGTCATTCGCAAGCCCTTTCGCCCGGAAGTTCTCGCCGAACGCGTGCGCGCCAAGTTCGAAGAATGACCGGCGGTTTGCGCAAATCAGGCGTTGCAAATTACACGTGTACACACAGCAATTTCGCCAGGGCAATGACCGGGCCCGCGATCAACGCTGTCACCGAAAATTGGCTTGCGCTGGCCGGATTCGGTTGAGACGAAGGGCTCGGCAACGACCCAAAACGCTTGGGGAACGCTTCCTGCTCAACTACGAGAATGCCACGCAACAGGAGTTCATCATGTCCATCAGCAGAAACACGCCGCATGATACCCGGCAGGATGCCGGTAAAAATCGCCCCTCGAACGAACATCGCCCGCATGCAGAAAGAACCGAGGAGCAAATCGACGAGGCCGTCGAGAATACCTTTCCCGCTAGCGATCCGCCCTCGACGGGTGGCTCGACCAGGATAGATCCCGCGCAACCCGTCTCACGCGAAACAGGTTCGCGCGCCAGATCATTGGCAGACACAGCTCAAAACGCGCGGGATACGCAGGAAAAACGCCGCCATCCGCCGTCGGAGAACGCGCTTGAATCGTCGCAGGACAAGAATCCGATTCCTCAGGGTTCGGTGCGAAAATAAGCTGCCGCGAGCGGGCACGTGAATTCCCGACAACTTCGCTCATGCGCGCCCTCGGCCGATCGTCGGAGGAAGTGATATGCATAGAAGGAATCCTCATACGCTGGCCGTGGCAGAATCGCACGCGTCACGAACCCTTCATTTCGCCAGCGAGTTGCTGCGCCATCGCGAGGTGATGTTTGATAATCGGCAGCGCGTGCGTAGCTGCGGCCTTCAGCTGCGCGTCGGCGCCGCTCTCGCTCTCCTGCTGAAACAGATCGACCGCCTTCTGGTGATCTTCCAGCCCGACCTGTTCGACGTACGCCTGATCGAACTCTTTGCCCTTGAGCGTTTGCAGCTTTCCGACCAGTGCGGAATCGGCGGCCGGTGCAGCGTCGAGCCCTTTGCTGGCAGCCAGTGCGGCCATGCTGCGCGAGAGCTTCGTATGGTCGGTAATCATTTGCCGCGCGAATGCCTTGACGTGCGGATCGTTCGAATTCCTTAGCGCTACTTTGCTTGCAGCGATTTCAGTGGCATCGGCCTGCGAGGCAGCCTGCACGAACTGCTGGTCCGCAGGCGACAGCTTCATGCCGGCCGCCGCTGCATCGCTCGCCTGCGCATATACCGCATTGGTTGACGTTGCACCAACGCCTAGCGCGACAGCAATCAATTGAAGGAAATATCGGTATTTCATGCTTTTTCTCCCTGGTTGACCTATTCACTCGCGCGGATTCATTGCGAGCTCATTGCGAACGGACGCAAGGACTGTTCCGCGCGTGCACGCCGCGGAATCGGTGCGCGCCCCGCGTACCACCGTTGCCTCAAGCGGGACCCGCGCAATCCGCGCCTCCCGCTTGAAACTTCTAGCCGGTGGACTTCGCTATCCTTGCAATGCCAGTTGTAATTGCCTGGTCATGCACGCCATCCCGGCAACGCCGCTAATGAACTGGTATCGGCGTCTGCGGGGCGTTCTCGTTATGGACGCATCCCCATTCGGGTCGATGCATACCGATCCTGCCGATCCTGGACGGCAAGATTGGTCCGATAAATCTGGAATCCTTTTTGCTTGAAGCGGATGGCAGAGCTTCGCGTACGGTGTTTCCTTCATCCGGGCGTTGCCCTGTTATTGACCCTATGGCGATTTACGATATGACCGTGCTTACCGCGCGTCGTCGCCGAATTTGGAGAAACCGCCATGCAACGATCCTGGTTCGTCTCGCTCCTGATGCCGCTAGTTCTCACCGGCTGCCTCTCATTTAGCAGCAGCAATCCGCCGCCGCCGAACAAGACTACCGTCGTCGTGCCTGAACAGAGTTAGCCCACGGTCTGAACTCCCTCGCCCTGCTAGTTGCGCCGGCTACGGCGCACGGGTGGCTGGCGGATCGGCGAGCGGCTGCGACTCGTGTGTGAGTTGCCGCGCTTGGTCCATCACATCGCGAGCGAACAATACGGCGCCCCGGATCGGCAAACCCGCCGATCGTAACGCGTCCGAGGTCCAGGTGTTGCATGTGTAGAGGCCGTCATAGGTGCCACTGGCGGCAAAGAACACGCTTCCCGGATAGGGACCCGTGGCGAGCCGGACGGGCCTGCCGGCGGCGTCGGTTTGAACTGAATGCTGCAGGAACGTCCGAAGCCCAGTCAAACCAGCTTCGATCACGCCGAGCGGGACCACCTTGGAGAGCCCGAACGCCGCGCCTGGCGAGGCGCGCAGCACTGTCATCAGCATGGCCCCCTTGCTGGGGAGCAGAGCGGCGAGCGCCGCCAGCACGCCGTCCTCGCGCGTAAGGACATATTGGCGCTCACCGAAGCCGAAGCACAGGAAGCGAGCGCCTTCGAACCCGTGTGCGAGGGCCGACACCCACGGGCCCGCATCTTCGCTGCGCACACACACGTCGGTATGCCACGCGCGCCTCGCCACGATGATGGTCGTGGTGACGGGAGTGGGCGACGGCATCAGGGGTACTGTCGAGCAGGCGGCAAGAGCTGCCGCCCATGCGATCCCATATAACCGGACGATCTTGAGCAAGCGTGAACAAGGCAAGTGTCGGCCTCCCTTATCTCCTGTTCGCCAGACTGCGTTGAAAGGCGACCAGCAGGTTTGTCCGCCCGCGCTATTTATGAATTGCGTCGCGCACACCGGTCACATCGCGCGTTGTGACCGGTGGCGCCGCATTGCCCCACGTATTGCGGATGAAGGTCAACACCTGGGCCATTTCTTCGCTGGTCAGTTGATCCGCGAAGGACGGCATCTTGCGTGAGAGAGGCCCCTGCTGTGTGTGCGGACTCGCTCCCCCCTCGACCAGCAGACGCACGAGCGACGTGGTCTGCGGCGCGAGCACGGCGGGATTGCCAGCAAGGCGCGGATACTTCTTGAATACACCAAGCCCATCCGACTGGTGACAACGCGCGCAATAGCTCTGGAAGATGCCGGCCCCTGGACGCTCGACATCGCCAGTGCGCAGCGCCCGCACGGTTTGCTGCGCCGCGCGCGAATGCATGTCGTAGAGTCCAGCGGACTCGCGCGGCGGCAAGCTCTTGAGGTACGCAGCGATCGCGGCCAGGTCGTCCTCGCTCAGATACTGCGTGCTGTCTTCGACAACCTGAACCATGCTGCCGAACGTGACGAGCCCCCCGCCGTGCCCGCTTCTCAGAAACGCTGCAATGTCCTGCGCCGGCACGCGCCCAAGACCCGAGCCCGGGTCGCCGGTGAGGTTCGGCGCGAACCAGTGATCGTTGGTGCCGCCCGTCAGGTAAAGGTGCGCATCGCCGTCATAGCCACGTTCCTCATAAGCCGGACCGCGCGGCGTATGACACGCGCCGCAATGGCTGAGCTATTGTACGAGGTAGGCGCCGCGATTCCACTGCGCGTCCCGCCCGGGTTGCGACACGTACTGTCCGCCCGGCACGAACGCCCAGTCCCAGAACATCAGCGCCCAGCGCTGGCTGAACGGGAAAGGCAGCCTAGTTTGCGGCGCCGGTTGTGCGACCGGTTGAACGCCATGCATGAAGTACGCGTAAAGCGCGTGCATGTCGTCGTTGTTGATCTTCGCGAAAGACGGGAACGGCATTGCCGGATAGAGCCGCTTGCCGCCAGGCGCAATCCCCTCGCGCAGCACGCGGGCGAAGTCGTCATAGGTATAGCGGCCAATTCCATTGGCGGGATCCGGTGTAATGTTGGACGAATAGATCGTGCCGAATGGCGAGGCCATGCCGAGGCCCCCGGCGAAAGGAACAGGCGACGCCTCGTGGCCCGGTTGACCGCCGGCGGGTGCCGCGGTATGACAACCCGCGCAATCGGCGGCTTTGGCCAGATATGCGCCACGGGTGATCAGTGCTGCGTCCGACGCGGCTTGCGTGGCGCCGGCAAGCAGCACTTCCGGCTGGGCCGCGCGAAGCACCGCTGACGCCGCCAGCGCTCCCACGAAGACCATGACCCGACCCGCCGCCAGCACACGGTACAAACGCCGTCTGCCAAACCAGCCATTGAAGCGATCCCGGGTCATTGGCCGGCGTCCGGATTTGCGCGTGCTCATTTTCACCACCGGCAAGGTGAAACGATCAGCACCGCGATATCGGTGGCGATCAGTGCGAACATGAACAGGGCGCTGCTCATCGCTCCCACCCGTGCGAGGAAGCTATCCAGCAGGGCCGGCTCATCACCCGTATTGCCTGACATTCCAGAGCGAATCCGTCTAACGAACCGGACGTTGCGCCACGCGATGAAAGCACCCCAACACCCCAGCACCAGACAGGCAACATTGACCGCGAGAATGACGGCATCCAGCCACGGTAACGTCGGGGCCGTAAGCGGACGATTGCGAGGAAAGCAGGTCTGTGCGGCCAACGCCTCGGTGATGCCCATCTGCGCAACCCATGCGAACGGCGCGGCGAGCATGCCGATCAGAGCGCGCGATCCGGGCAGACGCGGCGTAACAGTAGGCGTCGTGGATTGCACGGGCGACGGTGCATCGGTTCTGGCCGGACTCATGACGCGCCCCGAAACAGATACGGCGTCAGATACAACGTGGTGAAGATAAACAGCCACACCACGTCAACGAAGTGCCAGTACAAGCCGCCGATCGTCAGCGCTACGCAACGCCGCTCGTCGAAGTAACCCAACGCCGTCCACAACAACAGCAGGAACAGTACGACGACGCCCACCGCGACGTGCGCCATATGAAACCCTGTGATCGTAAAGTAAAGCGAGCTGTACAACTGCGCGGCCAACCCATAGGGATGGTTATGCCATTCGCGAAACTGGATGCCGATGAACGTGATGCCGAGCACCACCGCGCCGCCCATCGATGCAACGCCCCAGCGCAGCCGCCGGCGCCGCACGCAGCGCTAGCAGAACCAGACGAAGCCGCTGCTCGACAACAGGATGCCGGTATTCAGAATGCCGAGGCCGAGCTTGGGCAGCCCCTCCGGCGGCCACTGCTGACCGGTCTGGGCCGCAAGGTACAGATACGAAAAGATCAGATAACCGAATAACGCGCCCTCGGTGACGACCACTGTGAGGCAGCCCCACCATCCGCCGGAGCGCTCTCCGGCGCTGCCGACCGGCAAGGTGTATTCGTGACGCGCCATGACCTCGCCCATGTCAGTCTCCCGCATCGGTCACGGTCTGCGGCTCGCGCTGGATCAGCGCGCGTTCGGGCCACAACCACACCACGATGGTTACGGCGCAAACGAGCAACGCCGCGGCCGTGAAGAACTCGGCGCGCAGTGCTAGTCCGGCGAACACCAGCGTCGCAAACAGGCCAAGCCAGAACGGCGCGTACGAGTCCTCGGGCATCTTCAGGATCACATCCGGCCGGCCTTCGAGCGCCGTGGTGCCGAGGGCCTCACGGCCTTCGCCCAGCAGGAAGCCCTCGTCGAACATCGAGCGGCGGCGTGGTTCCCCGCCCGCCGTGCCCTCTTCCATCCGCCCTTCCCACAGCGGATGACGGCTTGCAACGAACGGCACCACCGCGAAGTTATACGGCGGCGGCGGCGACGAAACAGACCATTCGAGGGTCGGCGCATCCCACGGGTTATCGCCTGCCATGGCACCCCGTTTGACGCTGTAAAGCAGATCAACCAGGAAAATCAGCACCGCGAACGCGAACACGAACGAACCGAGCGACGTCATCAGATTCACGGTGTTCCAGCCCATGTCGGCCGGATAGGTATAGATGCGCCTCGGCATGCCGAGCAGCCCGGCGATATGCATCGGAAAGAACGCGGAGTTAAAGCCGACGAACATCACCCAGAAACCGAGCTTGCCCAGCCGCTCGCTCATCATCCGGCCGGTGAATTTCGGAAACCAGAAATAGATGCCGCCAATCACCGGAAAGACGTTGATGCCAAGCAGCACATAGTGCAGATGCGCAACGACGAAATACGTATCGGTCAGTTGCCAGTCGAACGGCACAGCGGCCGTCATCACCCCCGACACGCCGCCCACCACGAACAGGAAGACAAAGCCGGCAAAGAAGAAGAATGGCGCGCGCATGACCGGCCTGCCCGTCCAGATTGTCGCGATCCACGCGAAGGTTGCCACCGCACTCGGCACCGCGATCACCATGCTGGCCGCGCCGAAAAACGACAGCGCGAGCGCCGGAATGCCGGTCGCAAACATATGATGGATCCACACGACAAACCCCACCAGCATGGTCGCCACCGTTGAGAGCGCAACCGGCCCGTAACCGACCAGCGGTCTGCGGCAGAACACCGGCAACGCATCCGAGACGATACCCATCGCCGGCAGCACGACTGCGTATACCCACGGGTGCGCGAAGATCCAGAACAGGTGCTGCCAGAGCAAAGTCCGTCCGCCGTTGAGCACGTCGAAGAAATGCGTGCCCACGCGCCGGTCCAGCCACAGCAGAAAAAACGCCAGGCTTACCGACGGCACCGCCAGCAGGTTGGCGCCCGATGCGGTCAGCGTGCCCCACACCAGCACCGGCAGCCGGTCGAGCGACATGCCCGGCGCGCGCATCCGCAGCAGCGTGACGACGAAGTTGATCGAGCCGACCGTGGTCGAAATGCCAAGCAGCACCATGCCGAGAGCGTACACGTCGATGTTGGGTCCGTTGTTATATTCCAGTCCGGATAGCGGCGCGTAATTGAACCAGCCCGCATTCGGCGCCTCGCCAAGTGGAAAACTCGCATAGAGAAATAGTCCCGCGAACACGAAGACCCAGTAAGAAAACGCATTGAGGCGCGGAAACGCCATATCGCGCGCGCCGAGAATCAGTGGCCACAGATAGTTCGAGAAACCGGATAGCACGGGCAGCGCATACAGGAAAATCATCGTCACGCCGTGCATCGTGAAGAGCTGGTTGTACTGTTCGGGCGTCAGCAGCGTCGCGTTGGGGCGCGCCAGTTGCAGGCGCATCAGCAGCGCTTCAATGCCGCCCGCCAGCAGGAACAGAAAGGCCGTCACCAGATAGCGCAGGCCGATGGTCTTGTGGTCGACCGTCGAGAACCAGCCGCGCCAGCCTGACCGCGCTTCCCATAGTTCCCGCAAGCGCGCTTCTTCCGCACTACCCGGTTCGATGCGGCCGATACGCAATGTGCGCGACAGGCGTAACGCTTGGGATCGCGCGGGTGACACCGTGGAATCGGCCATCGGCTCGGCTCCTTCATTAATGCAGCGTAGACAGATACGCGCTCAGCGCTGCGGCATCCGCAGCGCTGAGCGCGATCGAGGGCATCAGCGAGTCAGGCTTGATCCGTTGCGCGTGCTGGATCCAGTCGAGTTGATGCGCGGGCGTATTGGTGAGCGCCCCCGCGGCCAGCAGGCGGCGGGAGTCCAGATGCGTCAGATCGGGCGCCTGGACGCCCAGCGCGCCGGTGCCGCGCACCGTGTGACACCCCGCGCAGCGCTCGCCGAAGAGCCGCTGACCCGCGACCGCATCGGCGCCGCTCACCGGTTGCGCGGCCAGCCCCTGAGCGCGGCGCCAGGCGTCGAACTCCTGGGCGCTTTGCGCGACCACCTCGAACGCCATGTGCGCATGCTGCGCGCCGCAAAACTGCGAACACTGGCCGCGATAGGTACCGGGCTGGTCGGCCTCGATCCATTGTTCGTTGACTTGACCGGGAATCGTCTGCGTTTTGCCAGCCAGTTGCGGTACCCAGAACGCGTGAATCACGTCGGCGCTCCGCAATTCGATCTTCACCGGTTCGCCGACTGGAATATGAATCTCATTGGCGGTCACGAAGTTGCGCGCCGGGTCGGGCGCGTCGCTGTAAGCGACTTTCCACCACCAGTCGTACGCGGTGACGGTGACCGTCAGGTTCGGCTGCCTCGCGGGGGACGCGACCGTTTCGAGGGTCATCAACACATAAACAAGTGTCCCGAGCAGCACGACCGACGATACCCCCGTGCCGACATAGATCCACGCAAGCCCGCCGCTATCCGGCTGCACCGTGGCTGGATCGGCGCGCGGCCGCCGGCGCACGATGGCGACGCACAACAGCACCGCAACCAGCACCGACACTGCGACCGCCAAGGCAGCGAGGATCCAGCCGAGGCGCATGGTGGGCGCCGCGGCAGGACCGGCCGCGTGCAGGAAATAGTTGAGCGGCGCGATACCCGGCGCGGGCTGCGCATCGGCGGGCGTCATGCCAAACGTTACGGCAAGCCACGCTGAGCCCGCGCAAGCGCACGTGGCCAAGCAGCCACGCAATGCCATCGCGAACCGTTCCCGTAGGCGCATTCGTTCCTTCTCCGTGAGTTCTCGTTTTGCGGCAGGACGCACTGAAGGATCGGGTCCCGCGTGTGGGCGAGCAGCAAAAAACAGGCCGCACCGCCAACGAACTATGCGGCTAGCCCGGGCGATGCAGCGTGATCGCGGCATGCCGACGACCATTACAGACGTACCGGTCGGGCACGTGGATTGCATCGCGTCGATGCGCCGTCACCCTTGTGCAAAGGTAACCTCACACTGGAATGAATCCCAATGTCAGATCAAAGCGCCTCCGCCCATGACGAGCAGGACCGGAAAGGCCTCGAGAACCCGCCTGAGCGCGCCTCCGGCGATGAGAGCCAGCAGGACAGTAAGGACAACGACAGCACTGGCGGTAATGACAAAGGCAAGAACGACAACGGCGAACCATCCGGATCCCGCAAGCGCTCCAGCAAGAAACCTCTGATCATCCTCGGCGCGGTCGCCGTCCTGCTGGCGGTCGCCGGGCTGATCTGGTGGTTCGCGACACGCAACCAGGTCAGCACCGATGACGCCTACACGGACGGCAACGCCATCACCATGGCGCCGAAGGTCTCGGGCTACGTGGTTCGGCTTGCGGTTAACGACAACGTCTATGTGCACAAGGGCGACCTGCTGCTTGTCATCGACAAGCGCGACTATCAGGCCCACGTGCACGCCGCCCGCGCGCAGCTGGGGCTAGCGCAGGCCCAGTTGAAAGCGGCCCAGGTACAGCTCGATATCACGCGCGTGCAGTATCCGGCGCAGTATCAGCAGGCGAAGGCGCAGATCTCGTCGGCCCAGGCGAACTTCCAGCAGGCGCAGGCCGAGTACGACCGCCAGCATGCGGTCGACCAGCGCGCCACCTCGCAACAGAACGTCGATACCGCCGATGCGCAGCGGCAAACCGCCAGCGCAAGCGTTGAGCAGGCGCGCGCGCAACTGCAGACCGCCAGCCTCGTGCCGCAGCAGATCCGGCAAGCCGCCGCTGCCGTCGAGGAACGTCGCCAGCAGGTTCAGCAAGCGCAGGCGCAACTCGAGCAGGCCGAACTCAACCTCTCCTATTGCGAAGTACGTTCGCCATCCGATGGTTGGATCACGCGCCGCAATGTGCAATACGGCACCTTCCTGCTGGCAGGCGTATCGCTCTTTTCGATCGTGACGCCGCAGGTCTGGATTACCGCCAACTTCAAGGAATCGCAACTCGAGCGTATGCGTCCGGGCGACAAGGTGAACGTCGAAGTCGATGCCTATCCGAAGCTCGATCTGCACGGCCATGTCGACAGCATCCAGCTCGGCAGCGGCTCGCGTTTCTAGGCGTTTCCCGCAGAAAACGCAACGGGCAATTTCGTCAAGATCGTGCAGCGCGTCCCCGTGAAGATCGTGATCGATGAAGGTTTGCCGCGTGATCGGCCGCTCGCCCTCGGCTTGTCGGTAACGCCCAAGGTCTACCTCAAATGAGCGCAGAGGACGCAAAAGGCTCAAATCGGCCACCGCAGGACGGTGGCCAATCCAACTGGCGGCCCGCGGGGAATCCGTGGCTGATCGCCATCGTCGTCACGCTCGCCGCGTTCATGGAAGTGCTCGATACGACGATCGTCAACGTCGCGCTGCCGCACATCGCCGGCACCATGTCGGCGAGCTACGACGAGGCCACCTGGACGCTCACGTCGTACCTGGTCGCCAACGGTATCGTCTTGCCGATCTCCGGATTTCTCGGGCGCTGGATGGGACGCAAACGCTATTTCCTCGTCTGCATTGTCGCTTTCACGATCTGCTCGTTCCTGTGCGGCGTCGCCACCAATCTCGGACAACTGATCGTATTCCGGCTTCTGCAAGGCTTTTTTGGCGGTGGTCTGCAACCGAATCAGCAGTCGATTATTCTCGACACCTTCCCGCCCGCGCAGCGCGGCCGCGCGTTCTCGATCTCGGCGGTCGCCATCGTCGTCGCCCCCGTGCTGGGGCCCACGCTCGGCTGCTGGATCACCGACAACTTCTCGTGGCGTTGGGTGTTTCTGCTCAACGTGCCCGTCGGCGTGCTCACTTCACTCGCGGTGATGCAACTGGTTGAAGATCCACCATGGCACAAGCGCGAATCCAAAGTGTCGATCGACTATATCGGCATTACGCTGATCGCCATCGGTCTAGGTTGCCTGCAAGTCATGCTCGATCGCGGCGAGGATGACGACTGGTTCTCGTCGCCCTTTATCCGCACGTTCGCGGCGCTGGCGGTGCTGGGGATCGCGGGCGCGATCTGCTGGCTGTTGTATGCGAAGAAACCCGTGGTCGATCTGAGTTGCCTGAGAGACCGCAATTTCGCGCTCGGCTGCGTAACGATCGCAGCCTTCGCCGCGGTTCTCTATGGCAGCGCGGTGCTGGTGCCGCAACTCGCGCAGCAGCAACTCGGTTATACGGCGATGCTGGCCGGGCTCGTGCTATCGCCCGGCGCGCTGCTGATCACGATGGAAATTCCGTTGATCAGCCGGCTGATGCCCTATGTGCAAACACGCTTTCTCGTCACCTGCGGATTTCTTCTGCTGACCTGTGCGCTCGCCTATTCGCATACGCTCGTACCGGATATCTACTACGCCACGCTCGTCAAGATGCGCAGCGCGCAGTCTCTCGCGATTGGCTTCCTGTTCGTGCCGATCACGACACTCGCCTATCTCACCGTGCCGCCACGCCTGAACGACGACGCGTCCGCGCTCTTCACGATGTTTCGCAACGTGGCCGGTTCGATCGGTATCTCCCTGTCGACCGCGTTGATCCGCGAACGCACCCAGGCGCGTATGGCGCACCTGTCCGGGCATCTTTCGCCCCTCTCGCAGAACTACAACGACACGCTGCAACGTACCGTGCAAACCATCGCGGATATGACCGGCCAGCCCTTCGCGCAAGCGCTGCAAACGGCGTCCGGGCGCCTCTACGAGACCTTCATTTCACAAGCGACGATTCTGGCCTATGTCGACGTGTTCGCGATTCTCGCGGTGTTCTGTTTCCTGTGCATTCCGGTTACGTTCTTCTTCTCTCCGGCCAAGGCAGCCGGCGGTGCGGGAGGCCACTGACATGTCGCATCGGCACCCAGCGCTCATCTTGCGCGTCACGATCCTCACGCTCGCTGGCCTGGTCGGCGCATGCACCGTCGGTCCGGATTTTCATGGGCCGAAGGCCGACGTACCCGCGCAGTGGCACGATCTGCAACAGGCCACGGCTGCAGCAAACGCAGCGTCAGAGGCAACGGCGTCGCGGCCGACCGAGGATTCCGATCCCGATCCACCCTGGTGGCGCACCTTCGGCGACCCGACACTCGACGCGCTGATCGATCGGGCCGCGCAAGGCAACCTCGACCTGCAGGAGTCGGTGCTGCGGATTGTCGAAGCACGCACCCAGGTGCAAAGCGCCGCTTCCCAGGGGTTGCCGGACCTACGCGCTACCGCAAGCTACGAGCGCGAACAGCTTGGTGTCAAAGGTTTCCTCGAATCGCAGGGGGTGTACAGCAAGGTCGACCAACTGGGGGCGCCAAACTCGCCAGTCAATCAGATTGCGCCTGGCGCGGGCGCGGCATTGCAAAGCGGCGCCAGCCATGTTCTCGATCAACTGACGGCGCCCGTCAATCTCTGGCAAGCTGGGTTCGACGCATCATGGGAACTCGATCTGTTTGGCCGCGTGCGCCGTTCGGTCGAAGCGGCCAGGGCGCAAACGCAGGCTACCATCGAGAGCCGCAACGACGCGCTGTTGTCGCTCCAAGCGGAAGTAGCCCAAACCTATGTGCAATTACGCGGCGCACAGGCGCAACGGCAGATCGGTGCCAGCCTTGTCGAACAGCAGCGCGAGATCGTAATCCTCACGCAAAGCCAGGCGCGCGTAGGCCTCGCCAGCGAACTCGATGTGAAAAGCGCGGCCGCGCAGCTCGCGCAAACGCAGGCGCAACTGCCGCAGTTCGATCAGCAGATCGCCCAGGCGCTGAACGCGCTGTCGTATCTGCTCGGCTAGCCGCCGGGCTCGCTCGCCGCCGAGCTCTCGACGGCCGCCGCCGTGCCACCGGTGCCGCCCGCGGTGCCGGTGGGGCT
>JARLJU010000345.1 GCA_031291055.1 Rudaea sp. | reverse complement strand
GTACGTCGATTGATTTTCAGTCAGGATGATCTCGTTATCGCCGTTGGTGACGAGCGCGGTGCCCTTGACGACGATCCAATGTTCCGCGCGATGATGGTGCATCTGCAAGCTCAGTTGCGCGCCGGGGCTAACGACGATGCGCTTGACCTGGAACCGGTCGCCGCTGTCGATGCCTTAGTACGATCCCCACGGCCGCACCACACGGCGGTGCGTGACCGACTCGTGACGTCCCATGGCATTCAACTGCGCCACGATCTTCTTGACGTCTTGTGCCTGGTAGCGATGCGCCACGAGCACGGCATCGGCAGTCTCAACGATCACGATGTTATCCAGCCCGATCGCGGCCACCAGCCGGTGTTCAGCGCGGATATACGAATTGGTCACGGCATCGGTCAGCACGTCGCCCATCAGCGCATTGTCTTGCGCGTCACGTGCCGCAATGTCTGCAAGCGCAGTCCACGAGCCGATGTCGTTCCAGCCGAGATCCGCTACTGCGACCACGGCGGCGCGTTTCGTTTTTTCCATCACGGCATGGTCGACCGAGATGTTCGGACAGGCCGAGAAGCTCTCTGCTTCGAGACGCACAAAATCGTTGTCGCGTTGCGCACCTTCCAGCGAAAGCTCCGCCTGCTTCGCGATCTCGGGCTCATAGCGGCGCAGTTCTTCCATGTAGGTGGAAGCTTTCAGCATGAACATGCCGCTGTTCCAGTAGTAGCGCCCATCAGCGAGGAAACGCTGCGCCGTCTCCGCATCCGGTTTTTCGACGAAGGAGTCGACCACAAAATTCTGCGCGCCTTCGAGTGTCGAGCCTGCACGGATGTAGCCGTAGCCGGTGTGCGGTTCGGTTGGCGTGATGCCAAAAGTAACCAGATAGCCGTCTCTGGCAATCTGCGCAGCGGCTTCGGCGGCTTTGATGAAAGCCGCTTCGCCGGTAATCACGTGATCGGACGGCAGAACCAGCAGCAATGAGTCGGGGCTTTCGCGCATGGCCAGCAACGCCGCCACCGCGATAGCCGGCGCCGTGTTGCGGCTGGCCGGCTCGAGCACGATTGCCGACGACACGACATCGACCTGGCGCAACTGCTCGGCGACGAGAAAGCGCTGTTCATTATTGGTGACGACGATCGGCGATGCGATGTCGGCAATGCCCCGCAAACGCAATGCGGTTTGCTGAACCAGTGTGTTTTCGCCCGTCAACTTGAGATATTGCTTCGGATATCCGCCACGCGACATCGGCCACAGCCGGGTGCCGCTTCCGCCGCAAAGAATCACTGGATGAATATGCATGGTTTTTTCCCTCTCTAGGTATTGTTTGAATTTGCGCGGCCCAACTCTCCCGGCCCCCATTCAAGCCCGGCGCATAAGCTGCATTCGTATCGACTCCAGTTGATGCGGCAAACGGCGCGAGATCGGCGCTCTGCGCGGCAACTCGACAAAGCCCAGGCGTTGATACAAATCGTACGCACGCCGATTGCTCACCAGTACGTCCAGTACGATCTGTCGATCGGGTTCGTGCTGCAGCAGACCCGCGCGCAACGCATGGGTAAACAGCGCGCTGAACACGCCTGTACCCCGCATCTGTTCATCCGTCGCGCAATGTGCAATCAGCGTTTGCACCGACTTAGGCGCAGGCAACTCACTCTCCAGCACCAGCCCACGCAACAACATGCCAACCGTGCGACGCACGCCGAAAAACATCAACAGCATGAGCGCAACATGAGGATCGTCGAACCAGATGTTCCGGCCGTCATGCACGGCAAGCACCGCTATCACTTTATCGTCGCCCGTCGCGGCGACGCTGTGCCGCCTGAAGGAGAAGCGGCCGTGCTTCGACGTGAAGGCGAATTCCAGAAACTCGATACATCGGTCGTCGGGTTCACCGAGAAAGAACCCAAACTCACGCACGCCCGAGGCGAAGATCAGCGGCGCGCACGCCTCGGCGTCTTCCGCTCGCGCAGGGCGGAACTGCAGTGCGCCCGATTCCCGGCCCTGATACGGCGCGCGAGCGTGCTCTGATTGAACGGCGTACATGGCGAGTGTTCCCCTGAATGCTCGTCGTTAACGAGGCAGGCGCTTGAGCGCCGCAATGGTTTGGCTGATCTGTTCCGGCTCATGCGTCGAACAGATGAAAAACCGCAGACGCGCCGCCTTCTCTTCGACGGCCGGATAGAAAATCGGCTGCACGTTGATGCCTTCCGCAAACATCGCGTTGGCCCATTGCGCCGCCTTCAAGGTACTGCCGGTAATGATCGGCACGACCGCATAGCCCGCGCTTTTGCCAGTGTCGAGACCGGCGGCGCGCGCTTCGTCGAGAAACTGCTTGCCACGCGCACGCAGCAGGGCCACCCGCTCCGGTTCGGCAATCAGCCGTTCGAGCGCCGCGAGCGACGCCGCCGCCAGGGCCGGCGCGAGGCCAACGCTATACAGAAAGCCGGGCGCGAGATGCCGCAAGATATCGATCAGCGCCTGCGAGCCGGCGATGAACCCACCGCATCCTGCCAACGTCTTGCTGAGCGTGCCCATCCAGATATCGACATCGCCGCTCGCCACGCCACAATGCTCGCGAACTCCCTTGCCCTTTTCGCCCAGCACGCCGAGCGAGTGTGCCTCGTCGACCATCAGAAACGCGGCATGCCGGCGCTTGATGTCGACGAACTGCGCCAGATCGGGGATGTCCCCGTCCATGCTGTACAGACCTTCGATCGCGATCAGCACGCGCCGGTAATCATGCCGCACACGTGCGAGCAGCGCGTCGAGCGCATGCCAGTCGTTGTGCGGAAAGCTCAACCGTTTCGCACCGCTCAGTTGCGCGCCTTGCACGATGCTGTTATGCGCGAGCGAATCGTGCACGATCAGATCGCCGGGACCGAACAGCGAACCGATCACGGTCACGTTGGTTGCATGGCCGCTCACGAACACGACGCAATCGTCCACTTCGTACAACGAGGCGAGCGCCGCTTCGAGTTCGCGCTGCACAGGCCGTTCACCCGCCACCATCCGGCTCGCCGACGCCGACGTGCCATAGCGGTCGATCGCCTCTTTCGCGCGCGCGGACACGAGCGGATCGCCGGCAAGACCGAGATAGTTGTAGTTCGCGTAGTTCAGATACTGCGTGCCGCCGATCTGGGTGGTCGCACCGGCAATGCCTTCGTGCACGCGAAAAAACGGCGACTGCACCTGCAGCTTCTCGCCCATCTGCCGCAATATTTCGACCTGCTGATAACCCGGCATGGTCTCGAAACTGCACAGCGCAGCGCGCGAAGCATCCTGCGCCGCGCGTGTGCCACCAGCGGGCAACGGCGCGCCCGGCGTTTGCGCCTCTTCGGAGACGCGTTCCAGTTGCCGCATCAACGCCTTCGCGGCGAGTTGCTGGCGAATGTGATCACCCAATCCCATGCTGTTCAGATAACCCTGTGAGGTGCCGGCCTGATGTCGATATCAAGCCGGAAATTCGGCCCATTCCCACGCGTCGCGCGTGGCGAGCAGTTCGGCAACCAGCCGGTAGTTCATTTCATGACTCGGCCGCAAAGCAATGACGCGACCGAGCAACGGCGCACCGGCCATCGCCATGTCGCCGACCAGATCCAGCACGCGGTGCCGCACGAACTCATCCGGTACGCGCATGCCGCCCAGCACGCGATTACCGACGATTGCAGCCGTGCACGATAAGCGCGCGCCGCGCAGAATCGGCATGCCGCGCACGTAGCCGGCGAGAATCGCGGGGATGGCCCATTTGACGCGCCCGTATGAACGCGACGGTGCGATCTCTTCGGCAAAACTCGTGGGCGTTACCGCACCGTCCCAGCGCAAAGCGCCGAACCCTTTAAGGTCGTTACGCACGGCCATTTCATAAGCGGAAGACGGTTCGATCGAGATACTGCGTTCGTCGCGCGTACCTTCGCCGTCGGCAATCTTCACCGCACGCAGCACGCGAATGAAGCGCTTGGCATGGGGCAATTCGGTCCGCCCGCATGCACGGATCGCCTCGATCCACGGCTGCGCGCTGCCGTCTAGAATCGGCACTTCTTCGGCATCCAGTTCGACCGTCGCGCGATCGATTTCGCAGGTCAGCAGCGACGCCAGCAGGTGCTCGACAGTACGCACACGGACGCCATCGGCGCTTTCGAGCATCGTGCAAAGCGGCTGACCGCGCCGCAACGTCGGGCTCACCGCGAGATCAGCCAGCACGCGCGTGCCCTGCATGCGGCGGAACACGATGCCGCGCGGGCCATCGGCACCGGCCGGGAGGATCCGCACGTTCACACGCCGTCCGGTATGCAAACCGTGGCCGCTTAACGTCAGCGGCCGGGCGAGCGTCCCTTCACGGCAGTTCCAACCTGCGGGGGCGTTCATCAGACGAGCTCCGTCGCGGCTTGCGTCGAAACAGGCGTTGCCGTGTCTTGTTGCCCCGACAGCGCACCGGCGACATCGGCCAGCGCATGAGCGCCGACATCGAGCGCATGTTGCGCGGCGACTGCCGCCACCTGGGCCGCGACACCGTTCGATTCGGCCGCATCGTCCTGCGTCTGGATCGATTCGACGATCCGCTGCGCGAGCGAATGCACCGTTGCGCCTTCGGCCATCGTCATGATCGACAGCTTGACCTGGAAGCTCTCTTCGACGGCCATGCCGAGTTCCATGCCCATCAGCGAATCCATGCCCATGTCGAGGATCGAGCGGCCGGTTTCGATTTTTTCCGGCGACATGTGCAGGATGCGTGCAATCTGCGCCTGCAAGGTCTCTGCGACTAGTTGCAACGCATCCGCAAATGCCAGGCCGAGAATCTGGTCGCGCATTTGCGCGCCGCCCTGACGAGCCGGCTCGTGACTGCCGCGCGCATGCAGTTCCGTATAACGGCGAGCGCGCGCCGCCGGCATGCCGAGCGAAAGCGCCTGCCAGTCGAGCCGCACCACCGCTTCGCCCGCATTCATGTCGACGATCGCGCGTTCCAATGCGGCGAGCGCTTCGGCCGACGTAATCGACAGGCCGCCAATGCGTGCCTGCAGCGCTTCGCGCGTCTCGGCATTGCGCGCGAGGAAGCCGACGTCGTCCAGCGGACCCCATGCCATATAGGTGCCCGGCAACCCAGCCGCACGACGCTGACCCACCAGCGCCTCGAGGAAGGTATTGGCGGCCACGTAGCTCGACTGCCCCGGATTGCCGAGGAAAGTCGTCGCCGATGAATACACCACGAAGAAATCGAGTTTCGCGTCACGCGTGGCGCGGTCCAGGTTCCATGCGCCGGCCAGCTTCGGTGCGAGCACCGCGGCGAAACGCGTGTCGTCGAGATTACGCACGAGGCCGTCGTCGATCACCATCGCCGAATGGAGCACCCCCTTGAGCGGCGTTCCGCGTGCGGCGATATCGGCGAACAGTGCGTCGAGCGCGGCTGCGTCCGTGACGTCGCAGGCTGCCGTGTGCACCTGTGTACCGTTTTCTTCGCGCCAACGCGTAGCCTCTGCGGCGAGCTCCGATGCAAGCGCGCCTGAACGGCTTGCGAGCGTCAGATGTCGAGCGCCGCGCGACATCATCCAGCGCGCGGTGGCAAAACCGAGCCCGCCCGTGCCGCCGACGATCAGATACGCCGCCGCCGGATCGAGTTGCAGCGCTTCAGCACCGGCCGTCGTGCGCGACGGATTCGGCGTACCCGCCGGATAGGTCACGAGAATCTTGCCGATCTGACGCGCCTGCTGCATGTGGCGGAATGCTTCCTCGACGCGTTCAGCCGGGAACGCGCGGTACGGCAGCGGATGCAGCACGCCGTCAGCGAACAGTTGCATGACCTCTTCGAACAGACGCGCGGTCAGATCCGGCAATGCGCTCATCAACTGATCGGCATCGATGCCGAAATAGCTGATGTTGTTGCGGAACGGCCGCAAACCGATGCGGCTGTTCTCGTAGAAGTCGCGCTTGCCAAGTTCGAGGAAACGGCCAAACGGACGCAGTGTGTCAATGCTGCGCACCATCGCTTC
>JARLJU010000344.1 GCA_031291055.1 Rudaea sp. | reverse complement strand
GGACCGGTTGCTGCCGCGGAAGCCCAGACTTCCACAAATCCGCGATCCGCGCCGGTAGCTGCCGCGCCGCCGCCACCGGCACCGCCGCTGCCCGCCGCGAAACCGACGTCGACATCCGTAGGGGCGACTGAACCACGGTCCGCCGCGGGGCCGGCCCGTGTGCCTGCCCCGGCACCTCCGCATGCCGGCGCAAATGCCAGCAACGGCAACCATAGCTTCCTGGATCTGCCCGGCGACCACTATGTGATCGAACTGGCGCACAGTGAGCGCGAGGCCGATGCCGATGCGGCGCGCGCGGCGCTGCACCTGCCGCGCGGAGAAGTATACGAATTGCATTTGCGCCAAAATGGCACTGACGCCTGGCTGCTGGTCTGGGGCAGCTTCGATGACGTCGGCGCCGCCCGCGCCGCGCGCGGCGAATTGCCCGCCGATGTACACGCCGGCTGGCCGCGCCGCGTCTCACCGCTGCAGGCGGAAGTGCGCCGCGCTGAGCAACCATAGGAAGGTCAAATGTCACCATGTCATCGAACCAATACGTTGCCCCTCTCCCACCGGGAGAAGGGTTGGGATGAGGCTCGGGGAACTCACCGACGCGTCGCACCCTCGCCCGCCCCTTCGGGGCACCCTCGCCCGCGGGGAGAGGGGTTCTAGGATGCCCATCAACGATCGTTTTCTTCGCGCCCTGCGCCGCGAACCCGTCGACTGCACGCCGGTCTGGATCATGCGCCAGGCCGGACGCTACCTGCCCGAATACCGCGCCACGCGCGCGAAAGCCGGCAGCTTTGTGAACTTGTGCAAGACGCCGCAACTGGCCTGCGAAGTCACACTGCAACCGATCGCACGCTTCCCGCTGGATGCCGCGATCCTGTTCTCGGACATCCTCACCATTCCCGATGCGATGGGTATGGGCCTGTCGGTGGAAGAAGGCGAAGGTCCGCGCCTGGCGCGCCCGGTGCGCACGCGCGCCGACATCGACAAGCTCGGCGTACCGGATCCGGAAACCGATCTGCGCTACGTCATGGATGCGGTACGCCTGATCCGGCGCGAATTGAACGGCAAGGTGCCGCTGATCGGTTTCGCCGGCAGTCCGTGGACCCTGGCCTGCTACATGATCGAGGGCGCCGGCTCATCGAACTTCGCGCGACCGAAAGCCCTGGCCTGGGACGATCCGCAGACGATGCACAGGTTGCTCGACGTCATCGCACGCTCGGTCGCCGGCTATCTCGCCGCGCAGGCTGCCGCCGGCGCGCAGGCGCTGATGGTGTTCGACACCTGGGGCGGCCTGCTCGCAGCGGACATGTTCCACGAATTCTCGCTGCGCTACTTATCCCAGATTGCACAAATGCTGAAATGCGACAAGGTCGCTCGCGACGTGCCGTTGATCCTGTTCAGCAAGGGCGCCCATTCGCATCTTGAAGCGCTCGCCGACACCGGCTGCGTTGCGCTCGGTCTGGATTGGACCATCGCCCTGGGCGACGCCCGCGCCCGCGTCGGCGACCGAGTGGCGCTGCAGGGCAACCTCGATCCCGCCGTTTTGCACGCGAGTCCCGATGCAATCCGTACCGAGGTGAAGAAAGCACTGGCGAGCTTTGGCCCGCATCCTGGCCACGTGTTCAATCTGGGGCACGGCATTACGCCGGAGGTCGATCCCCAACGTCTGGCGGTGCTGATCGATGCGGTACACGAGCTAAGCTTCCGCAGGATAAGTTAACCGCGGCACAACATATCCATTCGATGGCAAACGCGTTCGGCAGGATACGCCGCTGCGCTGCGGCTCCCGCTTTACTTTGTTCGTTCCGCATCGCGCGGCGACACTGGCAAACCCGGATTGCGCTCACGCAACTGATTCAGCTCGGGCGCCCGATACTTCGCCAGCAGCGCAAACAAGGCCGCTGCGGTATCCGCATCGACGGTCCCGCTGCGCCGCTCCGGCAGAAAGTGACTCTGAAACGCGAACAGCACATCGCGCGTGCGCCGATCGGCACTGCCACCTGCCTCGACGCCGTAGCCATAAGCCGCGAGTGCTTCCTGCATCAGCGCGATCGAGGGCGGGTGTTCCGCGAAGTGTGCGCGCCAGAACACCACATCGGTGTCATCGAACCAGGCGCCGACGCCAGCGGCGGCGAGTTGCTTCCACGGAAACTTCGGGCCCGGATCGGTCTTGTTCTCCGGCTGGATGTCCGCATGCGCAACGACGCGCGTGGGATCGATATCCGGGTGACGCCGGAGAATTCCCTGCGCGAGCCTGGTCACCACATCGATCTGGTCGGCCGGAAAATCCGGGTACGCGCAGCGCGGTTCCAGATCCCAGGGCGACGATGGCGCGGCGTCGCGCGGACACCGGGATTCGTACACGATTTCAATGCCGACTGAATCGTCGTTGAGCTGGGCGTGGCCCTGCCAGCGACTGGGGCCGGCATGCCAGGCGCGCCGCGATTCGTCGACGAGACGCAGGACCGCCGGCTTGTCGTTGCCGCCGAATTCGCCGGCACGCGAGACAAGATAGTGCGCGCTCACAGGATTCTTGTGTGGCCTGGTGAGAAGCTCGAGCGAGCGCTGAAAATCCTCGTCGGTAAAGTGGATGACGAGAAAACGCACGCGCCCATCCTGGTTGGCCGACGGGTAGTCGACGATCGGCAAGGAGGCGCATGCGGACAGCAGCAGAACGGCTGTCATCGGGATCACCCAACGCAGATACCAACCACCCACGGTCACAGGCAAACTCCGCTGTCGCTGCATGAATGCATGATAGCCGCCACTGTCATTTTTATCAGCCGACTTCAACAGCGATCGATATCGACCCGCAACCGCGCGCATGGTAGTTTCGGTACTCGCCGGAGGACGGTCACTACAGGAATTTCACCGATGCGATTGCCGATCCTTCTGGGCTTGCCGTTGCTCGCCCTCGCCTGCGGCGCGCAAGCCGCCGAGACAACGCCTCAGCCGGTGAAACTGACATTGGAGTGGAACCTGTCGATCGATGCGCAGGGACATGTCACCCGGCTGGATGCGGTGGAAAATCCGCGAGCGAGCCCACTACCGCAGGTACGCGAAAAACTGGATCAGGCCATTCGCGGCTGGCGCTTCACCCCTGGCACGATCGATGGTCAGGGCGAACCTACCAACACGTTGCTCGTCGTCGCCGTGGCCCTGCTTCCGCAAGGTGGCGATGCATATCGAATCCGCGTGGACGACGCACGCACCGGCGGGCGAATCGCAAAAGCGGTGCCGCCGCACTATCCGTATGAGGCCGTGCACAATTACACATCTGGCATGGTCGTTGTGCGCGCCGAGTACGACGCCAGCGGCAGGGTCACATCAGCCACGCTTGAACAGGGCGCCCCTGCAGCACCCACGTCGCTGACGAAAGCGGCGATCGACGCAGTCAGGCACTGGACATTCCAGCCAGAAAGGGTCGGCGGCCGTGGCGTCGCAGGAACCGACGTGTTCCCGGTGTGCTTTTCAGTCATGCCTCTCGGCGCCAAACCCCCTGCGACGAATTGCAACTGGACACCACCCGGCCACGCCATCGCCATCGGCGAAGGCCAGGCTCTGGCGCTCGGTCCGGCAACTCAGTTGCTGACCGAAGTTGCCGGGCAGACGCTTTGAGACAAGTCATCACGCACGTTGAAGTCTGGTCAGTCCCCGAAAGCATCCGCTGGGCCTGCTTGAACGCCGGCGTCGCTTCTAGCGGCGCTGCGCGGGAAACGTTTTATCCATCGCCAGCGCAAGCAATTCGCCGGTCACCGGCTTGCGCAAAAAGGCATTCATGCCGGCAGCCAGACACAGCGCCTCCTCGTCGCCGACCGAGCGCGCGCTGATGCCGATCAGGGGCAGCGGCAATTTTCCGGTCTTGCGCTCGCGCGTGGGCAGCATGCGCGCGAGCGCGAGGCCATCGATGCCGGGCAGGTCCAGATCGATCAGCGCGATGTCGCAGCCTGCCGCTTCGAGTTCGGCCATCGCCGCCAGACCGTGCCTGGCATGCGTCAGACGATGCCCCTGTGCCTGCAGCAGGGCCACGATCACGGCGGCGACGGTAGCGTCGTCCTCGACCAGCAAAATGGTTCGCGGCGCGACCGCAGCGGCCGCGACCGGAGAGGATGCAGTATTTTCCACATTTTCCCCTGTGGCGACCTCCCGCAATGGCAACGTTACCCGGAACGTGCTGCCGTGGCCTGGCGCGCTGTCGAGGGCGATCTGTCCACCCATGCGCGCCACGAGTTCGCGGCAGATGGCCAGGCCCAGACCGCTGCCGCCGTGTCGTTGCGCACCGTCGGCCTGTTCGAAACGCCGGAACAATCGTAGCCGCGCTGCTTCGGCGATGCCGGGGCCCGAATCGCGCACGCTGAACTGGGCCATGTCGCCCGCGCCGCGTTCCAGTGCAATAAGCACTCCGCCGCGTTCGGTAAACTTTACCGCATTGTTTACAAGGTTCAAAAGTATCTGCCTGATGCGGATGCCATCGCTGCAAACCAGGCGTGGCGCGTCCGCAGCGACGTGCAGGTCGCTGGTCAGGCCCTTGTCGCGGGCCAGCGGCACGGTCATCGCGGCGACCTCGCGCATCAGCGCATGCAGGTCCAGCCGGGAATCTTCCAGTTGCAGCTTGCCGGCCTCGATGCGCGCAAGATCCAGCGAATCGTTGACCAGACGCAGCAGCATGCGTCCGGAATTCTGGATGGCGTCTGCGTAGCCGCGCTGCGCGGCATCCAGTGGCGTGCGCAGCAGCAGTTCGGTCATGCCCAGCACCCCGGTCATCGGCGTCCGGATCTCATGGCCCATCGTCGCCAGAAAATCGCTCTTGGCGGCATTGGCGCGCTCGGCGAATCCGCGCCGCTGCTCGGCCAGCTCGAACGCATGCCGCCGCCTGATGCGCATCCGGTAGGCGCGGAACGCGATCACCAGAATGAACAGGATCGCTGCGGCATAACCCGCCCAGGCCCAAGGCGTTGCCCACGGCGGCGGCGCGACATGCAAGCGCAACGGCGCAAGCGGCTGGCTCCACACACCCGCGGCTGCGGCGGCGCGCAGCATGAGGTGATATGTTCCCGGCCGCAGTTGCGAAAACTCGCGTTCGCCGCGGTTGCCGGTATCCACCCATTCGCGCTCGAAACCGTCCAGCCGCCACTGATAGCGATTTGCTGCCGGATTGGCATAGCTCAGCGCCCGCGCCACGATGCGCAGATCGCGATCGTCCCAGCGCAATTCGATTTCCGGCGTTGCCGGATCGAGCGCGACAACATGCCCTTCGCGGCGCAGGCTCAGACCATCGAGCACGACCGACGGTGGCTGCGTGCTTTCCACGATGCCTGAAGGCACGAAACCGACGATCCCGGCGAGGGTTCCGCCAAAGATGCTGCCGTCCGCCCGCTGCAGCAGCGGCAAGCGGTTGAATTCGGCGCTGGCCAGACCGTCGCGCGTGGCGAACTGGCGAACCGTGCGCGTCGCCGGATCGGCACGCCAGAGGCCGCGCGCGCTGCTCACCCAGACCCGGCCGGCGGTATCCACGCGCATGCCGCCGGCGGTCAGCGTCGGCCATCCATCCGCGGCGGCAAACTGTTCGACAAGCGTCAAGGCGGCGCCGGCATAGCGGTAGTGCGCAAGCATGCCGAGCGTGTGCAGCCACAGCGAACCGTCAGTGGCGAAGGCGAACGCGAGCACTCGTTGCCGAGGAGCGCCGGACACCGGAGCAAAACGGCGGCTGGCCCCATTCCAGCGGTCCAGGCCGGCGGCGCTGCCGACGAGCAGAGTGCCCGCGGGATCGACGCCGATCTGACCCACGTCGGTGCTGCGCAGGCCGGCCTCCGCCGCGTAACGCTCGACGCGCAGCGTGACCGGGTCGATGCGATGCACGCCGCCGCCGTTGGCGCTGGCCCAGACCGCGCCGGCGCGATCCTGCACGAGCAGGTCGATCGCGCCGGGCGCCAGGGCGTCGTTGCGCGCGGCGTGCACCGCGATGTCGCTGAATTTTCCACTTTGTAATTCGTATACACGCAGGCCGTGGGCGGATCCGACCCATAGCTGCCCGCTGCGGTCGGGCAGCACCGACCACAGCACCTTCTCCGGCACGCTCCAGCGTTCGGCATAGCGCTCGACGCGACCGCTGACCGGATCGAGACGATCGATGCCGCCGTCGATATTCACCGCCCACACACTGCCCTGCGCATCGCCGGCCAGACCTTGCACGCGGTTTTCACTCAAGCTGTGAACGCTGTCCGGATCGTGGCGGAACAGCGAGAAATTGCGCCATTGCGCCGGCAGCTGCGCCAGCCCGCCATCCGTGGTCGCGAACCAGAGACCGCCTTCGCGATCGCGCAATGCGTCGAACAGTTTCTTGCCGGGCAGGCTTCCCGGCACCGCGGCATTCTCAGTATAGACGTCCATATGTCCATCGCTTCCGAGTCGGCCGAGCCCCTGCCGGGTCGCGATCCAGGTCGCCCCGGCATCGCCGCCGGCAAGTCCGTAGACGATCTTGTCGCTCAGCGCCTTGTCGGCGACGACGCGGGCATGCAGTTGCGCATTCACGCGCACAAGTCCGCGTCGCGTACCGGCGAGGATATCGGCTCCGGCATCGAGCATCACCGCGGCATTGACTGCGCCGCTGCCGGCCAGCGCGGAGAAATCGACGTGCCGAAAGCGACCGTCGGCCGCGCGGACATCGATGCCTGCATCGCTGCCGATCCACAGATTGCCGGAGCCGTCGCCGTGCAGGGCCAGCACATTGTCGGAACCCAGGCTGGCGGCATCGCTGGCGTCGTGGCGGAAATGGGTGAAGCCACCGAGGTCGGGCGCGAGGCGATCCAAGCCACCGGCATAGCTGCCGACCCAGATCGTGCCGCCGCCATCCTGGCCGATCGCCCAGACATCGTCGCCGCCCAGACTCGCCGCATCGTTGGCATCGTGGCGAAAATGGCGGAAGGCGGAGCGATGCGTGTCGAGCAGGTTCAGTCCCGCGTCCTCGCCGCCGCACCAGACACGGTTGTCGCGATCGACGAACAAGGCGGTGACATCGTTGCCCGACAACGAGGCCGGATCCGCCGCATCGTGGCGGTAGACGCGAAAAGTCACTCCGTCGTAGCGAGCCAGGCCATCGGCCGTACCGATCCACAGATAGCCGTCGCGATCCTGCGCCAGCTTCCACACCGTGCTCGAAGGCAGACCATCGGCAACGCCGAAATTGTGGAAAAATGGAATCGTGGCAAGCGCTTCTGCATGCGCCGGAGCCGGCGCGGCCGCGGTCATCGCGGCGGCTACAAGCATGCCCGTCCACATGCGCCTTTCCCCAAAGGTCTTCCCCGCATCGATCATGCCAGAAAACCGGCGTCGCTGCGGTAGAATCGGGGCGTTGCCCCCGGAAAATCCGACGATGCCCAAGGCTTCGCGTCCGCTGCGTCTGCTGCTCATCGCCGTCATCGCGCTCGCCGCCGCTGCCCTGTTGTGGGCATTGCTCGGCGTGCTGAGTGGAGCGATTTCGCTGTGGCAGGCCCTACGCGACCTGCCGCTCTGGGCGCAGACCGGTGTCTATACGCTGATTGCCGCCGCCGTGATCGGCATGGCCTGGCTGGCCTGGCGCATCCTGCATCCGCGCCCGCGCAAAGTAGCGCCGGTTGCCGCGCCGACGCGGGTGCAGATCGATCAACGCGTGACCCGTCTGAACGAGCGGCATGCCGATACCGCAGCGTTGCAGGCCGAACTGGAGGAGCTCGACCGGCGTGCGCGCAGCGAGGAGTTCCATGTTGCGGTGTTCGGCGAAATCAGCGCCGGCAAGTCGAGTCTCATCCGTGCATTGCTGCCCGATGCCAAGGCGCAGGCCGACGTGCTCGGTGGCACTACACGCGCCGTCGCGCATTACCGAGGAGCGCTCGGCGATACGGCCCTGGTTTTCGCCGACGTGCCGGGCACACATGAGGTTGCGGGCGCCGCACGCGAACAACTGGCGCGCGACGAGGCGCTGCGCGCGCATGTCGTGCTGTACGTGTGCGCCGGCGACCTCACCCGCGATCAGGACACCGAGCTACGCTGGCTGCGCAGCTTCGGCAAACCGCTGCTGCTGGCGCTGAACAAGGCGGACCAGTTTCACGACGGCGAGCGCAATGCGCTGGAGCGCGCGTTGCACGAACGCTATCGCGACGTGACCGATGCACAGCTCGTGGTCAGTGCGGGCGGCGGCGAAAGTTTCGAGCGCCAGTTGCCGGACGGCCGCCGCGAACAGGTGCGGCGCGAGCGCATTCCCGACGTGGCACCGCTGCACGCGTGGCTGCAGCGTCTGGCCACTCGCGGCGCCAGCCAGCTCGAACCGGCTCGCGAGGCAGCCGTGCTGACCGCCATCGGCGCACGCGCCGACGCGCTGGAAGGCGCCGCGCGCGAACGCGAGGCCGAGGCCGTCGTGACGAAGTATACGAAGCGCGCCGTCGTCGGCGCGCTCGCTGCCGTGCTGCCCGGAAGCGACTTGGTGATCCAGGGCGTGCTCGCCACGGCACTCGTCCGCGAGCTGGGGAAATTGTACGCCGTGCCGCTGCGCGACCTGGACATCGACGGCTTTCTGAGCCAGGTCAGACTCACCGTGCGCACCAGCGCATCACTGGTGCTCGCCATCGCCGGCAATGCGTTGAAAGCGTTTCCCGGACTCGGGACGCTGGGCGGCGGCGTGTTGCACGCCATTGCCTACGGGCTGATTTTCGACAGCCTCGGACATGCCGTCGCCGGCACGTTGCGCGATCAGCGCACGCTCGACAACGCCGCCGCCACGCAATCGCTGGCACGCCTGCTCGCCGACACCAGCGCCGAACGGCTGCGCCGCATCGCCGCGTACGCCCTGCAACGCGAGACGGACTTGGACAACTGATGCCGAAAGATTTCGCCCTGCTTTCACGGTCTGAAAACCGGTACTCGCACGGAGAACCCATGAAACGTTTTGATACCGCCGCTCTCGTTGCATGGATTGCTTTGATGCAGCCGGCCATTGCCGCTGCCGGCGCGACGGACTACCGTTTCGATCCGGTGCACACGCAAGTGCTGTTCAGCGTCGATCATCTGGGATTTTCGCACCCGCAAGGACGCCTGCATGTCAAAAATGGATTCATTCAATTCGACGCTGGCGACTGGGCCGCCGCGAAGGTGGACGCCGTGGTCGACACGGGCTCGCTGGACATGGGCGACTCGGCGTGGAACGCCAAAGTGCGTTCGTGGGAGTTCCTCGATGCCGGGAAGCACCCATCGGCGCACTTTGTTTCGACGTCAGTGGAGAAAACTGGCGAACGCAGCGGTGTCGTGCATGGCCAGCTCACCCTGCTCGGCGTCACCCGGCCGCTGGATCTGGCGGTCGCGTTCAACCGCGCGGGTGCCGATCCGTATTCGTTGAAATACACTGCCGGTTTTTCCGCCACCGCCACGCTCAGACGTTCGGATTTCGGCATGAAAAAATACCTGCCTGACATAGGCGACAAGGTCGACATCCGCATCGAGGTCGAAGGCTTGCGCGACCACGGGGCGCAGGAGCAAGCTGCACACGACGATCAACAATGAAAATGCGCACGGCGTTGCCCCTTCCCCTGCAAACTGGGCGCCGCGCAAGCGCCATCTCCCTTCAAACCTGAATTTGGCCATCCACATGCAATTGAAAAGCGGCACGCAGCACTGGGGCAGCGCAGCCAAATTTTTTCACTGGACCATCGTGCTGCTGATTCTCGTGCAGGGCACGGTCGGCCTGATCATGGTCGACATGCCGAAGCGTCCGGCCGTCATCCCCTGGTACAACTTCCACAAATCCGTGGGCCTGACGATCCTTGCACTGGCCGTGCTGCGCCTGCTCTGGCGCGCCTTCGATCAGCGCCCGGCAGAACCGCCCGACATGCCGCATTGGCAAGCTCTCGGTGCGCGTGCCGGGCACGCGTTGCTGTACGTGCTGCTGTTCCTGGTGCCACTATCGGGCTGGTGGTTCGATTCGGTCAGTTCGCTGCGGCCCTTGTACTGGTTCGGCCTCATCCATGTGCCTCCTCTCGGCGGACCGGATCCCAGCTTGCCGGACCTGAAGGAAGTGGCGCGTGGCCGCCACGAGTTCCTTTTCTGGACACTCGTCGTCGTCGCTTCCGGACATGCCTTGATGGCGCTTGTTCATCAGTTCGTGCATCGCAACAACGTGCTTGGCCGCATGTGGCCGGCATCGCTGCAACCCAGGCCGAAACCCGTGCCGCTTCCGGAGATTTCCCATGCGCCCGATCCCGCTCCTGCTGTTTCCGCTCCTGCTGTTTCCGCTCCTGTTGATCCCAATCAGCGCGATGGCGCGTGACTGGCAGGTCGATGCCGCAAAAAGCTCGCTGACGTTCAAGGGCAGTTATCAGAACGGCCCGTTCGGCGGCAAGTTCGCAAAGTTCGACGCGGCCATTGCGTTCGACGAGGCCGATCTGTCGAAGGACAAATTCGACGTGACGGTCAACATCGCCAGCGTCGATACGCAAAGTTCCGAGCGCGACGACACGCTGCGCACATCGGACTTTTTCGATGCGGCGAAATTTCCGCAGGCGCATTTCGTCACGCAATCGTTCGGCAAGGGCGCGGATGGCGGCCTTGAAGCCAGGGGCATGCTGACGATCCGCGACCAGACGAGACCGGCGGCGCTGAAAGTCAAGTTCGTCGCCAGCGGCGATACGGCAACGCTCGACGTCGATACCACGCTGAACCGGCTCGATTTCGGCCTCGGCACGGGCAAGGACTGGATCGACATCGGCAAGGATGTTCCCGTGCACGGCCATCTGGCACTGACCGGAAAGTAATGTCAGCGACCGAGTGGTGGCGGCGGCTGCGTGCGCGACTCCCCGGCGCGGACGCGCAGTCCGCGGTGCCGGATTCCGGCGACAGGCACGTGGCGCGCACCAGTGATGCATTGCGCGCGCTGCTCGATGACAAAAGCATCCCCGACGCCGTGCGCCGCGAGCTGGGCGAGGATTTTGCCCAGGTCGAGACGCTGCTGGACAAACTCGCCACGGGCGAACTGCACATCGCGGTCTTCGGCCGCGTCAGCGTCGGCAAGTCCGCGCTCGGCAACGCCCTGCTCGGTCGCGAGGCCTTCGTTACCGGCGTTCTTCACGGCACGACGCAGACGCGCGCCGCGCAGCGCTGGCAGGAGGTCGCCGGTCAAGGCCTGCATCTGATCGACACGCCCGGCATCAATGAGCTGTCCGGCGAAGAGCGCGAGCGCCTGGCCTTCGACGTCGCCGCGATCAGCGACCTGGTCATCTTCGTCGTCGACGGCGACATGACCCAGGCCGAAGTTGCCGCATTGTCCACATTGGCACAGACCCAGCGCCCGCTGCTGCTGGCGCTGAACAAGGCCGACCGCTATTCCGACGACGAACGCGAGCGCCTGCTCGCGCGCCTGCGCGAACACGCGGCGGGGCTGGTGCGAGCGGAAGACGTCGTCGCCTGTGCGGCGCATCCGGCCGACCGCCTGATCGTGCAGGTTGCCACCGACGGCCACGAGACCCAGACCCGCGAGCCGCAGCGAGCCGATGTCGGCGCACTCGCCGCGCGCCTGCGCGCCATCGCCGAGCGCGAGGGCAAAACCCTAGCCGCCCTCAACGCGGGACTGTTCGCCGGAGACCTGAGCGATCGTGTCGCCGCGCGTGTCGCGGTGGCGCGCAAGGAACTGGCCGATCGCGTGATCCGCAATTATTGCCTGGCCAAGGGCGTTGCCGTCGCGCTGAACCCGATTCCGGTCGCCGACCTGCTTGCCGCCGCATCGCTCGACGTCGCCCTCGTGCTGCATCTGGGAAAAGTATACGGATTGCCGCTGACCCGCGCCGAAGCCGGCACCCTGATCGCCACCATCTGCGGCGCGCTGGGCGCGCTGATGGGCGCGATCTGGGGCGTGCATCTGGTGTCCAGTGCGCTCAAGGGCGTAAGCGTGGGTCTGTCGACGGTGGTCACTGCCGGCGCGCAGGGTGCGCTGGCCTGGTACGCCACCGAGATCGTCGGCCGCGCCGCTGAACACTACCTGCTGCACGGCAAATCCTGGGGCGAACAAGGCGCCAAGCGCGCGGTTGCCGACATCGTCGCCAGCCTGGATCGCGATTCGATCCTGCGCGAGGCGCGCGGGGCGATCATGGCACGGTTGCGGGGCTAGAGGCGGTTCAGTCGGCGTCGGGGATATCGCCATCCTCGTCGCCTTCCTTGGAGCTTCCGGCTGCGTCCACTTTTTTCACTTTTTGCAAAAGTTGCTTGAAGCGCGGATCCGTGCGCAGCGCGTCCCAGTCGCTGTCTTCGGTCATCAATTTCGCGTACACCATGCCGTGCGCAATCGACTCTCCCAGGCTCTGCAAGCCGGCGTCCGCCTGCCCGCGCTGCGCTTGCAGGCAGGCAAGGTTGTAGAGCGGAATCCAAGACTTCGGACGCAGCGCCACCGCCTGGCGCAGCAACTGCTCGGCTTCGTCGGGCAGGCCGGCACGACGTGCGCTGGCCCCGGCTTGCATCAGGCTGCGGAAGTCCCGGGACTGGCGCGTATACGCTTCGCGGTACTCCTTCAGCGCCGCGCCGTACTCGCCACGGTCGAAATGCAGATCCGCCAGACGGCGATGCAATGTCGGAAAGCCGGGGTCGATCTTCAAGGCCTGGTCGTACCACCGCTGTGCCGTTGCCTGGTCGCCACGCACCATCGCGATCAGGCCGAGCTGCCCCATCGCTTCGACGAATTGCGGCGCAATCCTGAGCGCTTCCTGATTGTTGCGTTCGGCCTCTTCGTAGTTTCCCTGCATCAGGGCGATCTGACCGAGCATGCCATAGAGGCGAAACTGGGTGGGATCCTGTGCCAGCAGTGCCAGGTATTGTGCCCGCGCCTCGTCCAGATGGCCGCGTTTGAATTCGACCAGGGCCAGCACACTGCGCGCGGAGAAGTGCCGCGGCATCTGCGCAAGGATTTCCTTCAGTTCGTGCTCGGCGCGCACCCATTTGCGCTGCTGCGCATAGTGACGCGCGTTTTCGAGCTTGTTGTAGACCTCGATACCGTCCTTTGGATCGATGCCGCCGGCGGACGCGCGATCCTCCGCACCCTGCAGATAACCCAGCGACTGCAGCGCCTGCATGGTGGCCTTGGACATGGGACTGGAATGCGTCGTTATTTCATGCTTGACGCTGTCCTGGAGCAATTTCTCCAGTTCGACGTCGAGCGCGTCGGCCCTGGTCTGGTAGGTCGGATCGCCGTAAAGATTGTGCGTTTCGTCCGGATCGGCCTTGATGTCATACAACTCGGGCCTGGGCGCGCGTATAAACGTATACCCGCTCTTGCGCACCGCGAACAGCGGCGCCATGCCAAAGCCCAGCTCGGCAAGTTTCGATTCGGAATATTGCGGCAGATCCGCGACAGGTGCATCGCCGCGCGCCAGCGGCGTCAAGTCGGTGCCCTGGGTCTGGTCGGCTCCGGGCAGATGCGCCAGATCGAGTACGGTTGGCGCGATGTCCACATTGCGCACGGGACCGGAATACGGCGTGCCATGGGGGAACCGCGGCGGATAGCGAACGATCAGCGGCACCCGCGTCGTTGCGCGATAGACGAATATCGCGTGTGTTTTCTCGTTGTGTTCGCCCAGGCTCTCGCCATGATCGGCGGTAAACACAAAGACGGTATGGTCGAGTTCTCCACTCGCGCGCAATGCTTCGACCAACCGGCCAAGTTCACGGTCGGCATAAGCTATCGCTGCATCGTAAGAGCTCGGCGAGATCGCCGTCGCCCAAGCCGGCGGCCGCCGTGGCTCATGCGGATCGAACAGGTGCACCCACAGGAAAAACGGTTTGCCCTGCGCTTGCTTGGAGCGCTGCCCATACCATCCCAGTACCCGATCGATGGTCTCTGCGGCGGGACGTTCGCGGATCATGAACAGCTTGGGCTCGTTCTCGCCCCACAGATCATCATCGTAGACGTCGAAACCCTGATCGAGCTTGTAGCGTCGGTTGAGCACGATCGCCGACACATAGGCACGCGTGTCGTAGCCCGCTGCCTTGAAGCGCTCAGCCAAGGTTACCGCATCGTCGCCGAGTGCGAACGAGCCGTTGTCGCGCACCCCATGGGCGGGCGGCAGCAGGCCAGTCATGATGCTCGCGTGCGACACGGCCGTGATGGGCGCTGCGGCGATTGCGTCGTCGAAGCGTACTCCTTCGGCAGCAAGGCGATCGATTGTCGGCGTATGCGCCAACGACATGCCATAGGTGCCCAGATGATCCGCACGCGTCGTATCGAAGGTGATGATGACGACGTTGGGATGCTCCGGCTCGCGTTCGCACGCGGCCAGCAGCAGCAGGACCGGCAGCAGCAGGCAGAGAAGCGGGGTTTTGCGCAAACTGGAAAAATTCACAAGTACAAAAAGCTCGCGGTGCGAAACCGCCCGGCGAAACATGCTTGCCCGGAAAAGCATGGGCGCCTCACAGGCGCCCGTGCCGGAAGATCACCGCGCCCTTGCGCGCAGTCCGAGATAACCGAGGGCCACCAGCAGGAGCGCCAGCAGGGCCAGCTTCAGCGGGTCAGGGCCCGGTACCGGCGTCGCCGGCGCAGCCGGAGCCGCGTTGAAATTGGCAACCGCGGCCTTTTCGGCAGAAGTCATGCATTCAAGCGTCGTCGACGGCAGCGTGGCCAGGCGCGCCGCCTGAGTCGCCGCGGCTGCCTTGGAGGGCTGACCCGTCACGAAATTCATGATGATGCGAGTCTGGCCCGGCTGCAGGGTTAGCGTATATCCCCAGAAGGGCCGGTCACTGCCATTGGTGAAATTGATACCGGCCAAGCCGACGGCCGCCCCGGCACCTTGCAAGACATGGCCCAATCTCGGGTCGGTAGTGGTGTTGCCGGAATAGTTCTGGAACGTCGCCACCCATTTTTCGCTGGTGTCGGTTATCGGCGAAGTCGTGGAGCCGGTCGAACTGCCCGTAATGATCGTATTTGCGTCCGATCCCAAGTTGTTCGAGGTGACCAGAGTGACCGTCTGCGCGGTTGCGCCATTGTTGGTGACGACGTTGAGCCAGCGGCCGAAGGAGTCGTCGGTCGGTATGTATACTTTGCGCGATAGCGAGATACTGCCTATGGTCTGGGCCGGCAACAGCACCTGGCGGTTGCTGCAAGTGGCATCCAGCGTCGCAGGACCGTTCTTGTCGTAGACGACGAAGTTGGCGTTTCCCGTGGCGCACGTGCTGACGGTGTTATCCAGGCTCACGCACACCGCGTTGTAACCGTCGAACGCGTCGTTCAGGGTTTCCTGCACCGTGCCGCCCGCGCTGGTCGTTGCCGCCACGGCATGCGTGTAGCTGGCTTCTGACATCGCGCCGGAAGCCGAACTGCTGGTGCTGAACGTAATGTCGGTATTGATGAAGTACTTCAGGCCGGAGGCATCCACCAAGCTCTGGGCACCCGTGCTGTCTGGTCTGACCGTGCCCAGCGGAATGCCATTGCGTTTGTCGCCCGGCTTGACGACGTGTCCAGCAACCGACGAAGCCGCCCGGTTGCCGTTGCCGGCGCGGGCCAGAGTTTGCGCATCCGTCATTGACACATCGGCGTGCGCAAAGGGCACTGCCGCAAAAAGTATGCACAGCACGACAAATCGTTTCATGACGCCCCCTATCCTGCGTTCAGGGGCAACTTTACACCCTTCCGGCGAGATCGCGCCACACCTGCGCAGTGATTGTCTCGATCATGGCGCACTCGGCCGGAGTGAAATCCGGCGTGTAGTAGGTTGGCGCTGTAATCCGCGGCGCCTGTTGCCGGATCAAGGCGGCAGCTGTCGAGGCCTCGATCCCGGCGTGCGCATACAATGTCGACAAGCTTGTCGCGGGGTCGGAGCACAGCCGCTCGTAGCTCACGAGATGGCAGGCCACCGCTAGTTCTGGATCACCTGCCAGGGACCTGATCAGCCAGCCATAGGAAGTCGCCCACTGGCGGGCATAAGCTTCGGCGCTGCGACCGGCATCGAAACAGGCCTGGATTGCCGATGCCTGCGCGCTATCGCCGGTGTTGCCTGCCCGCTTGTGTGGGCCGAATTCGAAATGACCGCTGCACGCCAGATGCGTGGACACTGCCGGATCGGCCTTCGCCAATGCGCTGAACAGGCGGTCCTGCTTGACCAGAGAGGCCACATGTGCGAGCGGTTCGCGCACCGCTATCACGAAACGCGCATCGGGAAACAGATGCCGCAAATAGCCGATGCGGGTCAGGTTGTAATTGCCCTTGGCCACGTAGCGCTGCTTGCCGCGCACGGCCAGCAACTTGCGGATACTGGCCGTATAAAAAGATGTAAATGCGGTATTTTCGCAATTTTCATCGAGCACTTGATCGATCAGGGGATCGTGACGCCCGGGGAAGAAGTGCATCCAGATGACTTCCTCGAAGGCTTCGGGACTCTCCGCTGTCACGGTCAGGCGATCGCGGTGCGCGCGCTCGGTTGGCATCTGCGCGGGCAGCGGCAAACGTGACCGTAGCCAGTTCCACCAATACGGCGTCCACAGCAGTGGATAATCGCTGTAGCGAAGCGATGTGAATCCGGGGGCGGCGACGAGCGATTCGAGCAGCAAGGTGCTGCCGGCGCGAGCGAGCCCGCACACGAAAACCGGACGCTCGATGCGCAGCGAAGCGATCTGCCTGCCAAGCACGCGCGTCTCCAGATCGCCAAGGCGGCGCATCGCCCTTGGCCAGCGGGCGGCAAACCCGCCGATGAGGCGATCGAATGCGGGTATGCGGGTGGCAGCGGGCGGCGATTGCACGCGCGGATTATTGCCGGTCTCGGGCAAACATTGAAATCCATCAGCGACGGCGCTCGCGATGGACGCGGGCCTTGGCTACACTGCCTCATCATTTTGATCGGAACTGACGATGCGCATTTTCGTCCTGTGCCTGCTGCTGCTATCCAGCGCGAGCGCCGAAGCCTATATCGGTCCCGGCGCAGGCCTGAGCGTGCTCGGATCATTGTGGGCGGTGCTGGTCGGCATCGTGCTCGCGCTATTCGCGATCCTAAGCTGGCCTATCCGCATCCTCTGGCGGCGGCTGCGCGGCAAACGCGAAGCGACCGCGAATCCGGAGCCAGAAGGCATGCCGAAACAGGACGCGCTAGAACAAGACCGGCATGAACGCGAGTCGGCGTGATCGCCAGTGCATGCTGCGCGTTGCCTGCATCCTTCTTGGCGGACTGCTGACGCTCGCTGCCTGCAGCAAGGTGCCGCCTCCGGCGGCAAAGGCGCGAGTGATCGTGCTCGGTTTCGATGGCATGGACCCCGCTCTGGCGGAACAGGGCATGAGCGATGGTACTTTGCCGCATTTTGCACAATTGGCAAAATCCGGACACTACCAGCGCCTGGGCACGACGAATCCGCCTCAGTCGCCGGTGGCCTGGGCCAGTTTCGCCACCGGCGCCAATCCCGGCATGCACGGCATCTTCGATTTTCTGCGCCGGGACGCGACGAACTACGCACCGGATTTCTCCATTGCCAGTTCCACCCCTCCACAACACGTGGTGCACCTGTTCGGCTGGGCGCTTCCGCTGGATTCGGCCAGCGTGCGCAACCGCCGCGACGGCGAGCCGTTCTGGTCGACCGCCGAACGCAGCGGCGAGCGCGCCACCGTGCTGCGTGTCCCCGTCACTTATCCTCCGGACTCGGTCACGCGCATGCTGTCGGGCATGGGCGTGCCCGACCTGCTCGGCACCCAGGGCACCTATACGATCTACGCGACACGGCCAATCGCAGGCGCGGACAACGGCGGTCGCGTCGAACTGGTGGAGATCGGTGCGGACGGTACAATCCAGGCGCAATTCAATGGCCCGGCACATCCACTCAGGCCGGCCGCCGCTGCGTTGAGCGTTCCGCTGCAACTCGTGCGCGAGGGCAATGGCGCCCGCCTGACGCTGGACGGGCAGTCGCAGATATTGGCGCTCGGCACCTGGTCGCCGTGGATGCATGCCCATTTTCGATTTGCGGGAATCGGCAGTGTCGCCGGCATGGTGCGCGCCTATCTGCTCGAAGGCTTTCCACGACCCCTTCTATACATCTCCCCGATCAATATCGACCCCAGCGATCCCGCCGCGGCGATCAGTTCGCCGTCCGGCTATGCCGCAGAGCTGGCGCACGACATCGGCGATTTCCACACCCTGGGCATGCCCGAGGAAACCTGGTCGCTGAATCAGGGCCACATGAGCGAACAGGGCTGGCTCGATTCGGTCAAGACTACACTCGCTGAAGGCGAGGCGATGCTGTACGACGCGATCAAACGCGACGACAGCGAGCTGGTGGTCGAGGTGTTCGTGCAGACCGATCGGGTCAGCCACATGTTCTGGCGCGGCATCGATCCGAAACATCCCCTGTACGCGCACGCCAGCGAACTGGCGCGCGGCGCGATTCCATGGATCTACCGCGAAGCCGACCGCGTGCTCGGCGAAGTGCAGTCGCGCCTGCGGCCCGGCGACCGGCTGATCGTACTGTCGGATCATGGTTTCGCTTCGTTCCGCCGTGCCGTGCACCTGAATCGCTGGCTGGCCGAAAGCGGCTATCTGGCGTTCAAGCCCGGGGCGGATACGTCCGCGCCGCTTTTTGCACAAGTGGACTGGGCGCGGACGCGCGCCTATGCCCTGGGCCTCAACGGCATCTACCTCAATGAGAAAGGCCGTGAGGCGCAGGGCATCGTCGATGCCGAAACAATCGGGCGGCTCAAGGCCGAGATTGCTGCCAGGCTGAGCGCGCTGCGCGATGAGGGATCGACAGTCGTTACCGAAGTATTCGACGCCGCCAGCATCTATCATGGTGCGCATGCCGGCGATTCACCCGATCTCGTCGTCGGCTATGCGCCGGGCTATCGCGCTTCTTGGCAGACGACACTGGGCGGCACGCCGGCAGCGCTCATCGAGGACAATCTGCAGCTGTGGAGCGGCGACCACTGCATTGATCCCGCCGCCGTCCCAGGCGTGCTTTTCACGTCGTTCCCGATGGATGCGCCGGCGGCAAACATCGCCGATCTGGCGGCGCTGATCCTGCGACAACTGTCCGCGCCTGCAAAACCGTCCACATGAAGCCGGGGCTGCTTGATCTGCCAGCACCGCTGTTCGATGTGCTTGATGCCGCGGCTGACCATGCTCACCTTCCGGCCCTGCTGCGCATCATTGCCTATGCAAGCATCTGCGCGTGGATCAGCATGCGTCTGTACCGGCGCTTTTCCGATCAACAACGCCTGCTGGAGCTGCGCGCAGAAATCGGCCGCAGCCAGCGCGCCCTGGCCCTGCACGACGGCGGTTTCGCCGAACTGCACTCGCTCATCGGGCAGAACCTGCGCCTGACGTTGCGCCAGCTCGGCCTGACCCTGCGACCCGCACTGCTCGCGAGCCTGCCACTATTGTTCGTCCTGCCCTGGCTTTCCAATCGCTTCGAGTTCGATGCTCCGACACCCGACGCAGCGGTGAATGTGTGCGCGCTGCCCACCGCCGTCGCGGCCTCCCTGCGCTGGCAGCCCGCAGCGACAATACTGTCCGGCGAATCCGGGTGCTGGCAGTTGCAATGGCCGGATGCAGGTAACCCTGCCGCGCTTGTGGATGCGAATGGCAGGACCTTGTTCACTCTGAGCAAAGATATACAAAGCTCTTTTGTACACAAATTCATTGGATTGAACTGGCTGGTAGGCAATCCTGGCGGCTATCTGCCCGCCACGGCACCGATCGAACGCCTGACAATAGCCCTGCCCGCACGCCAGATGATTGCCGCCGGCCCCGCGTGGCTACGCGACTGGGAGGCGTGGTTCTTCACCACTCTGCTGATGGTATCGCTGGCCCTGAAGCTGCGCTGGCGCCTGCATTGAGTTTCGACCTGACACGCGCCGGCAAACCTGCAATCATCCCCTACCCGTCGCTGACGGGATTTTTCGTCATGGAGTACTCATGTCCGACCACCACCTGATTCGCCGCGAGGTCGGCCCGTTCGCACTGATGCTGACGGGCCTGGGCTCTATCATCGGTTCGGGCTGGCTGTTCGGCGCGTGGCGCGCGGCAGGTCTCGCCGGCCCGGATGCAGTGTGGGCCTGGGTGATCGGCGCCGCGGTGATCACGACGATCGCACTGACCTATGCGGAACTGGGCGCGATGTTTCCGGAATCCGGCGGCATGGTGCGCTACAGCCAGTATTCGCACGGCTCGCTGGTCGGTTTCGTCGGTGCCTGGTCAAACTGGATCGCGATCGTCTCGGTGATTCCGGTCGAAGCCGAAGCCTCGGTGCAGTACATGGCATCGTGGCCATGGCAGTGGGCGCACGACCTGTACATGCATTTACCCGATGGCCGCGGCGAATTGACGCCGCCGGGCCTGAGCATCGCCGCGGTTTTGGTAATTGTGTACTTTATGCTGAATTTCTGGAGCGTGAAACTGTTTGCGCGCTCGAACACGGCAATAACGCTTTTCAAGCTGGTCGTGCCTGCATTGACCGCCGTCGCGTTGATCGCGAGCGGTTTTCACAGCGGGAATTTCGACGTCGGCATCGACGGCGGCGCGCACGTCATCGATTTCGCCGCCGTGCTGACCGCCGTCGCCACGGCCGGCATCGTCTTCAGCTTCAACGGCTTCCAGAGTCCGGTGAACCTGGCCGGCGAGGCGCGCAATCCGGGACGCAGCATTCCGTTTGCCATCTTCGGTGCGATCGCGCTGGCCACCATTGTCTATGTGCTGCTGCAGATCGCCTACCTCGGCTCGGTGCCGCCGGACCTGCTCGCGAAGGCCGGCTGGCGCGGCATCGATTTCCGCTCGCCGTTCGCGGAACTCGCGCTGCTGGTGAACCTGAACTGGCTGGCGATGCTGCTCTATGCCGATGCGTTCATCAGCCCCAGCGGCACCGGCATCACCTACACGGCGACGACGGCGCGCATGCTCTATGGCATGCAGAAGAACGGCACCATGCCGCGCAGCTTCGGCAGCGTGCACCTGGTCTATGGAATTCCGCGCACTGCGATGTGGTTCAACCTGGCGGTGGCCTTTGTGTTCCTGTTCTTCTTCCGCGGCTGGGGCACGCTCGCGGCCGTGATCTCGGTGGCGACGATCATCTCCTACCTTACCGGCCCGGTCAGTGCGATGACGCTGCGCCGCACCGCACCGGAACTGTATCGCCCTTTGCGCCTGCCCGCTCTGCCGGTCTTCGCCTGCCTCGCCTTCGTGTTCTCGACCGAGCTGCTGTACTGGGCCAAATGGCCGCTGACGGGCCAGATCATCCTGCTGATCGTGGCTGCGCTGCCGGTATACTTTTACTACCAGGCCGTGGCCGGCTGGCGCGATTTCGGTCGCCAGCTCGCTGGGGCCTGGTGGCTGATCGCTTACCTGCCGGCCGTCGCCCTGTTGTCATATGTCGGCAGTGCGAAGTTCGGCGGCCTGGGTTACCTGCCCTACGGCTGGGATCTGGTCGTGGTCGCCGCCGTGAGCCTGGTGTTTTACTTCTGGGGCCTGCGCTGCGGCTGGCGGACTCCCGACCTCGATGCGATCGACGCCCGCGATACTACCGACGCTCACGCTTCGCGCTGAAGGAACAGATGCACGGCTTCCGCGTCGAACGGCCAGTTCAGCTCCCGCGCCGATTCGTCTTCGCGCAGCACCGGCACGCGCTCGCCATAGCGCGTTTCGAGTCCAGAATGTCCGTCGATGAACACGCTGTCGAAATCCGGCACGCGCGCGCGGGCGAGCACGTCGAGGGCGAGATCGCACAAGTGGCAGTCGTCGCGTTGGTAGAGGATCAGGCGCATCGTCATTCCGGCCGTTTGCACGGGTTGGCGTAGAATAACGCGGACTTGCATCCCACCAGCGAAAAGACCATGGCAGTCAGTGTTTTCGACCTGTTCAAAATCGGCATCGGTCCGTCGTCGTCGCACACGGTCGGGCCGATGCGCGCGGCCGCGCGCTTCGTCACGCGCTGGCTGGACGAACGCGGCATTCTGCACAATGTCGCGCGCATCCGCGGCGAGCTGTTCGGCTCGCTCGCGCACACCGGCCGCGGCCACGGCACGGACAAGGCAGTATTGTGCGGCTTCGAGGACGAGTGGCCGGACAAGATCGATCCGGACACGATCCCGGTGCGGCTCGCGCGCATCCGCGGCGAGAAGAAAATCCGCCTGCTCGGCAGGCACGAGGTCGCGTTCGACGAAAAGACCGATCTGGTCTTCAACAAGCGCCAGAAGCTTCCTTATCACTCCAACGGCATGCGCTTCACCGCGTTCGATGCCAGCGGCGCAGAACTGGCGACGCGCGACTACTACTCGGTCGGCGGCGGTTTCGTCGTCAACCACGACGAAGCGGCCGAAGACAAGATCGTTCCCGACACGACACCACTGCCGTTTGCATTCCACACCGGTGACGAACTGATGAGGCTGTGTGCGGATTCGGGCAAGACGATTGCTCAAGTGATGCTCGAAAACGAAAAGGTCTGGCGCAGCGAAGGCGAAATCCGCAGCGGACTGCTGACGATCTGGAAGGCGATGCAGGATTGCCTGGCCCGTGGTACGCGCGAAACCGGCGTGTTGCCGGGCGGCCTCAAGGTGCAGCGGCGCGCGCCAAGCATGCTTGCCGAGCTGCGCAACCAGCCCGAGGCCTCGCTCAAGGATCCATTGACGATCCTGGACTGGGTAAATTTGTACGCGCTCGCCGTCAACGAGGAAAACGCTGCCGGCGGCCGCGTCGTCACCGCGCCGACCAACGGCGCGGCCGGCATCATTCCCGCCGTGCTCCACTACTACTCGCGATTCGTGCCCGGCGCGAACGAGCAAGGTGTGATCGATTTCCTGCTCACTGCCGCGGCGATAGGAATCCTGTACAAGGAAAATGCGTCGATCTCCGGCGCCGAAGTCGGCTGCCAGGGCGAGGTCGGCGTGGCCTGCTCGATGGCCGCGGGCGGACTCACCGCCGCACTCGGTGGCTCGGTGCTGCAGGTGGAAAATGCCGCCGAGATCGGCATGGAACACAACCTCGGCCTCACCTGCGATCCGATCGGAGGCCTCGTGCAGATCCCCTGCATCGAACGCAACGCCATGGGCTCGGTCAAGGCGATCAATGCACAGCGCATGGCCATGCGCGGCGACGGCAAGCACCGCGTGTCGCTGGATAAAGTCATCAAGACCATGCGCGACACGGGGCGCGACATGCAGGACAAGTACAAGGAAACCAGCCGCGGGGGGTTGGCGGTGAATGTGATTGAGTGCTGAGGCGTTTTTGGTGCTATACTCTTACCAATCATTGATCGATCAAGCAAGGTAAGAATATGTCCGCCACCGCCACCCTTTCGAGCAAATTCCAGATCTCAATCCCCAAGGCCGTGCGCGAAGCGCAGCATTGGGAAGCCGGGCAGGAATTCGCCTTCATCCCGAAGGGCAGCGGCGTGCTGCTGGTGCCCATCCGAAAATTCGACGAGCTCTTCGGTATCGCCAAGGGCGCCAACCCGAACAACTATCGGGACCGCGCGGATCGCTACTGAACCGTGCGTGTCGTCGACACCTCGGCATGGATCGAATGGCTGATCGGCGGGCCGATCGGCCGCAAGATCGCGCGCGAATTTCCCTCTCGCGAGGACTGTATCGTACCCACTGCCGTGCAGCTCGAATTGGCGAAGTGGCTGCTGCGCGAAATGGATGAGTCGCTCGCCGACGAAGTCATCGGCCACACGCGCAAATGCGTGATCGTGCAGCTCGATACCGTCATCGCTCTGCGCGCAGCCGAACTCTGCCGCGCGCACAAACTCGCGACCGCCGACGCTATCGTCTATGCCACGGCGCTCGAACACGATGCGGAACTGCTGACCTGCGATGCGCATTTCGATGGATTGCCCGGCGTCGTTCTATTTCGCAAACGATGATGCTGTCGATGGCGGGACGGCGGTGAATGTGATGGAGTGTTAAGGCCTAGCTGCGTTTTAGTTTGGCAGCTGAAACAACGAGCGTCTCAATCATTTGGCGCACTACCTTGCGCTCCTTGACCGGCAGTGCAAGAAACACCTCGAACAGCACCCGGTCCGGGCCGCTGACGTGATCCGGCCAGAGCGTACGCGGCTCGCCGACGCTGCGCGATTCCCCTTCGCGCAACAAACCGTAGCGGCATCGTCAACGACGCTAACGACTGGGCGATCGAGACCATGCACAATCCGCGCTATCCGCTGGAACTGTTCCTGCGCGTGATCACAGTCAGCCTCGAAACAATGAAGATCGTGCGCGCTTTGCCGCCGTTGGACATTGGCGAAAATTGATTGGCGTCAAAAAAACCGAGTCTGGTCCCATGCCGGCATTCTCGCGGGTACGCTGCTTGTCGCCGCGTCAAGCCCAAGGCAAACTGGCACTCGGCGACTGACGGCATCAACGGCGCAATGCTGAGATATTTTGCTTTTTTTATACTTTTTCTCATCGTCTGTGCCGCGGCCCAGGCCAAGCACATCTACCAGTACACCGACGCCCAGGGCATCGTGCACTATACCGACGTGAAACCCGCGGGCGACGTGGCCGATGTGAAATCGACCCTGGTGCGCACCGACCGTCAGCCGCTGATCCGGTTGCGCGAAGACGGTACCGACGCCGACCGCACGATGACCTTCGTCAATTCCGCCGGTGGCCCGGTCAGCGTGGATGTGTCGATCGACGCAAGCACGAACGTGCGCTCCGAGCCGCCTTTGCCGGCGCGCATCGTATTGCCGGCGAACAGCGAAACGAGCGCGTTGCATGTATTTCCCGTCGATGCGCGCGCGGCATTCAACTACACTTTCAGGTATGCCTACATGCCCGGCGACTACCGCGCGCATGCCGACGACAAGGCGCGCTACCGGCTGCCGTTTTCGTCGGATCATCAATTTCGCATTGCCCAGGCCTTCGGTGGCAAGGCCAGCCATACCGACGCGCAAAACCACTACGCGGTGGACATCGGCATGCCGGAAGGCACGCCCGTGCTCGCCGCACGCGATGGCGTGGTGATGACGGTGGACAACGACTTCTACGGCGCCGGACTGGACATGGCCAGGTATGGCGATCGCGCGAACAATATCCGCGTCGTCCACAGCGATGGCACGATGGCCGTCTACGCGCATCTGGAACTGGAAGGCGCCCGCGTGCACGTGGGCCAGCGCGTGCGTGCCGGCCAGGTGCTGGCGCTGTCCGGCGACACCGGCTACACCACGGGCCCGCATCTGCATTTCTGCGTGCAGGTCAACGCGAACATGCAACTGGTCTCGGTGCCGTTCCAGTTCACGGGACCGGGCGGCGATTTCACGCCGGAACAGGGAATGCTGGTGGGCGGAAACTGAAGTCGGCAGCGCTGGCTGCAAGCTTCGCGGGATTGCAATCCGTATAATGCGCGGCCCTGCGGCCCGACCGCGGCCTGCACAAGCTTGAGTTGTCTTCAATGTCCGAGCATGACCTGACCGAAACCCGCCGCCGCCGCACGTTTGCGATCATTTCGCATCCGGACGCGGGCAAGACCACACTGACCGAAAAACTGCTGCTGTTCGGCGGCGCCATCCAGATGGCAGGCAGCGTGAAATCGCGCAAGGCCACGCGGCATGCGACCTCGGACTGGATGGCGCTGGAAAAGGAACGCGGCATTTCGGTGACCAGCTCGGTGATGCAGTTCCCGTACGAGGGCCGCATCGTCAATCTGCTCGATACTCCCGGCCATGCGGATTTTTCCGAAGATACCTATCGCGTGCTCACCGCGGTCGATTCGGCGCTGATGGTGATCGACTGCGCCAAGGGCGTGGAGGAACGCACGATCAAGCTGATGGATGTCTGCCGTCTGCGCGACACTCCCATCATGACCTTCATCAACAAGCTCGACCGCGAAGGCCGCGCGCCGATCGAACTGCTCGACGAGGTCGAGTCGGTGCTGAAGATCCAGTGTGCGCCGATCACCTGGCCGATCGGCATGGGTTCGCGGCTGCGCGGCGTGTATCACCTGGTGAGCGGCGAAGTTCACGTGTACGAGCCGGGGCGCAACTTCACCCGCCAGGATTCCACGATTTATGCTTCGCTCGACGATCCGCAACTGGAAGCGCGCATCGGCGCGGACGCGCTGAAGGAATTGCGCGAGGAGCTGGAACTGGTCGAGGGCGCCTCGCATTCATTCGACCAGGACGCCTATCTTGCCGGCCGGCAGACGCCGGTTTTCTTCGGCTCGGCGGTGAACAACTTCGGCGTGCAGCTGCTGCTGGATTTCTTCGTCGAACACGCGCCGGGGCCGCAGGCGCACGCGACGACCACACGGGACATCCAGCCGGGCGAGGAAAAAATGACCGGGTTCGTGTTCAAGATCCAGGCGAACATGGACCCGATGCACCGCGACCGTGTCGCCTTCATGCGCATCTGTTCCGGCCGCTTTGACGGCGGCATGAAGGCATTTCACGTGCGCAGCGGCAAGGAAATGAAACTCGCGAACGCACTCACCTTCATGGCCAGCGAACGCGACATTGTGGAAAAAGCCTTTCCCGGCGACGTGATCGGCATCCACAATCACGGCACCATCTCGATCGGCGACACGTTCAGTGAAGGCGAGGCCCTGTCATTCACGGGTATCCCGAATTTCGCGCCGGAACTGTTCCGCCGCGCGCGTCTGCGCGACCCGCTGAAGATGAAAGCCTTGCAGAAGGGCCTGGCGCAGTTGTCCGAGGAAGGCGCGACCCAGTTCTTCCGCCCGCTGATGTCGAACGACCTGATTCTCGGCGCCGTGGGTGTACTTCAATTCGATGTCGTTGCCTATCGCCTTAAGGACGAATACAGCGTCGATTGCGCGTTCGAGAATGTCACCGTGATCACGGCGCGCTGGATTCATTGCGCCAACGAAAAGAAACTCGCCGAATTCCGCGAAAAGGCCGCCCCGAACCTGGCCATCGACGCCGCCGGCGAACTCGTCTATCTGGCCCCGTCGCGGGTAAATCTGCAACTGACCCAGGAGCGCTGGCCCGGAGTGACATTCGCCGCAACCCGCGAGCATGCCAGTTCCGCGGCCTTGTAAAACCGGTCACGGGTGGCCGCTTCCGCCGGAACAGTCAGCCTATTTTTCCGACCACACTGAACCGGCGGTGCACAAGGCGGCGCTCTAGCCGTCGTGCGATTTCGCGCTCGAGTTGAATATCTCGTCAGTGCGGAATTCGCCGCGGAAAATCTCATCCTGGGCGCCGCGGCGTTCGGCGGTCGCCAGTGTGCTTTCGCTGAAACCCGCGAAGATGCGATCTGCCGTCGATCCCGAATCCGCCACGGGCGCGGCCGGCGGCGGCTGGTTGCCGCGATGTCCGCCCCACACGACCACGGCCGCAACCATGGCCGCGGCAAGCGCGGCCACACCGCGCCAGCGACGCGAACCGCCGATGGCACGGCGTGAAACAGCATGCCGCCGATGCGGGGCCGCCCCACTGGCTTCGTTCAAGGCAACCGCCAACCCGGCACTCAATGCCGCCGATTCCGGTTCCAGGTCGCGGCTGAATTCCAGCAACTGCGCGCGTGCCGACGAACCGGCTATCTGCGCTGCAAGCTGCTCGGCGTCGGCCACGCCAGCCTGATCGGCAAAGCGGCGATAAAGCTCGGTCACGCTCGGCTTGTTCATCCTGGTCCCGCCCACATTGGGATTAGTCATCGAATTCTCCAAAACCCAGCTCCACAAGACGCTCGCGCAGGGTTTGCATTCCCCGTTCGAGCAGCTTGCGTGCCGCTTCTTCCGAGGTGCCGCCGAACTCGCCAATCTCGCGTGGCGTGAACCCCTGCAAATGCAGGGTTACCGCTTCGCGCCGGCGTTCCGGCAACTCCGCCAGACAGGCCGCAACACGCCCGAAATCCTGCACGCCACCGGCATTCTGCTCCGGTCCGGCACGGTGTTCGACCAAGGCCGCAGCGCTTTCCTCGTTCTCGTCCGGCAAAGCCTCGGCCGGGCGCGAATTGGCGGCGCGGATGGCGTCGATCACCGTCGACAGCACCACTCTCTGGATATAAGACGTATGAAAGGCCGCATTCCGGTCACGTTCCAGCGCTTTCCACAGCCGGATGCGTACCTCCTGCTCGATATCGGCCGGATCGATGCCGTGCTGGGCCAGGCCGTGGCCTTCGATCAGGCGGCGTACCTTGGCCCCGTAGTCGGCCAAAAGGCCATGCAGGCGGGCACGCAGGGCGGGGTCAAGGCTCACGGGCGATCACATCCCGTCGGGCAGCTGAACCTGGTCAATCAGTCACCCGGCGATGTATCGCTGCAGGTGCTCGAGCTGCTCGGCCTGGTCGTCGATCACCGCTTTGACCAGATCACCGATCGAAAGCACGCCGATCACCTTGCCCTCTTCGACAACGGGCAAGTGCCGGACGCGACGGTCGGTCATGAGCTTCATGCAATGATTGACGCTGTCGCCGGGCGCCACGGTCAATACCGATGCGGTCATGATCTCGCGCACCGCAGTCTGTGCCGACGAGCGCCCGAGCAGGATGACCTTGCGCGCATAGTCGCGCTCCGACACGATGCCGAGCAATTGCGTGCCATCCATCACCAGCAGCGCACCGACGACTTTTTCGGCCATGGCGCGGATCGCGTCGAGTACGGGCTGGTCCGGCCCGACGGCGTGAATCGCGCCGCCCTTGCCTTCCAGCAGGTGTTTGACCAGTCTCATGACGCCTCCTTCGCACGATGTGCGATTTGCCCCAGGAAGACATTCTAGCGCGCGGTGGCATCGCCTGGTGGACATGCGTTTTGCACTGCGCGCCGTTGCCGACGGCCAGCAACAATTCGCAACTTGCATGACGGCGCCGGCGTATTCGCTCAACTTGCAAACGGCCACCGCCGCGACGCGCGCCATCTGCTCCACGAACAAGTGACGTAAGCGCGCGCCGCAACGAAGAATTCTTGCGCACCTGCGCTGCATTCTGTTCAAACCGCGGCGGGGCATACTACTTGCTGCGGGCACACCACTTGCTGCGACAAGACGTCAGCATGGGCAGGACTATGGAGGAGTACGCCATGAATGCAGGATTTGCAAAAGCGGCAGCGGTAATGGTTCTGGTCTTGGCTTTGCCATTTGCAGCCAGGGCCGCCGACCGCAAGGACGCCGAGCTGGCAATGACCGAGGCCGGCACGACGATTGAGTCGGCCGAGCGCGCGGACGCCGCGCAATATGCCGCGACCGACCTCAACGATGCACACGACATGCTGGGCAGCGCACAGGCTGCCTTCGATCATCACAAGTGGCTGGAAAGCGTCTTCAGTGCTGGCAACGCCAAGGCGGACGCAAATCTCGCGGCAGCACGGGCCCGACAGCATCGCGCCGAAGCGGCTACCGCGGAGATCGAAACCACGGTGCGCAGTCTGCGCGAACAGCTTGGTATTGCAGGAGAACAGCCATGAGCCAATTGATCCGCACCGCCATCGCCGCGGGCATGCTTGCGCTGGGTGCCTGCGCCACTGTTCCGCCGGGGCCGCCGCCCGAAGTAATGCGGCTGCAGAACCAAATGGATCGGCTGCACGGCGATCCCCGTATCGCGCCGAATGCGCCGACCGAATTGGGTGAAGCCGATGCCGCGGTCAACCTGCTGGCCGCCGAGGGCCGCCACATGGATGCGCATGAATACGAGCACCGAATCTACATCGCCGAACGCCTGGCACAGACCGCCGAAGCCGCGGGTCTTGCCCGCTATGCGGAAATCCGCGGCAAGGACCTGGGTGCCGAGCGCGACCGCCTGCTCGTGGATGCGAGAACGCGCCAGTTGCGCGACGCACAGGCAGCAACGGTCGGCGCCTTGGCCGCGGCCGATGCGGAGCATCGTGACGCGCAAGCGGCGCGACAGGATGCACGTGCGACTCAATCGGAAGTCGATTCATTGCGCGCGGATCTGGCCGACCTGCAGGCACAGCAGACGCAACGCGGCTTCGTCGTGACCCTGGGCGACTTTCTGTTTGAGGTCGACCGCGCGGAATTGAAGCCGGGTGCGGCACGGACACTCGACCAGCTCGGGCGTGCACTCAGCGATGATCCCAGATCGAGCATGGCGATTGACGGCCATACCGATTCGACCGGCAGCCGCGACCACAATCTGGACCTGTCGTTGCAGCGCGCGCAAGCCGTGAAGGCTTACCTGGTGCAGCACGGGATCGATCCCGCGCGCATTTCCACCCAGGGCCTGGGACCGGACTACCCGGTTGCCTCGAATGCCACGGAAGCCGGGCGCCAGCAAAATCGCCGCGTCGAAGTCACCGTGCAGACGAGCGTCGCAACACGCTGACGAAAGGCTGCATCGCGGCGGTTCAGGGACCAGAACCGCCGCGATCATTGGCTTGCGGGCCGTGGTGTTCTTCGATCAGATATAGCGGCCGCTGCTTTGCTTCCAGGTACAACCGGCCCAGGTATTCGCCGATGAGGCCCAGCGCCATCAGCTGAACGCCGCCGAGGAACAGAACCACGAGCAGCAGGCTCGGATAGCCGCGCACCGGATCACCGTAGATCAGCGCGCGCGCGAACACGACCAGGCCGAACACGAAAGCCAGCATGGCGGTGAAAACGCCCACGTAGGTTGCTATCTTCAACGGCGCCGTGGAAAACGAGGTGATGCCCTCGAGGGCGAAATTCCACAAGCGCCAATAGTTGAACTTGCTGCTTCCGGCGAAACGCGCATCGCGGTCGTAGACCACAGCCTTCTGCCGATAGCCAACCCAGGCAAACAGGCCCTTCATGAAGCGCTGACGTTCGCGCAGGCGTTTCATCGCGTCCAGCGCGCGCCGGCTGAGCAGGCGGAAATCTCCGGTATCGCGCGGCACCGGCGTCGCGCTCAGGCGTTCCATCACCCGGTAGAACGCGCCTGCGGTAAGTTTCTTCAGGCGGCTCTCGCCGGCACGCGTCGAGCGCGTGCCGTAGACGACATCGTAGCCTTCGCGCCACCCGCGCACGAATTCGGGAATCAGTTCCGGCGGATCCTGCAAATCGGCATCGATCACGATCACCGCATCGGCATCGACGTGGTCCAGGCCCGCGGTCAGCGCCAGTTCCTTGCCGAAATTCCGGCTGAGCTTCAGCGTGGCCACGCGCGGATCGGACTCGCGCAACGCGCACATCACCGTCCAGGTGTCGTCGCGGCTGCCATCGTCGACATAGAGCACTTCGCTGCTCAGATCCAGCTTGTCGAGCACGGCCGCAAGCCGCGCGTGGAATTCGCGCAAGCTCTCGCCTTCGTTGAAGGCGGGGACAACGACGGCGAGTGCGGACATGCGATCAGACGGCGCAGGAAATCAGCCAGCATCCTAGCCGAAGCAGCGCGGCCGTGAAACCGCAGCCGCATGACAGCGGCTTGACAATCGCGAAAATATTTCCATAATTCCGGAATTATGAAAATATCAGATGCGGTAGACACGCTGAAGGCGCTGGCTCATGTGAATCGGCTGGATCTGTATCGCCGCATGGTGCAGGCGGGGCCGGATGGGGTCACGGTTGGCGCGCTGATGGCTGCGACCGGGCATGCCGGCGCCACGCTGACTAATCACCTGAATGTGCTGCGCCGGGCGGGGCTGGTCAATGATCGGCGCGATGGCCGCAATATCTGGTGCTGGGCCGATTATGCGCACATGAACGCCCTGCTCGCCCATCTCACCGAAAACTGCTGCGCCGGCATGCCCTGCGGCACCGGCGCGGCTGCCTGCGCGCCGGCAACGATCAAACCGAAACGGAGAATCCGCCGATGAAGCGCTTTCATGTTCACGTCAATGTCCGCAATCTCGATGCCAGCATCGGCTTTTATTCGCAGCTCTTCGGCAGCGGGCCGAGCGTGCTCAAGCCCGACTACGCCAAGTGGATACTCGACGATCCGCGCCTGAACTTCGCCATTTCGCAACGCGAACGCGCGGCGGGCGTGGATCATCTCGGCCTGCAGGCGGACAATGCCGCGGAACTGGCGGAGATCGGCGCACGCCTCACGGCCGCCGATGCGTTCAGACTCGCGGAAACCGGCACTACCTGCTGTTACGCGAAGTCGGACAAGTACTGGGCCGAAGATCCGCAGGGCGTGCGCTGGGAGAGTTTCTTCACTCATGCGGCCGCGACGACATATTCCGCTCCCACCGACGCTGCAGCGTGCTGCACGCCAGCGTCGAAAACCGCCGCAGCGCTGACGACCGCGTGCTGCGGCCCGTCGGCAAGCAGTAATGCGCGCTGCGGATGAAGCGCATCCTGTTCGTCTGCGTGGAAAATTCCAATCGCAGCCAGATGGCCGAAGCCTTCGCTCGCAGGCACGGCGGCCCGCGGCTGCTCTCAATGTCAGCCGGTTCGCGACCTTCGGGCAAGATCAATCCGCGCACGATCGCATTCATGGCCGAGCGCGGCTGCGACCTGGGCACGCAACATTCCAAATCGTTGGATGAAATCCCGGACGCGCAGTTCGATGCCGTGGTGACGATGGGTTGCGGCGATGCCTGCCCATGGATTCCGGCTGCGCGCCGCGTCGACTGGGGCCTGCCTGATCCGAAGGCCCTGGACGACGACGGTTTCCGTCGCGTGCGCGACGAGATCGAACGGCGCGTGCTGGCCCTGCTGGCCGAACTGGATGCAAGCAGCGCGGACTCATGAGCGCGCATCCCCGGCGCCTGTTTGCCGAATGGCTGGGTACCGCAGCCCTGCTCGCCATCGTCGTCGGCTCGGGGCATATGGGCGAAATCCTCGCCCAGGGCAATGCGGCGATCGCGCTGCTTGCGAACTCGATCGCGACCGGCCTGGGCCTGTGGGTGTTGATCGAATTGTTCGGTCCCATCTGCGGCGCGCATTTCAATCCGGTCGTGAGCCTGGCGTTCGCCTGGTGCGGCGAAATGCGCTGGCGCGACTGTGCAATGTATATTTGTGCGCAAATCGCCGGCGCCGTGTGCGGCGTGGTGCTGGCTCACCTGATGTTCGGCCTGACGCCAATCGCCGTCGGCACGCGGGTGCGCACGGGGCTGGATCAGGGACTGAGCGAGGCCGTCGCAACCACGGGCCTGGTGCTGACGATCCTGCTCGGACGGCGCTCGCGGCCGCAGGCGGTGCCTGCGCTGGTCGGCGCCTACATCGCCAGTGCCTACTGGTTCACGGCATCGACGTCTTTCGCCAATCCGGCGGTAACGCTGGCGCGCAGCCTGACCACGACGTTTGCGGGCATCCGGCCGCAGGATGTAGCGGCGTTCGTCGCCGCCCAGTGCGTCGGCATGATGATCGCCATGCTGGCGCTGCGGCTGCTCGAACCGCGAGCCACGGATACGGCACACGGCGAGCGCTATCGCGGCAGATAACCCGCGCCGCCAAGTTGGTGCACCTGACGTTCGATCCATTCCGCGCGATTGTTCACATACGCGGACGGTCGATCCGCGCGCAACTTCTTCGGGTTCGGCAATACCGCTGCAAGCAGGGCTGCCTCGTGCGCGCTGAGCTGCGCGGGCGCCTTGTGGAAATATTCCCGCGCCGCTGCATCCGCTCCGTAGATACCATCGCCGAATTCGGCGATGTTCACGTAGACCTCGAGGATGCGGCGCTTCGGCCAGCTGATTTCCAGCAGTACGGTGAAGTAAGCTTCCAGGCCCTTGCGCACAAAACTGCGCCCGCCCCACAGGAACAGGTTCTTGGCGGTCTGCTGGGAGATGGTGCTGGCTCCGCGCAGGCGCTCGCCTTCGTCAGCCTCGTCGAGTGCGGTTTGGATCGCCTGCACATCGAAGCCGTGGTGGTGCGGAAATTTCTGGTCCTCGCCGGCGATCATTGCAATCGGCAATTCGGCGGAAACTTTTTCCCAGGGTACCCAATGGTACTTGATGGAAAAATCCTTTTCGCCGTGACGCCAAGCCTGCACGCGGCGTTCCAGCATGAAGGCCGAGGTCAACGGCGGCACGAAACGCAGCAGCAGTACCGCAAGCCAACTCAGCACAACCCAGACGAAAATCGCAATGAACACCGCGCGCAGGATTCGCCGCCACAACGGTCGGCGGCGCTTAGTGGCAAACATTCGCGCCCGGTCCCTCGAAGCCGTCGGCGAAGATTTCGTCGGCATCGTTCACGCGCACTTCGTCGAGGAAGAAGCCCGCGAACTCGGTGGCTGGGTCCGACGACAAGCGGAAACGGATCTGCACCTTCTGCCCGGCATAGGCGGAAAGATCGCTGCCGAAACGTCTGAACGCGAGCGGCGCAGGGTCGTCGTTCGCCGCACTCGCCGATGCGGCCGTGGATTTGCCAGTGAACGCGCCCTGTGTTGCGGCGTAGCCGCAGGCGTTGACCGGCGGCGACTGGGTCTGGCTCAGCGCATCCGGATAACCGCCGGTCGGCGGCAAGTCGTTCCAGTTGGTGCCGTCGGTGGAAATTTCCACGACGACGCCGTCCCACTCGCTCTCCAGGTTGTATTGCGCCGCATAGCTGAGCTGCGGATGTGCCGTCAACGTCAACGCCGGCGTGGTCGCGGCGGCGCAGGTGTTCGACGGATAGGACTGGTTATCGGCGGCACTGTGATAGCTGTAGCTGCCGTTGCTTGCCGCGGTGTTGGTGATCTGCCAGGGCGGATCGAGCGCCAGGTAGGTGTGCGTATCGACATCATCCAGGTAGCTTGACCCACCGGGACCGGCTGCGCCCGATGGCGTGGTGCCGACGGTGCGCATCGGTACGCTGGCATTGTTGGCGCCATCCAGCGCAATGATCTGGTAGTAGTAGGGCTGGCCATCGACGACGGCGGTATCGGCGTAGGTCTCGGCAGTGACGCTGCTGGCAATCACGCCTGGCGCGGTGAAATACGGATGGGTATCGCGCGAAACCTGGAAATGTATACCCGGGGCCGCGGGGCAGTTCGAGGTCGCGGCGGGCCAGGTCAGATTCACGCTGCAGCTGGCATTGGCGCCAGCCGCGGCGATGCCGGCCTGATCGAAACTCGGCTGCAAGGTGCACGCAGCATTGGAGACTGCGTCGACGCAGGACGAATGTTCACCCTCGACATCGTTGCTCACGCCACGCACTTCGTACGCATAGCTGTAACCGCCCTGGCTCAGGGTATCAGTCAGGCTGCCGCCGCTGGCGGTTGCGACCATGCGGAAATCCCCCTGCAGCGCAGTGGCGCAGGTACCGGCCGCACGGTACAGCTGATAGGCCTGTGCTGCGGGGGCGGGCGTAAAGCCGATGACGATGCCGCCCAGGTCGTCGGCGCGCACGGCAACATCGGTCGGCGCCGGCAGGGCCGCTTGATCCGGCAGACCGAACGCTCCAGAGGCGACGAGTGCATAACCCTGGGCATCGCTGCCGGCGTCGCCATTGCCGGGCACGCCGGTGGCCCTGACGCGCAAGGTATACGCACCGCCGACCGGAGCGATCAGGCGTACAGCCTCAACCGTATTGACGACATCGGCACTGCCACCGGCAACGGACACTGCGTTCTGGAACACGTTGCCTCTGTACAGCGTGCCATCGGGCGCGACCACTTCCAGATCGAGGTTGTTGACCAGTGCGACGGCGGCGCCGAGCGCCGCGGCAGGATCGTACCAGACCAGGGTCACGCGGAATTCCTGGCTGGCCTGCACATTTGCCAATGTATACGTGTGCACATCACCGGTTGCCATGCCGGCGGAATTCGGCCGTTCCCAGTAGCGCATGCGTCGCGTGCTGCCACTGCCACTGCCGTCCGGCGCATAGTCGAAATACAGGTTCGACGCCAGCCACATCCGCCCCCAGCCGACGTTGTCGTCCGGCCACGTCGGCGGGATCGTCAGCGTGCCATTGAGCAGGACCGCCTTCATCAGCATGCCGCTGGGATTGAGCGTATCGCCGCCGTTGCGCGTCCCGCGCGGATAGAAACCCTCGCTGAAATACTCGCGCATCAACGCGGCATTGCCGGCCGTGGTCGGCGTGGCCATCGACGTGCCCGACAGCGCCTGCGTTTGCGGCGCCTCGATCGTGGCGCCGTTGCTGCTGTCGCCAAGCGCGGAAACAATGTTGACGCCGGGCGCGACGATATCGGGTTTGAGGCGGCCATCGGCCGTCGGCCCGCGACTGGAAAACGAGGCTACGATCTGGCTCACGTCGTGGCCAAGCGCGCCTACGGTCAGCGCATTCTTGGCGTTGCCGGGCGAACCGGTGGATACGCTGGATGGGCCACTGTTGCCGGCGGCGACGGCGATGAGCATATCCTGCAATTTCCACATTTCCGCATCGACGTCGGCGTCGTCGCCTTCGTACTCGCCGCCATCGGCACTGCCCCAGCTGTCGGAATGGATGCGCGCGCCACCGGCAAAGGCCTGGTCGAGCGTGGCGCGCAGGTCGTTGATGTACAGGCAGCCATCGTTGTCGTTGCCTATGTCCTGGAACAGGATCTGCGCGTTCGGCGCCATGCCGTCGCCATGATCGTGGTTGGGATTGGTCGGCGTGGCTGCCAGATAGGTGATGCCGCCAAACGTGCCCGCCGCATCGCCGGCCAGGGTGCCGGAAGTGTGCGTGCCGTGGAACTCATTGGGAAACCCGCCGGGGCAGATCTGGGTGTTGTCGTAGGCGGTCGCGCCCGGCTGCACCCAGTAGGCGTAGACCTTGTTCTGCGGATAGGTCAGGCCAATGGCCGGCGGCACCGGCGCGGGATTGTCGGCGGCGGTGATTTCCACGTTGGTCGTCGTGCCGCCGCCGGGGTTGGCGAACGTGTAGGCACTGAACCAGGCCGCGTTGTGATCGAGACCGGTGTCGGCGATGCCGAGAATCTGGCCGTTGCCGACCAGGCCGTAGTCCCACATCGGCGTGCTCGCACACGGAAACGGCATTTGCCCGGAAGCAGGAGGAACCGGTGTCGCACAGGTTGCGGCATCGCCTTGCAGCGGTCCGGGCGAGCCGTCGTTGCTCACGCGCGGCTGACGGAACGGCTCGACCCAGGCTACTCCATCCAGTGCTGTTGCAGCCGCGATCAGCCTGCTCAGTTCCGTTGCAGGCACGCGCACACGCACCCGCGGAGCATCGGCGCGCTCATTGATGAGCACGACCATGGCGTCGCCCACCGATTTCTTCAGTGCACCAGCCAGCGTGCCCGCTGATTCGCCGGCGAAACCGTGAACCACCACGATCGCCTTGGCATCGGCAGCGGCATCTGTACCCGGGCTGGCGGCATTGCCGCTCCACAAGGCCGGATCGAGTTTCATCCCCGCCGTGATGGCGTCCGCCCAGCGCACCGCGGGGTCGGCGCGCAGACCGTCCAGGTTGCCCGCGTTCAAGCGCACCTGGTAGGCATTGTTCGGCACGTAACCGACGACATCGGCGCCAAGCCGTTGCAGATGGGCGCGCGGCGCCAACGTGCCCGCCTTGAACTGCACCAGCGCGTAGCGCGCATCGACGGTCGCCGCGGCGCCCGTGGCAGAGAAATCCAGACGCTGTACCAGCGGATCAAACGCACCGCCCTTGAGCAGCAGCAGACCGGCATCCGCGCTCAGCGCAGCGGGCAATGGCACGCTGGCCGGTAACGGCATGCGCGGATCTATAGCGGCACGCGCCAACGGCGCCAGCGCACAAAGCATCGAGACCGCCAGGACGGCGCGTGTTGGCAACATGGCGAATATCTTCAAGGCGTCTTCGGGAACATCGCAACGAGTATGCGCAAGCGCGCGCGGTGCGGCAATCGCAAAGCCGATTCGATCCGGGCCCGGGCTCCATGGATAATGGCGGGCAGCACGTGGCCGAAATCGCATTCGGCGCATTCCGGAGATGATGTGAGCGACAGCAGAGATTTCCTGCAACGATTCCTGCTCGAACGCGCCCAGGTACGCGGTGTCCTGGTGCGACTGGAAGAAAGCTGGCGGCAGGTGCGCGAGCGCGCCGACTACCCTGCGCCGGTACGGACGTTGCTGGCCAAGAGTCTGGCCGCCAGCGCGCTGCTGACCGGCAACCTCAAGTTCGAGGGCTCGTTGTCGATCCAGCTCAAGAGCGGTGGCCCGCTGACCCTGCTGTTCGCCGAATGCGGCCACGACGGCAGACTGCGTGGCCTGGCACGCTGGCAAGACGAACCTGCAGCGGGTTTTCAACTTGCAGACGGCATCGATCCCCTGCTCGCGATAACGATAGAAAACGCCGCCAGCGGACAACGCTACCAGGGACTCGTGCCCGTCGAGAACAATGACCTGGCCCGGTTGTTCGAACAATATTTCGAGCGCTCCGAGCAACTGCCCACGCGCATCGTGCTGGCAGCGGATGAAACGCGTTGCGCCGGACTCATGCTGCAACAGCTGCCGGCCGACAGTGGTGGCGAAGTGGATACTGATGCCTGGACCCGTGTTGGCGTCCTGCTCGATACCATCTCGCCCGCCGAGCTGCTGACGCTGCCCGCCGAGCAGTTGCTGCTGCGGTTGTTCCACGAGGAATCGCCACGCGTATACCCATCGCGCCCACTCGCCTTCGGCTGCCGTTGCTCACGCGAACGCGTCGCCGGCATGCTGCGCTCGCTTGGCCACGCCGAAGCCGAAGCTGCGGTCCAGGAAGATGGCGCCGCCGAAGTCACCTGTGAATTCTGCAACACGCGCTATAGGTTCGACCGCATCGATCTGGAACAGATCTTTCGCGGCGACCACGGCGTGCAAACAACGCGGACGGCGCACTGACGGCCGCGACAGGATGGATCAGGGCGCAGCCGAGCGTTCGATCCAGACGTGTGCAGGCGCTGGCCGCGCAAACAGGAAACCCTGGCCGTATTCGCAGCCGAGCTGCAGCAGCGCCTGATGCTGCTCTTCGGTCTCGATACCTTCGGCGATCACCTGCATGCCCAGCGTGCCCGCCATCGCCAGGATGGCGCGTACCACGGCGGCACTGCCGCCGGCATTGTCGGGCGTAAGGTCGGCGATGAACGATCGATCGATCTTGAGTGCCTGCAGCGGATACTGATGCAGATAGCTCAGCGACGAATAGCCGGTGCCGAAATCGTCGAGCGAAACGCTCATGCCATCGCGGCGCAGTGCTTCGAGCATGCGCTTGGCCGCCGGGGGATTCTCGATCAGCATGCGCTCGGTCACCTCGATGCGCACGCTTTCAGGCCTGATGCCATGCCGTTTCAACAGCGCGAGCAATTGCTGGTCGAGCACGTCGGAACGAAAATGCCGGCCGGAGAGATTGATGCCGATGAAACCGTTGTTGACCAGCAGCGGGTGTGCTACCTCGAACACGCGCTCGAACATCTGCCAGTCGATCTGCTCGGCGGCACCGTTGTCCTCGGCCACGGCGAGAAAATCAGCAGGCAGCAGCAGGCCGCGCTGCGGATGCTGCCAGCGCAGCAGTGCTTCGTAGCCGACCACGCCGCGATCGGACAGGCGCACGATCGGCTGGAAAAACGGTACGAATTCATTTCTGGAAATTGCGCGGCGCAGGTCGATTTCCAGCTCCAGCAACTGCATCGCCTCCTGATGCAGGTGCTCGTCGAACAGGGCATAGCGATGGCGCCCCTCGGCCTTGGCGCGGTACATGGCCACATCGGCGTCACGCAGCAGTTCTTCGGCCTTGTTGTAGCGCGAGGCGGCGAGCGCGATGCCGATGCTGGTCGAAGTGAATACTTCCTTGCCGCCCAGGCGGATCGGTGCATTGAGCACGTCGATGATGCGCTGTGCCAGGGCACAGGCGTCGTCGGCATTTTCGATGTCGTTGAGCAGGATCGCGAATTCGTCGCCGCCCAGGCGCGCAACCAGATCGCGCGGTTCAAGGCACGCGGCGATGCGGCCGCCGACTTCATTGAGCAACTCGTCGCCGACCAGATGCCCGACGGAATCGTTGACGACCTTGAAGCGGTCGAGATCCAGGAACAGCACGGCAAAGCGCCGGCGCGGATCGCGCGCGAAGGCGATCAATGCCTGACTCAGCCGTTCGAGCAGGAAATTGCGGTTCGGCAAACCGGTGAGCGCATCGTGCAGCGTTTCGTGCTTGAGCTGGCGCTCCATGCGCTCGCGCACCGTGATGTGTTCGCGCAGCTCGCGGTTGGCTGTCGCCAGTTCGCTGGTGCGCTCGATCACACGTTGCTCGAGTTCGGCATAGGCCTGTTTGAGCGATTCGCCATTGCGCTTGCGCTCCAGCGCGTTGGCGATATGGTAGGAAACGAAGGTGAGCAGTTCCTGATCGCGCGGCGTGTAACGGTGCTCGTCGGAATGGCTTTGCACCGCGAGCACGCCAACCGGGCGCTCATCGCAGATCAGCGGCACGCCAAGCCAGCTGCGCGAGCGGGCGCCGATCGGATGCGCCTCGCCGCTGGCATAGATCCGCTCCAGCCCGGCACGGTCCGCCAGCAGGACATTGCCTGTACGCAGCACATATTCGGTCAAGCCGTTGCCGAGCTTGCGCGGATCGCGCTTCATATCGCGTTCGTCGACCGAATACGGGAAGGTCAGGAACGTGTGATCGTCCGAGAGCAAGGCGATATAGAAGTTGCGCGCGTATAGCAGACCGCCGACCGCCCGGTGCACCGCGGCGTAGAAATCTTCCAGACTCTCGGTACTGTTGGCCAGTTCGGCGATGCGGAACAATGCCGCCTGCAGGCGTTCGCCGCGCTGCCGTTCCAGCACCTGTTGCTGCAGCAACCGGTTGGCATCGCGCAGCGCATCGGTGCGCTCGCTCACGCGGCGCTCGAGTTCCTCGTGGACGAAACGCCGCTCCAGCGTTGTCTGGATGTGCTGGGCGACGTACGCCAGCAGCGCCTGATCACGCTCGGTGTAGCGCGCGCTTTCGGTATAACTTTGCACAACGATACAACCCACGGCCTTGCCGCTGCGCAACAGCGGCACGCCGAGCCAGTCCACGCAATCGGGACCGAAGTCGGCCAGGGATCCATCGACCTGTGCTTCCAGTTCGGCGATTGTTCCACGCAACGCAGCGCCGCGCTTGAGCAGATACCAGGTGATGCTGCGTTCGCGTTCCTCCATCGAGAACTCGCGGTCCGGTTCCGGCGGGTCGCTGTCGGCGACATCCACGAAATAGGGGAAGCGAAAGACGCCGCGTGCGGCGTCGTACAGCACGATGTAGAAGTTTTCCGCATACATCAGGCTGCCGACAATGCCGTGCAGGGCGCGGAAAACCTCCGGCATCTCGCGATCGGCACTGGCTTGGTCGGCGATGGCGAACAATGCACGCTGCAGCCGCTCGGCCTGTTCCAGGTTGGCCACCGACAGGCGCAAATCCTCGGTCGCGCCCATTTCATGCAGGCGCAACTCCATGAACTGCAGCACCCGATCGAAGCGCGCCCGGTGCAGTGGGTCGGCCCACAGATCCGCCGGCAAGTCACAGGCCAGCGCGGCCGCGATTCTGCCCTGCGCGTGCAGCGGCGCTGCAACGCCGACAGACGCCTTGCACTGCACCGTGGCTGCGGCCAGTTCGACGACTTGTTCCCCGCTGTCCAGCGCCTGCTGGGCAAGTCGCTGCAGGGCCGGGTTCGCAGAGGCTGACGGCGGATTTGCAGGGTCGGCCAGCCTCCAGCAAAGCTCGGTATCGGTTGCACCCAGCCACTCGGCGAGCAGGCGCCACGATGCCCCAGCCATATCCAATGGTGTAACCGCACGCAACAAGTCCATCAGCGCCGCCGCGGGGAAATCCTCAACCGCTTCACGCACTTGCGCAACGCGGTTCTCGGTACTCGGCGAAGTGGCGATGGATGGCATGCGCGGAAGCACTGACATGCGTAGGTAATTGTCCTGGGTTTTGCATTGTCCTGGGTTTTGCTAGTGTAGCGGCTTTTCCACGTACCCCGCGCCGAATACCGCGATATCTCTCGCGGCCTTGGCCGAATGTTTTATCAATACCCCGACTGGCGTGCCGCAACTGCCTGGCGTGCCGCAACTGCGATGCCGGAACTGTTAATTTTTCATCATTTGCGCTAAGCTGTGCACTGGAGCGCCGCGCCAAATCTATCGCTTTCAGGAACTTGCCGATCCTTTTTGCCATCACAAACAGTTGAGCCACGACCGACCGACCATGCGTTTTCTGACCGCCATCCTTCTCTCGATCGTGATGCCGAATATCGGCTTCGCGCAGGCGGCTGTGGATGTTTTTCCGGCGAATCCGGCACTGGCTCGGGCCCAGCAGGGGACGCTGACGGATCAGCTGCTGCACACGCGCGACGGCCTGGGCGGCAACGCAGGCATGCTGCCGTTGTGGGGCACACCTGACGGTCACGTTCTGGCTCTGGTCGCGTTCGGCAGCAGCAACGGCGCAGCTCCGACCTTGCCGCAGTCGCCACAAATCGGCTCTGCCGTTGACTTGCAGCTGGTCGATGTCACCAGCTTTTTTACCGGCGGCGTGTCGCTGCGAGTGAATGACAATGCCAGGGCCTATGCAAAATTCGGCCAGGGCATCGTATTGACTCCGTTATATGCGACAGCGCCTTCGCCGGGATGCAGCGCTACCGCGGCCTTCGGCATAAGCGGCCTGTGCGTGAACGAATCCGCTGTAGGGCACATCGGCAGCGTGAGTATGGGTACGGATTTCAACGCGGGCGCCCTGGATCTGGATCTCAACTATGGGCTCTCCTGGCTGCGCCTGGGCGATCAGCCGGCGAACCAGCGTCCGGCGTGGGACCTGTTCGCCAATCTGGGCAACGAAGCCCTGCCGACCCTGGTAATCCCGGGAATCGAATTTACCAACGTGCAGAATTCCAGTCTGGGAGCCCAGGGCCGCTGGCGCCTGAACGATGCTCAGAGCCTGGATCTTGGCGCCGCCATCAGCCGCATCCAGTTCGAGACGCCCGGCGCGCCGCTGTTGCCCAGCCTGAATCAGGCGGCGCTAAGTCTGGGTCTGCATCGCGGCGACTTCAGCGGGGTGGTCGTTGGGCGAATCCTCGGCGCCGCCGACTCGATCAATGGCAATCAGCGCTGGAGCAGCCTGGACCTCGGCATCTCCTGGCGCTCGCCGTGGCGCGGCGTGTTCAGTGTGGGCGCACAGAATATCTGGTCGTCAGGCAATCTGCCGGCCCTGACCGATCCCAGCGCCCATGAGGCCGACATCAATCAGGCACGCGTGCCCTACGTGCAGTATCACCAGGATCTGTAGAGACGATTCATTGGTCGTCGCCCGTTCTACCTCCTACCAGTGAAGTTTCGAGGTAGCTGCACTTAACAAGTCGGCACTCAGCTGATTTGCAAGTCGAAGCCGGCAACAGATGCCGGCTTTTTGTTGTCGTACGCTGAATCCCTCCTTGTTTCAAGTGCTTGCCGCCGGGCCGGCTCGGGGATTCCCATGTTAAGCAAATGTTGTTAGTATCGATTACTGCCATGGTTTTTGGCGCGCCGTTTTGGCAATTCCACGGAAGGAATGCTTGTCCCGAATCTGTTGTATACAACCCTGACGTTGGAGAGTGTAATGAGACTCGACGTGAATAAATTATCGTCGGCGGTTCGCCTGGCATTGTCGCTAGGTGCAGTCGCCGCGGCCGGTACGATTACTGCGAATGCGCAG
>JARLJU010000343.1 GCA_031291055.1 Rudaea sp. | reverse complement strand
GCACCGTGCCCTGTGCATCACGCCAGAAGCCGATCTTGCCGTCCACGCGATGCCGGCCGAGAAACGGAAACAGCAGTGGATTGCCGCCGCGAATCCTGGCGGGTTTGCTCCAGTCGGCGTTCTCGGGCCAATGGATCACCTCTTCGCCGTCGATGATCCACGATAAAAGACGGCCGCCGGCTTGTGGCGCGAAACGGAGGACGGAGGTGTCCTGGGCAATCTCGAGAATGTCCGGTTGCGGGGAGAGGGGCATGGTCGATGGGGTGGTTCATAAAGTCGGGAGAGAACGATTTTGCGCTGCTTTACGCTACGGGGAAACCCTTCTCGGGAAATTGCGGGTGTCGCTGACGCCCCATCCTTGCCGATAATCCCCTGACTGCCCGGTCATTTCGACCACCGGGCGCGATCAGATCAGGAGGTGTTATGGATCTCGCAATGGCAATGGGTGTCGCGCTATTCGGCATGTTCGCGGCAAGCACCGTCTACTTCTTCTACAAGCTCGAGCGCTGATCCAACTCTCTGCTGCGCCTTCTGCTGGGCCGTCAACGCGGGCCCGGCATGAGTCTCGCGCCTCCAGCGCATCTAATTCCTCACAATGGCAGCGCGGTCTCCGACGGCGCCCTGTTTCTTTGTCTGCGGCGTAACAACAGTTTCCAGTTGTGACGCAGTGCATCAATATTTCCCCGAATGCGGTCCAAACGCTTGGCGCTGACTTTGCAGCCAGGCATAATCGGTGCGCTTTTGACGCGCCGTTCATTTTCTATTGCGGCGCGCTGTTCCCCGACATTTTCCTTACAAGGACCGCCGCGTGAACCTGTCGTTTCTAATTTTCCTGAGCGTGCTGCAAGGTGTGACCGAACTGTTTCCGGTCAGCAGCCTTGGCCACACGCTGCTCGTGCCCGCACTGTTCGGTATGCATATCGACAAGCATGCGCCGCAGTTGCTGCCGTTCCTCGTCGCGTTGCACCTCGGTACGGCGTTTGCGCTGCTGTGGTACTTCCGCAAGCGTTGGTGCGAGCTGGTGCGAGGTTTCTTCGCATCGTTCGGCGGCCGTCGCAACGATGACGCGCACATGATGTGGGCGCTCATTATCGGCACGATTCCGGCGGGCCTCGTCGGGTTGATCCTTGAGAAACGCCTCGAACGGCTTTTTCACGATCTGCGCATCGTGGCGATCGCGTTGATCGTGAACGGCGTGCTGCTATGGTTCGGCGATCGCCTGCAACGTTCGCGCACGCATCTGGCGCCGGAGAAACTGACTTTCCGCCAGGCGTTTTTTGTCGGGCTCGCGCAGGTCGGCGCGTTGATTCCGGGTTTCTCGCGCAGCGGTCTGACCATGATCGCCGGTAATGCGGCCGGCCTGACGACCGAGAAAGCCGCTGAGTTCTCGTTCCTGCTCGGCACGCCGATCATCCTGGCGGCCGGCGTGCTCGAATTGCCGAAGCTGTTCCATGCGCCTGGTCAACTCGCCGATGCAGTGCTCGGCGGCGTGCTGACCGCCATCGCTGCGTACCTCAGCGTGCGTTTTCTGATGCGCTATTTCGAAGGTCGCGGACGTCTGGCTTCGTTCGGCGTGTACTGCGTGATCGCGGGGATCGTGTTCCTCGGCTGGTTCATGTTGCATCCGCAACCGGTCTGATTGCGTTCGATAGGCCCGCTACTGCGCGCCGAGTGCCGGCGGGCGACTGGCGGGGAAGAAACGATCGGTTATAATCCGGGCCCGGCTCAACCTGCCGGGCCCGTTTGTTTTGTGATGCGGCGAGCAGAGTGCCGATCAGGGGTACCGCGCGCTGGATCAGATTTCCAGTCCACGGCCCGGTCAGTTAGAATTTCGGTATCCCACGAACCCTGTGGCAGTGATATTGCACCGGTTCCAATGCCCGATACGGGTTCTCATTGCGGGCGATGCACGTTGTACACGTTCGTGTAGCATCGCCTCACGTCATTACGGCAGTAGCTCAGCTGGATAGAGCATCGGCCTTCTAAGCCGAGGGTGGGGGGTTCGAGTCCCTCCTGCCGTACCAACTCTCCAAATGCCTGGCGCCGCGCATCGAAGCCACACCGCTGCGATGCGCGCTCAGGGTCGTTTACCCTGCCGGCTCCACATCGATGGAATCGACCCGGTTCGGATAGAACGCCAGATGCTGAGCGATCTCCTTCACGGGCGCATAGGGCGACTCGTAGGTCCAGACCGCATTCACGCTCCGCTCACCGCCAATCGGAATGCTGTAGTACGCGCAATCGCCCTTGTACGGGCAATAGGTTGCGTGGTCGGTGCGCTCCAGCAGCGTCATCTCGACATCGGTGCGCGGAATGTAATACACCGCTGGATACGACGCCTCACGCAGCACCAGCGCATTGCGCGTATCCGCGATCACGCGGCCGGCTACGGTGACCACCACATGGGCTTTGTCCGGCTCGATCGTGATCGGATGGTCGGGGCCTGGGACCTTGACGGTTTTTTCAGTCATGCTGTCGAACTCCTGAATGAGTAGGCAAGCCTGCAACACGCTGCCAAGTGTTTCGAGCCGCCATCGGCGAGAACAATGATCGCGTCCTGCGTCGAAGCATACGCCGCTCATGACAAGACGTTGTGTCACAGCCAAGGTCTTTCGCGAGTTTCCGGGCGCGTTGGCTAGCGCGCCCGACGAAAACAAAAAAGGCAGCCGAAGCTGCCCCGTGAAAGTCCTGCCATCCGGCGGACTGTTGCTTACCGACATGCTCTGTGCGCAGCGTGCGGACCGCTCAACCTTGCTCAGCTTGATTGCTGAACGCTCCTTGCGGTCCGCTCATGGCTGGCTGCTTACTGCTTGATGTTCAACGCGGCCGTCAGATCGCCCATCGGCTTGCTGCCGTTGCTGACCAGCGCGGCATCACGCGTCGAGATACCCGGCAGCGTCGGCAGCGAGTAGCGGCGCGTGATGAAACGCAGGATCGACGTCGTGTCGTACTGCGTGTGATCGACGAAACCCTTCTTCGCGTACGGCGAGATGATCAGCGCCGGAATGCGCGTGCCCGGACCCCAACGATCGGCCTTCGGCGGCGCCACGTGATCCCAGAAGCCGCCGTTTTCGTCATACGTCACAACCACCAGCATGTTGTTCCACTGCGGGCTTTTCTGCAGATGCGAGATCACGTCGGCAATGTGCTGGTCGCCCGACGCGACGTCGGTGTAACCCGCGTGCTCGTTCAGGTTGCCTTGCGGCTTGTAGAACGACACTTGCGGCAGCGTGCCGGCATCGATCGCCTTGATGAACTCGGAGCCTGCCATGCCGCCGTCGAGCAAGTGCTGCGAGCGGTTCGCGGAGCCCGGGGCGAGATCGGCGAAGTAGTTGAACGGCTGGTGATGCGGCTGGAAGTTCGGCGCCGTCAGATTCGCACCGTAGATCACGTTCGACGTGCCGTTTTGCGCCGCCGACACCGCCGCGCCCCACGCGCCGCCGTACCACGCCCACGACACCTTCGCGTTGTTCAGCAGATCGCCGATGTGCTGTTGTGTCTGAGCCGGCAGCGTGGTGGCCGCGGTCGGGTCGGCCAGGTTGGCGTCG
>JARLJU010000342.1 GCA_031291055.1 Rudaea sp. | reverse complement strand
TGCGGCGGTCAAACTCGATCGAGCGAATAAACCCGCGCGGAATCGTGCTGCGCACCGTGACGCCATACCACATGCCGTCGCGCTCCATGTCATCCACGTAGCGCGCGCGGCCCAGCAGTTTGTCCGCCCCTTCCTTGCGGTGGACGGCTGCGCCAACAATACGGGTTGTCGTCTTCTCGCTCATGACCAGGGGAAACGAAGTTGCTCTATGGGTTGAGGCATAGCATACAACGCCGCGCCCAGGTTTCAAAGTGGCCGTGCTAGTGAGTAGTGGGTTAGTTTGAAGGGTACGGGCTTTAGTCCCTGAGGGGCAGGTTTTTTCAAACGAACCCACTACCTGCTATTCGGCCAGCCGCGCCAGCGTTCGCGCCAGCACGTGCACGCCGCTGCCGATCCACTGCGGCGAGGCGTATTCGTCAGGCCGATGGCTCACTCCACTGCGACAGGGGATGAACAGCATCGCCACCGGCGCAATCCGAGCCACAAAGAGCGAGTCATGATAAGCGCGGCTCACCATCTTCTTGTACGTCTTGCCTGCCTCAACTGCTGACGCTTCGAGCGCCGCAAGAATTGCAGTGTCGCACGTAGCCGGCGGATCGGCATTCACCAACTCTGTCGTCACGGTTACGCCTCGGCGAGAGGCGATATCGGCACATGCGCCGCGGAGCATCTCAAGGACGCCGTCGCGCCGCGCGCCGTCAATGTCGCGCACATCGGTCGTCAGCCGCACACGCGAAGGGATGCTATTCACTGCGCCCGGAAAAACTTCGCAAATGCCTACCGTGCCCACCGTGTCGATAGCCCCCGTCGATTTGGTCGCGGCTTCCAACGCCAGAATAATCTCCGCTGCGGCCGCCAGTGCGTCTCTGCGCCCGGGCATCAGCCTCGCGCCCGCATGACCGCCCTCGCCCTCGACAACAATTCGCTGGCTTGCCGGCGCTGCGATATGCGTCACCAGTCCAACGTCGATTCCTTCCTGCTCCAGCAGTGGTCCCTGTTCGATGTGCAGTTCAACAAACTGGTGAAAGTATCCTTTCGGCATCGCCACAGAATCCAGCGCGCCCGCAAATCCGGCTACTGTGCGCAATTCCTTCAGCCCGCTGCCTTCTTTGTCTCTCAACGTGGCCGCTTGCTCCGGCGCAATGACGCTCGCCATCATGCGGCTGCCCAGGCACCCAATGCCGAATCGGGTTGGCTCCTCGGCGGTAAAAATCACCAGCTCGATCGATCGCCGCGGCTTGAATCCAAGTTTCTTGAGCACGCGAATTGCTTCCAGTCCGCCCAGCACGCCCACGCACCCGTCGTAAAGCCCAGCGTTGGGAATCGCGTCAAT
>JARLJU010000341.1 GCA_031291055.1 Rudaea sp. | reverse complement strand
TTCGCGTCGCCGGGCTGAAGAAGCAGATCACCTTCGCCCGCGAGCAGGCCGGCGCCGATGGCTTGCAGCCGCATCAGCCCTTGGCGCGCATCAGCGAACTGGTACACGGGCACGTCGATCGCCAGTACGCGATCCTCAACGACATCCTGTTGCCGGAACTGGAAAAGCACCAGGTGCGCTTTATCCGCCGGCGCTACTGGACCACCAAGCTGAAGACTTGGGTCCGCCGCTATTTCCGCGACGAGATCGCGCCGATCATCACTCCCATCGGCCTCGATCCGACGCACCCGTTCCCTTTGCTGGTGAACAAGAGCCTGAACTTTATCGTCGAGCTCGAAGGTATCGACGCCTTCGGTCGCGATTCAGGCCTGGCGATCATCCCGGCGCCGCGCCTGCTGCCGAGGATCATCAAGGTACCCGAAGACGTGGGTGGGCCTGGCGATAACTATGTATTCCTGTCCTCGATGATCCACGCGCACGCTGACGACCTGTTTCAGGGCATGAAGGTCAAGGGCTGCTACCAGTTCCGCCTGACCCGTAACGCCGACCTGGCGCTGGACTCCGAGGATGTCGAAGACCTGGCCCGCGCCCTGCGCGGCGAGCTGTTCTCCCGCCGCTACGGTGACGCCGTGCGTCTGGAGGTCGCCGATACCTGCCCGAAACACCTGTCGGACTACCTGCTCAAGCAGTTCAACCTGAACGAGAGCGAGCTGTACCAGGTCAACGGCCCGGTGAACCTGACGCGGCTGTTCAGCATCACCGGCCTCGACAGCCATCCGGAGCTGCAATACACGCCGTTCACCCCGCAGATTCCGAAACTGCTGCAGAACAGCGAGAACATTTTCAGCGTGATCAGCAAGCAGGACATCCTGCTGCTGCATCCGTTCGAATCCTTTACCCCGGTGGTCGACCTGCTGCGCCAGGCGGCCAAGGACCCGCACGTCCTGGCCGTGCGCCAGACCCTGTACCGCAGCGGCGCCAACTCGGAAATCGTCGATGCCCTGGTGGACGCGGCGCGCAACGGCAAGGAAGTCACCGCGGTGATCGAGCTGCGCGCGCGCTTCGACGAAGAGTCCAACCTGCAACTGGCCAGCCGCCTGCAAGCGGCCGGTGCGGTGGTGATCTACGGCGTGGTCGGCTTCAAGACCCACGCCAAGATGATGCTGATCCTGCGTCGCGAGGCCGGCGAGATCGTGCGCTACGCGCACCTGGGTACCGGTAACTACCACGCCGGCAACGCCCGCCTGTACACCGACTACAGCCTGCTGACGTCCGACGACGCGCTGTGCGAAGACGTCGGCAAACTGTTCAGCCAGTTGATCGGCATGGGCAAGACGCTGCGCATGAAGAAGTTGCTGCACGCGCCGTTCACCCTGAAGAAGGGCATGCTCGACATGATTGCCCGGGAAACCCAGTTCGCCATCGACGGCAAGCCGGCGCACATCATT
>JARLJU010000340.1 GCA_031291055.1 Rudaea sp. | reverse complement strand
CCTTGGCCTATCAGCACATCGGCTTCGCGCAGCTTGTGAATAATCTCTTCGGAACGAAAGCGTTTCTTAGGCATGGTCCAGTTCTCCTCGTCATAGTCTAAGGACAAAGATTCTGGATCAGAAAATTCAGGTCAGCTCACGATTCCGGCAGTGTCAGTTGCAGAATGTCGTACAGTTGCGCGAGGCTCCCGCCGGACAGCCAAAGGCGCAGGTCGAGCGCATCCAGATCGGCTGGATCGGTCAGCGTTCCGATGAATGCGATTCGCGTGTCGCCGATGCGCACATCGGCATGCATGGGGAATGGCTGATCCGTATTCCTCAGCGCGAACACGCCGCCGACGCCGCCGCTGCCCTTCACGGCGTTGCCTTTGAACGTGCCGTCAACGGTGAAGCCGAACGCGTAGTGTTGCAGCGATTCGTGCCCGCGTTGTGCGCGCCGGTCGCGCGCGCGGGCGTGTTCGTCGAACTGTTTGGCGCTGCCGGCACCGACGCGCGCAACCACTTCGCGTTGCGACAATTCCTCCTGCTGGGCCACCAGTTCATCGAAGGCAATCGATTTCTTCATGGCCTCGAGATGCACACGGACATCGAGCGACTTCATGCGATCGGCCATGCTCAGTTGACCGCTATCGATCTTGACTTGGCCCAGATCGAGCTTCCACGCTGACGGGTCGGAACCGCTCGTGCCGAACGTCCAGTTGTTGCGTCCATCGGCCCGGCGCTCGAAGTGAACATCCGGCGCGACGAAGTGCACCGCACGCACCGACAGCGTATGCGCCAGCAGCGGCAACAGCGAAAAATCGAACTCCATGCGGTCGACCGTGGCGAATACCGGCGCCCTGGCCCAATCCATGTTGCCGATCGTCACCCTGGACGCGCTGACGTGCGGGCCGGGAATCCATGCGCGCCAGCCTCCCAGCTCCGGATTGCATTGCCAGCTTACGCGCAGGTCGCCATCGACCGCGACGCTGCGACCGAGGGCATGGCCGACCGTGGCGACCAGCCACGGCTTGGCGCGATTCCAGTCGAACGTGGCGATCAGCGCGGTTGCCGCAAGGCCGAGCAATACGACACAGGCGACAAGGCCAAGCAGAATTTTACGGCTGCGTTTCATTGCGCTGCTCCATGCGCCATTTGTCCATTTGCCCTTTGTACTACTGGCGAGGCCAAAAGACGTTGGCTGCGCCCGCTGCAGTCAGCAGCGATTCAGCGGCAGCGCGCCAAAGCACCTGCCCGGCTATCGCCCGTGCGGAAAAGCAGCCGAATGCCGGCTTGGGCGGCGCATAGTCCTTGCTCGCATCCGTCGGGTGGCTGAAAATGGCGGTCTGTCCATGGAATGCTGCAATGATTGATTCCCAGCGCTATCCGCGCCTAGCCCGCATCGACTTGCCCGCCGACCTGCGCCAGTTCGACGAAAGCGAACTGCCGGCCATCGCAGGCGAGTTGCGCGACTACCTGATCGAATCCGTCGCCTCCGCGGGCGGTCATTTTGGCGCGGGCCTGGGTGTGGTCGAGTTGACCGTGGCGCTGCATTATCTTTACGACACGCCGGAAGACCGCCTGGTCTGGGATGTCGGCCACCAGTGCTATCCGCACAAGATCCTCACCGGCCGGCGCGACCGCATTTCCACGATCAAGAAGAAGGATGGCCTGGCGCCTTTTCCGAAACGCGAGGAAAGCCCGTTCGATACGTTCGGCGTCGGCCATTCATCGACCTCGATCTCGGCCGCGCTCGGCATGGCACTCGCGGCTCAGCGCAAAGGTGACGCTCGCAAGATCGTCGCGGTGATCGGCGACGGCGGTCTCACCGGCGGCATGGCGTATGAGGCCCTGCATCATGGCGGTGCTCTGGATCCCGATCTGCTGGTGATCCTCAACGACAACCAGATGTCGATCAGCGAGAACGTCGGCGCACTGCCGAAGATGCTCGCGCGGCTGATGACCAGCCGAACGCTCAACGCGATGCGCGAAGGCGCCAAGCGCCGGCTCAAGCGCGACGGTTTCCTGTGGCGTTTCCTCAAGCGCTGGGAAGAACACGCCAAAGGCATGTTCGTGCCGAGTACGCTGTTCGAGGAACTTGGCTTCCACTATTTCGGCCCGATCGATGGCCATGACCTGCCGCTGCTGCTGCATTCGCTGAAGACGCTGAAGAGCCTGAAAGGCCCTCAACTGCTGCACATCATCACGACCAAGGGCAAAGGCTACGCGCCGGCCGAACGCGAGCAGATCGAATACCACGCGGTGGGCCCGTTCGATCCGGTCAAGGGCGTGGCGAAGAAAGCCGCCGGCAAGCAGACCTATACCGATGTTTTCGGCGACTGGCTCTGCGACATGGCCGACGCCGACACGCGCCTGTATGGCATCACGCCGGCGATGCGCGAGGGCTCGGGCCTGGTGCGGTTTTCAAAGGAATTTCCACAAAGATACTTCGATGTCGGCATCGCCGAACAACACGCGGTGACGCTCGCCGCAGGCATGGCCTGCGAAGGCGCCAAACCCGTGGTGGCGATCTATTCCACATTCCTGCAACGCGGCTACGATCAACTGATCCACGACGTGGCGATCCAGAATCTGGACGTCACCTTCGCAATCGACCGCGGCGGCGTCGTCGGCCCCGACGGCGCCACCCATGCCGGCAGCTTCGACCTGAGCTATCTGCGCTGCATCCCGAACATGCTGGTGATGGCGCCCGCTGATGAAAACGAATGCCGGCAATTGCTGACCACGGGATTCATGCACGCTGGCCCCGCGGCAGTGCGCTACCCGCGCGGCACCGGCCCCGGCGCGAAGATCGAAGCGGAATTGAAGCCGTTCGTCGTTGGCAAGGCCGAAATCCGCCGTCGCGGGAACGGCGTGGCCATTCTTGCGTTCGGCAGTCCGCTCGCCGCCGCGATCGAGGTCGGCAACGAGCTCGGAGCCACGGTCGTGAACATGCGTTTCGTCAAACCGCTCGACGAGGCGATCATCCTGGAACTGGCCCGCGCACACGTCGCGCTCGTCAGTGTTGAGGACAACGCCATCGGCGGCGGCGCCGGCGGCGCCGTCGCTGAACTGCTCGCGGCAAAAAACATACTGGTGCCGTTGCTGCAACTCGGCCTGCCCGACGAATTTCTCGAACACGCCAGTCGCGAGCAACTGCTTGCCGAAGCCGGCATCGATGCGGCGGGGATACGCGCTGCGATCACCAGACGCTGGCCGCAGTTTGCGCCGCAGCCGTTTGGGGAAGTGCGCAGCGCGGTTTGAGCCTTGACGCTACACCGTCAGTTCCCGGAGTCGCGTCCCGGCGCATGCGCTTCGTGGGGCATGTGATCGGGATGGCAGGCCAGCACGGGATTGCCGCTGCCATTGTTCGCATCGGGATTTGCCGGTCGAGTCGCGCATTTGCCGGTGACGGTGTCGCCACGGCGCCCGGTGAAGCTGCAGGCGTCGTCGGCGGCCTTGTTTGCGCAAGCGGCAATCGCCTCGGCCGGTGGCCCGTGTCGGTGACCGCCGCCGCCTTGCGCCGGTGGTTGGTCGGATGGCGGGGATTGGGCGAAGGCAGCCCCGAATGCCAACATGCATACCAGCGCAGTCGCACGCGAGACCACAATGAAATATGTACGCGATTTCATGACACGTTCCTGGAGTGGACGGGGCTGTCACCATCTCACAATCAGGTGTAAAGGGGGTTTAAAGTTTGTATTCGATCTGTGAATTCGCGGCGTCCTGATTGCCGCGGGCTTGTCGTTCCTTGCGCCTATCACGCCCTTGAATCGGGTTCGGCAGGCACTTCCACTGATTTCCACAACAAATTCGACGATGGGGAATATTGCCGGATGGCGCGCCCCACACGGCTCATCCGGCCTGTGCAAGCCGCCCCCCGCTTACCCTCTCCCGCCCTTCAAGATCGCGCTCGGTAAACACTTCCGCAAACCCGCTTCTTTGCAGCAGATCGCGCACCTCCGCGCCTTGCTGATGTCCATGTTCGAACAACAGCCAGCCGTCCGGTTTCAAGTACATCGGGACGTCGCGGACAATCGCGCAGATGGCGTCCAGACCATCGCTGCCCGAGACCAGCGCCGCGCGTGGCTCGAAACGCAAGTCGCCGCGGGCGAGGTGGACATCGGCTTCGGCAATGTACGGCGGGTTGCTCACGATCAACTCGAACTTGCGATTGCCCAGCGCCGCGCACCAGTCGCCCTGCGCGAATTCGACGTTGCGGGTATCCAGACTTCCGGCGTTGCCCCGTGCCACGGCCAACGCCGCCGCGCTCGCATCCGTTGCCAGCACGCGCGCGCGCGCGCGCTCATGCGCGATCGCCACCGCGACAGCACCAGAACCCGTGCCCAGGTCCGCAATATCCACTTGTGCACTTTGCGAAATCCTGCGCAGGGCCAGCTCCACCAGCAGCTCGGTTTCCAGCCGCGGGATCAGCACGTCAGGAGTGACCGCAAGGTCCAGCGACCAGAACTCGCGCCGCCCGGTGATATACGCCAGCGGCTCGCCAGCGGCCCGGCGTACCAGCAGTGAATGGAAATGCACGGCATCTGCAGCCGCGAGCGGATCGTCCGCGTGCGCATACAGCCACGCGCGATCGCGTCCCAGCGCGTGACCGAGCAACAGCTCGTTTTCGCGTGAGGCATCGTTGCCGTCCAGTCTGCCCTTGGCCACCGCAAGCAGGCCGCGAACCGTGATCGACCCGGCGCTCACGTTGCTGCGGACTCCATACTGTCGGGCTTTGTACCGCCGACAGTTGGCGTGGTGGCGGCTTGCGCAACGGCAGCGTTGGGCGGTGCCGTCCGCCAGTAGCCATCCTTCGTCCACGCCGCGAATCCGTCGCGCAACCAACCGATCAGCGCATTTGCCAGCCACAAGGCCCAGGCGAGCATCAGCGCTTTATATACCCACAGGGGCAGGCTGACCGCTGTCGCTTGCGGCAGGGCGTCCGCGCTGCGATCGGCAAACCATTGCAGCGACTGCGCGCCGGAACCGTTGCCGGCCACGTGCATGTCGGGCTGGCCGAGCAAGCCCTGGGGAATTGCCGAAGCGAGCGCAAACAGGGCGATGACGGTCAGCAACACGAGCGCGGCCTGGACAAGATTGAAACGCCAGCGTACCTGCGGCAGCTCGCCGCGCCCGCGCCAGTCGAACGCGAACAGCCACGCGACCACGACGAGCAGTGCAGCCCACGAAAAGGTTGAGAATCCCAGACCAAGCAGCAACCAGTCGCGGAAACGCAGGCGCGTGCGCTGCGTGCGTGCAAGGGCGAATGCGACGGCGAGCATCAGCGCAAGCTCCCCCCAATACAGTACGGCGGGTCCGACCGGCGGACCGGACGTCGCGAGCAGCCAGCGATCGGCCGGCAATTGCACATCGAGCGCGACGTTTGCCGCAGGCAGGCCGAGCGCAACCAGCGGCGTGCGCACGACCGTGCCTGTCTGTGCGTCGTCGCGGAAACGCACCTCGTACCGGTGCACGCCTGGCGTGACTGGGAGGCTGAGTTTGCCGTCGAGCGAGCGCAGATTCAGAGACTGGCCATTGCGGCTGACACCCAGCACCTCGGCGCCTTTCGGCAACACGATGACATGATCGCCGCCTTGGCTTGCGCGCAGGCTGAATCCGAGTACATGCGTGGATGCATGCTGGCCGATCTCGCTGCGCAGGTTCGCTGCATCGATGGCACGTAGAGCGCCTTCCGCAGGAGGCGGTCGCGTGATGTGCAGCGACAGCGTCTCGCCGGGCAGCGGATGGAACTCGAAATTGCGGAAGTCGTCGGGATTGTCGCCGCTGGCGGGGCCGACGCCCGGCACGCCGCTGAACTCGACATGCCAGGTCGGACTGACGAGCACGTGCCAGACTTCGGCGCGGTCAGTGAGCACAGGCGCGACCAGGGTCAGCATCTCTGCCTTGTCGAGCGTGCTTTGCCAATCCGTGCCGCCGGCACCGTCGCCGATTGCAGCGGGCACCTTCCCATTTTGTACTTTTATACCCGAAGTAGAGACATGCTCGCCGGCGAGAACGGGCACTTCGACGGTGAATCCGCCCTGCGCCGGCGACAGGCGCTCGACGTGCGTAGCGGTACTCCATTCCAGGCCGAGCGAAAGGCTGCGATCGACGCGGACATACGGCGGGAATTGCTGGACGCCGCTGCCCGGCGTGCTGCCGGCCGCGCCACGCGCCCGCGCCAGCGTCAGTGTCTCGGTAAGCAGATGCTCTTCGGAAAGCCCCGAAGCCTCCCAGCCCTGCCCGGCGAACAGCACGCGTGCCGGCTTCAGCGGAAACGCCAGTGACACCTTGTCGGCGTAAATGGAAAAGTCGAGTTGCACACGATGCACACCGCGATTGAGGGTCAGCCACAGGCCGCCGTTGTCGTCGCGCACGACGGCTTCGTCGGCCGCGCCATCCACGCGTATTCCCTTCAACGCGACCGCGACCGCATCGACCGGCAGCGGCACGGCGACGCGCTCGCCGGCATGCGCTTCCAGGACAACGCTCACGCTGTCGCCATTTGCGTCGATTTGCGCTTCGGCAAAACCGGCGCAGGCGGGTGCGCATGTCGGCGCTTCGGTCACGCGCTCGCGCAATTGGCGCAGCAGGTCGTCCGGCGGATAGCCTTGCGCCTGCGCAGTGGTTGTAAGCGCGGTCGCACCCAGGCACAACAGCCCCAGCGCCACTGCCGTAGTGCCAGGCAGCGGACCGTGCGTTGGCCGCACGCCCGCGGCCGCGCGGAATACACGCCAGATCAGCCATGCCAGCAACAACGCGAGCACGATGCGCAACGGTCGCACCAGCCACGGCGGCGCGATGAGCAAATGTACACTTTGCGTCGCCACTACCGGACCACTCCAGTTCAGCCACGCGGTGCTGCCGAGGTTCCAGCTCGGCGCACCGCTGCCGGTCTGCACGACCGTGGTCTGACTGTAGTGATCGATCTGCTCGGCAAGCTGCACCGGGCTCGCCGTCCCGATGTCCACGCGACGGATGCTTGAACCGGTGACGGCGATGGTATCCAGCGCCTGGCTTTTGCCCGCAGCACCCGCCGGCGCATTCATCCGACGAACCGGTTTGGCTGCCATCTGCGCCTCTGCTTGTACCGGCGGCGAAACCGGCATCGGCGCGGATTCAGGCACTGTCTCATGCGCAATTTCTTCGTCCTTCGCGGCGTCCGCCGCTTGCGGCGCTGCCTTGTGTCGGTAGATACCGCCGTAATTGCCCGGAACAACGTCGCCAAGGGGGTACGCGCGCTGCACCTCGAGTTGCGGATAGATGGCGTAGCGCACCTGGGCGGCAACGAATGGCAGCGCGACGAGCACCAGGAGGACCAAAGCCGCGCGCCGCAGCAATTCGGCCGCACGGGCGAGTTTCCCGGCAGGCAAGGCGCGTGCGATCAATGCGAGCGCGAGTACCGCGAGCAGGCTCCAGAGCGGTGAACCGGATTCCTGGTAAGCAAGCAGCAGGTACGCTGCCATTGCAGCAACGCCGACCAGGCCAAGCAGACGCCAGGCCAGCAGTGCGAGGATGGCACAGACGAACACGTCGAGCAGGGTCCAGCCCGCGATCCAGCTGCCGGCGGCACTGTCCGCACCGGGCGCGCCCAGCAATTTGTATCCAAATGGAAAGTGCAGCGTGGCCTCGACATGATCGAAGGTCTGCTGCCAACCCGTGACCGGCATCGCCGCAGCCGACGCGATGCGTACGCCGGCGTCGAGATCGACATTGGGCGTGCGCCATTCCACACCGCTCAGCTCGGGCCTGGCTCCGCGCGTGACGAGCAGGGGCTCGCCAATGCGCCCGTCGCGCGCCGAATTCCTCGCGTCGGCCTGTTCAAGCGCGAACGGCGTGGCGACATCGAAACGCCAGCCCTGGGCCATGTTGCCGCCGATGTGATCGCGTGCGAACCAGCCAGCGCCGCTGAAATCGAGCCAGGCTTCGCGTTGCAGGCTCAGGCGATTGCCCTCGTCGGGCGCGAGCCCGCGCGAGCGCTCCTCGATCACGAGCCTGGCGCCGTCGCCCAGAGCGAATGCCGGCAACATCTGCCAGTCGCCGGGTACCTCGGCCTGGCGCGGATCCAGTTGCACGGCGCCGCTGGTTGCCGTCACCCGCAACCGCGGTGCCGCCTCGTAGCTCCATACTTCCTGTTTCGGCCACGGCGCTGCGGGGAGCTGCGCCTCCGCCGCGGTCAGCGGCTTTGTCGCATGTGCTTCCAGCACGAGGGTCTCAGCGCCGGGTTGGACCTGCACGTGCAGGCGACCGTCGCCATCCAGCCGCGCCGGCCATGTGCTGTTCAAAGACAGCGGCGCAAAGCCGGCCGGAAGGGCAGGCCCGATGATTTCCTCGCGCGCCTGTCCGGCAACCGCAAGCACGATGCGCGTGCTCAGTTGCGCGGGCACGCCGTCGCTGAGCTTGCGGTAGACACGCAGCAGGATGTTGTCGGCTTCGGGCGCGCCTGTACCGACGCGCCCGAGCGTGATTTCGCCGCCATCGCGCTGCACCGGCGCGACCGGTTTGCCGTCTACGCTGAGCGCAATCAAACCGATGCTTGCCGGTATTGCAAGGCTCTGCGGTTGCTCGCGCCACGGGATGCGGCCGGAGATTTCATGGTTACCCACGCCCAACCACAACGCCGGCGCTTCCCCCGCATCACCGACTGCATGGGCCAATACGGGCTGACGCTGCGCGTTGACGCTGACCTGCTGCGGCCAATGCTCCGCATCGCCCGGAAGCGGAACCCAACCTGGCGCTTCGACACGCCAGCGAATCGAGAACGTGGCGCCGTCTCTGGTGCTGGCCAGGATCAGGCGCTCCGGCCACGCACAGATGAAATCGGCCGGCTCGTTGGGCGCGCTGCTGGCGAGGAAGGGGCAGCCGCGGTATTCCAGACCCTTGAGCACCCATGGCTGCCAATCCTTCAGCGCGGACGGGATCTGCACATCGTCCTTGCCCGGCGCCTGGGCTTGTATACCTGTGGAAAAAACGACAGCACACAGCGCAATCAGAAGCTGTCTCAGCACGTGATTCTCCTGCAGGCCCGGGAATTCCCGAGTGCAACGCGTCAATGGCACAGGCGGGGTTGGGCGCGGTTCAATGCATCAACAGGCGCCAGCCCTGCTCGGCACAGGCAAGCATGAATCCGGTGAGGAAAAAAAGGTAACTCCAGCGCAGATAGCGGTACTTGTGATTGGCAAGATAGACTCCTAGCGAGTAGATGTCGCCCGCCCAGGTCGCATAGGGCGACCCGTCGCGCGCCAGTGCTCGGCTTACTTCTTCCAGATAACGCTCACGCGACAGTTGGCCGAAATGGCCGAAGAACATGAGATTGAAATTCGGCGGCAACTTTCCGTCGCGCAATTTTGGCGGCTGGTATTTTGGCAACACAGTGAGAATGGCGAGCAGCAACGCCATCATCGTGAAGCCACCCAGGGTAATGGCCGAGACGCGCAATTCCGGATCATTCATGCGGCCAAGGGTCAGCGTCAGCACGATCGAGGACATCGTGATGATGATGTTTGCCTTGGTATCGGCCATGCTCGACAAGGCAACATGATGCTGTTGCGCGGTACGCAGCAGATTGTCGGTTGTGCCGCGCTCGGGAATATCCGCGAACAGTGCATCAGTGTTGTGCGGTGCCGGATGATCCATCGACGCTCCCCGCATGACAGAATAGGGCCATGATAGGAAGCATGCGCTCCTTTGGCAATTCGCGCGTGGCACCGATCGCGCTTGCCGCCATCTTTTGCGCTCTGGCCCTGGGCGGCTGCGCCGATGTCTTCTTCGCCGTGGTCGATTCGACGACGGACAGGCACAATCTCGCGGAAACGCGCGGCATCGTGTTCGATGCCGACCACGCGCTGTCGCTTGATGCCTACGTGCCGAAAAATGCGGCCAATGCGCCCATCGTCGTGTTTTTCTACGGCGGCAGCTGGGCGCAGGGCAAGCGCCGCTGGTACCGTTACGTGGGCGATGCACTGGCCAATCACGGCGTGATCGTGCTGATCCCGGACTATCGCAAGTTTCCCGATGTGCACTTCCCGGCGTTCATGCACGATGCCGCCCATGCCGTGGCCTGGGCGCATGAACACGCTGCAGAGTTCGGCGGAGATTCCAAACGCCTGTTCGTGATGGGCCATTCGGCTGGAGGCCAGATCGCCGCCCTGCTCGCGGCCGACAAGCGCTACCTTAATGCCGTCGGCATGCAGCCGCGCGACCTGGCTGGCATGATCGGCGTGGCCGGTGCCTATGCATTCCTGCCTTTCGTCGACGATGAGCCGGAAATCTTCGGCGACACCGCGAAAGGCCGCTACGAATCGCAGCCGATCAATTTCGTCGACGGCGACGAACCGCCGATGCTGCTTTTGCAAGGCAGCGAAGACGAGGAAGTACCGCCGAGCAACGCCGAAGCGATGGCCGAGCGCGCGCATGCAATGCAGGGCGTCGCCCAGCTCAAGGTCTATCCCGGCATCGGCCACAGCGCGATCATGCTGGCGTTCGCGCGCGAGCGCACGAGCCGCGTGCCGGTGCTGGCGGATACGCTGGCGTTCATCGCTGATCCGCTGGCGGTGACGACGATCAGCGTCACGCCTCAGTCGCACCCTTGAGCAAGGTTGCAGCTGGAAAAGCGGAGTTTTCACCCGGTCTTCTGCCGAGCGAGGCACTCTGGTCGTCGCCTTGATGAGACGTCGCAGCTGGAAAAGCAGAGCTTTCGCTCCTTCGCCCGAGCGACTCACTTTTCTTTGCTTCGCCAAGGAAACATAAGCAAAAGAAAGGCGACCCCGGTGGTGCGCTCTCCGGGCATCCTGCCCTGTCAGCGCGCCGGATGCGCCTCCGCCCAAGTCGCCAGCGACTTCTCTCCGACATGCTCGCGCAGCGAATTGCATTGGGTGATGGTTTCCAGCGATTGCGCCAGGATGCGCTCGCCGCCGGTAAGATCCTTGATGCGCGGCTCGAAGAAATTGCGCAGTTCGTCGGCCTCTGAACCCGAACAACGGCCGTTCGCCGGCATCGCCGGCAGATGACCGCGCGCCAGCGGCGACATGCGCGCCTTCAGCGCTTCATAGTGCGCCTGGAACCAGGTCCAGTATGCTGCGCGATTTTCCGGCTCCTCGATATTGGCGCCGTAAAGCCGCGACATTTCTCCGAGCTGCACCGCCGGCGTGAGCGCGTAGTCGCGCGCGCGGTCGCCGAGCACCGGATCGCGCGTGGCACCCAGCGCCGCGAGCATTTCGTAACGCTGCGCGGTTTGATGATTGCGGCCGAGTTCGCCGAGCACCGCGTCGAACGCCGGCGTGCCGGATTCCTGCACGGTGACCATCAACACCGTGCGCAGCAAGTCCGGATCGGCATGTTCCAGATCAACCTTGATGCCGGCATCCAGACCCAGCACGGCGCGTCCTTGCGCGTTCAGCGCCTTGCGTACGTCAGGATCGCGCACGGTCAGCGCGAGGAACTCCGCCAGACGCACGCGCAGGTTGATGGTCGCGGCGGCATCGTCCGGACGTCGCTTCAAACCCAGGGCCTTCAGGCGCGGACCGTAAAGCGCGATCGCATACGCGTCCAGTGCAGGCCGCGTCGCGTCAGTCGCCAGATGCCGGCGGATCCACGCGAAATCGCGCAGCAGGGCCGTTGCCACTTGTGGCATATCCGCTGAGGCAAGCGCCGGCATCGCGCCGAGCACCGTCGCAGGCAATACGTCGCCGCGGTGGAAGCCGCTGGAGACCGCATCGGCGTAGACCATCTGCTCTGGCGCCGTGAGCGTGCCGATATGCCTGCCGAGTGCAGCGAAATCGGCATCGGCCATCGTGAAGCGATAGTAGCCTGCGGCATCTGCATTGGGCAGATACCAGTCGGCACAGCCGCCGTCCGCGGCGAAAGTCTGCTGCGGTTTGTCCAGCAGGAAACATTGTCTGGCGGATTTGTCGGCATGACCGAAACGCGCGCAGACCGGAATGCTCCAGCCGCTGCCCTGCTTGCCGAGCACGCCGAACGGAAGATAACGCGACTGGACCAGGGCCAGGGTCGCCTTGCCATTGCCGCAGGCAAGCCCAGCGTGCACCAAGGGAATGCCCGGCTGGTCGAGCAGACTGCGCATCGCGGTCTTGAGGGTTTCGCCCTTGCCACTCACCTCGGCGATGGTCGCGACAAGATCATCGGAGTTGCCGCTGCCGAACGCATGCCGGGCCAGATAGGCGCGCATTGCCTTGCGGTAGGTGTCCTCGCCCAGCCATTCCTCGAACATGCGCAGCACCGCCGCGCCCTTCTGGTAGGTGATGCCGTCGAAGGCATTCTCGATATCGCCCTGCCCCGCGATCGGCTGGCGGATCTTGCGCGCGGACAGCAGGCTGTCGCTGCGCATCGCGCCGAGCGCGCCTTCCAGGCGGCCGAGGTCGCCGTGGTACTCGGGCTTCAGCGCAACCGTGGCCTTGCCCTGCGCCCAGGTCGCGAAGGCCTCGTTGAGCCAGATGTCGTCCCACCACGGCACGGTGACCAGATCGCCGAACCATTGATGCGCGATCTCGTGCGCGGTGACGTCGAAACTGCTGCGATACAGGTCGGCCGGCGATTGCGCGTCCAGGCGCAGCAGCGCATCGCGGAACACGATCAGTCCGGCGTTTTCCATCGCGCCGGCACCGAAATCCGGCGCGCCCAGCAGATCGAGCTTGTCGAAAGGATACGGCTGATTCGTATACTCTTCATAGTACTTCACGATTGCGGGGGTCTGCTCGAGGATCCAGTGCAGTTGCGATCCGGTACCGCGCGGCCCGATCGCGCGCAACGGCACCGGATTCTTGCGTATGTCGTTCGCAGGCATCGGTGCTGCATCGACCACGTCCCAGGGGCCGACGGCAACTGCGACCAGATACGTCGGCAGGGGTTTCGTCGTCGCATAGACAATGGTTTTCCACTTGCCGTTCGCCGAGGTTTCCTCACGCTTCGGAATCGTGTTGGCGACAGCGACTTCGGCTTTCGGCACGGTCAAGGTGATATCGAACGGTGTCTTGAAGCGCGGCTCGTCGAATCCCGGGAACGCGTTGCGCGCGCTGATCGCTTCCATCTGCGTCACCGCATAGGCATCATCGCCGACCTTGACCTTGTACAGGCCTTCGAGCTTGGCGTTGAAAGCCGCCGAGTAGTCGAATACGAGTTCCACATCCTGTGCCGGCAGCGTGCCATCGAATGTGACCTTGGCGACGCCCTCTTTCTGCGCCGCGTACGTAGCCTTGTGCGCTTTTCCCGCCGCATCGATCAACTGGACCTTGTTCACGTCCAGGTCCTGCCCGTGCAGCCAGAGATGATCGGCGGCCTTGGACAACTTCACCCGGATGCCGACTTGGCCGTTGAAGCGCTCTTCACGCGGGTCGATCTTGAGCTTGAGCGAGTAGGCCAGCGGCGTCGCATCTTCGGGAAGCTTGCCCACGGGAATCGCTTCATCCGCAAGCGCAACCTGCAGCGCCGAAGACGCCAAGAGAACAAGACCACAAATGATCGACACGCTGCGCATGGGACCGCCTCCGGAAACGAAGGCGGCAAGCTAAACACAGCCCATGCATGGCAACAAGGGGCACCAGTCCCGCAAACGCGTCAGTCTTGCAGGGATATTGATCCTGCGTGGTCTTTCGTGCTGCGGGACGGGTCCCGATCAGGCGGCGGCCTGATCCAGAATCGCGGGCTCGGCAGCTTGCGCCTGCTCCAGGGTCGCCGCAACCGCATGCACGACCGAGGCAATGCGCACCGCGCTCTGGATAGCCTGTGCGGAGATATCATGCTTGCGCAAAGTCTTCTCGTGCGAATCCATGCACATGCCGCAGCCGTTGATCGCCGACACCGCAAGCGAGCACAATTCGAAATCCACCTTGTCGCATCCGGGGCTGGACATCGCGTTCATGCGCAGTCCCGCACGCTGGGTCTGGTATTCGTGATCGCTCACCAGATGGGTGAATCGGTAGTACACATTGTTCATGGCCATGATCGCCGCGGCCGTGCGCGCACCGGAAAGTTCCTGTGCGCTTGCGAACTTCGCCGTTTCGATGGCAAGTGCAGTCGTCAATGGCGCGTGGCGCGAAGCCATCGCGCTGGCCAGCGCGATCAGGCCGATCTGTTTCGTCGAAAGTCCCGGAGCACCGGTTTCGTTCAGCACCGAATCCAGATTCAGGCGCAGATCCTTGGCGTAGTCGGGGATGGATGATTTGAGGGCATTCAGGTTCATGTCGGAACTCCACAGTTACATGTCTGAAAACCGTTCGCCAGAGGCATCCAGGGGCGAACGGTTCCGCGGCGCCATTCATGCCTCAATACCTCGACACGAACGGATGTCTCACGCTTCATTCAAGGCACTCAAGCCGCCTTCAGCGTCTGCTCGCCCTGGGTCCAGTTGCACGGACACAACTCGTCGGTCTGCAGCGCGTCAAGGACGCGCAGCACTTCAGCCGGATTGCGGCCGACGCTGCCATCGGTGACGTAGACGAAGCGGATCACGCCTTCCGGATCGACGAGGAAGGTGGCACGCTTGGCGACGCCTTCTTCCGTATCCAGAATGCCCAGTGCGCTCGACAGGCGTTTCGCGGTGTCGGCGAGCATCGGGAACGGCAGGTGCCTCAGATCCTTGTGATCCTTGCGCCAGGCCAGATGCACGAATTCACTGTCGGTGCTGGCGGCGAGCACCTGGCAATCGCGATCCGCGAACTGCTGGTTCAGGTCGCCGAAACCCTTGATCTCGGTCGGGCAGACGAAGGTGAAATCCTTCGGATAGAAAAACACGCACAGCCACTTGCCCTTGTAGGTATCGTTGGCTATCGGGGTAAACGCCTTCTCGACGCTATCGGTCGAAACGGTGGCCTTGAGGTTGAACTGCGGAAACTTGTCGCCAATGGTAAGCATGAGAAAACTCCTGTCGAAGTGAAAAGCCGGAGCCTGTTTCAGGCCGCGATACGCATGATATTGGGCCCGACTCAATCATTCCAATTGATTGAAAGTATGTTTTCGATAGATAATACTGATCGCACAACCCGACAGCGGTGAGCGAACCATGAACCTGCGCGATCTGCGTTACCTCGTTGCCCTCGCCGAGCACAAGCACTTCGGCCGTGCCGCCGAAGCCAGCTTCGTCAGCCAGCCGACCCTGTCGACGCAAATCAAGAAACTCGAGGACGAACTCGGCGTCGCCCTGGTCGAACGCACCCCGCGTAAGGTGCTGCTGACGGAAGTGGGCAGGGAAATCATGCAGCGCGCGCGCGAAGTGCTCAACGAAGTCGACCAGATCCGGGCAATCGCACGGCGCACGCTCGATCCGGAATCCGGCACAGTGCGCCTGGGCATCTTTCCGACGCTGGGCCCGTACCTGCTACCGCATGTGGTGCCGCGCATCCGCGAGCGCTTCCCGCGCCTGGAGCTGCTGCTGGTCGAGGAGAAAACCGAGGTCATCCTCAAGCAGCTGCGCGAAGGCCGTCTCGATGCGGGCATTCTTGCCTTGCCGATTCACGACGATCAGCTGCATGCCGAATTCCTGTTCGAGGAACCCTTCCTGCTAGCCGTGCCGGAAGGTCATGCGTTCGCCAAGCGCAAATCGCTGAATGTGGGCGATCTGTCCGATCAGAGTTTGCTCCTGCTCGAAGACGGCCATTGCCTGCGCGACCAGGCCCTGCAGGTATGCCAGCTCGCCGGGGCCGGTGAGAAATCGGGTTTCCGCGCGACCAGCCTGGAAACACTGCGGCAGATGGTCGCCGCGAATGTCGGCATGACGCTGCTGCCGACATTGTCGATCAAGCCACCCGTGGCGCGCTCGGAAAACATTCATTTGATGCAGTTCCGCGGTGAAGCGCCGAGCCGGCGCATCGCGATGTTCTGGCGCAAGAGCTCGGCAATGGCGCCGTTCCTGAAGGATCTCGCCGCGATACTGCGCGCGCTGCCGCACGGCCTGCTCGATCCACGCAACGCAGCGACCAGGCCTCGCGCGGCCGTCAGCACGCGCGCCGCAGCGCGCCAGCGATAGAGCTAGCCTATCGTTGCGATCGTTACAATCGATTTTCATGCATGGCATCGATACGTTACGCTGCGCTTGGCCGCCGCGGGTGCGGCGTGAATCTCGAATCTCCAGCCATCGCAAGAGGTGCGTCATGAGCAATCTGAAAGGTACCAAGACCGAAGACAATCTGAAGGCCGCGTTTTCAGGTGAATCGCAGGCCAACCGCCGTTATCTGTACTTCGCCCAGAAGGCCGACGTCGAAGGCTACAACGATGTCGCCGCCGTGTTCCGCTCGACGGCAGAGGGCGAAACCGGGCATGCGCACGGGCATCTGGAATATCTGGAGGCCAGCGGCGATCCGGCCACCGGCCTGCCGTTCGGCGATACGCGCAACAACCTAAAGGCCGCGATCGCAGGCGAGACGCACGAATACACCGACATGTATCCGGGCATGGCCAAGTCCGCTCGCGACGAAGGCTTCGGCGAAATCGCCGACTGGTTCGAAACCCTGGCCAAGGCCGAGCGTTCGCACGCGAACCGTTTCACCAAGGCGCTGACCGAATTGGTGTGACCTATTCGGCCCGTCGGGCACCTTCCCCCGCATGCGGGGGAAGGGAAATTCGTTGCGCGCGCAAGGACCGTCTATGGCCGACTCCCCCACTACCGCTCGCGAAGGCAGCCTCGATGCGCCGACGCGGCACGCGCTGGACTGGAGAAATCCGCAATTTTACGACCAGCCTGCGATCGATGCGGAGCTTGAACGCGTGTTCCACATCTGCCACGGTTGCAGGCGCTGCGTCAGCCTGTGCCAGGCCTTCCCCACCCTTTTCGATCTGGTCGATGAGTCTTCGACCATGGAAGTCGACGGTGTGGCAAAGGCCGACTTCGCCAAGGTCGTCGAGCAGTGCTATCTGTGCGATCTGTGCTACCAAACCAAGTGTCCGTATGTACCGCCGCACCCATGGAACGTCGATTTTCCGCACCTGATGCTGCGTGCCAAGGCGGCGGAATACCAACGCGGCGAGACCGGGCTCGCGGCGAAGATTCTTTCCTCGACTACCGCAATCGGCAGATTGGCCACGATTCCTGTCGTGGTCGAGGCCGTGAATGGACTGAACCGCAACGCGAAAGCACGCAAGCTGCTGGAAAAGACCTTGGGTGTCGATCGCGATGCGCGCGTACCGGCCTACGTGCGACCCACCGCACGCAAACGATTCAAAACGCTGGATGGCTCCGGGCCTGCGCAGCAAGCCGGCCGCACGCGCGGCAAGGTCGCCCTGTTTGCGACGTGCTATTGCAACTATTCCGCGCCGCAGCCAGTCGAGGATCTGGCCGCCGTGTTCCGCCACAACGGCATCGCCGTGGAACTCGTCGAGCGCGAAGTCTGCTGCGGCATGCCCAAACTCGAACTGGGCGACCTGGACACTGTTGCAAAGTACAAGGAAAAAAATATTCCGGTCCTCGCCGCGGCGATCCGCGACGGCTGGGACATCAGCGCGACGATTCCATCGTGCGTGCTGATGTTCAAGCAGGAACTGCCACTGATGTTCCCGGACGACGAAGACGTGCAACTGGTCAAGCGCCACTTCTTCGATCCGTTCGAGTATCTCTGGCAGCGCCATCAGGCCGGTCTGCTGAAGACCGATTTTTCGCAGGCGCTCGGCAGGATCGCCTACCACGCGCCCTGCCATCAGCGCGTGCAGAATATCGGGCCGAAGACGCGCGATGTGCTGGCGTTGATACCCGGCGTCGAGATCCAGACGATCGAGCGCTGCTCCGGCCATGACGGCACCTACGGCGTCAAGGTCAAGACTTATGCCTTTTCGCGCAAGATCGCCAAGCCGGTGGAAACGCGCGTGCAGCAAATCGCAGCGGAGCATTTTGCCAGCGACTGCCCCATGGCAGGCAGCCATCTTGCCCATGGCATGGGCGACCGGCCGCCGGCGCAAAGCCCGATCAGCCTGCTGCGGCGTGCGTATGGCATTTGAAGCGAGACTCGAGAAGCCCCTGCGATGAAAAAACTGGCACCAAGCGATTTGTATACCCTGGAAGCCTATGCGCGCGAGCGCGCCGCGTTCCGAACGCGCGTTATTGCGCACAAGCGCGCTCGCGCGGTGCATCTTGGCGCACATCTGACCCTGCTGTTCGAGGATCGCCTGACGGTGCAGTATCAGGTGCAGGAGATGCTGCGCATCGAGCGTAGCTTCGAAGCACAGGCAATCCAGGACGAGCTCGACGCCTACAATCCGCTGATTCCGGACGGTGCCAATCTCAAGGCGACGCTGCTGATCGAATATGCCGATCCGCATGAACGTACGCGCAAGCTGATCGAGCTGCATGGCATCGAACGCAGGATCCACATGACTGTCGGCGAACTGCCGCCCTGCATTGCGATAGCCGACGAGGATCTTGAACGCAGCACGGAAAACAAGACTTCCGCCGTGCACTTCCTGCGTTTTGAATTCGGTTCTGAGCAGGTCGCTGCATTCAAACGCGGCGCGTCAATCGCCCTGGCAGTGGATCATCCCGCCTATCGCGAGCGCCTGGTGCTGGACAGTGCCACCTGCAGCGTACTTGCCGGCGATCTGGATTGACCCGACTGCCGCGCTGGGTATGGCTGTTTGCTGCGCTGCTGCTGCTCGCGGCTATCTGGCAGCACGTACATCGGCCGATCGCGCATGCGCCGGGCGTGCTGGTGGCCGCGGTTCCGCTGCAGGAACCGCTCGCCGCCGCGGTAAGCCCGCTGCAAAAAGGCAATGTGTCGATCAAGCCGCTGGCAACGTTCGCCCTGTCCGCGCGCGTGCTGTCGCGCGCCGACTATCGCTGGGATCGAGGCGCGGAACTGGTGCCGGTCGACCTCGCCCTGGGTTGGGGACGGATGTCCGATAGCGCCGTTCTGGACCAGGTGGATATTTCCCAATCGGGACGTTTCTATTACTGGTCGGTGCGGAAATTTCCGATTCCCGAAGCGGAAATCATCGAGTCGAGCGCCAACATGCACCTGATTCCCGCCGACCGCATTGTCGAGCGCGAGATCGAGCGCACGCGCATGGGCGATGTGGTTTCGTTCGACGGTTACCTGGTCGAAGCAGACTGGGCCGATGGCTCGAAGTGGATAAGTTCGCTCACGCGCAGCGACAGCGGTCCCGGCGCCTGCGAACTGGTGTGGGTCGAACATTTCAGCATTGCGCCGCGCCGCTGAGCCACGCCGGATTCACGCTGGCGTCAGAGAAGGTGACCCAGCGGCGTGCGCAGTGCGCGCGGCCACTTGCGGGCGAACCTTTACTGCGCGCGTTGCGCGACCGACAGCGCAATCGAGGTCCGCAAGCAGATCCTCGACCGCCTCGATGCCGACCGAGAGGCGCAGCAGACCGTCGCCGATTCCAGCCCGCTGGCGCGCTGCCGCATCCATGCTGGCGTGCGTCATGGTGGCCGGATGAGCAACGAGGCTTTCCACACCACCCAGCGATTCGGCCAACGTGAAGCATTGCAGGCCATCGACAAACGCCGCCACGGCGCGCTCGCCGCCGGCCAGGTCGAAACTCAGCATCGCGCCGAAGCCGCGTTGCTGCCGCCGTGCAAGCGCATGACCGGGATGTGATGCCAGTCCGGGAAAGTATACTTTTCGCACGGCCGGATGCTGATCCAGCCAGGCGGCCACCGCCGCAGCGTTCGCTTCGTGCAGGCTCAGGCGCGGCTGCAGCGTGCGCAGTCCGCGCAGGGTGAGATAGCTGTCGAACGGCGCACCGGCCAGACCCAGGCAATTGCACCACCACGCGAGCTGTTCGCCAACCGCTGCGTCCTTCCAGACCACGGCACCGCCGACGACATCCGAATGACCGTTGAGATATTTCGTCGTCGAGTGCACGACCAGATCGGCGCCCAGAGCCAGCGGTTGCTGCAGCACGGGCGAAAGAAAGGTGTTGTCCACGGCAACCAGCGCACCGACTTTGTGCGCGCGGCCCACCACAGCCAAGATGTCGGTGATGCGCAGCAAGGGATTGCTTGGCGTCTCGATCCACACCAGTTTCGGCTTCTTCGCCAGCGCTCCATCAAGCGCCGCCGTGTCCGCAAAATCCACGAAATCGACACGGTACAGGCCGCGCGCCGCCTGTGCCTTGAACAAACGATACGTGCCGCCGTAACAATCGTGCGGCGCCAGCAGCAGGTCCGCAGGCGTCAGTTGTGCCGTCAGCAGCGTGATCACCGCCATGCCGGACGCAGTGATCACGCCGCCGGCGCCGCCTTCAAGTTCGGCCAGCGCACCGGCAAGCACGTCGCGTGTCGGATTGCCGGAACGCGTGTAGTCATAGGCGCGTTTGCGCGCGAACCCGGCAAAACTGTAATTTGTGGAAAGATATAGCGGCGGCATGACCGCGCCATGCGCGGCATCGGCGTCGACGCCAGCGCGTGCGGCGACCGTGGCAGCGCGACGCGTCATGCCGCGGCCTTGAGCGAGTCGGACAGCAAGGCAGCGACCGCTGCTTCCTCCTTGAGGAAAGCGTCGTGCCCGAACGCCGAGGAAATCTCCACAAGACGGCACGCCTCACCGGCGCGCCCGGCGTATTCCTGCAGTAGCGACGGCGGCACCAGCAGGTCTTCGCGCACACTGAGCAGCGTCGTCGGTACGCGGATGCTGGCCGGATCCAGCGCATGTGCGTCGAGCGATGCGCCCAAGCATCGGTAGGCCGCCGGTTCGAACCGCTGCGCGAAGCTGTCGCCATGATGCGCAAGCCAGCCGAGCACTCCGTCCGCACCGGCACCATCGCTGAAGCGCGCCTCGATGCCCTGGGGCGTGCGATAACCCAGTACGGCGAGCGACCGTGCCAGGGCCAGCGCCTCGCGCGTATTGCCGCCGAGGTCGAGGATCGCGCGCTGGACATGGCGCAGGGCAAGACCGAACTGCGAGGCACGATGCGCGGCACTGAGCAGCACCAGCCGGCGCAAGCGGTCTCCGAGGAGCGCTGCCAGCTGCTGCGATACGGCACCGCCGTAGGACGCGCCGACGAGCAGATGCACGCGGCGCACGCTCAGGCGATTGAGCAGCAACAGCAGCGCGCGCGCCTGATCGGAAGTGGCGATCGCGGGAAAATCCCGGTCGCCGCCGGCCGTGCCGGAGCCCGGCCCGGTCGAGGCGTCGACGCCACCCAGCCAGTCCACGCCGAGCAGGCGATAGTTGGCCGTGTCCAGCGCCCGCCCCGGCCCGCACTGGCTTTCCCACCAGCCGCGACCATCGGCGGCGCAACAACGCCGGTGTGCCGATATGCCGCCGAGGACAATCACCAGCGGTGCCTGCGCCGGGCCGGCGCACTGCCAGGCCAGGCGCGCACCGCGCAGGACTGCGCCGGATTCGAGCACGAACGGATCGGGCAGCGCCAGCACGCCTTCGCGCCATTCGCATAGGCTGTCGCCCGCTGTTGTGTGCCGTGATTCAACCTGCCGACTCGCGCTCATGTTCATCCACCCGGGTTGCCGAGGGCAGATGATACGGGCATGTAAATTTGGATGTCAAGACGTATAGACGTCTATTTTATCCAATCTGAAAGGAGATTCAGTATCGGATCAGCGCATGCAGCGGCACATCCGCAGGCCAGCGCGTGCGCGCGCCCAGAAATTCAAGCTCGATCACGACTGCCGCGGCCACCAGTTCCGCGCCAAGCTGCGCGATCAGGGCACGCGACGCCAGCAGGGTTCCGCCGGTGGCGACGACATCGTCGACCAGCAGCACGCGCGAGCCGGCGCACAGGGCGTCGACATGCATTTCGAGGCGATCACTGCCGTATTCGAGCGCGTAGTCGATGCCGATGGTCCGCGCCGGAAGCTTGCGCGGCTTGCGGATCGGCACGAAGCCGGCCCCGAGATCGCGAGCCAGTGCCGCGCCGAAGATGAATCCGCGTGACTCGATCGCACACACCATATCGATGCGCCGGTCACGGAACGGCTCCGCCAGCGCGTCGATGCATGCGCTCAGTGCGCGGGCATCGGCAAGCAAGGGCGTGATGTCCCTGAACACGATGCCCGGCAGCGGAAAATCCGGCACCTCGCGCACGTACGCAGCAAGATCGATTGCAGCGGCTTTCATGCGGATTCAGCGGCCGCGGATGGGCGTGCCCGCACCGAGCCGACAAAAATGCCGAGCAGGGAAAGCGTCAGGCCAATCCAGTCCAGACCGCTGGTCGGGCGCGCAAACAGGATCACATCGAGCACGAATGAAAGCGCTGGCTGCAGCAGCAGCAGCAAACCGACCAGCGATGCCGGCAGCTGCGGCATCGCGCGCACGATCAGCACCCAGCCCAGTACCTGGCCGAACAGCCCCAGACCAAGCAGGGCCAGCCACGACTGTGTATCCGGTATCGCATAGCTGCCGCCCTCGATGCCGACCGCAATCGCCAGCATCGGCACGCACAGCAGGCTGTTCAGGCACAGCACCTGGGTCGCATCCAGGTGCACGCGGCGCAATTGAACGCGGCGCAGGCTGAGCAGATATACCGAATAGGCCACACCCGTGAGCAGGCCCAGATATACGCCGATGCGGAACTGCGGTGTGAACGAACTCCAGTCCACGCCCACCAGCAGCCACAGGCCAACCAGAGCCAGGACAAGACCGAACACAAAGCGCGGGCCGAGACGTTCGCGATAGAACACCACGCCTACGAAGGCCATGATGAAAACCTGGAAATTCGCAACCAGGGTCGCCAAGCCAGGGCCGATGTAGAGGATGCTGCGGTGCCAGATGATCAGATCCGCGGCAAACGCCAGCGCGGGAAGCAGCAGCCAGACCAGATCGCGGAAGCCGAAGCGCCGCCATTCGCGCCGCACGAGCAGCAGCACCAGCAGCATGACGCCGCCGAACAGCATGCGGTAGAAGGCCGACACCGTCGGTGCGACATGTGCCCAACGCACAAAGATGCTGGTCGTACTGATGAGGGCGGCGCCGGCACTCATCTGCACCAGTGCGCGGCGAGGAACTGAGGCAGTCACGAAGCAACGATCACGGCGCAGCGATCACGGCGTCAGCCGCTCGTGCTCGGGCGACAGCGGTTCGGTGGCCGCATCGGCCAACCATTCGCGCAATGCCGGCAGCGCCATGACCGACTCGACATAGCGTCGTTCGAAAGCATCCAGCGCCACATCGTAGCTGACGAAGCGCAGCACCACCGGCGCGAACATCGCGTCGGCGATGCCGAACGGGCCGAACATGAAGTCGCCGGCACCGTCGCGGGCGTTGCGCGCGTCGCGCCAGATCGTCTTGATCCGGGCGATATCCGCCGCGGCGTCGGCGCCGGGCGCGTGTCCACGCGCGCGCTTGCGGCAATTCATCGGCAATTCCCGGCGCAGCGCCGGGAACCCGGAATGCATCTCGGCGCTGACCGAGCGCGCCATTGCGCGGACCTCCACCTGCGCCGGCCAGCCGCGCCATTCCAGAAAACGCTCGTTCGCGTATTCGGCGATCGCCAGCGAATCCCATACGCGCAGGTCGCCGTCGTGCAGCACGGGCACGCGCCCGGTCGGAGAATAGGCGCCGATGCGGGCATGGAATTCGGGCGTGTCCAGGGGCAGCTTGATTTCCGCGAAATCGACGCCGAACTGGCGCAGCAGCAACCATGGCCGCAACGACCACGAAGAGTAGTTCTTGCTGCCGATGATCAGCGTAAGGGTTTTATGCATGGCGGATTGTGACTACAAGTATACTATTCAGACGGGTTCCGGCAGCCAGTCGTCATCGCGGTCCGGCGCTGCGCGATGTTCGGCCAGATCCGCATCGATGCTCTCGGCGATCGGGCGCGCGCGCGGCCAGTCGACTTCCGCGACCATCACCTTGACCAGGCCCAGCGGTGGCAATTCGCCCGCGGCACCGGTCAGGTACTGGCCGCTGACGAACGCAACGATGCCTTCGTGTTCCAGCGCATTCTTCACCAGATTGGCGTCGATGATGTTTTCGGCTTCGTAGACGATTCTCACGCGCTGCCCCACTGGATTGGAGTCAACGCTACTGCATACGGCAGGAGGCGTAAAGCCGGCATGCGGGTCAGGGACCGGAATCCCGCTTCAATTTTTCGCTGCGGACAATGCGCGTGCCGCCGCCGACAGCGCAAACACTTCGATTTCCGCATCGTGGTAAACCGGCGCGCCGAAATGCTGCTCGATCTGCGGTAGACACGTGGACAGGTCCGGCCATTCCGCGGTTGCCGGCAAGGTCGGCGGCCATGACTTCAGGTGCATTACCAGAAAATCGGCGTCATGCGTGTCGCCGCGCAGCAACGCCGGCAGATGGACGAACCGGGTCAGGCGCATGCCCGTATCGGCTTCGGGATATTCCCCGTACGCAGGTGCAGCGCAAAGTGGCGTGAGCAAACCGATGCGCACGTATTGGCCGTGGATCTTCTGGTAAAGCGGCTGAGGATCGTGGTCGGTTTCGAGCGACCAGGGTGCCTCGACCAGGGTCAGCGAGCGCGGCGGCAGCGCCGCCAGGCGCCGATAGAATTCCGGAATCGGGCCATCCGGCAGCTGGATGCGATAGGCGTTGTGCGCCGGATCGTAATCGAACTGGAACCAGGGATGGCCCATGAACTGGTTCGGGTTGTACAGATACGCCGGCATTGGCCCCGCTGCAAACAACACGGCTACCGAGGCCAGCGCGAGTGTCACTTGCAGCACCGCGGTCAGTGGCTTGGCCAGACCGGCAAAGCCTTCGGCGACAAAAAGCAGCATGAACGGAACCGCTGGCTGCATATAGCGCGCAAACGTGCCGGGATGCTGTACCCAGGCGGGGTGCGACTGTGCCACGGCGAGCGCACTGCCGGTTACGATCAAGGCGACATAGGCCACGAAGGTCGCATCGCGCCGCCACCAGGTACGCACGCCCGCCGCGAGCGAAAGCACCATTGCAATGCAAATCCACGGGCTGGAAATACCCAGACCCATCAGCAGGCTGCGATATGCGCTCTCCAGCGTGATCGCGTCGCTGCCTGCCTTGGCCGCAAGCGCGCCCCAATCGTTGAGCATGGACGGCAGCAGCGCGGCGGCGAGCAGCGCCGTCACGACAACGCCGAGGACAAACAGCCGCCCGATTCCCTGCCACGCCGCTGCGCGCCCGGAACCGGCCAGATCGCGCAGCCCCGCGACGCCGAAAAACACGAAGGGAAGCAGGGTAAACGGCAGCGTGATCAAATGCAGCCAGCCGGCGAGAAACGTGCTGACGACGTAGAGGCCAGCCCAACGCAAGCGATGCTCACGCCCGCGCCACCATTCGCGGAATGCGATGACGGCGATGAAGACCAGCAGATTGGTGATCGCATACGGCCGCGCCGTGCGGCTCAGGTAGACGAGCAACGGAGAAATCGCCAGCAGCGCAGTCCAGACCGCGAGCGTCGCGAACCCTGCCTGCCGGCGCAGCAGCCACGGCGCGATGACGAGCAGGCCGACGCCGGCGAGCAGCATGGGCAGATGCATGCCCCACTCGCTCAGACCGCCGTGCAGATACAAGAACCGGTAGTACAGCGTGAGCGGGATGCTGTAGTCAGCCAGGCCCAGATGGGTGGCGATGTCGCGCGCATCGGCGTGGAGCAGCTTGTCGATCGCGTGCCACTCGTCGTCGAGCAGGATCTGCGACCCGAGCTGATACCAGCGCAGGAATATTCCCACCGCCAATGCCAGCGCGAGAAACACGACCCACGCCGTGTCGGCATTGCGCAGCCTGCGTTGAAGCATGCTCAACGATCCACAACCGCGGCATGCGCGGCGGGCAAGCGCCATTGTGGCTGCGCCGAAAGAAAGCGCGGACGCGCCAGTTTCCATCGCCAGAGACGATACACCACGCTGGTGCGCAGCACGCCGAATCCGTAGCGGACCGAGCGCCGGAAACTGATCTGGCTGGCTTCGGGAAAATACTTCGTCGGACAGGAAATCTCGCCGATGCGCAGATCGAAAGCCAGCGCCTGCACCAGCATTTGGTTGTCGAACACGAAGTCGTCTGAATTTGCCGCCAGCGGCAGCGTTTCCAGCACGCGTCGCGAGAAAGCGCGGTAGCCGGTGTGGAACTCGGACAGCTTCACCCCGACCAGGATGTTCTGCACGAAAGTCAGCAGGCGATTGGCGACATACTTGTAGCGCGGCATGCCGCCGGCCAGGGCCGTGTTGCCGAGGATGCGCGACCCGAGCACCACGTCATACACGCCGGACGCGATCATTGCCGCCATCGCCGTGGTCAATCGCGGCTCGTACTGGTAATCCGGGTGCAGCATCACCACGATGTCCGCGCCGGCTTCCAGCGCCAGCATGTAGCAGGTTTTCTGATTGCCGCCGTACCCGCGGTTGCGCGGATGCCGATGCGCGCGGATGCCCAGCCGCTGCGCCACGGCCAGCGTCGCATCATCGCTGGCGTCGTCTACCAGAAGAACGGTATCCACGATGTCGTGCGGGATCGCGCGATAGCACTCTTCCAGCGTCTTCTCAGCACGGTAGGCAGGCATGACGACGGCGATCTTCTTCCCGTGGAGCATGATGCAACCGCCGCTTGCGAAGCCGATGTGGCAGGCGCGAATTGTCCCATGCCGCGCGACGCGCTCCAAGCAGCGGCGAACCGTGGCCGAATCGAACTCCATCCGTTCGCGGAACCTGCTCGAGGAGCGAGCGAAGCCGAAGCATTGTCCTGCGCTCGGGCTGCGGGGATTCGTGCGAAATGCCGCCAGGCGGGTTGACATGTTCGCTTTCCCTCGCTGCCCCGGTAAACTTGCATATTGCCTTTCCCGCTGCCCGCCATGACCGAAGCCGCACCCAGCAACAGCAACTTCATCCGCCATATCGTTGTCGACGACCGTGCCACCGGCAAGCATGCGGGCCGCGTCGTCACGCGTTTTCCGCCGGAGCCGAACGGTTACCTGCACCTCGGCCACGCCAAGTCGATCTGCCTGAACTTCGGCATTGCGGCTGATTTCGGCGGTGTCTGCCATCTGCGTCTGGATGACACCAATCCGGCGCGCGAGGATCCGGAATATGTCGACGCGATCAAGGCCGACGTGCACTGGCTGGGTTTCGACTGGGATGCGCTGCGCCATGCCTCGGATTACTTTTCCGTGTTCTATCTGTGCGCGGAAAAACTCATCCGCGACGGCGACGCCTTCGTCTGCGATCTTTCCGCCGATGAGATCCGCGAGTACCGCGGTACGCTGACCGAACCCGGACGCAATTCGCCGTATCGGGACCGTTCGGTGGACGAGAATATCGACCTGTTCCGGCGCATGCGCGCGGGCGAATTCGCCGACGGCGCCAAGACCCTGCGCGCGAAAATCGACATGGCCAGCGGCAACATCAACCTGCGCGATCCGACCCTGTACCGCATCCGCAAGGTGACGCACCAGAACACCGGCGATGCGTGGCCGATCTATCCGATGTACGACTATGCGCACGCCATCTCCGACGCGGTCGAGGGCATCACCCATTCGCTGTGCACGCTCGAATTCGAGGACCATCGGCCGCTCTACGACTGGTGCCTGCAGCGGGTCGACCTGCCCAATCATCCGGAACTTGTCCGGCCCGTGATCGACGCAGGCCTGTTCATGCCGGTGAGTACGCCGCAGCAGATCGAGTTCGCGCGCGGGAATCTTGACTACACTGTGATGAGCAAGCGCAAGCTCATGGAGCTGGTCACCGAGGGCCTCGTCGAAGGCTGGGACGATCCGCGCATGCCGACGCTGTCCGGCGTGCGCCGGCGCGGGTTTCCGCCGGCGGCGATCCGGACGTTCTGGGACCGGGCCGGCGTCACCAAGCAGAATTCGACGATCGAATTCAGCGTGCTCGAAGGCTGCGTGCGCGATGCGCTCGATGCCAGCGCCGCGCGGCGCTTCGCCGTGATCGACCCGCTCAAGCTCACGCTCACCAACCTGCCCGAGGGCCACACGGAAACGCTGACGTTTCCCAACCACCCGAAAAACGAGGCGTTCGGCACACGTGCGGTGCCTTTTTCGCGCGCACTGTGGATCGAGCGCGAAGACTTCATGGAAGTGCCGCCGAAAGGCTTCCACCGCCTCATTCCTGGTGGCGAAGTGCGTTTGCGCGGCGTCGGCATCGTCAAATGCACAGAAGTATTGAAAGATACAAATGGAAATGTGACCGAAGTGCGCTGCACCCTGGACACCGATACCCGCCACGGGGCGCCGGGCGCCGAACGCAAGGTCAAGGGCACGATTCATTGGGTCAGCGCGCGCGATGCGCTGGCGGCGGAAATCCGCCTGTACGACCGTCTGTTCAATGTGCCAGATCCGGACGACGACAGCGACGGCAAGACCTATCACGATCACCTGAATCCGGATTCGCGCCGCGTTGTCAGCGGCTATGTGGAGGCCTCGCTCGCGAATGCTAAGGCCGGCGATAGTTGCCAGTTCGAACGCCTGGGTTACTTTGTCGCCGACGCGCGCGACCATGCGCCGGGCAAACCGGTATTCAATCGCACAGTGACGCTGCGCGACTCGTGGACGAAAGCCACCGCCAAATGAGATAGCGGCATGATCCTGGCGCAACTGCATCTGACCCTGCCGATCTGGCTGCACGAAGCCATCGACGAGTCGCGCATCTACGCCAACGACGAATCGCGCGTGGCCCTGGCGATCGATCTGGCGCGCCGCAATGTGGAAAATGGTACCGGCGGCCCGTTCGGTGCCGCCGTGTTCAGCGGTGCCGGCCGACTGGTGTCGGTCGGCGTCAACCGCGTCGTGACACAGAACTGTTCGGTGGCCCACGCTGAAATGATGGCCTACATGCTGGCGCAGGCACGCCTGCAACGCTACCGGCTCAACGAAGGTGGCGAAAAATTCGTGCTGGCGACCAGTGCACAGCCCTGCTGCCAGTGCTACGGCGCGACAATCTGGGCCGGTATCGACGAACTGCTGATCGGCGCGCGCTCGCAGGACGTGGAAGAACTCACTGAATTCGACGAGGGTCCGTTGCCGGCGGACTGGATTGGCGAACTGACCAGGCGCGGCATCCGCGTCAAGCAGGACCTCATGCGCGATGATGCGCGTGACGTGCTGGCGAAATACGCGATCGCGGACGGAAGCCATTACTGATCGATGCGGGAATCGTGCCGCGGCGCGCCAGGCGTCTGCGCTGTGCCTGCCTGCGCGCGCCTATGCCAACCACTTGGAGTGACACGACCGCATCGACCCACAATCGACGAATACGCAAGAATGTCGAACGTTTGCCAAAAAAAGGGCGCCTTGCGGCGCCCTTTGCGTTCCTCTTGCCAGCGTGCGCCGGCTCTGGCGGGGCCTACTCGAAACCGTCGCCGAAGATGCGATCGTTCAAGGTGGTGAGCTGGATCGAACCCGCGCCGGTGCGCATTTGCGCATCGCTGACCGTCACCGGCAGATTGAACGTCGCACCGATCGGTGTGCCGGAATCCAGCGTCGTCGCGAACGAGTACACGCCATCGCCGGCCACCTGATCGCCGTTCGTGCCGTCGTCGTAAAGTGCCTGCGTGGCGCTGCCGCCGATCGCGCTCAGGTCGACCGTCACGACCAGGCTGGTTGAAGTCGGCTCGCTGCCCGGAGTCGCCACGGCCTGCAGCAGCACCGAACTGCCCGGCAAGCCCGACACGACAATGCCCGTGGCATACGGCGCGCCCGGCGTCGGCACGTTCAGTCCGAGCGTCACAGTCGTACTGCGGCCCTGGGCATCCGTGATCGTCACCGGCAACAGCTTGACTCCCGGTGTCGTGGCCGCATCGACCGTCGCATCGAACGCAAACGAGGTACCGCTGCCGTCATCGGCGAGCGCTTGCGTCGCGTTGCCGCCAATGCTGGTCAGATCGGCACTGACCTGGATGCCGCTGCTGGCGGGGCTGGCGCCTGGCGTCACCGAAACGGACAGGTGTGTCGCCCCGCCGGCGATGACCGCCGAAGGCGCAGCCGAGCCGGAGGCACTGAGCGCCGTCGGTGCAAGCACCGAGAGCGAGATGCTGGTCGAGCTGCTGCGCGACTGCGCATCCGATACCGTTACTGGCAGGGTCTTCGCGCCGGCGGCGGTGCCGATCGGCACGGTTGCGCCGAACGAGAACGTACCGTCGCCATTGTCGTTGAACGCCTGCGCCGCGTTGCCGCCGATGCTGCTCAGATCGGCCTTGACGGCAATACCGGTGCTGACAGGTCCGGTACCTGAAGTGACTGCCACCGTCAGCAACGACGTCTCCGTTACCGACACCGCGGCCGGCGTGGCCGTACCCACGCCCGAAGGCGATGTCGCCGCGAGTACCGTGAAGTTGATCGAGGCGTTGCCGCTGCGCGACTGGTTGTCCTGGATCGTGACCGGAATGACCAGGCTGCCCGGGGCTGCATTCGCGCCGACGACCGCGTTCACCGAAAACACGTTGTCACCCGCGACCGCGTCGCCGTGCGTGCCGTCGTCATACAGGCCCTGTGACGAACTGCCACCGATGCCGCTGAGGTTGGCCTTGACCGCCAGACCGGTGCTTGCCGGATTCGTGCCGCCGGTCACGTTCACCGTGAGCAACACGATGTCGTTCGGGTAACCGGAAGCCGGCGCAGCGGAAGCGACTCCCCTGAGCGTGCCGGTCGCCACCGATGCATCGATGAAGCCGTAGCCGTCGACAACACTGTACCCCGTACCGATCTTGTTCTTGATCGTGCCGGTGAACACGCCGCCCGCCGTGGTCGTGCCGCTGAAAGCCATGCCATCGTTGACGACGACGCCACTGGGTATCAGCACGCCACCACCGAACAGATCGGCAAGCGGATTGGAGGTTACTGATCCTGCACCGATGACCGTACCGTTACCCGTGACCGCGGAATGTTGCGCACCGCGACCTACGGTGAACCGGAGTGCGGCGCCGGTCGTAAAGTTGGCATTCGGGAACTTGATCGTCATCGTGCGGAACTGGCTCGTGCCGTTGGCTGGTGAAGGGGCCAGATTGCTGAACCCGGTGTATGGCGTAGTACTCAGCGGCACGGTGACGTCTGCGGCCACCAGGTTCGTCAGCGGCCCGAGCGTGAACGCCTTGGTCGCCGGCAGGAAGGCCAGACCAGGGTAATTGTTCTCGAAGTAGGTGACGGTCGCCGGCAGCGAACCCACGTCGTTCATCGGGCCATTGTTGCCGCCGCTGACGTTGCCGCCGGCCACGTCCGTACCGGCAGGGTTGAAGGTGATGCTGGCCAGCGATCCCGGCCCGGAGTAGGTGATCTGGAACGACGACGGGTCGTTCTGACCGGTCGCTGTGTTCGAGTCGTTGTCCGAGCTGATCGAAACCGATACCGTGCCGCCGTCGGTGGCTGCGGCAGTTCCCGAGGCAAACGACGGATCCAGGTCATGCGGGAACGCCGACGCCTGCAGGATGCTGGTCATCTGCGTAGGCGTGACACTGCCCGAACCACCGCGGGACTGCAGTACTAGGGCCGCGATAGCGGCGGCGTGAGGCGCAGCGGCGCTCGTACCGGAGAAGTTGGGGTTGGTATCCAGGTCGTTCGTGGAATCGGAGCTGAAGAACGACGTGTTGCCGGCGTCGGCCGCCGCGACACGCGGCTGCTGGCGAACATCGGGCGCAGCCAGGCGCTTGGATTGCTTGTCGAACAGGATCGTGGCCGGGCCAGGCGACGTGAACGACTCCGGTACATTGGGCCTGAACACCGAATAGGCGGCCGTACCGTTGCACCCAACCGCCGTGGGGTGACCTCCCGTGGTGACCGTGTTGTACGTGAAGTATTCCGCCGGACCCAGGCCACTGGCGCCGTTGCCGGGGATGAGCCAGCGTACACGCGTGGGCAGTTGCGCTGCCGTTGGCGTGTTCGCACGCGCGATCACGAATTGCAGCTGCGTCTGGCCGGACGGCGGGGCGAATTGCGCGAGTTCGATCGGTCGGTTGTTGGCCAGGTTGTTCGACGTGAGCGACCGCGTTGCCTGGTACGCACCGGCAGTGTTGAACACCAGGAGATTCAGGTCGGTCGTCACGCCGGCCTGGCCTTGCGCGGTGCTGACGGTGAAAGTGAAGTTTCCGGTAGTCGTCGAGTAGCGGTTGACGACGACGCGGTACTGGTCCGTCGCCGGGGCGAAGAAGTTCACTGTCTCGTCCGTGCCGGTATCCTGGCTGACGACAAGATTGTTGGACGAATCATAGATGTTGATGATGGCGTCGAGGTTGCCGCTGGTCGCCGCTTCGGCGATCACATAGGCCTGGCCCTGGACAAAGGGCGGCAGCGGTGGCGTGCTGGTCTGGTCGTAGGTCACCGAGGTTGTCGTATTGTCGATGGTTCCGGCGGCCGAATAAATCGGCGGTTGATCCGGAGTCAGATCCTTCGAATCGTAGGGATCGTCCCACTGCATGACGACGATTTGCGTACCGGTGTAGTTCACCAGCTGCGCAACATCCAGCCCCGATGGGTTGAAGTTGTGGAAGCCGCCTGCGTACAGATTGGCTGGCACGCCGGACAGGCTGATGTTGGTGTTGGCCAGAGCGGTATTGCCCGCTGCGGCGGTCAACCCCGTTCCGTTGAGGATGATGCGCAGCGGGGATTCATAGCCGTTGATGCCGATGTCGTTGGCAGCCGACGAGAAATACGAGGTACCGGCAGCGGCGACGTCGTCGATGCCATCGGAAATGATGCCATCCTCATACCAAGGCTCGTCGTAGTAGCCGACGTCGTCGGCAATGACATCGGCCTTGAAGCCCTGTTGTATCGAGGGGTCGTAGGTAAATCCGGGGAGCGCGGCGAGCGCGCGGATGTTGTTGGCAAAGCCCACTTCGCCATTGTCGGCGGTCGCAAACGCCAGGCGTGCGCGCGGCGCCATCTTGTAGACGATCTCGGTCATGCCTCGACCTTCGTCGGTACCGCCGGGGAAATCCTGCAGCACCACGACGGGTTGGGTGTTCCACGGATTTGCCGCTGCACCCGGCAGATCGAAGTTGGTCACCGCAGTCGCGGCATGCGGGGAAGCCGAACGCGTGTCATAGCTGTCCGAAAGGATGCCGATCGAGATCCCGCTACCGTCGTAATTGACCGGCGCCGACGGGTTGTAGAGCTGGCTGATGCGGTCGACACGGTGCTGGATGACGCCCTGGTCGAACGCCGTGCCGATCTTGAGCAGATGGTCGCCGGCCACGACGCTGGGTGCCGGAACGGGACCCTGCTTGGAGCGCACATAAGGCTTGAGCGCAAGGAATACCGACTTGACGCCGGCGGTAGTCGCCACGGTAGTCGCCTCGTCAACCGAGACATAAGCCTCGATGACGCCGGTGCCACGATACTTGGGGTCGACCGACTTGATCTGCATCGACGGAATCGACGCCTGCAAGGTGCTGGCCACTGCATCCATGCTGATTCGGCCGGTGGGAACGATGTCGACCAGGACACGGTTGACATCGGTCTCGTCGGTGATCGCCAGGCTCGCATAATTTGCCGCCTGCTCGGTCGCATAGCCACCATAGATCGCACGGCTGGCATTCGCCTTGACGATGGCGCGACTTTCGACGAGTTTGTCCAGGCCCAAGCCCAGGTTTTGTGGATTCGTAGCCGCATAAAGCGGGCTCGCCAATAAGACGAGAGCAGTCGCAGCCGCCAGGCTGGACCTGATGAATGGCATTCGCATTGAAATCTACCCCGAACGATTGACTATGCTGTGTTCAAAGGATCAAGGCGCAACAGCCAGATTCGGCTGTTCCCAGTGCGCCCGATCCCCCCATGGATCGGTAAGTGATACCCGACTTGCCTGCAACAATAGGCCAGTTTTTTCTCGTCTGCAATTGCTTTTTTTCGCAAACTCGCATGTTGCACTGCGAAAGTGGTCTGCCTCAATGAGGGCGGAAAATTCTGCGGTCATTGCGCTGCGCGTCCCTCCGACACCCAAAGCCGGCGCGCCATCGTGTGCACGGCAAGATCAATCCGCTTGCGGAGAATGTGAAGCGGCAGATCGAGTCCGTTACCAGGTAGTTACTTAAAGCCAAGAGTCGCGCGAACCAGTGCTCAGGGCCACGTTTCCATGCGCACAGGATCGGACTTTTTTGACTAGTGACCTTGCGTTTTTTTATTGGAATCACGGCCACAAAAAAAGAGGGGCGCAATGCGCCCCTCGAACCCGTTTGATCGCCACGCACCAAGACTTGGCGCGTGACAATCGTTGCCTGCTTATTGAGCCGCGTTCACCTGCACCGGCAGGTCCGGCGTGTTCGGATCGTTGCTGCTCAGGCACAAGTAGCCTGTGGCACTTGTCGACGGCAACGGCCCCGTGGCCGTGACTGTGACGTTGGACGAGGAAAGCCCAGCGATAGCCGTGGGCAGACCCACCTGCGACAGCCACGCCGGCACAACGCAGGTGACCTCACTCTGCAGATACATGGACAATCCCGCGCCGGTACTTGGGTCGATCGGCGTCCACGCAGGGCTCGTTGATTGCGGAGCGATGCTGACCGCGGAAGAACCAGAACCCGTCGAACTGGTCAGCCAATACCACTGTCCGGTCGTGCAACCCGCGCCCGCTCCGAGGCAGGGGAAGGTCGGGTACACGACAAGCCAGTAGTGACCGGCCGGCAATGCCGTGGGCGGTGCACCGGCGCCAACCACGTCGAGGTATATATCGTCCGGGAATTGAACTGCACCAATGTAGACGCCGGCAGACGAGGCTGTGCCGTCGAAGCTCCAAAGCGCCGAGCCGTTGTCAGGATTGCCGCTCGGTTGCCCGTTCGCATCAGAGTAGATGCGCCAGTGGATCTGCAGGTTCTGGCCGAAACTGGCCAGGCCGTTCGGTTGCGCAAACCCTGGCACATAAATTACGGACAGATTGATCGGGCTGCTGCCGGTAATCGTGAAGTCGTCCGACGCAAAGAAGTCCGTGGCACCTGCCTCGCGTCCCGCATACTGCGTGCTGGTATACCCGTACGTATTTGGTGTCGGCTGGTCGCTCCAGACGTAACCGATATCCGTAGTCGCCCCATCCTGGTCAACATTGAGCGTCGGCCCACCGATATTACGCACCACCAATGTCGCGTTCGCAGATGTCACGCCGACACCGGTAATCGACAACGGATTGGGCTGCGCCGCGATGGTCGGTTCAGGCACCGATATTGCGATCGGAAGATGCAGCGTTGCCAACGTGGCATCACTCGGTGTCAATGTCATTTCGCCGAAATGGATGCTGCCGTCGGAGGCCAAACCGCTGGAATCAATCGAAAGATTGATTGTCTGAGTGTTACCCGCACTGATACCGAAGCTTGTCGTGTCCGGCGTCGCAAGCGCGCCAACCTCGCCTGTCAGGCTCACAGTCCATGTCACAGTTTCGTTTGCCGTAGCCGTAAAGGTGCGGGTGAAACTGCACGAATTGATGCACGAGAACCCCTGCATGCTGGCAAGATTCAACGTGCTCGGATCACCACCGGCTGCTGGATTGGCGTAGTCGAAGTTCAACGCGTTTTCGTCGAGAACCAAGCCAGCCGTGCTCGCCGGGAAGTCCTGCAGGCGGCCCGAACCGCGATCGAAGTAATCGCTCGGAGTTACGCCATTTGCCTTGGTGAGTCCGGATTCCTTTGCCGTCATCATCAGCGCCGATTTCGCTTCGAGCGGGGTCCACGTTGGATGCAGACCAAGCATCAACGCACCCGAACCCGTGGTATGCGGTGTCGCCATCGATGTGCCGTTGTACAGCGCGACCAAATTGGGCCCGTTGGGGCTACCGTCATTGGCGATCGACGCGAGAATGTTCACACCTGGCCCTTGCACGTCGGGTTTGATCACGTCGATGCCAACTGGACCGAGCAGACTGAAGTTCGCCAGTACATCCGGTTGCGTCGGCTGACGTATCGGCGGATACGGGATAACCGCAGGCGCCGAGTTGGAATTGGCCGCAAGGAACGTTTGCAACGCTGTACCCTGCGCCTGCGTAACGGTGTAGACCGGTACCGTGGCAGTCGGTACAAGACTCGCCGTCAACGGCGCTTCGGGACGATTGTCGGAAATAATCACCGCTACTGCGCCCGCAGCGACCGCATTGGCCACCTTGGTCGAGAAGGTGCAAGTACCGCGGCTGACCAGAGCAATCGCTCCGGTGAACTGGCCTGCGGAAAACGCCGAGCAGGCATCGTTTCCGCTCGTATTGGAGTTGTGGAACAAGGGACTCAGATTCATTGTCGCCGAAACCGTCGCTGTCGGCGGCGTATCGGTTACGCCTTCGGTCAAGGGCAGGTTCTGCACATTGGACGGTGGCGTACCCGGGCCGGTAAGGCTCAGATTCGGCGCGATGGCGCCACCAGTGTGCGTACCGGCGGCCACCGTCGTAACCCACGGTTCCCAATGGTTCGCGGTGCCAGCGACTTGATTCGGAACACTCGTCCCGGTGTTGCCAGCAGCCGCAGCCACAAAGATTCCTGCATTCGCGGCGGAAAGGAATGCCAGCGAAGTGGAGTCATTCCACGGATCCGTGCCGCCGCTGATCGAGTAGTTCAATGCGTCGACAACACCGTCCTGAATTGCCTGGTCCACTGAAGCTGTAGTTGCCGCAGTCGAGCACTCGACGGCTGGGTCCGGCGAGCAGGCGTAATAGATGACGAGGTTGGCATGCGGCGCAACGCCGGAAACGTTCGCGGTGTAACCGGCGAGCGTCGCCGAGCGGTAATCGCCAGCCGCTGTACTGGCGGTATGGCTGCCGTGACCCTGAGTGTCTTCGACCGAATACGAAGTAAACGGACCGCCACTGTTGGTCAGGTCGATCTCATCGTAAACGCCAATGACTTTGTCGTTGCAGCCGGCAAGACTGATTCCTGCCACTGAGCATTGCCCAAGATGTACGCCCGCGCCCAACGGGTTTTGCACGGTATAGCCTTTGCCATCGGTCGGCTGGAACGAAGGGCTCATGCTGTTGTAGCCGGTATCGATGTCACCGATAACGATGCCGTCGCCAAAGAAACCGCCGCTATTGTCGAAGCCGCTGGCGAAAAGCGTATCCTGGCCCGCAGGTGTTCCCCACCATACTGACGCCGCGCCGATAAAGCCCGGACCAATGTCCGTGGCAAGCGGATGCGGAAGATCGCGCTCAACTGCAACAACGCCAGGCAGCTTTCGCACTGTTGCAGCCTGGTCGCCGGTCAATTCCACGACAACGGCGTTCAGGGCGTATTGCATGCTGTAGCGCGGCACAACTGGCTGTTTGAGGGCGGTGCTGATATCGCTCAGATGCTGTTGCTGCTGACCCTTCAAATAGTTCACATAACTCACGGCCTGCGTGCTTTTTACATCCAGGCGCGCGCGACCGTTCTTCATCGTCTTGGTCGGAATCGAGCTCACGCCGGCAATTGGCCTGCTGGCAGCGACCGAATTGTAGAGCGCCAGCGGCGCCTCCGTGAAACGCACTATGTAGCGCGCAGTGCCCACATTGGCCAAGCCGACGCGAGTGTCCGGTCCAAGGTGACCGGAGTCGTCGGTGTAGACCGGCGAGCTGGCAAACGTGACGTTTGCGGACAAGCCGGCCGCGGCAACCAGTACCGCAACAGACGCGGCGAGCGGTCGCAGCCGAAGTATGCGTGATCTCATGTGTCTTTCCTCCACTGGCGGAATGCAAGAGAACTCCGGCTCATGAAGCGAGCCGACAGTGCCGATAAATCGCATGGTGAATCTGCCCCAATAACAACCAATCGCGAATCTACCCCCAGTAGTAGATGTACGAGCGTCGGACTATAGCGCAAACCACAATTCTGTCGAGTAATCAATCATGCTGCATAGCAGCAATGTCGGAAATTGTTCGCTCGCATCATGCTGGCGCGCAGATCCCAGATCCTGGGGCGAATTTTTCCTTTTCAACTATTTACATTCAATTGGCGCCTCATCAGCCTTGCACTCCCGAGCAAGTATAGATAAGTACTATTATATTTGTATAAAAGTTTCACAGGTAATTTGCGCACGTTCAAGTGCGCCAATTGGCGGCACTTCGACAAGTGCACACAAGGCCACGCGCACTTGGCACCCAATCGATGCAGGCCGGAAGTTGCGCGGCCGCCAAACCGGAATCGACCACCGTGTCGCGCCGCGGGCGACGCCCGCGCGTCACGTATTGCGGTGCCTGATCACCGGCGCATGTTGCGTTTGCCCGGATTCACTACTACATTTCGCCGATGGCCGGGGTGGCTTGGGCAGATTTGCGCTTTGACTGGGGAGTCGGGCGACAGCGAACATGCCGGGGTTTGTCGTGAAGGGTGAAGGTGCCTGCGTTGGCTCACGCTGCGGGCTTGTCCTTTCCGGTTCACGAGGATCACCACGATGTTTCGCAATCACGCTTTTGTTGGAGCGCTCGCGCTTCTTTGCACGATTCTGAGCGCAGGAACGCCGACCGGGTCGGTTGAAGCGGCGGGTATCCCTGCCGGGCAATATAGTGCTGCTGCACAAACGGCGCCGAAGGTGCCGCCGCCCCAGCCACAAATCACACAACCTATCGACAGCGGCAAGCTGAGTGCGATGGCCACCAACGTGCGGCCCGAGGCTCTGGTGGCCGCGAACGATCAGGGTGCGGTTGCAGACGACTTGCAGATGAATCAGATGCTGCTGCTGCTGCATCGCCCGGTTGCTCAGGAGCAAGCGCTCGATCAATTCATGGCCGAGCAGACTACGCTCGGCTCGCCGAACTACCACAACTGGCTGACTGCCGAGCAGTTCGCGCAATACGGGCTGGCACAATCGGATCTGGACAAGATCACCAAGTGGCTGACGGACCAGCAATTCACCGTCAATGCGGTCTACGCCGGCGGCGTGATGATCGATTTTTCCGGCACGGCACTGCAGGTTGAGAACGCCTTTTTTGCAGGTCATCGGCAAATCCACAATCTGAATGTCAATGGCGTAGCGCATATCGCGAATGTGAGTGTGCCGCAAATCCCGAGCGCGCTGGCGCCGGCCGTGGTCGGTATCGTGTCGTTGAACGATTTCCGTCCGCACACGAATTTCAAGACGCGCGATCAGCATCCCGCATACACCGACAACACGAATGGCTACCAACTGGTTGTGCCGGCGGATCTGGCCACGATCTACAATTTGAATCCGTTGTTCCAGACCACTCCTACCGCCATTAATGGTGCAGGCCAGACCATCGTGCTGATCGAGGATACCAACCTGCTTGCAGCCTCCGGTGGAAAAACCGACGTCAGCGTTTTTCGCTCAACCTTCGGTCTTCCCGCCACTACAGTTCTGACCGTGCATCCCGCGGTTGCAGGCAACACGTGCAGCAATCCGGGCAACAACAGTGCCGGCGGCGAAGAGACGCTGGACGTGGAATGGGCCGGCGCGGCGGCACCGGGGGCGACGCTGGAGTTGGCATCTTGCAGAGACACGACAACCACTTTCGGTGGCTTGATCGCGATGCAGAACCTGCTCTCCACGGCGGCGACACCGACGATCTGGAGCATCAGTTACGGCGAATGCGAGACCGCCAATGGCGCGGCCGCCAACGCCGCGTACTCTTCAACCTACCAACAGGCGGCGGCGGCAGGCATCTCGGTGTTCGTTTCTTCGGGCGACGAGAGCGCTGCCAGTTGCAGTGCCGATCAGCCGAGTTCGACCTACGGCATCGGCGTCAGCGGATTCACCTCGACGCCGTACAACGTCTCGGTAGGTGGTACCGATTTTGGCGATTCCTATGCGGGTACGAACGCGACCTACTGGAATGCCACGAATGCCCCGGCGCCATCCTATGGCTCCGCGCTTTCGTACATCAATGAGATTCCGTGGAACGATTCCTGTGCAAGCCAGTTGTTCGCAAACTTCTTTGGATTCGCGACGACTTACGGCGCGGACGGTTTCTGCAATGACCCGAACATCGGCGTGCCGTTCTTCCTGACCACGGCTTCCGGCAGCGGCGGTCCGAGCGGTTGCGCGTCCGGCAATACATCCGTCCCATTAGTCGTCAGCGGCAGTTGCGCGGGAGCGCCCAAGCCTGCGTGGCAATCGGGCTTTCTTGGCAACCCATCCGACGGGGTGCGCGACATTCCCGATGTTTCGCTGTTCGCTGCCAACGGCGCGTGGGGACACTTTTACACTTTCTGCTTTGACCAATCCGCAGGGGATTGCCCATCCCCGGCAACAGCGGGCTTCACCTTTACTCAGGACTGGGCAGGTGCAGGCGGAACGTCGTTCGCTTCGCCGATCATGGCGGGCATCCAGGCACTGGTGAACCAGAAGACCGCATCAGCTCAAGGCAATCCGAACCCGGTCTACTATCAACTGGCCGCGGCCGAGTACGGCGCCACTGGCAGTGCAATCTGCAATTCGTCCCTTGGCAACGCTGTCGATCCGTCCTGCACTTTCTACGACATCACCCAGGGCGACATAGACGTCAACTGCACCGGTCCGAATTGCTACAACCCGACTAACCCGGATACAAGCAATGGCGTTCTTTCGACCGACAGCAACTCCTATCAGCCGGCCTATGGCACGAATACCGGCTGGGACTTCGCCACCGGCATCGGCAGCGTCAACGCAGCCAACCTCGTCAATAACTGGCCGACCTCAACTACGCCTAGCGGGTTGCTGGCGTTTACCACGGAACCAGCGTCTAGCTATGGCGCAGGCATCACTTTTGGTGTTCAAGTCAGCGTCGAGAACAGCAAGGGAGTAGTCCAGACGACCGACGGTTCGACCACGGTAACGTTGACCTTGACCACACCGAATGGCGCGACACTGAATGGCACCACATCCGCGACCGATGCCGCTGGTGTGGCGACCTTCTCGGGCCTAAGCGTCAACCAAGCTGGTACCTACACCTTGACTGCAACGGGTACAAACGGAACCACCAGCGTGGTGCCGGGCTACAGCACTCAATTCACGATCTCACCGGGCGCACCTGCGTCAATGAGCTTCACGACACAGCCGGCCTCGAGTGCCAACATCGCGGTGGGTGCGACAATTCCGGTGGCCGTGACAGTGCTGGATCAGTTCAGCAATCCAGTTGCGGCAGGAGCGGATTCGGTAACGCTGTCCCTTGCCAGCGGTCCAGGAACGCTGTCGGGTACAACCACGGCCTCGACAGATGCCAATGGCGTGGCAACGTTCACTGGAATTTCATTGGCCAGTATCGGCACATACGCCCTTGCAGCGACAGACGGCACGTTGTCGGCGAGCAATGCCAATACATTCAACATCGTCGCTAGCGTGCCCACGCAGCTGGTGTTCACGACGGAACCTGCGAACGGAACTGCGGGCACGGCAATCGCTTCGGTCATCGTTACCGTTGAGGACGTGAGCGGAAATCCGGTGTTAACCGACACTTCCACTGTATCGCTCACGGTCAGCGGCCCCGGGCAGTTCGCTAATGGCAGCGTCGTCACGGCGACAGTCAACGGCGGCGTAGCCACATTCAACAGCCTGATCTTCGACACAGCCGGGTCCGGTTATACATTGACCGCGCTGGATACGAGCGACGGCGGCCTGTCTGCGACCAGCAGTTCGTTCACCATCGCGCCTGCGGCCGCGTTGCTTGTATTTACCACCCAGCCGCCGCTGAACATCCCGGCAGGTGACACGCTTGGAACGGTTGCGGTGCAGGAGCAGGATCAGTTCGGTAACGCGATCAACGACAACACCAGCACCGTCACTTTCTCGGTAGCGTCCTGTGGCGGCACCGTGATCGGTACTACGACCTTGACTGGTGGTGCCGGCACTCTGGATAGCAGTCAGCGGTTCTACAATGCGGCCGGGCAGCAGATCAGCGCAAGCACAGGCAGTGCAAGTGGAACCAGTTCGGCGTTCAGTGTGGTAGCGAATTCCGACTTGATATTCGCCGACGGTCTGGAAGCTTGCCGACCGTGACAAATCACTGAGCCGGGCAACCCGCTCAGGAAAAACTTGAAAATCCCGCGGCTTCGGCCGCGGGATTTTTTTTGCAAAGGGATTCTTCCCGCTGGACAACCGCCCATCATTGCGTTACGCGAATTCTCGAGCCGACAGTTGGCTGCAAAGCTGTCAAACTTGTCTGATGCCGGATCGTTCAAGCCAATCGAATCAATGCCCGCCGCCTCTGTAATTCTCTATTGCCGCCCAGGATTCGAGAGCGAGTGTGCGCAGGAGATTGCGGCCGTAGCGCTCACTGCGGCGTTGACTGGTCAGGTACGCTCAGCGCCCCTTGCCGGTTTTGTCGAATACCGCTTGGTCGACGACCTTGCCGCCGCGGCACCAGCCAAACGAGACATCTTCGACGTGCGCCACCTCATCTTCGCACGGCAATCGCTGCTGGCCTTCGCACAAATCGAGCAATTGCCCCGCGCTGATCGCCTCACGCCGATCATTGCTGCCTTGACCGAACACGGCGAACGCTACAGCGACGCCTGGGTCGAGGCACCGGATACCGATGAGGGCAAGGCGCTGGCGCCGTTCTGCAAGAGCTTCGGCAATGCGCTGATCGGGGCGCTCAAGCGCGCGCACCTGCTCGATCCGCCAGCGCCAGGCGGGAGCCCCAGTGCCGCGGAGGCCATGCATGGCCGAGAGAGGCCGCCGCGACGCCTGCACGCGTTTTTTCCACAAAGTGATAATGTATATCTTGCGGCAGCCGATCCGGCGACCAGTGCGCCGTGGCCACAGGGAATTCCTCGGTTGAAGTTTCCGCGCGAAGCGCCCAGCCGTTCGACGCTGAAACTGGATGAGGCATTGCTGGTGCTGCTCGATGAAGCCGAGCGCGCGCGCTGGCTCACACCCGGCATGAGCGCCGTGGATCTGGGTGCCGCGCCGGGCGGCTGGACCTGGCAATTCGTGCGCCGCTCGATGCGCGTGGCCGCCGTGGACAACGGCCCGATGGATCGCAAGCTGATGGATTCGGGCCTGGTCACGCACCTGCGCGAAGACGGTTTTCGCTACCGGCCGAGGAAAGCGGTCGACTGGCTGGTCTGCGACATGGTGGAACAACCCCGACGGGTCGCCGAACTGGTCGCGCGCTGGCTCGAGCAAGGCTGGTGCAAGCGGGCGATCTTCAATCTCAAGCTGCCGATGAAAAAACGCTACGAGGAGACGCAGCGCTGCCTGGATCTGGTGCGCAGGGTGTCTGCAGATGTACGCGCGAAGCAGCTGTATCACGACCGCGAGGAGATCACAGCGTTCGCGGCCGCCGCGCGCCGCGGTTGAATTTTACACATTGCCCGGCGTCGCGAACCCGCAATCGGTGACACGCAATTGTCATCGCCAGCTTGTTATCTTCGCACCCCTTTTCTGCCTTGGGTGCACGCGATGCATAAGTATACAGGTATATTCCTAACCGGGCTGCTGCTCGCCGCCAGCGCTTCTGCCGCGCAGGCGCAAGTAGTGATCAGCCAGGTCTATGGCGGCGGCAACAACAGCGGCGCCACCTACCAGAACGATTTCATCGAACTGTTCAACGCCGGCAGCAGCGCGCAAAGCCTGAATGGCCTGTCGGTGCAGTATGCATCGTCGGCCGGCAGCACCTGGAACAATCTCACTGCGTTGTCGGACGTCACTTTGCAGCCGGGCCAGTACTATCTGATCCAGGAATCGGGCGGCACCACGAACGGCATCGCGTTGCCGACGCCTGATCTGATCGCGTCGACGCCGATCAACCTGTCCGGGACGAACGGCAAAGTCGCGCTGGTCAGCGGCACGGCCGCGATCACGACGGGAACCAGTTGCCCGAGCGGCAGCACGATCCTTGATTTCGTCGGCTATGGCAACGCCAACTGCGCCAACCCCACCGCTGCACTGAGCAACAGCACCGCGGCGATCCGCGATGGCGGCGGCTGCACCAACACGGACACAAACAGCGCCGACTTCACGCTGGCCACGCCGACGCCGCGCAACTCGGCTTCGCCAGCAAATATCTGCAGCGGCAGCGGCGGACACACCGATCCGACCGGTGTAGGCGCGGCAACCCCGAATGCGCTGCAGGCTGGCGGCACCACCGTTCTTACGCTGACGGTAACGCCCGGCACCGATCCACCCAGTTCGGCCATTGCCGTGACAGCCGATCTTTCCGCGATCGGCGGTTCGTCCACGCAAACGTTCTATGACGACGGTGCAACCGGCGACGATGCAACGGCCAACGACAATGTGTTCACCTATACCGCGGCCGTGGGTGCAAACACGTCGGCCGGCATCAAGTCCCTGCCGGCGACGATCGCCGACGGCCAAGGCGGTTCCGGCACGGCGACGATCTCGCTGACCGTCAATTCGCCACCGGTTACGATCATGTCGGTCCAGGGGCATGGCAGCGCCTCGCCATTGAACGGCCAGAACGTCACCACGATGGGCAACGTCGTCACCGCCGTTGGTCCGAAAGGTTTCTTCATGCAGGATCCGGTCGGTGACGGCGATCCCACGACCTCGGACGGCATCTACGTCTATCTGGGCGCCGCTCCGGCCGTGGCCGTGGGCAACGAGGTGACGGTCAGCGGGCAGGTTCAGGAATTCAGCGGCTCAACGGAAATCGCCAATCATCCGACGGTCACCGTCACCAATCCCGCGGCGCCGACGATGCCGGCGGCCTACGTGCTCGACAGCAACCCGCCGACCACCGACCCAACCACGGGCATCTGCATGGGTCCGGGTTCGACGATTGCGCCGGCGACCGACGGCTATCAAGCCAGCAACTTCGCCTGCCTCGATGGCATGCTGGTGACGATGAGCGACGCCGTGGTGACCGGCCCTACTTACGGCAACAGCGTCACGGACGGCGTGCATACCGGCACGCCGACTGGATTCTACGCGACGCTCGCGAGCCAGCCGCGTCCATTGCGTGCACCCGGCGCCCTGTATCCGGGCCTCGGCGGCTCGATTCCGGTATGGAACGGCGAGCCGGAAGTCATCGATATCTACTATGCAGGCCTTGGGTTCAACCCCGGCACCGACGATGGTTCCGCGACCGATTTCGTCTATCAGGCCGGAACGCGTTTCTCGCTGACGGGCGTGATTCAAGGTTACCAGGCGACGGGGACGACATCGCCGATCTATGAAGTTTATCCGGCCAGTCTGACGACCAATGTGCGTATGCAACCTTCCGACGATCTGAAACCGGTCAGCGATTCGGCACCGGGCACGCTGACCATCGGCTCGCAGAACATGCTGCACTTCTTCAACGCCACGGCGGACGGGGTCGAGAACAACGGCGCCTACGACGACACCTGCGCCGGGACCGGTGCCAACGACCAGTGTCCGACGCCGGCGCAATACCAGATCCGTCTGAGCAAGATGTCGAGGCAGCTGTGCGATGCGCTCAAGGCGCCGGCCGTTCTCGATCTTGAAGAAGTCGAAAATTATTCCACTCTGACGGACCTGAAAAACGCCGTTTTCAGCCAGTGCGGCGTCACCTATCAGCCGTATACGATCCCAGGCAACGACGTCAGCGGCATCAACATCGGACTGCTAGTGCGCAATGACGTGACGGTGAATTCAGTCACCCAGCTGTACTTGAACACGATGACGAGCAACTGCAGCAGCGGAACGTCCTGCCTGCTCAACGACCGACCGCCATTGCTGCTGGATGCGAACTACCTTGGTTATCACTTCGCCCTGCTGGCCATCTACAACCGTTCGCTCAGCGGCCTGGGCAGTGCGGCCAAGCCCTACATCGGACCCAAGCGCGCCGAGGAAGCTGCGCAGGTCGCCGCGATCGTCAACGCATGGCAGACCGGTGGCATCCTCGTCGGTGCCGCCGATGCGCAACAGGACGCCAACGGGAACATCACGACGGGCAGCTCGAATCTCGAAGGCGATGCCACCGTGCCGCTGATCGTGGCGGGTGATTTCAATGCCTATGAGTTCAGTGATGGCTACGCCGATGTCACCGGCATGATCCTTGGCACGGCGCTGCAGTCGCAGAATCTTTACTGGTATGCCGGCAACGCGGCCGATACCGATACGCCCGGCTATACGGCGCCGGCACCCACCCTGGTCGACAGCGGCATCAAGTCCGTGGCGGACAGCCGCTACTCGTACAACTTCAGCGGGTATGCGCAGGAGATCGACCATATCCTGCTGACGCGCCTGGCATGGACGGACTTCGCGAGCATCTCCAACGCGCACGGCAACTCGGATGTGTCCGAGGCAAGCGGGGTCATACTTGATGGCAGCACGGCCGTCCGCACTTCCGATCACGACGGCCAGGTGCTGACCCTCGCCATAGACCGTGTCTTTGCCGACGGCTTCGATGCGCAGCCGTAACGCGGTATCCTTGGCTTCTTCTTGGTTCGCGATCGGGGCCGGGCAACCGGCCCCGATTTTTTTGCGCCGCATGAAACGATTCCGCACCCTGCTTCCACTCATGATCCTCATCGCCTTGGGTATCGCCTTGCTTGCATCGGGCGGCCTCGAACGTTTCCGCCCGGAGAACCTGGCGGGCGAACAGGCGCAACTGCAATTGCAGATCGCCGCGCATCCGCTCACCGCCGCGATGCTGCATATCGTGGCCACGACGTTGGCGATTTCCACCGGGATTCCGGGTGTGGTCGTGCTGATCTTTGCCGGCGGCATGCTGTTCGGCGTGTTCCTCGGCACGGTGTTGTCGAGCATCGGCGTGACCGTGGGCGCGGTGATCCTGTTCCTCGCCAGCCGTCATGCCTTCGGCGACCATCGCGGCGTCGACGCCCCGGGCCTGGTCGGACGCATGCGCATTGGCTATCACGAACACCCGAAAAGTTATACTTTTTTCCTGCGCCTGGTGCCGTTCTTTCCGTTCGGCGGGGTGACCGTCGCGCTGGCCTGGCTGCGCTGCCCCTTGTGGCTGTTCCTGGTTGCCACGGCCGGCGGCGGCGCGGTGATGACCGGCATCGAAACCGCGCTCGGTGCGGGCCTGGCCAAGACCATCGGCGAAAAACATGCGATCACGCCGGGTCTTCTTGCCGAACCGGCCGTGCTGATTCCGTTGCTGGGGCTGGGCTTGCTGGCGCTGGTGCCGATCCTCATCAGCAAATGGCGGCGGCCAGCGGCGCAAAAACCTTGATCCACGGCCGTGGATTCGTTGAGCCGTACTGCGGGCATCGGCTATTCTGCGGACTGCCGCGCGGCGTCGGTCGCGCTGGCATCGCGCACTACCTTCCCCGAGGCCCGTTTTGATTGCGTCCCCGCTTCCCGCCACCAAGCCTTCGTTCTGGCGCGCTCTGCTGCTGACCCTGCTGGTGGCAGGACTGAACCTGCTGCTGTGGACCGCGCTCAACCGGCCGGCGCAGCCGCCGAACTGGACAGGCAAGATCAGCGGTTATGCGTATCCGCCGTACCAGCGCTACCAGAGCCCAATCAAGCAGATCTTTCCGACCACCGACGAAATCGATGCGGATTTGAGGCTTCTGTCACGGAGCAGCGACCGCATCCGCACGTATTCGTCGCTAGAAAATCCGGCGATTCCGGCGATCGCCAGGAATTATGGACTGAAAGTGCTCGCCGGCACGTATCTGGATCATCGCTACCAGCGCAACGACGACGAACTCGCCGCGCTGATTGATGCTGTGCGCGCCAACGACAACATCGACAGCGTGATGGTCGGCAACGAAACCCTGCTGCGCGGCGACATGGGCGTGGACGCGCTGATCGGTTACATTGACCGCGTGCGCGCGCAGGTCAAGGTGCCGGTCTCCACCGCCGAGCCGTGGCATGTGTGGCTCAAGTACCCGCAGCTCGCCAAGCACGTCGATTTCATCACCGTGCACCTGCTGCCGTACTGGGAAGGCTATCCGCGCAAGGATGCCGTGGGTCTGCAGGTACTGGCACGCTTCTACGAGCTGGTCAGCGCATTTCCCGGCAAGCGCATCGTGGTGGGCGAAGTCGGCTGGCCATCGTCGGGCGATCGCATCCAGGGCGCCACCGCATCGATCGCCGATGAAGCGCTGTTCATCCGCCAGTGGCTCAACGTGGCCGCGCAGCGGCACATCGACTACTACATCATGGAAGCCTTCGACCAGCCCTACAAGGAGCAGTTCGAAGGCCGCGTCGGCGCCTATTGGGGCATGTTCGGTGCCGACCGCCAGCCGAAGTTCGCGCTGACCGGCACCGTGGTCGAGGACCCGAGCTGGCCGTGGAAAGCCACAGTCGCCTGCCTGCTGGCCTTGCTGCCGATGTTCTGGTTCGCCCGCCATTTCATCCGTTTCAAGACACCGGGCCTGCTGTTTTTCTGCGCGATGATCCAGCTGTCTGCATCGTTGCTGGTGTGGTCGTCGACCTTGCCGTACGCGTTTTATCTGGATCCTTTCGACTGGGCCATGCTGCTGGTGCTGGCGCCTGCCCAGATCGCCATCATCCTGATCCTGCTGATCAACGGTTTCGAATTCACCGAAGTACTCTGGCGCCGACGCTGGCTGCGCGAGTTCCCGCTGCTCGATCCAAAACCCGAAGATCCGCAGCCGTTCGTGTCGATCCATCTGGCCTGCTGCAACGAGCCGCCGGAGATGGTGATCCTGACCCTGGATTCGCTGGCCGCGCTCGACTACGCGCATTTTGAAGTGCTTGTCATCGACAACAACACCAAACGTGACGAAGTCTGGCAGCCGGTCGAGGAGCATTGCAGACAACTCGGCGCAAGATTCCGCTTCTTCCACTTGAACCCGTGGCCCGGTTTCAAGGCCGGCGCGCTGAATTTCGGTCTGAAGCAGACCGATCCGCGCGCCGATGTCGTGGCCGTGATCGACGCCGACTACGTGGTTCGTGCGGACTGGCTCAAGGCACTCACAGGCTATTTCGTCGATCCGAAAGTCGCCGTCGTGCAATGCCCGCAGGCGCATCGCGACTGGGAACACAACGCGTTCCGGCGCATGACCAACTGGGAATACGACGGCTTCTTCCGGATCGGCATGCACCATCGCAACGAGCGCAACGCGATCATCCAGCACGGCACCATGACCATGGTCCGCCGCGGCGCGCTGGAAGCCACCGGCGCCTGGTCGGAATGGACGATCTGCGAGGATGCCGAACTCGGCCTGCGTCTGATGCATGCGGGTTACGACACCTTGTATGTCGACGAGGTCATGGGCCGCGGACTTACGCCGGCGGACTTCACCGCGTACAAGTCGCAGCGCTACCGCTGGGCGTTCGGCGCAATGCAGATACTGAAAGCGCGCTGGCACTGGATGACCGATCGCGGGCCGCTGACGGCCGGCCAGCGTTTCCACTTCCTCACCGGCTGGTTCTCCTGGTTCGCCGACGCGCTGCATCTGGCTTTCACCCTGCTCGCGCTGTTCTGGACCGCCGGCATGATCGGCCTGCCGGAATATTTCAACCTGCCGCTGGATCTGTTCATTTATCCGATTCTGGGTTTCTTCGTGTTCAAGGCCGTATTCGGCATCATCCTGTATCGCGTGCGCGTGCCGTGTTCGTGGAAAGACACCCTGGCGGCCTCGATCGCGAGCATGGGCCTGAGCCATGCGATCGCGCGCGGCATCTATGTCGGGTTGTGGAAGAAGCACGGCGAATTCGTCCGCACGGCCAAGAGCCGGCGCATGAGCAAGCGTCCGAATCCGTTCGCCGCGGTGACCGAGGAACTGCTCATGTTCATCGCCATCGCGCTCGGCGTCGCCGGCATGGCACATGCCGTCGGCATCAATTACCTGGAAGGCAAATTGTGGATCGCAATTCTTTGTGCCCAGGCGATTCCCTATCTGTCCGCACTGATCGGCGCCTGGGTCGCGGGGCGGGCGGGCGAAGCCGTCGGATAGTGGTTTGCAAGCGATTCGCCAACACGGCCAGGCATCAATCGCGAACTCCGATCTAGTTCAACGCGTATGGATACGCATGTGAAGTGCAAAATTCGACATCGCCCATCCCATCGGACTAGTCTCGCGGCGTTGCTGCTGACGCTTGCCGCGCCGTCCGCATCGGCGGCCGCTTTGACCGCGCAGATCGATGGCGTCGAAGGCGCGGTGAAGGATGCCGTGGTGGCGGCAAGCGGCCTCACGCAATACGCCGATCGCGATGTCACCGCCGCCCAGGTGCAGCGGCTGTACGCCGCTGCACCGGCAAAGATCGCCGCGGCGCTGGAACCCTACGGCTACTACAACGCCAAGGTTCATGGCGATCTGCAACAGACTCCCGCGGGCTGGATCGCGATCCTGCATGTAGCCCCTGGCGAGCCGACCACCGTAGCCGCATTCGATCTGGCGCTGCCCGATCCGGCGCGCGACGAAAAAGTCGTGCGCCAGGCGCTCGCGACCTTCGTGCCGAAGCAGGGCCAGCCGCTGGATCACGCCGCCTATGAAAAGAGCAAGGCCGCGGTGCAAACGGCTCTGCTTGCCAGCGGTTATCTGGACGCGAGCCTGGCAACCCATCGCGTCGACGTATCGCGCGCCGACAACCGCGCTGCGATCAAGCTGGCGTGGGATCCCGGGCAACGCTACCGCTACGGCGCGACCACGTTCAGCGGCGGCCAGTTCACCAGCGGTTTTCTGGACCGCTATCTGCCCTGGCACGAAGGGGACTTTTATACCCAGTCGCAACTGTTGCAACTGCAGCAGCGTCTGATCGACGCGGACTATTTCGCCATCGTCGAAGTGCAGCCGGACATGGAGCACGCACACGCTGGCATCGTGCCGATCAAGGTGACGCTGGGGCCGGCCAAGCGCAATGTCTATACGGCAGGCATCTTCATCGACACCGACATCGGCTTCGGCGTGCGCGGCGGCCTCACGCGACGCTGGCTCAACACGCACGGCCACAAGCTCAAGCTCGAGGCGCAGATCGCGCAGCGGCTGAAATCGGCAGCGGCGACATATTCGATCCCGTTGCCCGGCGACAACAATCGCAGCTACAACTTCGGCGTCAACTATCTCGACGAAAACACCGAGACGACGCTGTCCCACACCAGCTCGCTCGTCGTCAACGAGACGCGCGACTGGATGGGCTTCACGCGCACCCTGGGCCTGCATCTTTTGACCGGCGACTTCACCATCCTGGACCCCAACGGCGACACGGCACTCGAACAACGCGGCACGACAACGCTGCTGTATCCGGAACTGGACCTGGAGAGGAAACAAGCCGATGACCCGCTTTTCGTGCGCGACGGCTATTCGCTCACGCTGGCCGTGCGCGGCAGTCCCGGCGTGGTTTCGGCAACGAGTTTTCTGCAGGCGCGCGCCGACGCGAAATGGATTCGCGGCATCGGCCAGCGCCAGCGCATCATCCTGCGCGGTTCGCTGGGCGCGTCCACGGTCGGCGATTTCGACAAGCTGCCGCCGGACCTGCGTTTCTTCGCCGGCGGCGATCGCTCGATCCGCGGCTACACCTTCCAGACCATCGGACCGCACACCGCCGATGGCCTCGTCGTCGGTGGGCGCGACCTCGCCGTCGGCAGCGCCGAATACGAGTACTACTTCAGCCGCAACTGGGGCATCGCAACGTTCGTCGATGCCGGCGATGCGTTCAGTGGCTTCGGCAATTTCCAGACCCACATCGGCACCGGTCTCGGCCTGCGCTGGCGCTCCCCGGTCGGCATGGTGCGCGCCGACCTTGGCGTGCCTGTACATGATCCCGACGGCCAGACCGGTGTCGCCCTGCACCTGGTCATCGGGCCGGATTTGTAAGGCAACGCAAATGAAGAAACCGACATGAAATGGCTCAGGCGTCTCGGCATCGGCTTCGGAATCCTGTTCGCGATCTTCGTCGCGTCCGCGATCTGGCTGCTCGAATCCGAATCCGGCGCGCGCTTCGCGCTGGAGCGCGCCAAGGCCGCGTTCGCCGACAAGCTTTCGATTGCGCAATCCGGTGGCGCGCTGGCCGGCCCACTGGAAATTCACGGCTTGCGCTACCGCGATCCGGCCGCCGGGATCGATATAAGTATACAAAACATCAAGGTGGATTGTTCGCTGTCCGCGCTCTTCGGCAAGACCTTGCATGTCGGCAACCTGCAGGCCGATGGCGTGGTTGTTGCCCTGACCACGGTGGCGCCGGCGGCCGTCGTTGCGCCGGTACCTTCGATCCGGTCTTTGCTGACGCCGCCGCTCGCCATTCTGATCGACGGCATGCACGCCGGAAACATCAGCATCAGCCAGGACGGCAGACGCGTGTTCATTGCCGACAGCCTGGACCTGGCGGCGACCTGGACTGGCTCGGCACTAAGCGTCCAGCGCTTGGCCTTGCGTGGGCCCGATGGCAAGGTCGATCTGAACGGCGCACTGGCTTCGTACGCCGACTATCGCGGCAAGGCCAGACTGGACTTCGACTGGCGCGTGGAACCGCAGCGCTTTGCCGGCACGCTCGACATCGGCAACGATGGCACATCCGCATTATTCGCCCTCGCGCTGAATCAGCCAACCCGCGTCGCCGCAACGGCAACGCTGGCTACGCGTGCCGACACGTTGCCGTGGACACTCGATCTGGACGTACCGAGCTTCGATCCGGGCCAGATCGCGCAGAACGACACGTTGAAAACACTGGCGCTTAAACTGCAAGGCAGCGGCGACCGCACGCGTGGCGTGCTGACCGGCAACGTCGATCTGAATGCGCACCGGCTGCTGCTCGACCCACTGCAATTTGCGCTGGCCGGCCAGACGCTGACCATGCAGAATCTGCATCTGCACTCGCCGGAAGCCAGCGGGACGCTGAGTGCGAAGGGCAAACTGCAGCTGGATGCCAAGCCCATCGGCGGCGATCTGGATTTGACCTGGACCGACGTCGAACTGCCCGCCGATCTGGCTGGGCAGGCGCTGGCAACGCACGGCAGCCTGCACGCGGATGGCAATGCCGGCAAGTTCGCTGCACAGGGCGAATTCAGCCTCGGTCCACCGGGCAAGCCGGTCGATTTCGCGATCAGGCTCGACGGCACGCCACAAATCATAGCCCTGCGCCAGTTCGACCTGAAGCAGGCCCGCGGCGGCCTGAATGCGAGCGGCGAAATCGTGCTGCTACCGCTGCTTGGCTGGCGCCTGGACGCGCGTGCCAATCGACTGGACCCCGGCGCGTTCGCCAAAGACTGGCCCGGCTCGATCGATTTCACATTATCCACCAGTGGAAGAATGGAAAAAGACGGCCCTGCCGGGAACCTCCGGCTCGATAGCCTCGGCGGGACGCTGCGTCAGCGTCCGCTACGTGGCAACGCCGATCTGAACTTCGCGCCGCCTCTGGCCGTCGACGGCGTGCTTATGCTTGCCTCGGGTAAAAGCTCCATCGCGTTACGCGGCAAGAGCGGCGCACAGACCGATGTCGAAGTGAACCTGTCCATCGCCAGCCTGGGCGACTGGATTCCCCAGGCCGGCGGCAGCCTGCGCGGCGATATTGCCTTGCTGGGTTCCTGGCCCAGGCTGGCGGCGCGCGGAAAAATCGAGGCCAGCAAGATCGCATTCGGCGACATCCATGCCGACGCACTGGCGCTGGATGTCGATGCCGGCGACTTGAGCGCACCCGGCGGCACAGTGAATCTGGATGCGAAAGCACTTTCCATCGGCGGCCACGTTTTCGATACGCTCAAGCTCGACGTGCGCGGCAATCGGGCGGCGCACACGTTCGCGCTCGATGCCTACGGTCCCCAGCTGGGCGTAACGGTGGCGATCGATGGATCGCTCGCGCAAGGCAGCAATGACTGGCGCGGCACGCTCACGGCACTGAGTCTTGCGCCGGCAAGCCAGTCCGCGTGGACACTCGGCAAGCCCGCGCCGCTCACCTATGCAAAGGGCGATTTCAGCCTCGGCGACCTGTGCCTGGATTCGACCGATGCCGAAGTCTGCGCATCGGCCACCCAGGCTGCCGCCGGCAACGCGCAGGCGAAATTCATGCTCCGGCATTTGCTGCTGGCAAGCATCGTGCGCCTGGCCAGTCCCGATGCGGTGATCAAGCTCGATGGCATTGTCGATGGCAACGGCGATATCGCCCGTGGCGCCGATGGCGCGCTCAATGGACATGCGACCCTGACCTCGGCCAGCGGCTCGATCGCCTATCCCGATGATGCCGGGCAGCCGCTGGTCGCGTACCAGGACTTCCACATCGACGCAAGCCTGGCGCCACAGCAAAGCGCCATCGACATGCATGCCAGCCTCGACAACGGCGGACGTCTGGATGGCCATATCGCCCTCGGCGCGGCAACTGCCGGCGGCATGCCGCTGTCCGGCGAGGTGTCGGCGAACCTGGCCAATCTCGGTTTCATCGATTTGCTCGGCGGGCAGACGTCGGCGACGCAGGGCAAGCTCGACACCCGGCTCGTGCTGTCCGGCACGACGCTGGCACCCGGCGTCGCCGGTCAATTGACGCTGACGGATTTCGCCAGCGAGATTCCCGCAGCAGGCTTGAAGCTTCACGACGGCAGGATCGGGCTGCGTTCCGGCGATGGCCGCAGTTTTGCCGTCGACGGCAGCGTTGGATCGGGCGACGGCAAACTGGCGCTCAGCGGCGATCTCGGCGTGGCCGCCGACGCGCCGATCGCGATCAGGATCAGCGGCGAGAACTTCCTCGCCGCCGATATTCCCGGCGCGCAGGTGCGCATCTCGCCCGAACTGGCGCTTGCGCGCGACGCCGGCACTTACACAATCACCGGCACGGTCACGATCCCGAAAGCCGATGTCGATCTTGGCAAGCTCCCCGGCGGTGGCGCGGCGAAGACCTCGCCGGACATCGTCGTGACCGATGCGCAAAGCACCCCCGCCGCGGCCGGCCTGCTGCTGGATGCCGACATCACGGTGAAACTCGGCGCCGGCGAAAAGCTCGACCTGGATCTGCGCCAAGGCCGCGAAGTCCATCTTGTCGGTTTCGGTCTGGACGGCTATCTCGGCGGCCAGCTTGCGGTGCAGGAGCGTCCCGGACACGCTACCAGCGGTCGCGGCCAGGTCGTCGTCAACGGCACGTACAAGGCCTACGGCCAGGACCTGACGATCGACCAGGGGCGTCTGCTGTTTGCCGGCACGCCGATCGACAACCCCGGCCTCGATCTGCGCGCGACGCGCGCCTTCACCGATCCGGATGTGACTGTCGGCCTGCAGATCCGCGGCACCGCCCAGGTACCCGTGCTCACGGTATTCTCGAACCCGGCGATGGAACAGTCCGACGCGCTGTCCTACCTCGTCGCCGGCAAGCCGATGTCGCAGCTGAAAAGCGGCGAAGGCGATGCCGTCGGCAGCGCCGCGCGTGCGCTCGGCACGGCAGGCGGCGACCTGCTGGCGAAAAGCATCGGCAACCGCATGGGCCTGGACGACGTCGGTGTCGCCGACAGTTCCGCCGTCGGCGGCGCCGCGCTCACGGTCGGCAAGTATCTTTCTCCACGTTTATACCTGAGCTACGGCGTTGGCTTGTTCACGCCCGGCGAAGTCGTCACCCTGCGCTATCGATTGACGCGCCTTTTCAATATCGAGATACAGAACGGCACGCTGTCCAGCCGGGCGGGCATTAATTACAAGATCGAGAAATGAGACCGGCACAAAGGGATCGCCATGTTTGTATTCCGGCATTGAACGCGCTTATTGTCGAGCGAAGGAAAAATAATGCGCCCGCCCATTTTATGCGCCGCCGCTGCGCTGCTCGCCGGTGTCGGCGCGTCTGTGCTTGCCGGCACGACGGGCCTGGACTCGCGGTTCGGTGCTGGCGGCCTCTTGCTGCTCGGCGCAACGCCCACCAGCGGCCAGGCGATGGAACGCATCCTGGCACTGGCGGTTCAGGGCGACGGCAAGATCGTCGTTGCCGGTCGCGTGCAAAACAACACGGGCTCACCTCTGGCCGCTGTCGGTCGCCTCAACACGGATGGAAGCTGGGATACTGCGTTCGGCGACAACGGTCTGTTCGTATTGCCTTACGGAGTCCCCTCGGCGCCCTACGGCGCCAGCCTGCTGACGGTCGGGCTGATGTCCGATGGCAGTATCCTGGCATCCGGTGGTGCCTACGCCGGCCCTGGGCTGTTTTTTCCACTGGATAGCTGCACGCTGCTGTTGAAACTGACTGGCACCGGCACGCTCGATACCAGCTTCGCCAGCGATCAGAGCGGCAGCTTCTGCTATGACTTTGCCAGCGCGAACAACATGTATGAAGCACACTACGACGGAATTGCCATTGATTCCGATGACACGTGGTATCTCACCAGCCCCTCTACAAACCTCGCCTATGGCGAGGTCGCGCACTTCGATGCCAGCGGCGCGTTGATCACTTCGTATGGCAACAGCGGTATCGCTGCTCTTCCCTATCGAGTTTTCGGCCTGCAGGTACAAGTCCAGTCCGATCACCCGGTGCTCGTCGACAGTGTCTATACTTCATCGGATGGTCAAGGTATCGCCGTATCTGATGTGGATTTGACTGGTGCGATCAACAATCAATACGGCGTGGTTGGTAGTTATGCCGTGGATTTTCAAACGAACGGGTATCCTCAGGTCGAATCGGCCACGCTTGATGGCCAGGGGCGCTTGGTTGTTGCCGAAAATTCCTTTACCGGTGTCGATTACCTTGCATATCGATTCGCCCGCGCAACGCCAGCGGGTATCGCGGACGCGAGCTTCAACGCAATGGCCAGCAACCCGGATATCCGGGTTTTGCGGTCCCTGTCGTCTCGGGCAACGCCAGTGCAGACTATCTTGTTGCGGCCCAGACGCTCCCCGACGGCCACATTTTCGCCGTCGGCGATGCCGGCCCGATAGCTGCATCGGATGGTGCCATCAATATCGCCCTGCTGCGCCTGAACGACGATTCCGGCTACGACACCAGTTTTGGTGACCCAGCACATCCGGGATGGGCCTCGCTGCACATTGGCGCGTCGGGCACATCGGACACGTTCGCTTACGCGCTCGCCTTCGATAGCGTCGGTCATGCTTTCGTTGCCATAGCCGGCTCTGCGGCAAACGGCAGCTATTGCCCAGGCCTGATTCGCGTCATTCCGGACCAGCTGTTCGGCAACAGCTTCGATCCGGCGCCGTCGGCGCCGACATGCCCGCCATAACGGCGCGCGTCAGAACGCGCGGTAGCTGGCCATTGTGAACAATGTATACAATGCCAGTACCAGACAGGCGAACCCCAGGCCGATCTTGTAGGGCGCGAGCTTGGTCGTAAGCTGGCCCAGCTTGCCGGTGAAATCGTTGCTGCCGAACAGCGAGCGCAATACCGGCAGCGCCAGGATCAGGGACAGCGCCAGGATGACTAGGATCGTGACCAGCCCGATCAGCCCCAGCCCGGGCGCGAAGTGCAGGACGACGGATGCTGCGGACAGCCACTGCAGCAGCATGACGATGCCCCAGACCAGTCCGGCGAGACCGACCCAGCCTTCCACCGACTCGAGCTTGTTGATCTGCGCGCTGACCTTGGGCTGACGGCTTTTCAGCCACGAGGCAATTCCCAGCACGCCCAGCAGAATCAACAGAATCAGATTGAGCAGCCACATGTTTGCGATCTCCCTCGAAAGCCAGCGTCCATCATAGCCTAAGGGCGGCGGATTTTGCCCTCAGCGTCCGGCGGCGCGTGCTGCGAGGAAATTCTTCAGCGGGCCGATGCGGTTCACAGCGGCCAGGGCAGCGCCGCGCAAACCCGCCAGCGGCACAAGCTCGCTCGCAAACGTGCGCTGGATCGCATCGAACGCATGCGCCGCCAGCGCATTGTCGCTGCGCCGGCCGCGTTCAAATTGCCGCAATGTGGATTCCGCGGAAAAATCCCTTTTTGCGTCGCGTGCATCAACCAGCACGACCGCAAGTTCCACGGCATCGCGAAGCCCGAGGTTCACGCCCTGCCCGGCCAGCGGATGCACGACATGTGCGGCATCGCCGATCAGGGCAAAGCGCGGCGCCAGGTATCGCTCGGCGACGCGCATGCGCAGCGGAAAAGCGGTTCTGGACGTGGTTGCCGTGATCACGCCAAGGCGGAAATCGAATGCGGCGCCGAGTTCTGCACAGAACTGCGCATCATCCAGCATAAGCAGGCGTGCGGCTTCGTTGTCCGGCACCGACCAGACGATCGAGCTGCGGCCGTCGGCGAGCGGCAGGAAGGCAATCGTCGCGCCGGGCAGGAAGCGTTGCCATGCCGTGGATTCGTGCGGCCGTTCTGTAGCGACGTGGGCAACGATCGCGCGTTGCGCATAATCGCGATCCTGCGTGACGATGCCGACCATGCCGCGCAGGGCTGACTCCGCGCCATCCGCCGCGACGACAAGACGCGCCGACAACGACCTGCCGTCATCGAGCACAAGCGTACGCCGTTGCGCATCCGCCTCGGTGGCCGTCACCCGTGCCGGACAGTGCAGGGCGATGCGCGCATCGTTTTGCAGCGACTGCCACAGCGTTTGCTGGATCAGGCGATTTTCCACGATCCAGCCGAGCGCCGATTCGCCGCGATCCGCGGCATCGAAATCGAGTTCTCCGGGCGCCAGCGCGTCCCACACGTGCATGCGCCGGTAGGCGCAGGCGCGTGCGGCAACGATGGACTTCCATACATCCAGACGTCCGAACAGCCCTGTCGACGAGGGCGCCAGGGCAACGACACGAAGGTCGACCTCGTCCTCCACGCGCCACGGCGCTGGCGCACGCGGCTCGATCACGGCCACGTCGAAACCCTCGCGCGCCAGCGCCAGCGCCAGCGCCGCGCCGACCATGCCGGCGCCGACCACGACGACATCGTGCATGCCGCGCCGGCTCATGGCCCTTCTCCCAAAGCGAGGCGCGGTGCCCCGGCGCGGAAGCCCATGCCGCGCCGCGCCAGCGCGGCCTGCAGCGTCGGCACGCGATCCAGCGCCAGCAGACCCAGCGAACGCAGCAGCTTGAGCGGCGGCGATTCATTGGCCGTGAGCCGTGCCAGGGCGTCGCTCATCGCAATCGTGCCATCACGATCTTCGCACCGGCGTGCGGCATAGTCGGCAAGCATGGCGGCATCGCCAGGATCGCCTCCGGCCCGGGCGCCGTCGATCAGCAACTCGGCCAGAGTCAGCGCATCGCGCAGACCCAAATTGAAGCCCTGCGCGCCGATCGGATGCAGGGTCTGGGCGGCATTGCCGACGATCACGCCGCGCGGAGCGACCAGACGCGTCGCGCGCACTCGCTGCAGCGGATAAGACACGCGTCGGCCCGGCCGGTTCAGGCGACCCAGACGCCAGCCGAAACGCGCCTGCACCAGCTCCACGAAACCGGCATCGTCCAGTGCGGCGACATGCCCGGCATCGGCCGCCGGAACGGTCAGCACGACACCGGCGCGGCGATCGGCCAGGGGCAGCACAGCGACCGGGCCCGTGGCCGTGAAACGCTCGTACGCGCAATCCGGAGCGCGTTCCGGCGTGATCGTGCAGACGAAGGCGGCCTGCGCATAGTCCATATTTTCCACGTCGATGCCCAGCGCAGAGCGCACGAACGACGTGGTGCCGTCCGCGCCGACCAGCAAGCGCGTCCGCAGCTGAATTTGGCCGTGGCTGGCTGCCAGCGTGGCTGTAACCGCATCGTCGGCAATGCTTATGGAATCGAGTTTCGCCGGCGCATGGCGCGTCAGCGCGCGGCAGGCATCCAGGCGCGCCAGCAGGCCATTGCCCAGTTCACGCGCCGGCAGCACTGCACCGAAGGCATCCACGCCATGCGCGGCCGCATTCATCCGCACCGCGCCGAATTCGCCCTGTCGGCTGACATGGATTTTGCGGATCGGCGTGGCCCGCGCACCCACCAAGGCCCAGACACCCAGCGCCGTCAGCGCATTGACGCTGGCCCGGGCCAGGGCCAGATTGCGCTCGTCGTAGCTGGGCTGCAGATCGGCGCGCGGTGGTGCGGCCTCGACCAGGGCCACACGCAGTCCGGCGCCGTCGAGTGCAATCGCCAGACTCGCGCCGACCAGACCGCCGCCGACGATGAGCACATCGTGAGTATTGTCCATTGGGCAATCATACTGCTTCAAAATGCTACGCTGTATCACCTTTCCCCGGACTCGAACATGGACCTGATCCTCGTCCGCCATGGCGATGTCGATGCTGCCCCCGGGCTGTGCCTGGGCCAGACCGACGCGCCGTTGTCGGCAGAGGGTTTCGGCGCGGTGCAGCAGCTTGCCGCCACCTGGACGGAACCGGCGCCGCGTTTCCTGTTCTCCAGCGATTTGAAGCGCGCGCAGCAGGCCGCCGCGATCTTTGCCGCGCGCTTCGCGATCGAGCCGCTGACCGACGCACGCCTGCGCGAAGTGAACCTTGGCGGTTGGGATGGAAAACGCTGGGACGAGATCGTGCGCAGCGATGGCGCACGTTACGAGCACTGGGCCAACAACTGGGTGATCCAGGAAGCGCCCGGCGGCGAAAGCTTCTCGGATGTGATCCGCCGCACCGGTGCGTGGCTGTCGTCCCTGCTCGGCTCGACCCGCGACGAGGACACCGTGCTGGCCGTGGCGCATGCCGGTTCCATCCGCGCCGTGCTCTGCCACGCGCTCGGACTGCCGCCGTCACGCGCCTTCGCACTGCGCATCGATCACGCCCACGCCGCGCGCGTTCGCTCCCGCAGCGGGCAGTTTGAAGTATGCTATGTCAATGCATCGCGCTTCGAGCAGGAATAGCGGCCAGGGCCGTTCGTGGTGAGCTATCGAACCATGAACGGCAACCTCGCTGAACCGTTCATCCTTCGCCCCTGGGCGAACGGCATCTTGAATCCCCGCTCGACCGTCATCGAAGCTTGGAGAACCTCATAATGCAACATTTTCCACAAGACAACATCCTTTCGCCGCGCACCGGCGTATTGATCGCGATGATCGCGTTCGCCGTCGGCGTGCGTCTGGTCATCTTCTATTTTCCGGGAGTGTTCCCGTACAACTTCACTCCTGTCGAAGCCATCGCCCTGTTCGGGGGCGCCTACTTCAGCGATCGCCGCCTGGCCTTCATCGTGCCACTGGCCGCGATGTTCCTCGCTGACCTGTTCATCGGCCTGCATCCACTGATCCCGGTGATCTACGCCTGCATTGCAGCCAGCGTGCTGCTCGGTTTCAGCCTGCGCGACAAAGTCAGCGTGCTCCGCATCGCCGGCTGCGGCATTGCCGGGTCGCTGATGTTCTTTGCCGTCGTGAGCTTTGCCGAATGGCTGATGGGCGACACGGTCTATTGCCGCGAAGGCATCGTCTCCTGCTATGTCGCCGCCCTTCCCTTCCTCAAGAGCTGGCTTGCGGGAACGCTGGTATGGAGCGCGGCTTTGTTTGGCGGGTTCGAGGTGCTGCGCCGGCACTGGACGACGCTGCAGGGCGCTGCAGTTTGAACATAGCCTCACCGTGGGCAACCGGCTAAGCAAAATCTATACAAAAACCGGCGACGATGGCACGACGGGCCTCGGCGACGGCACCCGTGTGGCCAAGGACTCGGTGCGGGTGGCTGCCTACGGCACGGTCGATGAACTCAACAGCGCCATCGGCATGGTGCTGGCGCAGGAAATTTCCGCCGACGTGCGCGAAACGCTGACTCAGGTGCAGCACGATCTGTTCGATCTCGGCGGCGAGTTGTGCATTCCCGGCATGACGATGATCCACGATGCCGATATCGGACGCCTGGAAACCACGCTCGACGGCTTCAATGCCGATCTGCCCGCGCTCAAGGATTTCATCCTGCCCGGTGGCGGCATGGCGGCGGCATGCTGCCACGTGGCGCGCACGGTGTGCCGGCGCGCCGAGCGCGAAGTCGTTTCGCTGACGCGGACGGAAACCGTGCGGCCGGAAGCGGTGCGTTACCTCAATCGCCTCTCTGATCTGCTGTTTGTGATTGCGCGCGTGCTGGCGCGTGCGTCCGGCCACGGCGAAGTGCTGTGGCAACACGAGCGGCGCAAAAAGCCGACGGCATGACGCCACGACAGGCCCTGGACTTCGTCGAGCGCCACGGCGTCGTCTGCGAAGCCGCACACCGCGGGGCGATTCCGGTACTGGCCGAAGCGGTGGCCGGCGAAACGCTGCGCGGCAACTGGTGGTCGCATCCGCGCAGTCGCGAGATCTTTGCCGCAACACGCGCCGTGCGCGCCGCGCCGCAGGTGCTAGTCTGCCGCATCGTCGACGCCAAGATCAGTTTCGTGCACGAGCGCCTGTGGCCAGCCCTCATCCGCGCGGCAATACATTTTCCGGCCGTACATCTTGCGCGTGTACGCGAGATACACAGTGAAAGCGGAAAACATGTCGTCGAGGAAATCGTGTTCCCGGCCTGGGTGCCGGCGCAAACCGCGGCCGCGGCGGACCGCCTGACCATGCCGCAGGCCCTGGCCGCGCTCGAAATGTTGCAATCCGAAATGACGCCTGCATCATGAATGTCGCTTTGTATACCCACGCCGCCTGCCTCGCCCATCAGCCCGGCCCCGGCCACCCTGAATCGCCGTCGCGACTGCAGGCGGTGCTGCAGGCACTGGATGACGAACGCTTCGCCGCGCTGGATCGCCGCGAAGCGCCGCGCGCCACCCGCGCGCAGCTTGCGCGCGTGCACGACGCGGCGTTGATCGAGCGGATCCTTGCGGCCGCTCCGAAGGACGGCTACGTGCGCCTCGACGCCGACACGGCGATGTCGCCGGACTCGCTGGAGGCCGCGCTACGTGCCGCCGGCGCAGTCTGTGCGGCGGTCGATGCCGTCATCGATGGCGATGCAACCCGCGCCTTCTGCGCGGTGCGGCCGCCCGGCCATCATGCAACGCGCACGACGGCGATGGGATTCTGCCTGTTCAACAATATTGCGGCCGGCGCCGCGCTGGCCCTGTCGAAAGGACTCCAGCGCGTTGCCATCGTCGACTTCGACGTGCACCACGGCAACGGTACCCAGGACATCTTCTGGAGCGAGCCGCGCGTGCTGTATGCCTCGACGCACCAATCGCCGCTTTACCCGGGCACCGGCGCTGCCGCCGAAACCGGCGTCGGCAATATCGTCAACGCGCCGCTACCGCCTTCGGCAAGCTCGTTCGCGTTCCGCGAAGCCTGCAACGATATCGTGCTGCCGGCATTGCACCGCTTCCGTCCGGAACTTGTGCTGATCTCGGCCGGATTCGACGCACACTACCTGGATCCGCTGGCCAATCTGAACCTGGGCAACGAGGACTACCTCTGGATCACCCGGGAGCTTGTGGGTATCGCGCAAACATACGCCTCAAATCGCGTGGTCTCGAGCCTGGAAGGCGGCTACAGTCTGACCGCGCTGCGCGAATCGACCGCCGCTCATGTCGCGGCACTGATGACTTGATTCAACCCGGTTCGGCCGGCTCGAACCCCAGCGCCGCCGAATTGATGCAATAGCGCAGACCGGTGGGCTTCGGACCATCGGGGAAGACATGACCGAGGTGCGATTCGCATCGCGCGCACTTGGCCTCGACGCGGCGCATTCCATGCGAGGTATCCTGGTATTCGGCCACCGCGGTTGCTGCGATGGGCCGAAAATAGCTGGGCCACCCGGAACCGGATTCATACTTGGCATTCGACTCGAACAGTGGCGCGCCGCAGCCGGCGCAGACATAGGTGCCGGCTTCATGATGATCATAGTATTTGCCGGTGAACGCCGGCTCCGTGGCCGAGCAGCGGCACACAGCATATTGCTCGGGGCTGAGTTTTTCGCGCCATTGGGCCTCGGTCTTGCTGATCCTGTCATTCATGCGTTGCCTCGTGGGAAGTCGCAGGGTGGCGCGATACAGACAGCGACGGGTGCGTTTGCGTTCCCCGCATTGCCCGTTTTCGGCGAATCAGGCAAGCTGTGCCGCCCGTTGCGCCATCCCCACAAGAATATCCCGTGACCCAGCTACGCCGCCATCGTCTGCCTTGCCTGCGCCTGCTCGTCTTGGCGCTATCGCTGAGTCTCATGCACCTGGCGTTTGCCGACGACGACGATGCGACCCCCGTCTGTCCGGTCGGCGTGCTCAAGTGTCCGAAGAAAAGCAAGAAAGACCTGTATGTGATGTGCAAGCGCAACGACTTGCTGGATTTCTACACGCCGGGGCTGCCGACCGAGGGCGATCGCTCGGCGGTAGCCAGCGATCTGAGCGCGCAGAAGGTGTCGGCGACCGATCGCACGCACTACAAACTCGAAGGCGATGTGCAACTGCAGCGCCTCGACCAGTTGCTGCGCTCGGATTATCTCACCTTCGAAACCGAAACCACCGACTACACCGCCGACGGCCATGTGCGCATGCAGGATCGCAGCATGCTGTTGTCCGCCGATCATGCGCGCGGCACTGGCACGCCGAACACGACGTTTCTCGACAATGTCCGCTACCAGATGCTCAGCCAGCGTGGCAACGGCACGGCGGCGGCGGCGAACATGACCGACCCGGACCACGGCAAGCTGCATGACGGCACCTATACGACCTGCGATCCGGACAATGTGCGCTGGCATATCCACGGCAACGATCTGGAAATGGACTACGTCAGCAACGAAGGCTATGCCCACGGGGCCACGATGTACTACGGCGATATGCCGTTCTTCTGGTTTCCATACGTGCGCTTTCCTCTGGACAACGAACGTGAAACCGGTTTTCTGCCGCCGAAGGTGGGTTACACCGAGCGCCGCGGCCTGGTGCTGGGCGCGCCGTACTACCTGAACCTGGCGCCCAACTACGATGCGACGATCGAGCCGCTGGTTTCGACCGAACGCGGCGCAATGCTCGATGGCCAGTTCCGGTTCATCGATCCAACCGACAAGGCGCAGATCGACTTCAAGTATGTGCCGCACGACAATCAGGTCGATGACGAAACGGCGCAATACGCCGCCGAGCAGGCCGACGGACAAAACGTACTGGCATCGCCGCTGGATATCCCGTCGCAGCGCTATTCGGTGCGGATCCAGGACTACAGCTACCTTTCGCCGAACTGGGCCGCGGCGGTCGACATCAACCATGTGTCGGACAAGCAGTATTTCCAGGATTACGGCGACAGCCTAACCACGTCGGCCACTTCACTGCTGGCATCCAGCGCCTATCTCAACGGCCGTGGCCAATGGTGGTCGGCGAGCTTCGGCGGCGACAGTTCCCAGGTGACCGAGCCTTATCTGTCCGAAGCGTTCGAGCCCTACGAGCGCCTGCCGCGCGCCACGTTCCAGGGGGAGCACAGCCTGCTGGGCGGCCTGGACTGGGGCATCAACGCGGAATACGTGAATTTCCAGAAGAGCCCTTACGACATCGTCGCGGCGACGCCAACCACGTTCCAGCGCATCGATGCCCTCGAAGGCCAGCGCATGGACCTGTATCCGTATCTTGCCTATCCGATCGAAACCGCCGGTTACTTCATCCGGCCCGAACTCGGTGTGCGCTACACCGCCTACGATCTTCGCGACGTGCAGGCCTACAACCTGGACAATCCGGGCGCCCCGCAGTTCGTCGATCATTCGCCCACCCGCAGCGTGCCGATTTTCGATGTCGACGCCGGCATGACGTTCGAGCGCCAGGCCAGCTTTTTCGGCGGCGATTTCACCCAGACGCTTGAGCCACGCCTGTACTACCTGCGTGTACCCTACCGCAACCAGGACGACCTGCCGGTCTTCGACACGCAGCTGCCGACGTTCGATTTTCCCAGTCTGTTCCGCTCCAACAGCTTCACCGGCGCGGACCGCCAGAGCAACGCGAACAACCTGACCGTGGCCTTGACCTCGCGCCTGATCGACAACGCCTCTGGCGACGAACTGCTCAGCGCCAGTTTCGGCCAGATCCGCTATTTCGACCCGCAGCGGGTGCAATTGCCCGGCTATCCGGAAGTCGACTATTCCGGTTCGGACTACGTGGCCGAACTCGACCTGCGCCTGAACGACAACTGGGACCTGAAGTGGGACCAGCAGTACAACCCGGAATCGCAGGTCGTGGACCCGGCGACGGCGGAGCTGATGGCCAACCTGCATCACACCGATCTGTCGGCGGTCAGCGTCGAACACCGCTTTGCCGGCGACGGTATCGTCAATTTCTCCTATCGCTTCCGCCGCGGCCTGCTGGAACAGGTCGATACCACCGCCCTGATCCCGCTGAACCAGAACTGGAGCGTGGTCGGGCGCTACTACTACTCGCTGATGAACCATCAGTTGCTGGAGGCCTTTGCCGGCGCCGAATACGACAGCTGCTGCGTGGCCCTGCGCGTGCTGGCGCGGCGTTACATCAACGCCATCGGCCAGGTGCAGGCCGATACCGGCCTGTATGTGGAGGTCGAGTTCAAGGGTCTGGGCAGTTCCGGCACGCGCACGGAGAATTTCCTGCGCCGTGCTATCCTTGGCTACGAGTAGAATCGGCATCAAGACGCGGTCGGACCGGAACCCGTCTCAAAACGCAGCGAGCGAAGGCAGGTTGCCGAGCGCAGTAGTTTTGAGCTGGGTTCTAACGGAATTCTTACCCGGCAGACCTCATCATTGGCGCCGGCGAAGGTTCCCGAATCGCCGTCGCCGCTCAACAATCCTGGATGTAATTTCCCGATGAACAAGCTTCTCAACCAGCTCGTTGCCTTTTGCTGCCTTTTTCTGATCGGACTCGGCACCGTCTCCGTCGTCCGCGCGCAGGTGCTGCAGAAGGAACCGCTCGATCGCATCGTCGCCATCGCCGAGGACGAGGTGATCCTGCAGAGCGAACTCGACCGCGCCGTGGCCAATGTCCTGGCGCAATACCGCAACAGTCCGCAGCAGCTGCCGCCGCGCGACGTACTCGATCAACAGGTGCTGCAGCGCCTGATCATGATGCGCCTGCAGGTGCAGCGCGCGCAGGGGACCGGCATCCGCGTCAGCGATGCCGACATCGACCAGGCCATGCAGCGCGTGGCCGAGAACAACAAGATGGACGTACGCCAGCTGCGGTCTTCGCTGGAACACGACGGGATGAACTACGACGACTTCCGCAAGAGTCTGCGCGAACAGTTGCTGGTGCAACATCTGCAGCAGCGCGTCGTGCAGAACCAGACCAACGTCAGCGATTCGGAAGTGCAGATACTGCTGGCCAGCAACAGCCTGAAATCCGGCGAAGTGCATCTGCAGCACATCCTCATCGGCGTGCCCGATGGCGCCGATGCGGCGCAGATCCAGAGCGTGCGCGAAAAAGCCGACAGCGTGAAGAAGCAGATCGACGAAGGCATGGATTTCACCGCCGCGGCGATCCGCTATTCGAGCGCGCAGGACGCGCTGCAGGGCGGCGATCTGGGCTGGCGGCGCTACGACGAAGTGCCGGAAGCCTTCGCCAACATGGTCGAAGGCATGCAGCCCGGCCAGGTGTCGCAGGTGGTGCGCGGCCCCAGCGGTTTCCACATCGTCAAGCTGGTGGATACGCGCGCCAGCGGCAAGCAGGTCATCACTGAATATCATGCGCGCCACATCCTGGCAAAGATCACCGAATTGGTCAGCAGCGAAGAGGCGCAGAGGAAAATCGCGGACATCCGCCATCGCATCGTCGATGGCGGCGAGGATTTCACCAAGCTCGCCAAGCAGTATTCCGAGGACGCGCCCAGCGCCAATTCCGGCGGCGACCTGGGCTGGTTCCCGATCGACCAATACGGCACGCGCGTGGCCGAAGTGATAACCCTGCTCAAGGACGACGAAATCTCGCAACCGTTCCAGACCGACGCAGGCTGGCATATCCTGCAGCGTCTGGGCGCCCGTCAGCAGGATCGCACCGAGGACATGCAGCGCGAACAGGCGCGTGAAGTGCTGCGCAACCGCAAGGCCGAGGATGAATACGAGAACTTCCTGCGCCAGATGCGCTCGGAAGCCTACGCCTGCGCCGTCGACGCCGCGAATGTCGGTACCGAACTGCCGTTGTGCGGCGACGCCAACGCCCGCGGAACGGGCGACAAGAAGCCGTCCACGCCGTAACGCTGCTGCGCCGGTGATCCTGCCGTCGTGCCGCTTTCTCGCAATGCACACGCCATGAGCCGGTCGCCGTGAACGCCAGCCGGCCTTGGCTGCCGCGGCTTGCCGTAACGCTCGGCGAGCCCGCCGGCATCGGCGCGGAAATCGTTGCCGAACTGGCGCAGACGGATATTGCCGCGGACCTCATCGCCATCGGCGACACGGACCTTTTGCAACGCGCCGCACGAACCCGCGGCATCAGCCTGACGGTCGAAGCCGACGACGGCCAGTGGCGTACTGCGCGCGCGCGCGGTGCGCTGCGTTGCATATCCGTACCGCTGCGTGCTGCCGTCACGCCGGGCCAGCTCGACAAGCGCAATGCGGCCGGTGTCATCGCCATGCTCGCGCGTGCAGCCGATGGTTGCCTGGAGGGCGAGTTCGACGCCGTCGTCACTGCGCCGGTACACAAGGGCATCATCAACGATGCCGGCGTTGCCTTTACCGGGCATACCGAATTCTTTGCCGCGCGCGCCAACTGCGCCGTCGCCATGCTGCTCGTCGCGCCGGGCCTGCGCGTTGCGCTGGCGACGACGCACCTGCCGCTGGCGCAGGTTCCGGCGGCAATCACCGCACCAGGCATCGTGAGCATTTTGCGCATTGTATACAATGACCTGCGCCATCGCTTCGGCATCGATGCCCCGCGCATTGCCGTGCTGGGCCTGAATCCCCACGCCGGTGAAGGCGGTCACCTCGGCCGCGAGGAAATCGACATCATCGAACCGGCCCTCGCCGCGCTGCGCGCCGAGGGCATGCTGCTGGATGGTCCGCTGTCGGCCGACACTGCCTTCGTTGCGGCCACGCGTGCGCGCTATGACGCGTATCTGGCCATGTTTCACGATCAGGGCCTGCCGGTACTCAAGGCACTGGGCTTCGGCGGTGCCGTCAACGTCACGCTCGGCCTGCCCTTCATCCGCACCTCGGTCGATCACGGCACGGCACTGGACCTGGCCGGCAGCGGCAAGGCTGACGCATCGAGCTTGATCGCGGCGGCGCAGCTGGCGCTGGAACTGGCGGCGCGCTGAGGGCGGAGATCCAGATGCTCGTCATTGGCAGGTGCCACTGCGGCAATATCTCGTTCGAGCTGGACTGGCCCGGAGATCCCCCGGAAATTGCCGCACGTGCGTGCGGATGCTCCTTCTGCACCAAGCATGGCGGTGTGTGGACGGCCAATCCGCAGGCCACATTGGCTGTCGTGATTCAAGACAGCGCGCTCGTGTCGAAGTACGGCTTTGGCACTCGAACCGCCGTATTCCATGTCTGTTCGCGCTGCGGCGCCGTGCCGCTCGCCACCAGTCAGATCACCGAACATCTGTATGCCGTCGTCAACGTCAACACGTTCGACAACGTCGATCCAGCGTGGCTTCGCCGCGTCAGCGTCGATTTTGAAGGAGAGAACCTCGAGTCGCGTCTAGCCCGCAGAAAGCAAAACTGGATCGCCGATGTCCGCTTTGGCGGCGGAGATGGCCAGGATGGCACGCGCGTCGCCCGCCGTGGCTAGATTGCACGTCGGCCACAGGCTCAAGCCGGAGCAACCGGCCGGAATCCTTATTAGCTTGCGCGTGAACGCGCCACGCGCGATTCACTGCGCGGTCGCATAACCGGCGGTTCACATTGCGGCGGTGCCGGGCAGCGGCTTTGCGGACTTGACGATTGCGGACGTCCGCGGCGGCGTCCATACTCTTGGAACATGCCGTTTTTTCGGGGTCCGGTTTGCAACCGGGCGGCATGGGCAATGCTTGGGGAAGCACGTGCAACAACCTTTTCGCGCTATCAGCGTGCGTGTCGATCTTGCTGTTCCGGTGGCTGGACACTCGCTCCAGGCGCGTCCCGCTTCCTGCCTTGCTGGCGGCGTACGGCGATCTCGCAACCGGTATGAGTCCAGGGTGATGGCAGCGATGGCTCTGGCGTCTTTGTTCCTGGTTGGCTGCGCCGGTTCCGCACGGGTCCACAACGAACCGCAGGATCGAGTTGTCGGCTCGTGGCGCCTGAGCACGTACGAGGACCGTCCAGATGAGGGGCCGTCCGTGTTTCCGTTTGGCCGGAATCCCAAGGGGCTGCTGATCTATAGCCCGACCGGACAGATGTCGATACGGATCGTGAAACAGCCGCACCCAGGTGTTGCATCAGGAGACGAAGACAATGTCGCACCGCCGGAAAAGCAGGCTTTGTTCGACTCGTACATGGCGTATTTCGGCACGTATTCGGTTGAGCCTGCCCGGAGCGTGATCGTTCACCACGTCGAAGGCGACCTGTGGAGCGTATTTGACGGCAAGGACGAAGAACGCCCATTTGAGCTGACCGGAGATCAGTTGATCCTCAGGCCGCGCTGGAGCAGCGCGGGGCGACAATGGCTGGGCATCAGGACATTCGAGCGGATCAAGGCGCGCGACAATGGCGCCTGAGCAGGACATGCAGCCTGCAGCAACGCCGCGGCTGGCATGGTCCGGGGAAGGCTTCCTTGTCTGAGGATCGGAGTGCGGCGGGTCGTTCCAGGTCCCTGGTCAGGGGGCTTTCCCTCGTTCCGGCGGCAGCCATCATCGTGACCAATGTCATCGGCACGGGAGTCTTCGTCAAGGCGCGCGTGATGACGTGCAATGTGGGAACACCATGGATGGTGCTGCTGGCATACCTGGTAGCCGGAGTCTTCACCCTTGCCGGAGCACTCACGTTCGCGGAATTGAGCGCGATGATGCCGCGCGCGGGCGGCCAGTACAATTTCATCGGCGCCGCATTCGGGCGGGTCTGGGCCTTTCTCTACGGATGGATGGAAACGCTGCTGGACGGAGCCGCGAGCATGGCCGCCGTCGCCATTGTCTTCATCCTCTTCCTGAACGACCTTCTGGGAGGATCCTTGTCGTCCGCACAGATCCAGTTGCTGACGGCCGGCACGATCATGGCGGTGACTCTGCTGACCCTGGCGTCGATGCGCACCAACGGACTTCTGGCAACGATCATCACGACGATGAAAGTGCTGCTCGTGGCTGGAATAGGCCTGGCCGCCTTCGTCTTCGGCGACGGCTCGTGGGCACATTTCGGCGCGAGCGGCGCGAACGGTGCCTGCGAGGGAGTTCCCGCCGGCGCGCGCCTGGGTGCAACCGGCTTCGGCGCTGCCGTCATCGGCGCGTTGTGGAGCTACAACGGGTGGGCGGATGTGAGCTTCATCGCCGAAGAGGTGCGCGACCCCGGACGCACACTTCCCCGTGCGCTTGTCGGCGGCAGCGTACTCATCATCGGGCTGTACCTGCTCGTCAACGCAGGCTACTTCTACGCGCTCAGCCCGGAAGCCGTGGCCAACGTGTCCGAAGCCTCGTCAGTCGCGGGCGCCGTGCTGGTGCGGATGCTCGGGGCCGGTGGCGCCTCGCTGCTGACGATCGGTTTGATGCTCTCCACGTTCGGCGCGCTCCATTCGACCTGCCTGGCCGTGGCTCGCGTTCCGTTTGCGATGGCCCGCGACGGCCTCCTGCCGCACACGTTCGCCACGGTGTCACCGCGGGCTCGAGTGCCCGCCCATGCGATCGTGCTCCTTGGCGCCTGCGCCGTCGGCTTCGCATTCTCCGGCACGTTCGACGTGCTCACGGACCTGATCGTGTTCATGCTGTTGCTCTTCAACGGCCTGGGTGTCGCTTCGATCTACGTCCTGCGCCACACCCTGCCCGATGCAGCGCGGCCATTCCGCGTATGCGGCTACCCCGTCGTACCGGCGGTCTTCCTTGTCGCCACAGCTTATCTGATGATCAACACGTTTCTGGCAACGCCTTTGCGCGTGCTCGCAGGCGTGGGCATCGTCGCACTCGGGCTGCCGCTTTATGCCTGGTACGCGCGGCGCCTGCCACCAGGTCGGCCTGAGGATTGGCTCGTTGGCGGGCCAGTTGGTGCACCGCATGATGAGGCCTGAGCCATGCATGCCATCCGCGCCTGCGCACGGATCGGCGCCGTCCGGCGCACGAAGTGGCACCCGATCCTGCTCGGCAGCGGCAAGCGGTTGTTCCGACGCGTCGGTGCCGATCTGCACGGCTCGAAATCGTGCTTGAGCGCAAGTTTCACTGACCACCTGGGCGCGATCCGGACGACCATCAAGGATGGTCCGGCCTGCGCCCTTGGCATCTTGGCGAATGGGTCGCGAAACTTCGCCGCCAGAAAGCGCATACTCGTCATCTTCCTTAGAGACGATGGCCATCATGTCCCACTACATCGCGTTATTCCGGTTTCGTCTCGGCCAGGGTCAGAGCATCGGTCCGGCGGCGCTGCGAAAATTGTGGTCGACAGCCTGCGGCAGCGACGACGTCAAGGTAACCCGGGTAGCTTCAGGGCCCGGCTACGGCGCGCAAAGCCATACGTATTCACTTTGCGCCCCGGCGAAGACCGCCAATCTGGCGACGGTCGAGGTGCGCCTGCGGCGGCTGCTGGCCGAGACGGCCCTCACCGCGACGCTCACTCTGACCCATCCAAACTGATCGCCATGCCCCTTGCCTAGCGCCGACCGCCCTGGGCACACAGCTGCGGCAGCGGCGCCACGATGACGCGTGGACGCAACCCGGGCACGCGCTCGAAGATCAGCGCGACCGCGAACAGCACCAGCCCGCAACCCACGGCACTGGCCCAGGTGATCGCCTCGCCGAGGAACAGGGCGCCCCACACCAGCGCGAACAGCGGCACCAGGAACGTAACCGTTACCGCGCGTTCGCTGCCGGCCTCGCGGATGAGCTGATAGAAAATGGCGTAGGCCAGACCGGTGCAGACGACGCCGAGCGCAAGCAGCGCGCCAGACACGCCGACAGAAGGCACCCGGCCGGGCATTGTATACAATGCAACAGGCAGCAGCGGCAGCAACGCGCCGCTCATCGTGCCGCAGGCGACCGTGAGCGGATCGGCATCGGCAAATCGCACACGCACGGCACGTGCTCCAAGCGCATACAGGATGGACGCCACCAGCACCGCGGCGAATCCGGCGACGGTCATCCACGAAGGCGTCACCGTTCCGAAGCGGGCAAGCGTCGCCACGCCCAGGATGCCGACAACGACACCGGTCAGCTTCGAGTTCGATGGCCGCGGGCCGCCGATCCAGCCGATCAGCACGGTGAACAGCGGCACCGTGGCATTCAGCACGGCGATGTAGCCGGCAGGCAGGGAATACGCAGCAAAGGCGAACAGCAGGAAGGGAATGCCGGAGTTGATCAGGCCGACGCCGACGTAGTCGCGCCAGCGCGAGCGCCAATGCAGTGGCCGCCGCATCACCGCCAGCGTGATGCCCAGAACCAGCACCGCAAGCAGGATGCGCGCGGATGCCGTGGCTCCCGCCCCCAGCGCCGGTACCGTGATGCGCTGGAACAGGAACGAACTGCCCCAGATCATGCCGAGCACGACCAATTGCACGAGGATCCTGAAATTCATGAACGCTTCCTTCGCCAAAAGGCGAAACCATTGTCGTCGGACGCGATCATAATGCTGGCGATCGGGGCGGAAAATCGCTATTTTCTCGCCTCAACCTTGAACGGAATTCACAGCACAATGAACTGCTCGATTCCGTGAGTAGCCGCCGATGAATCCCTGGCATCGCCTGCCGCCGTTGCGCTCGCTGCGCATCCTGGAAGCCGCCGTGCGCCACGAGAACTACACTCGCGCCGGCGCCGAGCTTGGCCTGACCCCGGGTGCGGTCAGCCACCAGATGCATGCGCTGGAGGAGGCGCTGGGCGTCAACCTGTTCGAGCGCGCGGGCCGCCGCATGCGTGCGACCGAACACGGCCGCCAGCTCGCCCAGGATGTCAGCGCGGCGCTGGATGCCCTTGCCAGCGCGGTCGAGCGTCTGCGTGGCGGCGATGCCGGCAATTCCATCACGGTCAGCGTGCTGCCTTCGTTCGCGGCCGCATGGCTGGTTGCGCGTCTGGGTGGATTTCTCGAGCGTCATCCCGGCATCGAGCTGCGCCTGGAAAGCACGACCGCGCTTGCTGATTTCCGCAACGATGGCGTCGATGTCGCGATCCGCTACGGTACCGGCAACTATCCGGGGCTGGAATCCACCAAGCTGTTTGATGATGAATTGTTTCCGACCATGAGTCCGAGGTTGCAGCGCGCAGAACGCGTTCGTGTTCCCGCCGACCTGGCGCGGTTGCCGCTGCTGCGCATACGCAATCAGCCGTGGGCGGCGTGGTTTGCGGCCGCCGGGCTGAACCTGCCGGAACCCCGGAGCGGTTCCATTTTCAACGATTCGGAACTCGCGCTGCAGGCTGCGATTCAGGGCCAGGGAGTCGTGCTCGCGCGCGGTTCCCTGGCCGCCGCAAAACTGCGCAGCGGCGTGCTGGTTGCGCCGTTCCGCCAGCGCATCGCCTCGCCGCAGACCTGTCACCTGGTCTACCCGGGCCGCAATGCGGACAAAACCGAGGTGTGTCTGTTCCGCGACTGGCTGCTCGACGAGTTGCGCGCCACCCCGGCAGTTTACGCACCGACAACCTCCGTCAAGGGCGCCGGTTGATGTCACATCGCGACGCGGCACATGGCGGGCATATCGCACGCAAGCGTTTTGGCCAGCATTTCCTGCATGACAGGAACATACTCAATCGCATCGTTGAATCCGTCGCACCGCAAGCCGGCGACCGGCTGGTCGAGATCGGGCCCGGCGAAGGCGCCCTGACCCTGCCGCTGCTGCGCGCTGCCGGCAAGCTCATCGCGATCGAGCTTGACCGCGACCTGATCGAACCCCTGCGCAAAAAGGCACTCGGTGTCGGCGAGTTGAGCATCGTCAGTGCCGACGTGCTGACCGTCGACTTCACCGCACTGGCTGCCGGACAGCCGCTGCGCGTGGTCGGCAACCTGCCCTACAATATTTCCACTCCTATACTTTTTCACTGTCTTGACCATGCCGCCGCGATCCGCGACATGCACTTCATGCTGCAGAAGGAAGTGGTCGAGCGCATGGCCGCCGTGCCGGGCAGCAAGGTCTATGGCCGGCTCAGCGTGATGCTGCAGTTGCGCTGCGCGGTGCAGCCGCTGTTCGGCGTACCGCCGGGTGCGTTCCGGCCACCGCCGAAAGTCGATTCGGCCGTCGTGCGGCTGACGCCGCTGCCGGCACCGTCGTTGCCGCAAGTGGATTTCGCCCTGATCGAACGCATCGTGCGCGCCGCCTTCGGCCAGCGCCGCAAGACCCTGAGCAATGCCTTGTCCGGGATCGCCGCCGGCAGCGAACTCGACGCTGCCGGCATCGATCCGCGTGCGCGCGCCGAGCAGTTGACGCCGTCGGCGTTCGTGGCGTTGGCGAAACATCTGGCGAGCCATTGATGTCACCGAACCGGCAAGCCGGGACTGTCGGGCGTTCGCGCTGATCGCCGCCGCAGGGGGCAACGTCGAAGAGTTCGGCAGAGTCCCGCACTTCGCGCCTTCGCTGCAGCGGTCGACGGGAACGGACGCGAAACATGTCCGCACGGTTTCAACAGGCTTGCCGTGCCGCTTCATGTGGTCGAGAATCGGGCCATGATCGACAAGAAGAACTATGAAATTGCCGTGACCGTGCAGACGCGCTTCCTCGACGAGCAATCGGCGCCGGATGACAACCGTTATGTGTTCGCGTACACGATCCGCATCGCCAATGCAGGCAATGTGCCGGCGCGCCTGCTGACGCGCCACTGGATCATCACCGATGCCAACGGCAAGGTGCAGGAAGTACGCGGCGACGGGGTGGTCGGCGAACAGCCCTGGTTGCGGCCCGGCGACGATTTCCACTACACCTCCGGCGCCGTGCTCGAAACCGCCGTCGGTACCATGCGCGGCAGTTACCAGATGCTCGCTGACGATGGACGCCGCTTCGATGCGACGATCCCGCAGTTCATCCTGTCGATACCGCGGACGGTACACTGATGGCGACCTGGGCCATCGGCGACATCCAGGGTTGCTACGATGAACTTCGCCAGTTGCTCGACAAACTGCAGTTCGATCCGGCGCGCGATACCCTGTGGTTCTGCGGCGACCTGGTCAACCGCGGCGGCCAGTCGCTGGCGGTGTTGCGTCTTGTGCAGTCGTTTGGCGAGCGCGCGGTCTGCGTGCTCGGCAATCACGACCTGAGCCTGCTCGCGATCGCCGAACGCAACAGCGCGGACCAGGAAAAGGTCAATCCGGAATTGCGCGAAGTGCTGTTCGCGCCGGATCGCGATGTCTTGCTCGACTGGTTGCGCACCCGCCCGCTGCTGCATATCGACCGAAGCCTCAATTTCATGCTCGTGCACGCCGGGCTGGTTCCGCGCTGGACGGTCGAACGCGCCGAACAGGCGGCTCGCGAGGTCGAGTCGCGTCTGCGCGGCGAAGGATCGCATCGCCTGCTCAAGGCGATGTTCGGCAACAAGCCCGATCAATGGTCGCCACGGCTGCAAGGCATAGAACGTCTGCGCGCAACGATCAATGTGCTCACGCGCATGCGCTATTGTGACGTGCGCGGACGCATAGCCTACGGCGAAAAAGGCGCGCCCGGCACGCAGAAACCGGGCCTGTACCCGTGGTTCGAGGTACCAGGAATCAGCCGGCGCGACGTGCGCATCGTCTGCGGGCACTGGTCCACGCTCGGGCGTTTCCAGGGCATGGGTGTGTACGCGATCGACGGCGGCTGTGTCTGGGGCGGTGAGCTGATCGCGCTACGCCTGGATGGGGAGGAGCCGCAATTTGTCGCGATCAAGTCGACGCGACCGCGGCCGGGCGGCAATTTCATCGAATGACCCGGAACTCGTCACGAACGCAGGGGCTGACGCCTGCTCATATTTTCTCGTAATCCACAAAGTCAAATGTGTACTGGTGATGGGCGTCGGCCGCATGGTGCTGGCGCGAAACCTCGCGCCAGGCAGCCAGGTCGAATGCGGGGAAGAAGGCATCCGCGCCCTTGATCTCGGCGCCGACCAGGGTCAGCAGCAACCGTGTCGCATGCGGCAATGCCAGCGCATACACCTCGCCGCCGCCAATCACACACAACTCACTTTCGCCCGCCGTGGCAATCGCCGCATTCAGCGAACCGACTACTTCCTGGCCGGCAAACGGCGCCGAGTCAGCATGCGTCAGCACCAGATTGCGCCGGCCCGGCAGCGCGCGGCCGATGGCGAGCGCGGTCCGGCGTCCCATCAGCACCGGCTTGCCCAGCGTGAGCCGCTTGAACCGCTGCAGGTCCGCAGGCAGATGCCATGGCAGCGTGCGGTCGCGGCCGATGGCATAGTTGCAGTCGAGCGCGGCGATCAACGTGAACCGCGCAGAAGAAAGTTCACCGTTCATGCGGGCTTTCCCGCATGGGCTGACGGCAAGCCACGTGCTTGTGAATTTTTCATCCCACCCCCCGTGAGATTCGCAGCGAATGTACTTCGCCGGCTGCACTATCGGCGAGCCGGCGGTCCAGCGCAAGCACCCTTCGCGCCGTGACGGTCAAACCGCAATCGGCGCCTTGATGGACGGGTGCGACTGATAGCCTTCGATGGCGATATCTTCGTAGCGGAAATCAAAGATCGAGCCTACATCCGGATCGAGTTTCAGCCGCGGCAGCGGCAACGGCGTGCGCGCAAGCTGGGTGCGCGCCTGATCCAGGTGATTTTTATACAAATGCGCATCGCCCAGGGTATGCACGAAGTCGCCCGGCTGCAGATTGCAGACCTGAGCGATCATGTGCGTGAGCAGCGCATAGCTGGCGATATTGAACGGCACGCCGAGGAAGAAATCGCCGGAGCGCTGGTACAGCTGGCAGGACAGGCGTCCGTTGGCGACGTGGAACTGGAACAAGGCATGGCAGGGCTGCAAGGCCATCTTCGGCAGCTCGGCGACATTCCACGCGCTGACCACGAGGCGGCGCGAATCCGGATTGCGCCTGATCTCCTCGACGACCCATGAAATCTGATCGATCATGCGACCATCCGGGGCCGGCCACGCGCGCCACTGCTGACCATAGACGGGGCCCAACTCGCCATTCGCATCGGCCCACTCATCCCAGATACCGACCCCGTGTTCCTTCAGGTAGCCGATATTGGTGTCGCCGCGCAGAAACCAGAGCAATTCGTGCACTATCGATTTGGTGTGCAATTTCTTCGTAGTGACCAGCGGAAAACCATCGGCCAGATCGAAGCGCATCTGCCGCCCGAACACCGATAGCGTACCGGTGCCAGTGCGGTCGGATTTTTCGGCACCGTGTTCGAGAACGTCTCGCAGCAGGTCAAGGTATTGTTTCATTTCAAGCTTGCGGGCTCAGGGCTGAAGGCTGCAATGACGGCGTCGCGGCGCGCCGCGAAAGAAACAGCAATACGACGCCAGTAACGATCAATGGAATTGAGAGAATCTGCCCCATCGTCAGCCAGTCGAAGGCGATGAATCCCAATTGCACGTCGGGCTCACGCACGAATTCGACACTGAAGCGAAAGATTCCGTAGAGCAGGGCGAACAGGCCCGAGACGGCATAACGCGGGCGCGGCTTGCGCGAATAGATCCACAGTACGGCGAACAGGACGATGCCCTCCAGGGCGAATTCGTAGAGCTGCGATGGGTGCCTGGCCGCGCCGTTGAGCTGTCCGGCCAGGTACATTTGATACAACTCGTCGCGCGACTTGCCGAGGGACTCCAGCGCGCGCGGAAAGATCACGCCCCACGGCAGATCGGTATGCCTGCCCCAAAGTTCGCCACCGATGAAATTGCCGAAGCGGCCAAGTCCGAGGCCGATCGGCACCAGCGGTGCAATGAAATCGATCGTATCGAAAAAGTGGATTTTGCGGCGTCGCGACCACCACCAGCCGGCCACGAGCACGCCAATAAGGCCACCATGGAACGACATGCCGCCTTCCCAGACGCGGAACAGCGCCAGCGGATCGTGCACAATCCAGCCGAGCGGGGAGTAAAACAGCATGTAGCCGATGCGGCCGCCGATGATGACACCCATCATCCCATAGAACAGCAGATCCGAATACGCTTCCGCGCTGACCGGCAGCCGGCCCTGTTTGCGTCGCGATTCGCCGAGCCACCACGCGCCGAGAAAACCGAGCAGGTACATGATGCCGTACCAGTGCACGGCGACGGGGCCGATCGAGAAAGCAATGGGATTGATGTCGTGGAAATAGGGCATGCTTGAAAATCAGGGTTGAGGGCCGGGGCTGAAAGATCGAACGAGGCAGAGGCGAAGCGCGGAGTTTATCGGAATGGGCGATGCCGTTGCGAAAACCTTGTCATGACCAGCTGTTTTTCAACTCTCAGCCCTGCGCTCAACCGGACAACACCCGACAGATGAATCCCTTCAGGTAATCCGTTTCCGGAATCGCCGGGTGCACCGGATGATCCGGCGCCTGCTGCAGTTGCGACAGCACCTGCACGTTGCGATCCAGATGGCGCGCGCCTTGTTGCACGGCATCGAGCAAGGCCGTGCGCGACATGTGATACGAACATGAAGCCGTGATCAGGATGCCATCCTTGCCGAGAACCTGCATCGCCATTTCGTTGATGCGGCGATAGGCCAGACGGCCCTCGGCGAAATCCTTCTTGCGCTTGACGAAGGCAGGCGGATCGAGGATCACCACGTCGAAATGCTCGCGTGCCTCACGCAATGATTTCAGGTGATCGAAGGCGTCTGCCTTGACCGCGCGCACGCGATCGGCCAGTCCGTTGCGCGCGGCATTGTCTTCGGTCGCCTCGATGGCGCTCGCCGAAGCATCGACGCAAACGACTTCGCCTGCGCCCCCGGCCCCCGCACGCAGGCCCCAGGCGCCGAGATAGCTGAACACATCCAGCACGCGTTTGCCGCGCACATACCTGGCGAGCTGGTCGCGATTGCTGCGCTGATCGTAGAACCAGCCGGTCTTCTGCCCACCGATCGGATCGATGTGGAATTCCAGACCGCCTTCGTGCGCGACAACGGGCTTAGTCAGCTCGCCATAGCCGATATCGGCATAGTTCGGCAATCCTTCCATCGTGCGCACGCTGGCATCGTTCTTCCATACGATCGCGGCGGGTTTGATCACCTTGACGATGGCTGCCGCGATGTCGTCCTTCATGCGCTCCATGCCGGCCGTGCTGATCTGGCCGGCGATCACGTCGCCGTAGCGATCCAGAACCAGTCCCGGCAAGCCGTCGGCTTCGCCGAACAGGAGCCGGTAGTACGGTTCGGCGTGCAGGCGCTCGCGCAGGGCGAGAGCGACCTTCAATTTGTGCACAATCAACGAGCGATCGAAGGCGTGCGCAACGCCGCGCTGGACCAGGCGCGCAGCAATCAGCGAGACGGGATTGACATAACCGATGCCGAGCGGCTTGTCGTGCGAATCGACGATGACGCAGGGCTCGCCGGACTCAAAACCAGTCAGCGGCGACCGCTTCACGTCCACTTCGTTCGAGAACACCCATAGATGTCCCGCGCGCAAACGCGCTTCCTCGCCACGCTTCAGATACAGCGCGGGGTAGGCGATTTCCTCGGTCATGGCGTTCCCGTATCCGGCAATGCCGCCACGTTAGCCGACGTGTCCGGCCATCACAAGGCTTACACTGCGTGCAACACCCCGGATGTTCGTCATGTCCAATCGCCTCGTCGCCGAAAGCAGTCCCTATCTGCGTCAGCACGCCGACAATCCCGTCGACTGGTGGGCCTGGGGAGAACCGGCAATGGCAGCGGCGCGCGCGCAGGGCAAGCCCATCCTGCTCTCGATCGGCTACAGCGCCTGCCATTGGTGCCATGTGATGGCGCACGAGAGTTTCGAGGACGCCGCCACCGCGGCGGCAATGAACGATTTGTATATCAATATAAAAGTGGATCGTGAGGAACGGCCCGATCTGGACAAGATCTACCAGCTCGCGCATCAGGCACTGACGCGTCGTGGCGGCGGCTGGCCGCTAACCGTGTTCCTGACTCCGGACGACCATCTGCCGTTCTACGCCGGTACGTATTTTCCGAAAGAACCGCGCTACGGCATGCCGCCGTTCGTACATGTGCTGCAACAAGTGCGCGCGTTCTGGAACCAGCGCCGCGACGAAGTCCGTTCGCAGAATGCGGCGCTGGCACAGTTCCTTGCCGACTATGGCAGTGGCGCGAGCGCAACCGATGCACTGACCGATGCACCGATACAAGCGGCGCTTGCACAGAGCGAACTCAGTTTCGATCCGCTCCATGGCGGCCATGCCGGAGCGCCGAAGTTTCCCCATTGTCCGGAAATGGAATTGCTGCTTGATCTTGCGCACGACACGTCGCATGAACCTCTCTCCCCGCAGGAGAGAGGCAGGGGTGAGGGAGCGGGCGAAGCGAGCGACTCGTCACCACCCAACCTCCATCCGGCGCCGCGCGCCACCTTCTCCCGGGGGGAGAAGGGAAAGGAAATGGTCGATCTGACCTTGAGACGCATGGCAGCGGGCGGCATCCACGATCAGATCGGCGGCGGCTTCTGCCGTTACAGCGTCGACGAACGCTGGGAGATTCCGCATTTCGAGAAGATGCTGTACGACAACGCACAATTGCTGCCGTTGTTTGCCCGCGCCACAGGTGCAAACAATGACAAAAATGAGGCGCGCGCGGGCGGCGAGTCAAACATGCGCGTCGCGCACGACATCGTCGCCTGGCTGCTGCGCGAAATGACTGCACCGGGCGGCGGCTTCTACAGCGCACTGGATGCCGACTCCGAACACGAGGAAGGCAAGTTCTACATCTGGCAGCGCGATGACGTGCGCGCCCTGCTGACGCCCGAGGAATTCGCCGTTGTCGAACCGCATTATGGTTTCGATCGGCCGGCGAATTTCGAGCATATCGCATGGAATCCGGTCGTCGCGGTAGCGCTTGAAGAGGTCGCCCGGATACTCGGCATCACGCCAGAGGAGGCCCGCGCTCGTCTGAATCGAGCACGCGCCAGACTTTTCGCCGCACGCAGCGAGCGTGTGCGCCCGGGACTGGACGACAAGATTCTCACGGCGTGGAATGCCTTGATGATCGGCGGCATCGCCCGCGCATCGCGCCTGCTCGGCGCCCCGGCGCTGATGGGCCTGGCCGACAATGCGCTGGATTTTTTATACAAGACGGCATGGCGAGATGGCCGTCTTTGCGCGAGCGCCGCCGCCACGGCAAAGCTGCCCGCCTATCTGGACGACTACGCCTTCCTGCTCGATGCCCTGCTGGAATGCCTGCAATGCCGCTGGAACGATCGCGACCTGGCCTGGGCGATCGCGCTGGCCGATGCCCTGCTCGAGCGTTTCGAAGATCGCGGGCGCGGCGGTTTCTGGTTCACCGCGAACGATCACGAAACCCTGATCCAGCGTCCCAAACCGTGGGCGGATGAAGCGGCGCCTTCCGGCAACGGCGTTGCCGCCCGCGCCCTGCTGCGCATCGGCCATCTGCTCGGGGAAACGCGCTACCTGGATGCTGCCGAACGCACGCTGCGTGCCGCGCATTCGACCATGCAGCAGATGCCTCTGGGCTGCGCGAGCCTGCTGCGCGCGCTGAACGATTTTCTGCGTCCGCGTGCGCATGTCATCGTACGCTGTGAGAACGGCGTCGAGGAAGAATCTTGGCGTGCGGCCCTTGCGGAACGGCCCTCGCAACCTGCGGACGTCTACTTCATTCCGGCGAATCCGGGCTTGCTGCCTGGCATACTTCAAGTGCAAGAGTACAGCCCGGGGGGCACCGCCTACCTGTGCCGCGGCACTCGGTGCCAGCCACCGATCGGCGAGGCCGAAACACTCGCAAAAGCGCTGGGTACCGGGATCTAGAGCAACACCGGCCGATCCGGCAATTCATTCGTGCGCGGCGTCCCGTCGGCGGGAAAGTGCCGTGCGAGGATATCGCAGACCGCGGTCACGCCTTCGACCGCGCCGCGCTCGAAATCGCCGCCAGCGAAGTGCGCCTGCATGCGCGCGCAGGTCGCAGCCCATTCCGTTTCGGCGACGAGCGCGGCGATGCCGCGATCGGCGACGACTTCGATTGCATGGTCGGCGAGCAGCACGTAGATCAGCACGCCGCAGTTGTGCTCGGTATCCCATACGCGAAGATGGGCAAAGACTTCGTGCGCGCGGTCGCGCGCACCGCGATTACGCCACAGGTCGCCCAGCGGCAACGCGCCTTCGACGGCGAAACAGACCTGGCCCCGATGGCGACTCTCGCCGGCTGCGATCGCCTGCTGGATGGCGTCGAGCACACGCGACGGGAAATGCCGCCGTGCACTGCCTTCAGCGAACAAATGACGGAAAATGCGCGCGAGGTTCATGTCACCAGCTGCCCGAGGAGCCGCCGCCGGCGAAACCACCGCCGCCGCCACTGAAGCCACCGCCACCACCGCCGCCGAAACTTCCACCGCCAAAACCACCGCTGCCCCATCCACCAACACCGCCGCGGCTGGCAAAACCGCCGCCGCTGCCGCCGAGCCAGCCGAGGATGAGGCCGAATGCGCCCATGCCCAGCCCCAGCGGCAATAACCCGCTCAGGAACCAGGACAGGCCACCCGTAGCCGCGCCCACCAGGCCGGCGCGCGGCGCGGACGGCAGGCCACCAAAGAATGCGCGCGCCCAGAAACCAATGAACAGAGACATGAACAGCGAGTTGGGTATATCGCCATGCGATATGCGCCCAACACTGTCGTTGGTCAACGGCGGTGGCAACGGCTCGCCATCGATCAATTTGGTCAGCGCGTCAGTCGCATCATGGATGCCGCCGTAGAAGTCACCGGCGCGGAATTTCGGCGTGATGTATTCGCGGATGATGCGCGCAGTGGCGGCGTCAGGAATCGCGCCTTCCAGTCCGCGCCCGACTTCGATGCGCACGCGGTGGTCGTCTTTGGCCACGATCAACAAGACGCCATCGTCCACGCTCTTGCGTCCGAGCTTCCAGGCGTCGACAACGCGGATCGAATACTGCTCGATCTCTTCCGGCTGCGTCGTCGCAACCATCAGCACCGCCAGCTGCGAGCCCTTGCGCTGCTCCAGCGCGGAAAGTTCGGACTCCAGCGTCTGCTTTTGCTGCGCGTCGAGCGTACCGGTGGCGTCGGTGACGCGCGCGGTCAGGGCGGGGATCGGCTGCAGACCGCCATCGGCCGCAGCGACAGCCACGCCCAAACCAATGCCGGCCAGGATCAGCAAGAATCCGCGCACGACGGTAGTCACCGGAAACACCCGTCCGTTCGCCGTGGGGTATCCCAGCGTGAATGGGCTGCACAGCGTTCGTGCCCGGGCACTTCGGCACGAACGGCAGAGCGGATCGCGCAAACCTGGCTCATCGCCTCAGGGCTTGGCTTCCGGTGCCGGCGCGGGCTTGTTGAAATCGACCGTCGGCGCCGTGGAGATTGCCTTCTCGTTCTCGACCGTGAAGTTGGCCTTGGTCTTGTAGCCGAACATCATCGCCGTGAGATTCTCGGGAAAACTGCGAATCAGGACGTTGTAGTCCTGCACCGTGGTGATGTAGCGGTTGCGCGCCACCGCAATGCGATTCTCGGTGCCTTCCAGTTGCGCCTGCAGGTTCTGGAACAGGCCGTCGGCTTTCAGGGTCGGATAATTCTCGGAAACCGCCATCAGCCGCGACAGCGCGCTGGACAGTTCCCCCTGCGCTGCCTGGAACTGCTTCATCTTCGCTTCGTCGGCCAGGTCGTCGGCCGACAGCGTGATCTTGCCGACTGAAGCGCGCGCGTCGGCGACCTTGGTGAACACTTCTTCCTCATGCTGGGCATAGCCCTTCACGGTATTGACCAGATTCGGCACCAGATCAGCGCGGCGCTGGTACTGGTTCACCACTTCGGACCAGGCCGCCTTGACCGCTTCATCCTTCTGCTGAATGCCGTTGTACCCGCAGCCCGCCAGCAACAGCAATGCGAACGACAACAGCAAGACTCGTTGAAGCGGGATTCGTTGAAGTTGCATGAGGACCTCCGCGTGAAAGTGTGCACAGCGACGAGCGCATCATACATTGTCGCGATCGGTCTCGCGCTGGCGGCGGCGCAAGCGCCGCTGGCGCTTGGCCAGCAGGTTCAGTCCCTCGACCATGACCGAGAACGCCATCGCGAAATAGATGTAGCCGCGTCCGATATGGATATCGAAACCTTCGCCGATCAGCGCCACGCCGACCAGCATGATGAAGGCCAGCGCAAGCATGCGGATCGTGGGATTGCGATCGATGAAGTCGCCGACCGGATTGGAGGCGAACAGCATCACCGCCACCGCCAGAACGATGGCCGCAACCATCACCGGGATGTTGCGCACCATGCCCACCGCGGTGATCACCGAATCGAGCGAGAACACGATATCGATCAGCGCGATCTGCGCGATCACGAAGATGAAACTCGCCGCCGAAGCACTGGTTGGCGGCGGTTCCGGCTCGCTGTAGATCGCATCGTGAATTTCCATCGCGCCCTTGACCAGCAGGAAGATGCCGCCGCCGATCATGATCAGGTCGCGCACGGAAATGATCTGGCCGAACAGCATGAACAGGCGCGCGTGGGTGTCGTCGAGCCGGGCCAGATGCGCCAGCACGAGCAGCAACGCAATGCGCGTGAGGCAGGCCAGGGCCAGGCCGATGCGGCGTGCACGTGAATGCTGGGCCAGCGGCAGGCGGCCGACGGCGATGGAGATGAACACGAGGTTGTCGACGCCGAGTACGATCTCCAGTGTAGAGAGCGTAAACAGCGCAATCCACATTTGCGGGTTGGTCAGCCAGTCCACGCGTCCGCTCCGGTAGCGTGCGCGGGCAGCTTCCGCATCAGAATCTCTGCCAAAGCACGAGCGACCAGCATAGCAGGACGTTCGCCATCAGCAGGAAAACAGCGGCCGAGCCCATGTCCTTGGCGCGACCGGCCAGTTCATGGAACTCCGGACTGACCTTGTCCACGACCGCCTCGACCGCGGAATTGAGCAGCTCCGCCGACAGCACCAGCAGCACGCTGCCGCACAGAAGCGCCTTCTCGGCGGCGCCGTTGCCGACCCAGAGACCGAGCGGAAACAGGACAATGGACAAGTATACTTCAAGCCGGAACGACGCTTCGAACGTCCAGCCTGCGCGCAGCCCCTTCAGCGACCAGATCAGCGCCTTGTAGATCTGCTTCGGGCCGCGCGGCTCGGTGCTTGGCATCGCTTCGCCCCCTGCCAAAGCTTGCGATCAGACGCCGGCGGGCAGCGCGGTGTCGGCGGCGAGGATGTGTTCGCCACGCCACGCCAGATCAAGATCCTTGGCGCACTTGACGTCATCGAGCCGGCGCACCGGCGTGGTCACCGGCGCGTCCTTCATCATCTGCGGATCGGTGCTCGCGCGCTTGAGCAATTTGCCCATGACCTCGACGAACTCGTCCAGCGTTTCCTTCGCCTCGGTCTCGGTCGGCTCGATCAGCAGGCATTCGGGCACCAGCAGCGGAAAATAGTTGGTCGGCGCGTGGATGCCGTCGTCGAGCAGGCTCTTGGAAAAATCCAGCGCGGTGATGCCGTTTTCCTTTTTCTGCCTGGCCACGGTCACGATGAACTCGTGGCTGGCGCGGCGCGTCGGGTAGGCCAGATCGAAGCCTTTCTCGGCCAGCCGCTTCATCAGGTAGTTGGCGTTGAGCGTTGCATATTCGGCAACGCGGGGCATGCCTTCGCGGCCGAGCAGACGGGCATAGATGTAGGCGCGCAACAGAACGCCGGCATTGCCGGCGAACGTGGCCAGGCGGCCGATCGTGAGCGGGCGGTCTTTCTTGCGCACCCAGCCGTAACTGCCGTCGGCGCGCTTCTCGATCATCGGAATCGGCAAGAAAGGCTTCAGGCGCTCGGACACGCCGACCGCACCCGCACCCGGCCCGCCGCCGCCGTGCGGCGTCGAGAAGGTCTTGTGCAGGTTCATGTGGATCGCGTCGAACCCCATGTCGCCAGGCCGCACCTTGCCGAGAATGGCGTTGAGGTTGGCGCCGTCGTAATAGAGCAGGCCGCCGGCATCGTGTACCAATTTTGCAATTTCCACAATGCGGCGCTCGAACACACCGAGCGTGGACGGGTTGGTGAGCATGATGCCGGCCGTTTTCGGACCAAGCACCTTCTTCAGTGCTTCGACATCGACATCGCCGTTCTTGTCGGTGGGAATCTCGCGCACGGTGCAGCCGCACATCGTCGCGGTCGCCGGATTGGTGCCGTGCGCGGCGTCCGGCACAATGATTTCGGTGCGCTCGCTGTCGCCGCGATGGCGGTGGTAGGCCATGATCATCGCCACGCCGGCGAACTCGCCCTGCGCGCCCGCCATCGGCGCGAGCGACACGCCACCCTTCATGCCGGTGACGTCGGCGAGGATCTCCTGCAATTCGTACATGCAGGAGAGAAATCCCTGCGACAGCGACTCGGGCGCGTAAGGATGGCGCGCGAGAAAGCCATCGAGCATCGCCAGCGAATTACAGGCGCGCGGGTTGTATTTCATCGTGCACGAGCCCAGCGGATAGAACTGGGTGTCGATTGAGAAATTCCTGCGCGACAGGTTCGTGTAGTGACGCAGCGCCTGCAATTCCGACACTTCGGGCAGGCCGATGGGCGTCGTGCGCCGGAACTGTGGCGGCAGATCGGCGGGAATCGGCGTGGCGGCGGGAATTTGCGCGGCCGCGCTGCGGCCTGGCTGGGAAAGCTCGAAGATCAGCATGGTTTCCGGGCGTCGGATAGTGGCAAACAAAGGCGGCGTATCATGCCACAATCCGGGTCGCGCCGGCTTGCCGCAGCGCGTTCCCCCGTTCATCCCAGCGTGAGTCGCCCATGACCGAATTGATCCGCGTCGTCCTCCTCGGCCTGATCGAAGGCATCACCGAATTCCTGCCCGTTTCCAGTACCGGACACCTCCTGATCGCCGAACACTGGCTCGGCGCGCGCTCGGACACGTTCAACGTCGTCATCCAGGCCGGCGCAATCCTTGCGGTGACCCTGCTCTACCGCCGCCGCATTCTCGAACTGCTTGGCGGACTGGGTCGCGCCGAGACCCGCGACTACGCGCTCAAATTGCTGCTCGCGTTCCTGATAACGGCGGGACTCGGCTTCGTCGTGACGCGCATCGGCTTCAAGCTGCCGGAAACAATTACGCCCGTTGCCTGGGCCTTGCTGCTCGGCGGACTGTGGATGATTGCCGCCGAATATTTCGCCGCCAGGCGCACAGACAATGCGCAGGTGACCTGGCGGGTGGCGATCCTGGTCGGCCTGGCGCAGGTGGTCGCGGCGATTTTTCCCGGCACTTCGCGCTCGGCCGCAACCATTTTCGTCGCGATGCTGGCGGGCACCAGCAATCGCCCCGCCGCCACGGAATTTGCCTTCCTCGTCGGCATCCCGACCATGTTCGCGGCGAGCGGATACGAGTTGCTGAAGCAGTCCAGGGCCGGCGAAATTCACGAGGACTGGACTGCCGTGGCGATCGCTTTCGCCGTCTCGACCGTCACTGCCTTTGTCGCAGTGAAATGGTTGCTCGGCTACATCCGCACGCACCGCTTTACGCCGTTCGCGATCTATCGCATCGTCCTGGGCGCGGCCTTTCTGCTGCTGATGCCCAATGCCTAGAAGCGGCCCGAGGACTTCTGGCATCATCCCGCGATGAACAAACGCGCCCTCGCGTGGCTGGCGGCAATCACCGCTGTCATTGCCCTCATCAGCATCTTTGCGTTCGACCGCGGACTCGCGCTGGCCGTGCATGGCTCGGGGCTGGAAAACGCTGTACTGGTGGTACGGGCGCGCGAATTTCTCGACATCTTTACCGGACGCGGCCTGATCGAAAGCTACGTCGGGCTCAGCCAGCTTCTGCTCGGCGCGCTGTTCGTCGCCAGCGGGCTGCTCCTGATCGTGGCAAGGCGTGGAAATCGCGTCGGTCGTGGCCTCATGTTCGCGGGCCTGGTGCAGCTGGCCACGATCGAGGCGGCCTGGTTGATCAAGGACTGGTTCGGCCGGCTGCGGCCATTCCAGGTCATCGCCAGCGACGACTGGAACCATGTCTGGTTCGCTGGCGGCAGTTCATTCCCATCCGGACACAACGCGTTTTTCTGGGGCCTGTTTCTGCCTCTCGTCTTTGCCTTTCCGAAGTACCGGATTCCGCTGTTGATCATTCCGCTGTTCATCGCGTTCGCGCGCATCGACGAGAACTATCATTTTCTTTCCGACGTGCTCAGCGCCATCGCCCTGGCCGCCCTGGTCACCCTGATCGCCGCCGTGCTGCTCGAGCGCTGGGTCAAGCCTGTAGCGGGCCACCAGCAGCCCTGAGCCGCGCGCAATCGCCCCGTGATGGGTTACTCTTGGCCGCAACAGCCCTTCGGCCCGGAGCCTTCATGTCGACCTCGAATCCACCCGTTTCCCAGACCCGGTCTTTCAGCACGGTCTTTTTCATCGAGCTGTGGGAGCGCTTCGGCTACTACGGCATGCAGGCGCTCATCGTGTTTTACATGGTGCAACGCCTTGGCTTCGACGACACGCGCGCGAATCTGGTGTGGGGCGCCGCTTCGGCGCTGATCTATGTGGCGCCGGCGATCGGCGGCTGGGTCGGAGACCGCATCCTGGGCACGCGTCGCACGATGCTCACCGGCGCGGTCATCCTGAGCTCCGGTTATGCACTGATCACGCTGCCGACTGAAAACGTGAATTTCCTGTTCCTCGCGCTCGGCGTGATCGTGGTCGGCAACGGTCTGTTCAAGCCGAACGCCGGCAACCTCGTACGCAAGATCTACGATGGCAACGACGCCAAGATCGACAGCGCCTTCACCATCTACTACATGGCGGTGAACATCGGTTCCACTTTTTCCATGCTACTGACGCCGCTGATCAAGGATTACGTCAACAAGGTCTACGCCAACGAATTCGGCTGGCATGCGGCATTTGGCGTGTGCTGCCTCGGTCTTCTGGTCGGCCTGGTCAACTACTACTTCATGCGTGCGTCGATGGCGCACATCGGATCGGAGCCCGATCAGCGGCCGTTCAACGTCAAGCGCTTTGCCATGGTGCTCGCTGCCGGCGCGGTCTGCGTGCTCGTTTCGACGATCATCCTGCAACACCAGGACATCGCGCGCGCGTTCGTGTGGACGGCCGGGGCCGCGATGCTCGGCATCTTCGGCTATCTGATCGCCAACAGTCATCGCGACGAACGCGCCGGCCTGATAGCCGCGCTGGTGCTTACGATCCAGACGATCTTCTTCTTCATTTTCTACCAGCAGATGTCCACGTCGCTGTCCCTGTTCGCGCTGCGCAATGTGGACTGGAACCAGAATCTGTTCGGCATGACCCTGTTCACCTGGCTGCCGGCGCAATACCAGGCGCTGAATCCTATCTGGGTCATGCTGCTCTCGCCGGTGCTGGCATGGATCTATACGCGGGCGGGCAATCGCGGCAAGGATCTTCCGATCGCAGGCAAGTTCGCGCTTGGATTCGCCATGGTGACCGCGGGCTTCTTCGTCTACGGTCTCGCCGGCAGCTACGCGGATGCCGCCGGCAAGACCTCGTCATGGGTGATGATCTGGGGCTATGGCCTGTACTCGCTCGGCGAGCTGCTGGTCAGCGGCCTCGGCCTTGCGATGATCGCCCGCTATGTACCCGCGCGCATGGGCGGCTTCATGATGGGTGCGTACTACGTCGGCGTGGGCATCTCGCAATACCTGGGCGGCATCGTCGCCAACTACGCAGCGGTACCGCAGGACATCACCGATCCGCTGCAGAGCCTGCCGATCTACACGGCCTTGTTCACGAGGCTCGGATACGCCGGGATTGTCTGCACGCTGATCGCAATCGCCGTGTTGCCGCTGATGAAGCGCTTGTCGACCCAGCACAGCGAGCATGCCGCGAGCGCAGCAAACGCGGCCGCCGGCTGACATATCCCGTGACCGGGAAATAATCGCACCGCCGCCTCAGGGCGGCAGCGTCCCGGGCGCCGCACGCGCGTCGTCAGCATTGCGCACGAAGGTGCGCGTGCTTTCGCGGACGCTGTCCTCGCCCGCCGCCTGTTCGCGGATATGCAAGGTCAGGTGCTTGCCGTCGGGCGTCAGCGTGTAGTGTTCCTCGATGCTGCCGCCACCATCCGGATGGGTTTCGATGACCATCTCCGGCGCCGACCAGGTAAGCGCGACCGTGCCGCCGTAGGCCGGGCCATAATTGTTGCGGTTGTCGAAGCGGTAGACCATGCGCTGGCCGCCATTGGCAGCAATGTCGAACACCACCTCCGACTGGCGGATGATCAGCGCATTGGCGTACAGGCGCGGGTCCGCGGGCAACGCGGCATTCGCGCCGGTGCTGCCGCTTGAATCTTGCGCATGCCGGCCGTGGTGGCCGCCGCCCATGCCTCCACCACCGCCACCGCCACCGCCCATGCCGCCATGACCGCCGTGTCCGCCGCCGCCGGAGCGTGCATCGGCCGCTTGCGTATCCGACGGCGAAGTCTTGTCCGCCTGACCGTTGCTCAACACCCATTCGCCGCTGAAGTCCGCCGGCGTCTCGGCCACACCCGGCAGCGGCAGCAGGGCGGCACAACAGAGGACCCACGCCCGCGCACTCATCGGCATGCTCCGAAAAAATTCCCGCCCATCCTAGCGCTTGCAGGCGCCGGAGATGGCCCGACCCGGCGAAAATCGGCGTAAGCAAAGGTAAGCGAATGCAAAGGACGCGACAGCGGCGCGAGGCCCCCGTATGCTTGCCCAAAGAAATCCATCGAATCATTGCGATGAACGACGCCAGGATCCTGCTTGCCGACGACGACGAAGAGCTGTGCCATCTGCTCCGGGATTTTCTCGTGCGCGAGGGCTTCAACGTCGACGTGGCTCACGACGGCGACAGCGCGCTGCAGCGAGCGAGTGCCGGCGGCTACGATGCATTGATCCTTGACGTGATGCTGCCGCAACGTTCCGGTCTGGAGCTGTTGCGCGAGCTGCGTCGCGAATCGCAACTGCCGGTGCTCATGCTGACCGCACTGGGCGAGGATATCGACCGTATTCTCGGCCTCGAGCTGGGCGCCGACGACTACGTACCCAAGCCGTGCAATCCGCGCGAGATCGCGGCCCGCCTGCGTGCGATCCTGCGGCGTACGCGCGGTGAAGGCGACGATGGCCAACTGACCGATCTGAACGTCGGCCCGGTATCGTTGCGCGCAGCCTCGCGCGGCGTCACCCTGCGCGGCGAACCGGTAACCCTGACCGGCACCGAATTCAACATCCTCGCCATCCTGATGCGCGATGCGGGCCGCGTAGTCAGCAAGGAAACCCTGTCGCAGGACGTGCTCGGCCGTCCGCTGGGACCGTTCGACCGCAGTATTGATGTGCACATTTCCAAATTGCGGCGCAAGCTCGGACCAGCCGGCGACGGCGAATCCCTGATCAACACCATCCATCGCGGCGGCTACCTGTTCCGCATTGTCGAGGAGACGCGATCGTGAGCGGACAAGCCCGCGCATCCTGCTGCGGCTTGCATGCGGACGGCGGCAACGCGGCGATCTCGCGTTCGCGGGTTGCCTAGCCATGCATCGCCTGTTCTGGCGCATTTTCGCCCTGTTCTGGACCGGCTCGGTGGTGTTGATTCTCGGCATCGCCTGGATTACGTCGAACAAGTTCGAGAACGAGAAGCTTCCGGGTCTGGATATCACGCGCATGGATTTCGCGCTGAACGACGAATTGCGCAGCGCGTCGCATGCGCTGCGCGACGGCGGCATCGATGGCCTGCGCCGCGCCGTGACGCAGATGCAGAATTTCCGCGGCGTGACCCTGTATGTGCTCGATAGCGAGAAACACGATGTGCTGGACCGCCTGGTGCCGGACGAGGTCGCCGATGCGGTCGCGCATCCGGTATCCGACAGCGAGGGACTGCATGCCAACCGCATGCGCCTGCGCCAGCTCGTCGCCGCCGACGGCGCGCATTACACGGCCGTTGCGGAATTCCTCGGTTCATCGCTGTTGCGCATGCTCTATCACCGGCCCAACACGTTTTGGCTGCATGTCCTGCTGGCGATGGTGATCAGCGCGTGCTTCAGCCTGTTGCTGGCGGCATACATTACCGCGCCATTGGCGCGCATCCGCGCCAGCGCTCGCCGCGTCGCGCGCGGCGATCTTTCCGCGCGCGTGGGCGATCTGCCGTTCGGACGCAGCGCGGAAATCCTGGCACTGGCCAGTGAATTCGATCAGATGGCCGCACGCCTTAAGGATCTCGTCGAAGGGCAGCGCCGCCTGATCCGCGATGTTTCGCACGAGATGCGCTCGCCGCTGTCGCGCCTGCGCGTGGCCCTGGAATTGGCACGGGCGCAGGTGAGCGGCGACGTGCAGACGCAGCTTGCGCGCATCGAACGCGAATCCGAACGGCTCGAAGAAATGATCGCGCAGGCGATCCAGCTGTCGCGCATGGAAACGACGATTCCATCGCAGGCGCAGGATGTTGCCCTGGATGAACTGCTCGCCGACATCGCCGCCGACGCCGCATTCGAGGCGCAGGCGCGGCAATGCACGCTGCACATAGCGCAGAGCGCGCCGCTGCGCGTGCGCGCCGAAGCCGATCTGCTCAACAGTGCAATCGAGAATGTGGTGCGCAACGCGGTCAACTACACCGCGCCCAATACCACGGTGCGGCTGCGCCTGGACAGCGTCGAAGGTCAGGCGCGCCTGCGCGTCTGCGATTGCGGGCCGGGAGTATCACCGGGCGATTGCGCGCGCATCTTTGAGCCCTATTTCCGCACCGACAACGCGCGCCAGCGCACGAGCGGCGGCAGTGGCTTGGGCCTGGCGATCGCCAAACGCGCGATCGAGCGCCAGGGCGGCCGGATTCACGCCACGAACGTGCCGGATGGCGGGCTGGAAGTGGAAATCCTGCTGCCGCTGGCCTGAACGCCCAATTCGCGGGCGATCGTGCGTGCCGGTGCAATTTGCAAAATGTGCACAATGACTCATGCTGCGCGGACTGCAGGGTTTTCGCCGCGCTGAAAAGACACGGGCCAGACTTTGAGTCCGGCCCGTGGCTTACTGTGTTTGCGCCAGCCTCGCAAGGCTGGTGCCAACGCGGCCTTCCTGGCTTCACGTCCTTCCTGGCTTGCGGCGCTCACGCGCGGCGGGTTCACTATCGAAGAGATGAGGGGAGGCATCCTTCAATGGCTCCAAACTACACCACGCAGACTGAACGAAGGATGGCTGAAAGCGTAAGTATTTTGTAAAGGGCCGTGCTCTTGCCGTTGCCGGATTTTTTTGCCCGGGTTCATGATCCTGGCGCGTTCAAATCAATCGGCACCTGACCGGCAGCACGCAACTTGTCGTTCAACGCAGCAACCTCTTCCGCCTTGAAGGCATCCCATGTACGCAGGCACGCGTCCACGAGCGGACCGATTTGCCTGACGCCCTGTTGCGCGTCGGCTGACGGCGCCGAATCGTCGCCGTCGACGGCTTGACCAAGCTTGTCCAGCGACTCCGCAACAAAGCGCAGCGAGCGTGTACTGCGCGGCGGGAACGCCCAGGCATTGTGCGGATTGGCCGCCGCACGCGTGCCGGCGATATCGTGCGTGCGCTGTGTCAGGGCGTCGAGATCCCCGGCCAGGGCGCTGCCGGCAGCGCGGCGCGCGCCAAGCTGCTCGACCAGCGCGGCTGCCTCTCTGGCAGCGGTCGCGACTTTCGCCCGCGCCGTCTCGATCTGGCGCGCGAGCCTGAATTGCTCCGCATATGCTGGCCCGGGCAGGTTCACGCGCGGGTCGGCAACCACGTTCAAGGGCTGCGCCAGGCGCTCGTCGCCAACGTGCAGCACCACGGTATATTTTCCGGGCGGCGCCCAGACGCCGTCGGCAAACGGATCGCGCTTGCCAGCCACCGGCGCCGGATAGCGCAGCGGCCAGACGAAGCGGTGCATTCCGGGCGTGGTCGAAAGTGTACTTTTTTTCTTTGTCCACTCCGGCGCGGCGTCGAGCTTTTTGGGGTCGGGCGCCTCCGGCAGGTCGATGCCGGAATAGCGCCTGACAGGCATGCCTGAAGCATCGAGGATCTCGAGTGCGATCTGCTCCGGTGCGGGCACCGCCGTCTTCAACATGTAGTCGATGTAGGCGCCGTCCGGCGGACTGGCCGCCATCGGCTCGTCCTTCGGCAACGGCGTGCCGGTAAAATCAGGGTGGCGGACGCGATATGCGGGCGCAGGCGCAAACAGCCATGCTGTCGCGTTTTCCACTCTTGCATCGAGCTGACGCAGCGCCGAGACATCGTCGAGTATCCAGAACCCGCGTCCGTGCGTGGCGATGACGACGTCGGCATCGTGGATCGTGATGTCGCGCACCGAGGTCACCGGCAGGTTCTTCTGCAGCGATTGCCACCGATCGCCATCATCGAATGAAATGTATATGCCTTTCTCGGTGCCGGCGTACAACAACCCGGCACGCACCGGATCGGCACGCACCACGTTCACCGGCTGATTCGCCGGAATGCCGGCAACGATCGCGGTCCAGTTCTTGCCGCCATCGCGCGTGCGATAGATGTAGGGCCGCGCATCGTCCAGCCGGTGCCGGTCGACTGCCGCATAGGCGCCGTCGGCGGCGAACGGCGAAGCGTCGATGATGCCGACTTTCGACCAGTCGCCCAGCGCACGCGGTGTGACGTTCTGCCAATGCGCGCCGCCGTCGAGCGTGCGCCAGATCAAGCCGTCGTCGGTACCGGTCCAGATCATTCCTTCGGCGAGCGGCGACGGCGCGATGGCGTAGATCACGCCGCGGCGCGGCCCCTGTCCGGGATTGTCGGCGACGGCCGGCGCATCGAGCGTCTTCGGCACCACGGGATTCTCGCGTGTCAGATCCGGGCTGATGGCATCCCAATGCTCGCCACGGTCGGCCGTGCGGAACAGGCGCTGGTTGGCAAAGTATAAAATGTGCGGGCCCTGCGGCGAGAACGCCAGCGGCAGCGTCCACGCGCCACGGTACAGATCCGGCGTTGCCAGGGTCGGATCGATGTTGCGCACCTGCTGCGTGCGCAGGTCGAGCTTGTCGACACGGCCGCCGAAGATGATGTCGGGATCGTCCGGATCCGGTGCGATATTGTCGCTCTCGCCGCCGGCGGCCAGTTCGCGGAAATGGGTCATGTTGATGCCATCGGTGGGGTCGCCGCGGCTGGGCAGGCTGACGGCCCCGGAATCCTGCTGCGACCCGTAGACCCGGTACGGGAAGTGCTTGTCGGTACTGACGTGATAGATCTGCGCGGTCGGCTGGTTGTGCCATGAACTCCAGGTCTTGCCGCCGTTGAGCGTGACCAGCGCACCCTGATCGACACCGAGGATCTGCCGCTGCGATTCGTTCGGGTCGATCCACAGCGCGTGGAAATCGTCGCCGGTCGGATCGCCCTTGAGCGCGATGAAGCTGGCGCCGCCGTCGTCCGAGCGCAACACGATCGTGTTCAGCGCATACAGGCGGTCGGCATTCTTCGGATCCGCCGCGATTTCGCCGAAATACCAGCCGCGCTGCCAGATGCGCGGATCGGGATTCCTGCGCGTCCAGTTCGCACCGCCGTCGTCGGATCGATACAGGCCACCCTGTTCGCCATCGACGATGGCATACACGCGCTGCGGCGCCGCCGCGGAAATCGCCAGGCCGATGCGGCCGACCGTGGCGGGAAATCCATGCCCTGTGACTTGCGACCAGTGATCGCCGCCATCGGTGGATTTGTACAAGCCGCTGCCGGGTCCGCTCGACGGCGGATAGATATTCCACGGCGGCCGCCGCGTCTGCCAAAGCGCGGCGTAGATCACGCCCGGATCGTCAGGCTGGAAAGCGATGCAGATCGCGCCAGTGTCGTCGTCCTTGCCCAGCACCTTCTGCCAGTTGCTGCCGCCATCACGCGAGCGATAGACGCCGCGCTCGGGATTCGGTCCGTAGGGATGCCCGAGCGCTGCGACGTAGACCAAGTCCGGATTGCGCGGATGCACGAGAATCTTGCCGATCTGCTGCGAGTCGGCGAGCCCGGCAAAGTTCCAGGTTTTTCCCGCATCTGTGGATTTGTATACACCATTGCCCTGGGCAATATCCGAGCGCATGTCGGCTTCGCCCGTGCCGACGTACAACACCTTGGAATCCGATGGCGCGACGGCGAGTGCGCCGATCGAACCTACCGGCTGCGCGTCGAAAATCGGTTCCCAGGTCCGGCCCGCGTCGCCGGTTTCCCACACGCCGCCGTTGACCGAACCGAAATAGAATCGCCGTGGCTCATCCGGCACGCCGCTGACGGCGAGCACGCGGCCGCCGCGGAACGGACCGATCGAACGCCAGTGCATGTCCTGAAACAGCGCCGGATCAACTGCATGTGCCGAGATGGCAACGAGCGCAAGCCCTGTTGCAAGGGCAGAACGAAAACGAAACATCACGACTCCCGGATTCACGCTGGCGAAGCAGAAACGGCGACAGCCAAAGAAAAGGCCGATAGCCTGCGCGGCTATCGGCCATCTTTACTGCTGATCTTGTATATGGTCAATCGCGATCGAGCCAGCGACCGTCGTTGTCCTTGTGTTCTTCGCCGCTGGCACCGCCGGGCGCGGCCGGCGCGGCCGCCGGCACGGCAATGACGCCAAGCTGTCTGGCCTTGAGCGCGTCGTTGGCCCTGGCCAGATCGGACTTCTCGAAATTCGAGAAATCCGTGGCAACGTCAGCCAGTTCGCGTTTGAGTGCGTCGATGCGCGCAAGCTGGTAGTCCGAGGGCTTGCCATCGTACGACATGATTGCGCCGTAGAGCTGGTCCATGTGCTCGCGCAGCCGTTCCTCGCCGGTGATCGCGCCGCCTTCCTTGGTCGCGACAATCTTCTTGCGGATGGCGTCGGCCTTCGCGGTCACGTCGGCAAGCTGCTTGCGCACGGCATCGGCCTCGCCGAGTTTCGCGCCCGCTGCATCGGCCTGCGCGCGCACGGCGTTGATCTTGTAGGTCAAGTCGCTCATCTGGCCGAACAGGGCACTCACGCGCTGCGCCGCATCGTACTGTGCCTGGCGATCGGCAATTGAAAACGTCGCGCGGCGATCCAGGCCGACATCGATCCTGGTTTCGTACACATCCTTGTCCTTGGTCATGCGCACGCGGTACGAACCCGGCGGCACGCGCGGTCCCTGAGTGGAGTTGAACGCGACCTGCGCAGCCGGCGGCACGCGCGGCGGTTGCGCGCGCATCGACCAGTACACATGATTGATGCCGCGACGTACGCTGGCCGGTATCGTATCGATCACCTCGCCCTTGGGATCGAGCACGTCGATCTTGAGCTTGCCGAACAGATGCCGCGACTTCTGGTAGTAGACGATATCGGCGCCGGCTCGCGGATTGGGGCCGCTGAAACTTGCATCGCCTTCGGACCAGCCGCCGAACGCGCTGATACGCTGCTGGATCGGCTTGACCGGCAGGAAGACCGCCTCGCTCGCCAGCGTCTTCGCATCGAGCGCCCGCAAGGGCGTGATGTCGTCGGCGATCCAGATGCCGCGCCCGTGCGTGGCCAGCACCAACGATGCGTCGCGGTTCTGGATGGCGACGTCGAGTACCGCGACGGCGGGGAAGTCAGCCGCCTTGAATTGCGCCCATTCATTGCCGCCGTCGATCGAGATCCACAGGCCGAACTCGGTTCCGGCGTAGAGCAGACCGGGCTTGGCCGTATCTTCCTTGATCACATGCACGTAGCCGCGCAGACCTTTCCCGGCCTTCGGTGCCACCAGAGCCGTCCACGATTTGCCGTAGTCCGTGGTCTTGTAGATGTAAGGGGCCATGTCGCCGAACGTGTGGCGGTCGAAGGCAACATAGGCTGTGCCGGCGTCAAAGCTGCCGGCCTGCACCCACGAGACCCAGGAATGCGCCGGCACATCCTTGATGTTGGCGATGACGTTCGTCCACTTGGCGCCGCCGTCGCGGGTGATCTGCACGTTGCCGTCATCGGTGCCGACCCAGATCAGTCCGGCCTGTTTCGGCGACTCGCTGACCGCGTAGATCGTCGTGTGCGTCTCGGCTGCGGAGTTGTCAACGGTGACGCCGCCGGATTCTTCCTGCTTCTGCTTCTCGGGATCGTTCGTGGTCAAATCCGGCGAGATGCGATCCCAGCTCTGGCCGTGATCGCGCGAACGGAACAGGAACTGCGCGCCGATGTAGATCGTGCCTTTCTCGTTCGGCGACGGCAGCAGCGGCGTATTCCAGTTCCAGCGCAGCTTCTCGTTGTAGTTGGCTTCGGGCTTGATCGAGCGGCTCTCGTGCGTGTGGCGGTTCACGCGGGCGACTTCGCCGCCCTGGGTTTCCGCGTACAGGTAGTCTGCATCGGCCGGATCGGAAAACATCCAGAACCCGTCACCACCGCACATGTTTTCCCATTGCGCGTTGCCGACGCCACCCGGATAGGCGCTGTCGCCGACCCAGCAGGCATTGTCCTGCAGGCCGCCGTACACATGGAACGGATCGGTGTCGTCGACGCTGACGTGATAGAACTGCGAGATCGGCAGGTTGTTCTGCTTCCACCACTTGTTGCCGCCGTCGTACGACTGCCACAGGCCGCCGTCGTCGCCGACGAAGACGTGTTTCGTATCGGTCGGGTCGATCCAGACCACATGCGAATCGCCATGCGTGCCGCCACCGGAGGGTGAAAAGCTCTTGCCGCCGTCCAGGCTCTGGATCAGCTGCAGATCAGGCTTGAACAGACGCTCCGGATTGGCCGGATCGACAATCAGGCGTGCAAAGTAGAACGGCCGCCACACCATCAGTTGACTCTTGTCGCGCTTGTCCCAGGTCTTGCCACCGTCGTCGGAACGGTACAACGCCGAATCGGTGGACTCGACCAGGGCGTAAACCACATCCGTCTTCGATGGCGCGATCGTCACCGCGATGCGCCCGAAGGGTTTTTCAGGAAAACCCTTGTTCGCGGCGGAAGTGATTTCGGTCCACGACTTGCCGCCGTCAGCCGATCGAAACAGCCCGCTGCCCGATTTCGCCGTCGGCGATTCGCCACCGGAACGGAACGTCCAGCCCTTGCGGCGGAAATCCCACAGTCCGGCGAACAACACGTTCGGATCCTGCGGATTCATGCTGATCGAGGCACAGCCGGTCGACAGGTTGCCGCCCTTGAGCACGAGGTTCCAGGTCTTGCCGCCGTCGCTGGTGCGGTACAGGCCGCGATCGGCCGAATCGCTCCACAGTTTGCCGGGCACGCAGGCATACACGGTATCGCTGGATTTCGGATCGACGATGATCTGGGCGATGCGCTCGGAATTGGGCAGCCCCATGTTGTTCCAGGTCTCGCCACCATCGGTCGATTTGTAGATGCCGTCGCCGACCGATACCGAATTGCGTGTCCAGGATTCGCCGCTGCCCACCCATATCGTGCTGGTGTTGGAGGGATCAATCGCAATCGCGCCGATCGACTGCACGGGCTGCTTGTCGAATACGGGCTTGAATGTCGTGCCGCTGTCGGTGGATTTCCAGATGCCGCCGGACGCCGCGCCGATGTAGACCAGAGTCTTGCCATCCTTGCCGGCCACGGCGTCAAGTGCCGCGATACGACCGCTCATGGTCGCCGAACCGATGTTGCGCATGCCGAGGCCGGAAATCGCACCGGCGTCGAAACGCACGGCGCCATCGGCCGCTTTCGGCTCGGCCGTGGCGACGGTCGTGATCAAACCGGTCATTGCCAGTGCGAGAGCGGGCCGCAGGATCTGGCGGAAATGGTTATTCATGGTTGCGATCCTCGCGTTCATTTGCTCACCTTGGCCGCAGCCGGGAAAGCGAACAGCGCATCGTCGATGGCGACGTTTGCTTCCGCCTTGTCAATCGAGATCTGTTGTTGACCGCCATCGCCCTTGGTGTAGGAAGCGATCGAGAACGGGAAATAGACCCCGGCAATCTGTTCGTAGTCACCGTAGTCGGTGACGTCCTCGCTTTCCGTGCCGCGCACCTTGCGCTGGCCGACCACGCGAATTTCCAGGAAATGATCCGGATCCAGGTACACGTATTCGGTGTCGCCGTTTTTCAGCGCGACCTTGAGCTTGTGCGCCGGCGTGCCATCGACATCCTCGGTGCCCAGGTATTCAACCCGACTGCCGCGGGCGCGATAGTCGATCAGCGGGCCAGCGATACCGGCGTCATCGGCCAGCGACTTGGCGTCGTCGTCCGACATGCGTTCCGGATCCTTGCGCCCCTGAAACGGAGAAATCTGCCATGCCTCCTTGCCGTCCCAGGTCTGCACCTGGGTCAGGCCCTGCACCGTAGCCTCGGTGCGCACCGCGTCGGGCGCTTTCTTGTATTGCACAAAACCCAGTTCGATCGAGCCGAAGCCGCCGGTGAAGCGCAGTTTGCCATCGAGCTTCAGCGTCTTGATTGCCTGGATCTTGTCCAGGCCACCTCGTGCCGCGGCGTTCTTCGCAACCAGTTCGTCGACGGTGACGGCGTGCGCCGGGATGGCGACCACAGATGCCAAACCCAGCAAGAACCCCAAACGGATGCGCATGGCAACTCCTAGTCAAGGCGGAGGGAATCCAACTTCATGAGCTTACTCGCATCCGTCCAAAGGATGATGGGACGAAAGTCATGTGCTGCAAGCCCGCGCCGTACAAAGCCACCCAGTGCGGCCGATATCTTGCAGACTTCTGATACATCCTTAGGAGTATTTGTTTCAGCCTCTAGACTTAATATATGCTCAGTCTAGTTACTCGAACCACCCTGCCCGTCAAACGGAGAAAAAAGCTGTGAACAAGCTCACCACATTTGTCGGCGCTTGCACTGGCGCTGCTGAGTTCCGCCGGTCACGCCGTCCGCCTCCCGCCAACTGTCACGGAAGAAGCCGGCGATACCGCACAACAGCGTGAAGAGTATTTCATGTTGCGGCGAACTGCGCCCTATGGCGTTCCGTTCAACGCAGCACAGGCCCGGCTTGAGGCTTATCAGCAATTTCAAGCGGCGATCACCGCGGACAAGAATGACCCTGCTGTGATGCACAGTCTCGACGCGCAATTGCATTCCGAGGTGTGGCAGAACATCGGCCCTGGACCGATCGTTCTGGGGCAGACCCCAACCGACGCCAGCCCAAGCAGCCGCTCACCCGTCTCCGGCCGCGTGAATGCCATCGCTATCGACGGCATCGACAGCGCCGTCTACATCGGCGGCGCGCAGGGCGGTGTATGGCGTTCGCTCGATCACGGCAATAGTTGGGTGCCACTAACCGACTACCTTGGCTCTTTGGCTATTGGCACGATTGCTATCGCCCCAGGCAGTCATCCACTCAATCAAGCAACGATTTACGTTGGCACCGGCGAGGCGAATTTCAGCGGCGATTCCTTCGCTGGCATAGGAATATACAAATCCACAGACTCCGGTCGGACCTGGCAAGGGCCGCTGGGATCGGCCCAATTCCTGAATCGCGCCGTGAGCTCGATTGTTGTCGATAGCACCAATCCGCAGATCGTTTTGGCAGGCTCGTCTACCGGTTATGCGGGAATCGACGGCGAGATTCCACCCAATCCGCCATTGCGCGGAATTTATCGCTCGACGGATGGCGGCAATACCTGGACGCAAGTATTTCCCAACCCAGCCGGTACGTTGCGCATAGCGCGCATCGTCCAGGATCCGAATCCGTCGTTTACCGCTCCCAATACCCGATTCTGGGCAGCCGCGACGCTCAGCGGCACGGTTGGTGGAGCGTTGTTGCGATCCGATGACGGCGGTCTGACGTGGTCTATCGTGGACGGCGTGGCTACTGGCTTGCCGCAAATCGGCACTGCCGGTGCACTGAATAGAACATGGATCACGACTACCTACGCCGGCGGCAACACTGTGCTTTATCTCGGCACCAGCGATGTGCCAGTCAGCCAGCAAAGTGGTCCGAACTATTTTGGCGGTACATTGTACAAGTCGGTCGATGGTGGCACGACGTGGACAAACCTTACCGCTGCCGATGGCTTTTGCCAGGGACAATGTTTCTATGACATGCCGGTTTACGTCGAACCCGGGACCGCCACGACAGTCTATACGGGCGGCGCAGGTGACGGCGGTGATGGCAGTCCTCTTCCGACTTCATTCATGCAGTCAACGGATGGTGGCGTGACATTTATCGACGAATTGGGCTCGGTTGACGGCAAATCCGCGCTGCATGCGGACATTCACGACATCACGACCTGGCCGGGTGCGCCCAACGAGGTGTGGGTCGGCAACGATGGCGGCATTTTCTATTCAACTGACCGCGGTGCGCATTGGGTCAGCGCCAATACAAACCAGGTCCTGACCCAGTTTCAGATCTGCGACCTGCACCCGACCGACCCAAATCAGGCCTATGGCGGCACGCAGGACAATGGTACCGACAGCTTCCTCGGCAATACCGCCTGGTCGCACAGCGACGATGGCGATGGTGGCTTTGCACTGATCGATCAGGGCGCACCAAACTTTGTCACACACACATATTTCAACGAATCCAACTCGCAGATTGGCGCTAGCCCCGCCGTGAACGGGCCGGCTTCGCAACCGGCGGACTACTTCTCGTTTGCTGGCGAAATACCCGGATTCATTACTTCCGGAATGAATCCCAGCGACGCCGTGTTGTTCTATGCGCCGATGCAGCTTGATCACAGCAACCCGAGCACGTTGTATTTCGGTACGCAGTCGCTGTACATCGCGCCAGATTTTTTCAACCAGACCATTACGCAGTGGAACGCGCTTACCGGCAATCCGCCGTATACAATGCATATTTTTTCACCACTGGGCGGTTCGACCAATTTCGGCGCCGCGATTTCGCCGTCGACGGCAACCGGAGTCATCAGCTACATCGAAACCGTGCCGAATGTCGTACCAAATACCAACGCCAGCGCGATCTTCGTCGGCTCGAGCAATGGCAATGTTTGGCGCTCCACGGACTCGGGCGCAACGTTCACCAATGTTGATGGTACGGTCGCTCAATACGTCTCTCAGATAGCGGTCTATCCGCGCAATCCCAACATCGTGATTGAGTCGCGCGCCGGTTTCAGCGGCGGCACGCCGGCGCACAACGTGCGTATCTCTACGGATGGCGGCAACACTTGGGCTGATGCGTCCAACGGCTTGCCGGACATTCCGGTTAACACCGTTGTTTGGGATCCGGTATTCCCCGGTCAAATCTGGGCAGGAACCGATATTGGCATGTACTTGTCGACCGATGAAGGCGCAACTTGGTATCCGTACAACCAGGGCATGCCCAATGTTGCCGTGTTCTCGCTCAGCGCGAACCGCGATACACACACGGTTCTCGCGTGTACTCATGGACGCGGTGCTTTCCGCCTGAATCTTGACGCGATCTTCATCGATGGATTCGATGGCAATTAACTAGCTTGTGCGCATCAAAGCGCCCGCGCCTTACTCGGCGTGGGCGCTATCGTTTTCGGTCGCTTCGCGCGTGCTGACCTTTCCTGCTGCCGAACATTCACGCAGGCTTCTTCAACCCGCTCTTCCACGCATACACCGCCGCCTGCGTGCGGTCGGTGACCTCGAGCTTCGCCAGCACGTTGCTGACATGGGTCTTCACCGTCTTTTCGCTGATGCCCAGCTGGTCGGCGATCTGCTGGTTGCTCATGCCTTCGGCCATCAGGGCCAGGACTTCGCGTTCGCGCTGGCTGAGCGATTCGAGCAGCGCGGCGCCGGGCGCCGTGCTGCCGCGGCGCAGGGCTTCCATCAGGTGTCCGGCGACGCGCGGATGCAGCACCGCTTCGCCGCGAGCGGCCTTGCGCACGGTATCGGCCAGGTCGTCGGCGTCGATATCCTTGAGCAGGCACGACAGTGCCCCAGCCTGCACGGCCGCGAGGATCTGCTGCGCATCCTCGAACGAGGTCAGCAGCACCACCTGCGTGCCGGGACTGGCGGCGCGGATGTCGCGCACGGCAGCGATGCCGCCACCGGGCATGACCATGTCGATCAGGGCGACCTGCGGTTTGCGTTCGGCACAAATCGCGGTCGCGCTGGCGGCATCGTCGGCCTCGCCGACAATGGACAGATCGGCGTGGGTTTCCAGGAACGCGCGGATACCCTGACGCACCAGCACATGATCGTCGGCGATGACGAGGCGGATCGGATCGGTCTTCATGCAGTCGTAGTCCCGGTAATTGAGAAGCTGATGCGGACGCGGGTACCCTGCCCGGCGCCGCTATCGAGGTCGAACGTTCCTTTCGGCAGAGCTTGCGCGCGCTCGCGCATGTTCGCCAGCCCCATTCCCGACGGCGCGGCGCCGCTGGTGCCCAGGCCATTGTCGGCGATGATCAGATACAACCTGTCGCCGTCGAGGCGCAAAGTAAGCGCGACATGATCGGCGCCGCTGTGACGCAATACATTGGCCAGTGCTTCGTCGGCGATGCGCAAGACCGCCTCTTCCATCTCGGCCGGCAGCGGCTGGACTTCCACGATGTCCAGATCCAGGATCACGCCGCTGACCTGCGCCCACTCCAGCGAGCGCCGACGCAGCCGCTCGGTGAGCGGCAATTCGGCGTCGGAAGCGCGCAACTCATCGAGGATCTGCACCAGTTCCTGCTGGATCTGCTGGCTCAGACGTTCGGCCTGCGCCACGTTCGCCGCGACCGGATGCGCGTTGAGCTGCCGCCGCGCCGTCGCCAGCTGCATGTTCAGCGCGAAAGCTTTCTGCTTCACCGTATCGTGCAGGTCGCGCGCCAGGCGCTGGCGTTCGGCGAGCGTGGCCAATTGTGCGCGCGAACGCATCAGAGCCTTGAGTTCCAGCGCCATGCCATCGAGCAGCCCGGACAGGCGGCCCAGTTCATCGCGCGAGTGATCCTGGATGCGGTCGCTGAAGTCGCCGCGGCTCCAGGCGGCGGCAGCCCGGGCGACGCGGTTGAGCCGGCGCGTCACCCACGCGGCGAGGAAAAACGACGAAGCGATGCCGAACACGATGAGGTATCCGAGCACGACCGGCCATTCCAGACTCAGATCGAGCAGAAACCGGTGCCACGGCACGGGCAGGCGCAGCTCGACAAACAGGAATCCGCGCAGGCTGCCATCGCTGGCGCGAACCGGTGTCAGCACGCGGCGGATGCGGTATGGGCTCTCGGCGCCGGGCAATCGCTGCGGCAACCCGCTGGCGCTGGCGAGGGCAAATTCCGGCGCATTCGCGCCGGGTAGTTCCATCTGCCAGCGAGGCTCGTGCGGCGTCTGCGCGATCACGCGACCATCGGGGGCCAGCACGGCGGCGGCGAGCGGGTCCGCGGCAAGTTCAACCAGAATATACGACTCTTTCTCGACCAGGCCGCCGTCGGGACGCTGCAGGCGCAGGATCCAGGCCTCGGTCCAGGTCGCCAGTCCGCGCTCTTCATCCTGCGGCACGTTCGGCCAGTCAGCCGCAAGATCGTTCGCCGCCCGCGCCGCCGCGTGCGTCAGCGATCCGGCTTCCACACCTTGCATGAACCCGTTGAACTCGAAAATCAGGATCGCCGATTCGACCAGGATCAGGCTCGGCAGCGACAGCAGCACGTAGAAAAGCGCGAGTTTGAAAATCAGGCCACGAAGTTGCGGGCGCAGCGGTTTCATGCAGGTGCCGGAAACTCGAATCGGATATCAAGCATAGCCGGTCCCGGCCGCGCTGAGCCTGGGCGGCGTCTTCTGCCCGCCATGCCTTCCCCCGCCTGCGCGGAGGAAGGCCGGCGAAGTATCAGAACTCGTAGGAAAAGCCACCGTAGTAGGTGCGTCCCAATCCGGGCTCGATGCCGTTCGAGAATACGCGGTCGTAGTATTTCTTGTCGCCGATGTTGGATATGCCAGCGAGCAGACGCACGTTCGGCACCAGCCAATAATCGCCGGAGAAGTCCCATACCGTATATTGCGGCACCTTGGCCGGAATGAATGAATCGGTGCCGGCGGTTCCAAATGGATTGTTGGAATCCTGCGCATACTGGCTGGCGGCGGAAACCGCCGAGAGCGCCAGTTTGAGCTTCTTGTCCTCGCGATAGACCAGTCCGGCACGTGCCAGATAGCGCGGCGAAAAGGCGGGAATCTTGCCGATCTGCGCCGGCGTGCGCGAGGCCGTGAAGCGCGCATTGAGCAAACTCACGTTTGCAAATACGGAGAAATGCTGTGTGCTGTGCGGATCGCGGGCAGCCAGGAAATCGTAGTCTATCTGTCCCTCGAAGCCGCGATTGCGCGTATCGCCGGTATTGACATCGATCGTATTGCTGCCAACGCCCGTGGGCTGGCTTTCGATGCGATCCTTGACGTTGACCCAGAACAGGCTGGCGTCATAGAACAAGCCATTGACCGGCGTACCGTGCACGCCACCTTCAAATGACAATACATGGGTCGGGGTCGGATCGTTTGCGGCGGTCGGGTCCAGATTGCCGAACGGCGAGCCGATGTCGTAGTAGCGCACCGGCCGCCATCCCTGCGATACGTTGAAGTAGGTCTCGTTGGCGTGGCCGAAATCGTTGCCCACGCCCAGACCGAACAGCGGCACGGTGTGGTCGACGGAGCGATCGACCAGCGGCAACTGCCCTGGCGTGCCGCGCAGGCCGTGGTCGCTTTCATTGATATCCACGTTTTCGCGTTCCAGCCGCACCGACGGCACGATGTGCCACTCACCCGGCAGGCGGAACACATTCTCGGCAAAGATCGCACCGTAATCGGTCGATCGCTGCTGGCTGAGGGTCAGGCAATTGACCTTCACGCTCGCGCTGCAGGCTGGCGTGAATTCGTCCGCGCGGTCGGCATAGAGGTTTGAATCCACCCACTGCCGGAATGGCGCATCGGAGTGATACAGCACAAACCCCGCCGTGAATGCGTTGCCGTGGCCCCAATGATCGACGAGACGCGAATCGATGCCGGTGAAACGGAATGTTTCGTCCTGCACTGTCGAGGATGCGGGATAAGTCGGCATCGGCACATCCTGCAGCGCTGCGGCGGCACGCGTGGTCTGGTTCTGATAACCGCTCCAGATCTTGGTAATCAGTTCCGCATCACGGCCGAAGTGCTGCTGATTGCTGAGCGACAACACGTAACGATTGACCCAATCCTTGTTGTACGGCGTGGGCGTGAAGTCCTCGTCACGCTGGAAAACCGGGAATCCATATTTGCCGGGATCGCCCGCCGCCAGTGCGTAGCCGTGGAAATCCAGCGCCCAGTAACCTGCATCGTCGGGGCGATAGCCGATATGCATGTCCGCGCCCTTGAGGATCGAACCACCGTTTTCGCGCTGGCCGTCGTCGGTGCGATAGTGCGCATCCAGCAGGTAGTCCCACTGTTCCTTGGTTCCGGAAATGCTGTTGAACGTGCCGGATAGTCCATTCTTGCCCACGATATTTTCGCTGTAGCCGCCGGATTCGCGATTCGGATCCGGCAGGCGGCTGATGAAGTTCACGACCGGGCCGGGCTCCGGTCCGTACAGCAGCGAACTGCCGCCACGGATCAGTTGCACCTGCGAAATGGTCTGCGGCAACGGCAACACGTACAGCGTCGGGAAACCGATCCAGTCACCTTCCAGCGGTATGCCATCCTGCATCACGGAGACGAATTCGGATTCCTGCGGATTGCCGATACCGCGATAGCTCAGATTGAACTGGCTTCCGGTCTGTTGCTCGGAGACAAACAAGCCCGGCGTCTGCGAAAACAGCTCGCGCAAATTGTTGTCGACGACGGTTGGAATGTTGTCGAGCTTGGTGATCGATGTCTTCTTGGTCACCGTGATCTGTGCCCCGTCGACCTCCTTCATGATGTGCTGCAGCTTCGGACGCGTATCGTCCTGCGAAGCACGGTCTTTGACGTTGACCTGCTCAAGTGTTTGCGTCGCGTCCTGCGCTGCGGCAGGAAAAGCAATGGCACAGACTACCCCAACGGCCAAGGCGGCCGGGAATTGAAAAAAGCTCTTCACGTGTATCCCCCAGTGGTAATGCTGCTCCGGATCGGCAGCACCGGGCGAATTTTTGACAGTTCTTTTGCAGCAGAACAGTGCCGTAATTCCTAGGACTTAATGACTATCACGCTCAGTCTTCAGTCTGAGTCATAGACGGCCCCGATGACGCGTTTGCAGAGCAACTGGCACCGCGTCCCGTGCGCAGTGCGCAGGTGATTGGAAACAGGCCCTCGCGCGGCCCTGCGACTCTTACCCAGACTTCCTAGCCGCAGCCCTTTGCATCAAGGCAATAGCTCAATTTCAACCAGGCCATGCGGCCATTGAGCAGATAAAACGATTCACTGCCGAATTCGCTGGACGTAACAGGCGGGCGGCGATTGGACAGGTTGGTGCCTTCGACGGACACCGCGTAGCGTTCAAAGCGATAGCCGACGGTCGAGGCCAGGGTCGCATAGGCGCCGACAGGCGCCGTGTTCTCCTCGTCCAGGTAACGTCGGCCGACAAAGTTGCCGACGACGGTAGTGTAGAAGCCGGTCTTCGGCGTGTAGAGAATCCCTGCCGAAGCCAGGACGTGCGGAGAGAGCGGCAGGGCCCTTCCGGCCACATCGACGTAGTTGCCGGTGTTGGGATCGGCGAACAGGTACTGGGTGAAATGCGCATCGTGGTAGGCGAGATTGCCCGCCAGTGCGAGGTCGGGGGCGACTTGCAAGCGTGCTTCGAACTCACCACCCTTCAACTGTTCCCCTGCAGCATTGACCAGATCTCCGGCGGCGGTGGGCACGACAAGATTCTTGAAATTCAACAGGAACACTTCGGTCTGCCAGGTCAGTCGACCGTCGATGGCAGCTCCCTTGAGGCCTGCTTCGTAGCTTTTCGCCGTCTCGGGCAGCAGCACGGCGGGCTGGTAGTCCGGTCCGAAGTCGAGCGCCGAAGGCTTGAAGGCATTGCGGAAATCGGCATAGAGCACCGCTTCGTCGGGGCCGCTCTGCCAGAAGCGGTAGCTGGTGCCCAGCGTTTCGGTCGGCTTGACGACATTCCGTTTGTCGGATTCGGACACCAGCGGATCGGGATCGACCAGGTCGGAGGAGAACTTGTTCTCGTTGGTCTCGTTCAGGCGCAGGCCGGCCGCGACATCCCATTGATTGTCCGGCTTCCAGTCGACCTGTGCGTATTGCCCAAGGAAATCGCGGCGATCGTCGACCACGCCGATTTCGTTGACGGTCACCGCCGTTGTCGGCGGCGGCAGTACGGATCCGTCCAGTGGCACCGTATAGGCACTGTTGCCGTTCAGGGTGGTCTGGGTGCCGTGTCCGTAAAGCGCGTCGGCGCCGACGGTGAGGCTGACACTGTTGCCGAACAGATGGGTCAGGTGGGTATCGAAATAGTCGTCGTCGATCAGGCGACTCTGGTTCTGGGTATCGGCGGTGCCGCTCAGATCCGGGTGCAGAAACGCGCGGATGTCGGTGATGTTGGAATGGGTTGCCGAGATGGTAGTGCTCCACTCACCCCATCCCACGCTGCGCGTATATCCCAGGGCAAGGTGGTTTTGGTCCTGGTCGATCCTGGCGTCGGCCGGATTGAAATTGGCATCGATCGGCGTCGCGGGAGTGAGCGTCGTACCGACCCGGATGACGGGGCTGGGTGGCACGTCGCGGACGATCGACAGGTTGGCATCGACTGTCAACGTGCTGTCCTCGAGGCTCAGCGAGCCGCGGTACAGGGCCTGCCCGTTCTTTACGACCTCGCGCGGGTCCGAAAATCCGAGATTCTCACCGTCGATCGCGAACGACTGCTTGTAGTCGCCCGACTGCGGCAGCGCGATTGCCGCCGAGCCACTCCACGAATCGTGATTGCCATAAGCGATGTCGACTTCATTGGAGGCCTGGCCCGCCGGATAGTGGAGCGCCTGCACGACGCCCACGAAAGAGGTCGCGCCAAACATGACCGGTGCGGCTCCCTTCAGGACTTCGATGCGTTGCACGTCGTTCAAGTCGAACGTGGTGATCATTGGATTGAACGCGCCGCCCCAGGGCACGCCATCCACCACCAGCAGGAAAGCATCGAATTCGTGCAGGCCCCAGAACGAAGGCACCGCGCTCGACGGTCCGGCGTCGCCGCCCGCCGGCGCCTCGACGCCCGGAACCAGGTCCAGTGCGGAGGCCATGTTGGACGCGCCGCGGCTGTTCAATTCGTCGCCGTCGACGATGCTGATCATCGCAGGCGTCTGGTCGACCGGCTCGGGCAGCTTCGAAGTTGTGACCTCGATCACCGGCAGCGTTTGATCGGATTCTGCAGGGTGGGCAATGGCACTGATACCGATCAGCACCGCCGCGACAAGCGGACGAAATTGCATGGCTGAATTTCTCCGCAAGAAATAAAATGTCAGCCATTATGGGGGCGCTTGGTCGCATAGAAGAAGCGCAGCTGGATGTACAAAAAATACATCTATAGGCTGATATAAGACGGGACTTTGGTCGCATTGGCTGGACCGGAAGAGCAACCAGCGCCAACGTCTTCAGACCTGGTTCGATCCGGATTGAACGCCGACCGAGGTACGGCTCTGGCACGCGGAAACGCGATTGCGTCCTTCGCGCTTGGCTTCGTAGAGCGCGTTATCCGCATCAATGAGCAACTGCCGCAGGTCGTAGCCCGACCCGGTCGTTGATGCGATGCCGAAACTGGCCGAAACGGTGAAATCCAGGTCCGCGTCTTCGCCAAGCTCGGCGATGGCCACGCGCAGTTCTTCGGCGCGGATCAACGCCGTCTCCAACGTGCAGTCCGGCAGCGCAATTCCGAACTCCTCGCCACCAAGACGACCGAAACTATCGATCGAGCGCAGATGCGCCTGGCAGGCCGATACCGCCCGTTTCAACACCATATCTCCGGCAGCATGGCCGTGCGCGTCATTGATCAGCTTGAAGTGATCCAAGTCGATAACGACCACGCAGGCTTCCCTTGCGGATTTTGCACAATATTGCAGGCTGCTCTTGGCTGCTTCGACAAAATGCTGGCGGTTGAATATCCCGGTCAAGCCGTCGCGCCTGGCCAGCGTCTTGAAGCGCAACTGCGACCGCTTGGTCTTGTAAGCCCACAATGCGATGAATCCCAGAACGCTGAGCAGCAGTGCAACGTACAGGCGGCCCGTCTCTGCCGCTTTCCTGTCGAGTGCCTGCTGCAATTGCAGCACCTGGTTCTGCTTGTTCAGCGAGTCGATCTGCAGTTTGTTCGCAGTCACTTGGTGCGACACCATCTGGTAGGCCAGCGTCCGGGCACTGACGTCGTTCAGATAACCCTTGTCGGCAGCGGCGTACTTTTCGTGAAACGCGAGCGCGGACTGATAGTCGCCTTCCTTTTGTGCCGCCTGGTACAGCACCCGGTACGCATCAACCAGTGGCTTGGTTATCTGATTCTTTACACTTTTGTCGATTGCGCTTTGCGCATATCGCCTTGCGTCGACAACATCACCGGATTTCCAGTACGCCTGCGCCAATATGGAGTCGAATTCCGACATCAGCCTTGGATAATGCGTGCGCTGCGCTTCATCGTAGTATTTCTTCAAAAGCGCGATCGCTTCAGCGACACGACCTTGTTCTATATCGAAAGTCGCAACATAGGTGCGGATCAGGTTCGTCCACAATGGTTCGTTGACTTTTACGCAGGTATCGATTCCCGCCTGGAATTCGTTGTTGAACGCTTCCAGCTTTCCGCTCTTGTAGAGCGCCTCGTTCTTCAACTGAACGCCCTTGCAGGCATTCGCACCATTGGTGCCTTCGGCAAACAATTTTTCCGCATAGCTCGATCCAAGATCGTATTGGCCGGCCTGGTTGTACAGGATCGCAGCGACGACGAATGCCTGCTCTATGGCATCCCGATCGGAAATATGCGGCAGCAGATCGAGCAACTGGCTCAATCGCAAATACGCCTCGTCGTAGTGCGCCGCGATGGCCAGGATGTTCACGGCGGAGACGCCTGCGCGAAATCGCAAGGTGACGTCGGTCGATTGGTCGATGATCGCGTTGAGCATCGGAATCGCGGCCTCGTAGTCGCCGCTGTATCCCCGCTGCCAAGCATTGAGATACCGCAGGTACAGCTGTTGCGACGACGGCAGCGTTGCCGAAGCGTCGCCCAGCTTTTTGAGGATATCGACGAACTCGGCGTTGTTTTCCGATTTTATCGCGTCAGCGTATTTCAGCAGCTGCGCGGGCTCATCGGGCGCAGACGCAAGGGCCGCGCCCGGGAGTAGCAGCAAAGCAAGGCTGGTCCACCCGGCAAAAAAAAGCGCGCGAAACCAGCCCCATGGACACACCGTCGGATCTCTCAGGCCGCGCAGCGAGTTGCCGACTGCGCTGTGATCTCGTCTTCCTTGGACGGACTTTCCTCACCCTCGTCGTCGTCTTCCTTGCCGGGCGCCATGCCACAGCAAACAACAGGCTTGACGCCGAGGAATACCTCAAGCGATTTGTGATCCCCATCCAATATTGCAGCTTGAAATTCCGGATCGACCTGCGCGCTGACCAGCGCGAGTTCCAGGTCCTCTTTCGCGGCACAACGCAACTTCGCGTCCTTTCCCACGCTTTCAAGAAAGCCGATGACGTTCGACATGGTATTCCCCTTGGTAGTTGGCTGTATACGCGTACAGAGCCGCTCGACAGCCAATAGCGAGCGACTTTGTATATTTGTGCAAGATGCTATCCTGCCCCAGCCATCGGACGAGTTTCCCGGTCGACTTTCTCGTCGATATCTCCTTCCGGCGACATTAACGCACAAATCAGCCCGCGCCTGGCTCCAAGCAATGTCTGGAGGCGGTCTCGATCGCCGCGCAGAATCGCCCATTGCGCGTCCTGGTCGACCCGTTGCTCACTCAGAGCCTTGTACAGGGCTGGCAAGGCTGCGTGCCTCAGCCCGGCATTTCGTCCCATTGTTTCCAGAAACCGGACTACGCTCGACATGAACTCTCCCTTGTCTGTCAACATCGCCGGCGGTGCTGTACCAGGTCTCTCGGCAGGCGGACCAGATGCACTTCCCGAGACTTTCACCCGCGGTCACCGGTTCAGCGCGGGGGGAAAAACCCATGCTTCTCACCAACCCGCCGGCAGCCGAATGTTCCGGTGAATACTCTACCCATATCTCGCCGACAGACAATACTGAAAACAGCTTCCGCACCAGCGCCTCCAGGCCCTCTCTTGCCAATCCTCTGGTACGCGCCTGGCGACGCAACATCATGCCCACTTCAAGCCGGCTGGCGGTAGCGTCAAATGCCGGCACGCCACAGATGCCGACCGGCAGCTGCGTAGCTTTGTCCAGAACCGTCAAGGACAACCACTCGATCGGTTGTTTATACATCAGGCAGAGGACCTTGCGAAAGCAGCGTGCGACTCGCACCGGCGCCAGCGGCTCGCCGATGTAGCGCATCGTTTCCGCGTCGGTATACAGGCCGCAGTACAGCGCCTCGTCGCAGGCCTGCAGCGGACGCAAGCGCAGGCGTTCCGTCTCTAAATCAAAATCCGTCAGCGCGATGACGCGAGTCAAGCCGGCGTGCCCATCGGCAAGTCAAGTGCGGCCAGGCGCGCGCGAATCTCCGGATTCGACTCCATCGCCGCGGCCGGAGGAATCACGACCGTCACTTCAAGATCGATGTCCGCCTCCGGCAGCTTGCCGAGTGCGATCCGCTCGACGCGCGGCTTGTGGATGGGAAGCGTCGCTCCCCTGTAGATGACGACTTCATGATCCAGCGGGTAGTCCTGCGCAAGCACATCCACGAGCACCTGCCGGTATGCCGCGCCAGTGGAGAATCGCGCCAGCGACTGGTCGCCGGCCACGCCGACTTGCCAGAGGATCAGATAAGCCGTTGGGTCGATGCGACGTTTGTAGAACAACAACTGGCTGGCTTCGAAATGCTGGCAGCCGACCTTGCCCGGATCGATACCCAGATCGGCGTACAGGCAATCCTCCGCCGAGATGCCAGGCTCCATATGCGCGCGATAACCTTCACTGCGGGCCATCTGTATCGCCCTGTGCGGCGGCCAGGCGAACACGCCGGGATGCCCATAGAACGCGCCGCAAACCTGTTTTCCGGCGCGGACCTCGGCGAGCATGGCCTCGACCATTTCCCGATACGTGTCCATTCGCGATTTGCCTTCCTGGTAGAACGGCTGCAGGCTGCGCACATCCGGATGCATTTCGGTCAACCACAGCTCGACGATGCCATCGGAAACCGCGGTAAACACGACGTCCGATTTTTCGATGTGGCTGCGCGCCAGCGGAGTGATGTGCGAGCCCAGCGTCATGCCGATGCCCACACAGACCAAGCTCCCCGACGAGCGGGCGGAAGACGAATTGCTGTTCAAACGAGACCCCTGTTGCCCGTTTTTTCGACACGTGGTCTGCAGTCTATCGCAAGCCGGTGGAAAAGCGCCGGGCGCAAGCCGACATCATCGAAACGTGATCGCGAGAGCGGAAGACTGACTTGCCTTGATCTGCTCAACTTGCAGCGGCACCCCCATTGCGTGGCCGACGGCGCCGGTCTTTTGTGCGGTGTGCGGCGCAGCGGCGCGAATGCAGGTACGATCATCCTGATCAATGGCGATCCAACCGCGCGTTGATCACTGCCCTGGATCGGACCTCATGGCCAACCGCAAGAAAAAGTCCACGCGCAAATCCGTCAACCTTGCATTGCAGGGCGGCGGTTCGCACGGCGCCTTTGCCTGGGGCGCGCTCGACCAGATTCTCGACGATGGCCGCATCGATATCGAGGCCGTCAGTGCGACGAGCGCGGGCGCGATGAATGCGGTGGTTCTAGCGGATGCGCTGACCGACGGCGACCGCGACCATGCGCGCGAACGCCTAAGCGCCTTCTGGAAGGCGATCGCCGATGCCGGTTCTGCCTACAATCCGGTGCGGCCGTTGCGTGACTGGTCGGGACGCGCGTTGCCCGTCGAGCAATCCCCGTTCTACTGGATGTTCGATACGATGACGCGGCTGTTTTCGCCGTACCAGCTCAACCCGATCAACTTCAATCCGCTGCGGCAGGTACTCGAGAAACACGTCGATTTCGAGAAATTGCGCCGCACCAGGGGAATGGCCATCCACTTGTGCGCCACCAATGTCGAAACCGGCAAGGTACGGATCTTCAATCGTGCCGAAGTCACCCCCGATACCGTGCTTGCTTCGGCCTGCCTTCCCATCCTGTTCCAGACCATCGAAATCGAAGGAGCGCATTACTGGGATGGCGGCTACATCGGCAACCCCGCGATCTTTCCGCTGATCTATGCATCGGACAGCCGCGATGTCGTCATCATCCACATCAATCCCATCGTGCGCCACGGCGTGCCGAAGACCGCGCCGGAAATCCTCAATCGCATCAACGAAATCAGCTTCAACTCGTCGCTGATGCGCGAGATGCGCGCAATCGCCTTCGTCACGCGTCTGATCGAACACGGCAAGCTGAAGGCCTCCGAGATGAAGCAGATGCTGATCCATTCGATCCGCGACGACGCAGCCATGACCGCGCATCCGGTCGCGTCGAAGATGAATCCCGACTGGGGTTTTCTGTGCGAGCTCCGGGACAGCGGAAGCGCAACGACACGGCAGTGGCTGCGTGCGCACTACGCCGATATCGGCCGGCGCTCGAGCGTCGATCTGCAGGCGGAATTCCTGTAGTTATATATTCCTATACTTTGCAACACGGCTACGCTGCAGGCATGCAGCGTCATCAGAAACGGGCATAAAGCATATCTAGGCAGCCGCGTCTTCCCTGCCCATGCCCCGGCCGCGCGCGTCGCGGATCCATTCGCCCGTCCGCCACTTCAGGTAGGCGACGGCGTCCTCGGGAGGTTTTTCGCTTGCCAGCGTCACCAGCATGTCGAGGATCTGCGCAGCCAGTTCGACCGGATCGCCGCTATCGTGATCGCACACCTGCTCAAGGAAACAGTATACCCGCTCGCGGTCGGTGATCTTGGCAACCGTCTTGCCGGACGCAGGCGACTTGTCCGAATGCCGCTGATACAACAGCCGGATCCACTGATCGTTGGGGCGCAACGCCTCGATCCACAGCGTCCAGGTACGGTCGCTGTCTTCAAAGTCGAATTGCGCCATGGCTGAATGTGCGCTCATGCACAAAGCGTAGCGCAACCGCGCCGCCGACGTCTATCGCACCAGGCGCTATTGCACAAAGATTTACAAAAAGCACTGAAATCAATGGGGTACACATGATCGATTCGCTTTGAGAACGCGACGATTGCCTGGCGAACAGCCGGCGTCGCCGCGGTCGCTGCGCGCGCCAACCAGACGACGGCTTCTTCGACTCGATTCATGCGCACGAGAATTGTTGCCCAGTTGTATTGGCCGCGAAAATAGCCGCCCTCCGCAGATTTCTCATACCAATATTCGGCCAGCGTTGAATCTCGTGCAACGCCCCAACCCTCCTCGTAGCAACGCGCCAGCAGATTCATCGCGCGAGGATGCCCCTGTGCTGCCGCTGCTGCATACCAGTGACTTGCCAACAAGGGATCCCGATCTACGCCGTTGCCATCAAGATACAAGTGTCCGAGATTGTATTGCGCCCACGCATCGCCGAGCTCGGCAGCTTGCCGGTAGCAGCCAAAGGCTTGGCGCATGTTGATTGACTGGCCTGCATTGACTGGTCCAGATGTTAAGTCAGTTTACGCGGCTTTATTGATTGGTTCGATAGCTCCTAGGTGGATCGGTAAGATTGTCTCTGGCGCTGGGGATCGATAGCCCAGACTGCTGTGGGGTCGCTGG
>JARLJU010000339.1 GCA_031291055.1 Rudaea sp. | reverse complement strand
GCCGAACGATGCTCGTTGTCCCGCCGCGTCGCGTCGTACACCGCATCGTGGAAGGCGATCGCACAGGCAATCAAACGGCTCGCGGCCGGCGCGAGGAACGGCGTGCCGACACCAAAACGACAATGCCGCGTCCACAGCGTCGCCAGATGCAGCAGGCCGTGATAATGCCGCCGCGACGTTGCCATATGCCGCAGCACGACGTTGCGTGCTGCGCTCGACAGCGCTGCTGTTGCCAGTAAATCATGCAACGCTGCGCCGGCGGCGCGCATCGGACGTTCCCTCCAGGCGGGGTCGTTGATTACGTTGCGATAGTGAGACACAATCGCCGCGGGCACGCAACCGGTTATATTTTATTAACCTTCCCAGAATAATTGCCATTCGAATTGAGATATGCTAATCTTCGTGCTTATGAAGATCGATGCTCGCGCCCTGGACCATTCTACTTTGACCGAACTTCGCAAGCGCGGTGTGGCGGCAGTACAAGCCGGCCAAAGCCCGACGGTCGTGGCGGCGGCACTTGGCGTTAACCTGCGCAGCGTGTTCCGTTGGCTGGCGGAGTATCGACGCGGCGGATGGGACCGGTTGACCGCGCGCAAGCGCGGCGGCCGTCCGCCCAAACTGGATGGTGCCGCTCTACGATGGATCTACAAAGCCATCGCCGACAAGAACCCGCTGCAATTCAAGTTTCCGTTTGCGCTGTGGACTGCGGCGATGGTGCAGACGCTGATCGCCGAGCGGTTCGACGTGCGCCTGAGCCACAGCTCGGTGTGCCGGCTACTGATCCAACTCGGGCTAACCGCTCAGCGACCGCTTTGGCGCGCGTACCAACAGAACCCCGACGCGGTGAAACGCTGGTTGGAGAAGGAGTATCCCGCAATCCGGCGGAGAGCCAAACGCGAAGGGGCACACATATTCTTTGCTGACGAGGCCGGCGTACGATCCGACTACCATAGTGGCACCACCTGGGGCCGGCGCGGTCGGACGCCGGTGGTGTCAAGCACTGGGGCGCGGTTCGGTGTCAATCTGATCTCGGCGGTCAGCGCGCAAGGAGAGCTGCGCTTCATGCTGACAAAGGGACGTGTCACAGCTGCGGTGTTTATCGAGTTCCTTAAGCGGCTGCTGGTCAACGCAACGACGCCAATCTTCGTGATCGTCGATGGCCACCCGACGCATCGGGCAAAGTCGGTTGCTCGGTTCGTGGCAGCTAGCGCGGGGAAGCTGGCGCTGTTCCTGCTGCCGCCCTATTCGCCTGAGCTAAACCCCGACGAGTATGTATGGAACGAGCTCAAGGCGCACGGTACCGGGCGCAAGCTCATCACCTCGTTGACGCAACTGCGGCGGACGGTCCTCTCGCATATGCGACAGATGCAGAAGCTGCCTGGGTTGGTAAAAAGCTTCTTTCATGCAGGAACCACGAGCTACGCGCGCGCATAATGGCAATTATTATGGGAAGGTTAATATCTGCGCCCAATCGATCGGCTCGGGGATTGCCAGCCAGCACCTGTCGGCGCGCTGCCCGGCGATCGCCTGAAGCATCAGCGCATCCAGCTGGTCGATCAGCGCGGTGCTCTTCACGTCGCTGATGTAATCGACCCACGGGAACGTGT
>JARLJU010000338.1 GCA_031291055.1 Rudaea sp. | reverse complement strand
TATCGCGGCATTAACTACCGCACAGTTGCAATCGCTTTCCAGCGACCGGTTCTCGAGCCTGACGAGCGCGCAGGTGTCTGCGCTGACGGTCGGGCAAATTGCCGGGCTGCCAACGGCCGGTCTTGCGGCTATGGGTACAGATCAAACCGCAAGGATGTCGGCCGGCGATATTGCGGCGCTGTCGACCGCACAACTGGCGGCGCTGTCTTCGGATTTCTCCAGCCTTAGGACCCCTCAGGTTGCGGCGCTGACTACCGTACAACTGCAATCGCTTTCCAGCGACCAGGTCGCCGGCCTGACTAGCGCACAGGTGTCGGCGCTGACGGTCGGGCAAATGGCCGGGCTATCGACGGCGGGTCTAGCGGGTATGGGCGCCGATCTGATCGCCGGTCTGTCGGCCAGGAATATTGCGGCGCTATCGACCGCACAACTGGCGGCGCTATCTTTGGATTTCTCCAGCCTTACGACCGCGCAGGTGGCGGCGCTGACCACCGCACAGCTGCAATCGCTTTCCAGCGGCCAGGTATCGAGTTTTACGAGCGTGCAGGTGTCGGCGCTGACTGTCGGGCAAATGGCCGGGCTTTCGACGGCGGGCCTTGCGGGTATGGGCGCCGACCTGATCGCCGGTTTGTCTGCAAAAAGTATCGCGGCATTAACTACCGCACAGTTGCAATCGCTTTCCAGCGACCGGTTCTCGAGCCTGACGAGCGCGCAGGTGGCTGCGCTGACGGTCGGGCAAATTGCCGGGCTGCCAACGGCCGGTCTTGCGGCTATGGGTACAGATCAAACCGCAAGGTTGTCGGCCGGCGATATTGCGGCGCTGTCTACCGCACAACTGGCGGCGCTGTCTTCGGATTTCTCCAGCCTTAGGACCGCACAGGTTGCGGCACTGACTACCGCACAGATGCAATCGCTTTCCAGCGTTCAGTTATCGAGTTTTACGAGCGGGCAGGTGGCGGCGCTGACGACCGGGCAAATGGCCGGGCTTTCGACGGCGGGCCTTGCGGGTATGGGCGCCGACCTGATTGCCGGTTTGTCTGCAAAAAATATCGCGGCATTAACTACCGCGCAGCTGCAATCGCTTTCCAGCGACCAGTTATCGAGCCTGACGAGCGCGCAGGTGTCGGCGCTGACGGTCGGGCAAATGGCCGGGCTATCGACGGCCGGTCTTGCGGCGATGGGCGCAGGCCTGATTACGAGGTTTTCGGCAAAGGATGTTGCGACGCTGTCTACCGCACAACTGGCGGCGCTGTCTTCGGATTTCTCCAGCCTTAGGACCCCTCAGGTGGCGGCGCTGACAACTGCTCAGCTGCAATCGCTTTCCAGCGACCAGATCGCCGGCTTTACGAGCGCGCAGGTGGCGGCGCTGACGGTCGGGCAAATGGCCGGGCTTTCGACGGCGGGCCTTGCGGGTATGGGCGCCGACCTGATTGCCGGTTTGTCTGCAAAAAATATCG
>JARLJU010000337.1 GCA_031291055.1 Rudaea sp. | reverse complement strand
TTGACGACCGGCTTCACTAGAATCCATCGCACGATGGAGAAGCCTGCAATGCTGCTGGTTGGCAACGGCCGCCTGATTACACGCGACCAAGGTCTGCCGCTGATCGATGACGGTTGCGTGGCGATTCGCGACGGCCTGATTGTGGAGACGGGGACGACCGCTGCGCTGCGCCAGATCTACCCAACGGCGCAGTTTATAGATGGCCGCGGCGGCCTGATCATGCCGGGGCTGATCAACGCCCACACACATCTCTACAGCACCTTTGCCCGCGGAATGGCGCTGAAGGATAAGGCGCCGGGCAACTTTGTTGAGATTCTGGAGCGGCTGTGGTGGCGGCTGGATAAAGCGCTCGACCTGGAAGATGTATACCTGAGCGCCCTGGTCGCCATGATCGATTGCATCAAGAATGGAACCACCACCATCTTCGATCATCACTCAAGTCCCGGCGCTGTTGCAGGAAGCTTGTTTCGCATTGCAGACGCAGCGCACGTGGCCGGAGTGCGCAGTTGCCTTTGCTACGAGGTCACGGATCGCGAAGGCAGAGAGGTCGCGACGCAGAGCATCGAAGAGAATCGCGCGTTTCTCGCGTGGTGCAGGCAGTCCGGCGACAGCCTGCTGCGCGGGCTCTTCGGCCTGCACGCATCGTTCACGCTGAGCGACGAGACTGCCGCGCGATGCAGCCGCGCGGCCGCAGAGTTTGATGCGGGATTTCATGTGCACGTCGCGGAGGCGCAAACGGACGTGGCTGAATGCCGGCGCGAACACGGGAAGCGAGTGGTTGAGCGGTTCCACGACCTGGGCATTCTGGGCAGCAAGACGATCGCCGCCCATTGCGTCCACGTGGACGATCACGAAATCGATCTACTGCAAAGCAGCCAGACCAGCGTTATCCACAATCCCGAATCGAACATGGGGAATGCCGTGGGTTGCGCGCCTGTGCTCAAGATGATGGGGCGCGGCGTTCGCGTGGGCCTGGGCAGCGACGGCTATACCTGCGATATGTTTGAGTCGCTGAAGGCGGCCAACCTGATCCACAAACATCAGTCCGGCAAGCCGGGCGCGGCAT
>JARLJU010000336.1 GCA_031291055.1 Rudaea sp. | reverse complement strand
CTGGGCTGCGCACGTCATGGAACAGCGCATCGACGTGGAGACCGACGACGACAGCATCGGCGGGCACTTCCTGCATCTGCTGCACGGCAAGCCGGCGTCGGAGGCGTTCGTGCGCGCGATGCACACCTCGCTGATCCTGTATGCCGAACATGAGTTCAACGCCTCCACCTTCACCTGTCGCGTGGTGGCAGGCACGGGCGCCGACATGTACTCGGCGATCACCGCGGGCATCGGCGCGTTGCGCGGGCCGAAGCATGGCGGCGCCAACGAGGTCTCATTCGAGATCCAGAATCGGTATGCGGATCCCGAAGAGGCCGAGGCGGATATCCGCCGGCGCGTGGCGAACCGCGAGGTGGTGATCGGGTTCGGCCATGCGGTCTACACGATCTCCGACCCGCGGAACAAAGTGATCAAGGAGGTTGCACGACGCCTGTCGCAGCAGGCCGGTTCGATGAAGCTGTTCAACATCGCCGATCGGATCGAAGCGACGATGTGGGACGCAAAGAAGATGTTCGCGAACCTCGATTGGTTCAGCGCGATCAGCTACCACATGCTCGGCGTGCCGATGGCGATGTTCACGCCGCTCTTCGTGATCGCACGTACCTCCGGCTGGGCTGCGCACGTCATGGAACAGCGCATCGACAGCAAGCTGATCCGACCCACGGCGAACTATGTTGGCCCTGAAAACCTCAAGTTTGTGCCGATCGCCCAGCGCGGCTGACACCGCGCGGCACGTCTGCGAACAACGCCGCGGCAGCGATGCCGCGGCGTTTTTTGTTGTCGCAGTCCTGCACTGCGATGCTGCGCGTGCAGATTTTTGCGCCTGCATCGCCAAGCAACGGTTGCTTTTTGTTGACAGGCGTCGGCGAGACGCGGAATAGCGTATTTGGTGTACGCGAATCGATTCGCGCTGCGGTTTGCTTGTCGCTTCGCTCGCACGTCAACAGAAGGACGGTCTATGGGCCGCAGCCTGGTCCAGGCAGAATTGCACCGGTCGTTTACTTGCACGATGCGAACCATCGTGCGGAGCAACGCGAGCAGGACGGTACAATTG
>JARLJU010000043.1 GCA_031291055.1 Rudaea sp. | reverse complement strand
GGGACGACTACGTGTTGGAGTCGTCCCTTCGATCGCGCTCACGACGATGCCAAAGGTGATCCGGCAATTTCGGGAGACACATCCTAATGTCGCAATCTCTCTTCATGTCAACGAATCAACAAGGGTTGCGCAATGGGTGGGGACTCAGTTCTGCGATCTTGGGGTTGTGGCGTATGTGAGCCGCGACGCCTCCGGCGTTGAGGCATCGCTGATTGGCAAATCGCCTGCCGTGTGCGCGTTTCCTTCCGGCCATCGATTCACGCAAAAGTCTGTGGTCACACCGGTTGATCTGGAAAGTGAAGAGTTCATTGCGCTGTCGTTGATGGACGGCACCCGCATGAAGGTGGACCAACGGTTTCGAGAAGCGGGTATCGTGCTTCGCAATTCGGGGCTCGAAACTCCGTATGAAGCTACCGTTTGCGCGATGGTTGCCGGTGGACTCGGCGTAAGCATCGTAAGTAAAGTTGTGGCTCGTGCTTATGTCCATGGCGGCCTTGATTTTCGTGCCTTTATACCGGAAATCGTATTCGAGGCACATTTGCTACGCCCCACGCATGCTCCGGAAAGCTTGCTCGGGCAGCGTTTCTCCAGTGTTCTTAGAGACGTCATGGCGGAGGACGCCGTGTTGGAGCATTAATTTTCAGCAAGCCGAGATTTGCCCAACAAGCATGACCCTTAAGTCCTACGCCTTCGAAGTACCGTTTAAGCACTTTTGAAATTACACGGAGCAATTTTCAAGAAAACGAGATCCTACCCGCTATAGCTGTGCGATTTGCCTCGCCTCGCCAAACCGGGAAGCAATCGAATAGTAGTGGCGATCACGATCGCCACTGCCTGCACGAGCAGTTGATCCGCCGGTCCCGCACCAAGCGCGAGCACGAATTGATCCAACTGAACCATGAACAACGCCGCCACAGCGCTCGCGACCGTGCTGCCTCGACCACCACCGAGCATCGTGCCGCCAACCAAAACCGCGGCGATGCCGGGTAACAAATAGCTATTCCCGGCCACCTGGGAGGCAAATCCGATAAAGCCGGCCAGCAACATGCCCGCAAGCGCGAAACAACCGCTAGCCAGTGCGTAGCATCCGATCTGATAGCGCACGATACGCACGCCTTCGGCTGCGGCCGCGCGAGAGTTTGCACCGACCGCAACGAATCGGCGCCCAGCAATGGTGTTGTTGAGCAGGATCGTAATCGACATGACAAATACCACTACGACAACCAGACTCAACGGCACGCCCAACAGGCTTGCATGCGCTATCCGCTGGAAGGCAGCGGGTATCTTGCACGCACATTCTTTGGGTGCAACATTATCGTCCTGGAGCCAGACGAAGATAGCGGTGAGACCTGAGGCGCAGAAAAAACAAAAGGGTTAGGCTGCATTCGACCTAAGCCTTTGCTTTGCTAGCGGCCCGGCAACGATGACGAAGGGCACTATTCCTACGCCATAGCCACCTAATGTCCGCTACAGTTCTCCACGGAGGGGGCTTTGCATATCTTCATCGACGAGTCGGGCACTTTCACGGGCATTGGCGCAGACACGCCAGCCGTCTCAACGCTTGGCGCGTTGATCCTCACCTCGCACAGTCTGCCCAAGCTGTTCAGGAAATATGAGCGGCTACGCGTCAATCTTCCGAAGAACGGCAAGGGAGAGGTAAAAGGGAGCAAGCTCAACGAAGCGCAGGTCGTGGCGGTAGTGGAATTGCTGCGCAAGAACGGTGCGATTTTCTGCGCGTCGATGATCGATCTTGCCGCGCATACAGCCGACGACATAGCTGGGCACCGGGATCGCCAAGGTGCCAGCCTGGCCGCCAACCTTACCGATGGCCACACACAGGAATTGCGCGACGGCGTTGCCGCTTTACAGGCGAGGATGGCCGACTTCTCCGACCAATTGTATGTACAAGGCGCAGTGACGATCGACCTGCTCTATCGGATCATGCAGGACATGATCGTGTATCACTGCCAGCGTTTCCCCAAGGAGCTTGCCGAGTTCCATTGGGTCATCGATGCAAAAGACCCAGCCGTGGTCACCAATTGGGAAGATTGGTGGTCGAAGACCTTAGTCATATGGCTGCAGGCGATGTCCCTAGAACGGCCTGGCGCGATGCTACCCGGCGGCGATTATCGGCATTTCCGGCGCTTCATCCTAGCCGAACTACCTGCCTATCTCCGCGACGTCGCGCCGCCTGGTGATCGAACCTACGGAGCGGGTGTCGATCTCCAATTGATGTATGGCGAGAGCTTTCGGTTTTCGAGCGAATCCGAGCCCGGTCTCGAATTGGTTGATATCGTCACCAATGCTTTACGGCGTGGGCTGGTCGGGAACTTGGGGGAAGCGGGATGGCTCCCGCTGCGCGGCCTCATGATCCACCGCAGCGACGTTTATGTAAGCCCAGTCGGCCTCATCCACAATGACAATCGGAAGCTAGCGCGGCCGTTGCTCCCCATCATGAACAAGTTCCGCACGGGCGGACGGATCATGGCCACCCGAGGTCTTCAATGGCCAGATGAGGAACGTGCGGGCGGATAAATCATGTTCGCACTCGTGCCGGCCTTTAAGTCACCGTGCTTGGCTTGCTGTTACACCGACGAACGTCACCAACTGAATCCGAATATCCGAAGAACCCCGCACCGCTTGAACACTCCGCGTAGCATTTATGCAACAAGGATCGGCCATCTGATTTCTAGGGAAAATCTAGGACACCAGGCCCAGAAAAAACCAAAGGGTTACGTCTCACTCAACGTAACCCTTTGGTTTTACTGGCGGAGCGGACGGGACTCGAACCCGCCCCCCCCAGCGTGACAGGCCGGTATCATATACGCATCAGATACAGCAATCTGCGGAACCAGGCTGGATGGCACGGGGGTTCCGAGTAGCCACCTAGCGCAAAAGTGTATATCAAGACGTATAACAGAAGACAATCTCAGAATAAATATACATTAAAATCAATTTGTTATGAATTTTATGAAAATCGCCACCTGGAACGTCAATTCCCTCAAAGTCCGCCTGCAGCACGTCATCGACTGGCTCGAAACCAGCCATGCGGACGTGCTGTGCCTGCAGGAATTGAAGCTGACCGACGACAAATTCCCTCGCGCCGAACTCGAAGAGAAAGGCTACCGGAGCTGGTTCGCGGGCCAGAAGACCTATAACGGCGTCGGCATCCTGGTGCGTGACGGCCTGAACGTCGACGAAAGCAGCATCGTGCGCAATCTCCCCGGTTTTGAGGACCCGCAGCAACGCGTGATTGCCGCGACCGTCGAGGGCGTGCGCATCATCTCCGCGTACTTTCCGAACGGTCAGGCGCCAGGCACCGATAAATTCGCCTACAAGCTGCGCTGGCTCGCCGCACTGCACGACTGGATCGCGAGCGAAATGGCGCTGTATCCAAAGCTCGCGCTGCTCGGCGACTACAACATCGCGCCTGAAGATCGTGACGTGCACGATCCGAAAGCGTGGGAAGGCCAGAATCTGGTGTCGCCCGAAGAGCGCGCCGAGTTCGTGCGGCTGATCGAACTCGGTCTCGTCGATGCGTTCCGTCAGTTCGAGCAGCCGGAGAAGATCTACTCGTGGTGGGATTACCGGATGATGGCGTTCCGCCGCAATGCGGGGATGCGTATCGACCACATTCTGCTGTCGCAAGCGCTTGCCGAAGCGTGCTCGTCCTGCGATGTCGACAAGGTGCCGCGCAAGTGGGAGCAACCGTCGGACCACGCGCCGGTCGTCGCACAGATCGGCTGAACGCGCGACTTGCGATTTGCGAGGCCTACGCCGGCCCGTTCAAGCAACGCCACAAGAATTCGAACACCATCGCATCGTGCGCGGCCTGCTCCAGCTCATCGGAGCCGCCGTGGCCCCCTTCCGTGTTCTCCCGATACCAGACCCTTTCCACACCCAGCGACTGCATGCGCGCGGCCATCTTGCGCGCGTGTCCGGGGTGCACGCGGTCGTCTGCAGTCGACGTGGTGAACAGCACGGGCGGATACGCCACGTCCGCACTGACACGGTGATAGGGCGAGTAAGCCGCCAGCACGCTGGCTTCGTCGGGCTCGTCCGGATCGCCATATTCATCGATCCATGACGCGCCTGCGTGCAACAGGTGATAGCGGCTCATGTCGAGCAGCGGCACCTCGCACACCACGGCGCCGAACAACTCGGGCCGCTGCACCATGCACGCCGCGACCAGCAGGCCGCCATTGCTGCCGCCCTGAATGCCGAGTTGCGCGGCGCTGGTCACGCCTGTGCTGATGAGCGCCTCGGCCACCGCGATGAAATCGTCGAACGCGCGCTGGCGATGCTCGCCCTGCGCCGCCGTATGCCACTGCGTGCCGAACTCGCCGCCGCCGCGAATATGCGCCACCACATACACGCCGCCGCGCGCCAGCCAGCCAATGCCCTGTCCGGTCAGGTAACTCGGCAGCAACGGAATCGCGAAGCCGCCGTAGCCGTTGAGCAGACATGGGCGCGCTTGCTCGTGCGCTTGTCCATTCGTTTGCTCGTGGGTTTGCTCGTGCGTTTGCTCGTGCATCGGCTGAGCGGTCCGCGTCGTCCGCCCTTGCCCAGCGTGTTGCGCAACCCGCGGTCCGATCACGGTGTACGGCACCCGTGTGCCGTCCGCGGACACCGCGTGCCCATGCGTCACGGCGAATGGCGTCGCATCGAACTGAGTCGGCCAGCGGTCAAGCAACTCCCACTGGCTCAGGTCGTCGTGGGCAAGATCGGTGAGCCAGTAGGCAGGCGGCTGCAAATAATCGTCGGTATCGACGAACACTTCGTCGTTCAGCGTCGGCTCGATGGGTGAGACGTCGGCTTGCACATCGTCACGCGACGGAAAGACACGTTGATGCCAGTGCCAGGCCTGATCAGCCGCTTGCGACGGGATCCACAGCGAGGTCTTGCTCTGCACATCGTCCAGGTACGACACGATCAGATGATTGCGCGTGTGTGTCCATTCGCAGGCGGAGGTTTGCGATGTCGGCGTGAAAAGCGGCACCACGTCATGCTCGCCATTCAAAAACGCGTCTTCGCGGACCGCCAGCAACGCGCCGCCCGGATAGCGCACACCCTTGCAGTCCCAATCGAGGCGCGGCTCGAGCAGCAGCCAGCCCTGCCAGCCGCCGACCGCGACATGCGACGGCACATCGTACTGCCGCCAGGCATTGGCACCATTGGCACCATTGGCACCATTGGCGGCACTGGCGGCACTGGCGGCACTGGCCACATCGGCTGTATTCGCACCATCTGCGGTGCCATCGGCGCTATCGAGGTAGTACGTATGCGAATCGAAGAAATCGACGCTGCTCACCACGGTGTGGCGCTGCTCGATCGGATCGTAGTGGGCTTCCACCCCGATATCGCCGAACGCGCCCTTGAAGACCACCGGCGCGTCGGTCAGCGCACTGCCCCGCGTCCAGCGCCGCACTTCCCGCGGATAGCCCGAGCGCGTCAGCGTCTTGCGGCCGTTGTCCCAGCCGACATAGAGCGTATCCCGATCGATCCACGAAGCCGTGTGCTTGCCGGCCTTCGCGATCACGAAACCGTCGTCGACAAAGCGTTGCGCGTCGATATCGAACTCGCGCACCACCAGCGCATCCGAGCCGCCCGGCGACAGCGTGATCAGCGCGCGATCGCCGTCCGGATAAAGAATGTCGAGTTCGACACAGACCCATGGCGTGCCTTCGGCCGCACCGAGCGCGTCGAAATCGAGCAGGTTTTGCCACACGGGCGCGCCACTGCGCCAGGCCGCCCACGTCGTACGCCGCCAGATGCCTTTGGGATTGCGTTCGTCCTGCCACAGATCGTAGGCCCAGTCCTTCCAGCGATCGGGGATCACCGGACGCTCACGCGGCAGATAAGCGTCGGCAAGCCGTTGTTTGAGCGACGCGAATGCCGCGCCGCTGCACCATGCGGCATGCGTGCGGGCGTTCTGCGCTTCGACCCACGCAAGCGCGTCAGGGTCGTCGAGCGCTTCGAGCGACAGAAAGGGATCGGGGGAAAGCGGCCAGGAGAAAGGAGCGGGAGAAGCGGGCATCGTCAGCTGTCGAATGAAAACAGCGTTGATTATGCCTTGCGGGAGCCCGAGGGGCTTTGACGCGCCGCGCCGGAGTGGCTGAAGGTGCTGCCGACGGAGCGGCTTATGGGGCTGTCCAGGAGGTGGCCTGACGGCGGCCTGATAAGTGTCCTACGCAACAAAACTGCCGGAGCGGCTGGCAAGCCGCTCCGGCAGACCCGCAAACCTCAGGGCTCGAGGTTGAGTTCCTGAATCTTGCGCGTAATCGTATTGCGGCCAATGCCGAGGCGCTCCGCCGCCTCCACCTTGCGTCCGCGCGTGAAATCCAGCGCCTCGCGAATCACCGCCGCTTCGAAACGGCGCGCGAGTTCATCCATGACGTCCGCCGCATTCTCGCGCAGCATCCGCGCGACTTCGGTGCGCAAGCCGCCTTCCCAGGCGCTGACGGTGGTCGCAACCGGCATGCCGGCAGCGGTAGCCTGATGCGTGGCCGCGCTGGCGCCGTTGATCGGCGCACCGCCGGCGAGGCCTGCCTCACCCGTGCCGATCACGCCACTGCCACCGCCGCCGAGATCGGTCACGCCGGCTTGCGCGGGACCCAGATCGGGCGGCAAGTCCTTGATCTCGATGGTCTGTGCAGGCGCCATCACCGTGAGCCAGTTGGCGAGATTCTCCAGTTGCCGCACGTTGCCCGGAAACGGCAGCGATGCCAGATGAGCGAGTGCTTCTTCGGACACGCGCTTCGGCTCCACGCCCAGGTCGCGTGCACTTTTTTGCAGGAAGTGGCGAGTGAGCAGCGGAATGTCTTCGCTGCGCTCGCGCAATGCCGGCAGGCGCAAACGGATCACATTGAGACGGTGATACAAGTCCTCACGGAACAGGCCCTGACGCACACGCGATTCGAGGTTCTGGTGCGTCGCCGCGATTACGCGCACGTTGGCGCGCAACGGATTGTGGCCACCGACGCGATAGAACTGCCCGTCCGACAGCACGCGCAACAGGCGAGTCTGCAAATCGAACGGCATGTCGCCGATTTCATCGAGAAACAGCGTGCCATTCTCGGCCTGCTCGAAGCGCCCCTGCCGCATGGCCTGTGCGCCGGTAAACGCACCGCGCTCGTGACCGAACAGTTCGGATTCCAGCAGATCCTTCGGAATCGCCGCCGTATTCAACGCGATGAAGGGACCGTTCGCGCGTGGGCTATGTCGGTGCAACGCACGCGCGACCAGTTCCTTCCCGGTGCCTGATTCGCCGGTAATGAGCACGGTGGCCGAGGAATGCGATAGCCGGCCGATCGCGCGAAACATGTCTTGCATCGCGGGCGCCTGGCCGAGCATTTCCGGCGCCTCGGCGACGCGGTCGTCCCATGTCTGTTCGCCACGCATGCTTTCGTCGACAGCGCGGCGGATCAACTCGACCGCCTTGTCGACGTCGAACGGTTTGGCGAGGTATTCGAAAGCACCGCCCTGGAATGCGGCGACTGCGCTGTCCAGGTCCGAGAACGCCGTCATGATGATGACGGGCAAGCCCGGCACCTTGTCACGGACGGTTTGCAGCAATTCGAGGCCGGAGCCGCCAGGCATCCTGATGTCGGACACCAGCACCTGAGGGCTGTCGTGATCGAGCGCCGCCGAAGCCTCGCGCACGTTCGCGAAGCTGCGTGTCGCGAAGTTTTCGCGGGCGAGCGCTTTCTCGAGCACCCAGCGAATCGATTGATCGTCGTCTACTATCCAGATCGGCTTCATATAGGTCGGTCAGAAGTCTTGATAAGAAAAGCCCCCATACCTGTCGCTTCGCGCCAGGCCCCCCCGAGGGGG
>JARLJU010000335.1 GCA_031291055.1 Rudaea sp. | reverse complement strand
GTGCGAGAACTCGAAGCCGCAACCTTCGCGTCGATCACCCACCTGCGCTTCGACGCCCGCTTGCCGCTCGCGCGCGACATCGCCGCCTACCAGAAGCACCGCGTCAAACGGCTGCGCCGCCAGCCGCCATCCGCAAATTCGGCAAGCGGATCTCATTCGTGCATTTCCGGGATGTGCGAGGCACGCCGTCCCGCTTCCTTAGTGTCTGTACGGGAACAAGCCGAGTCATTTGAGTCTGTTGGCTTGGAGGGCTTGCGCGGCTCGGATCGGCTGTGACTCTATGCGTGGCACCGAATCGCGAGGTGCCACATGTGGACAGTCGAGAACCGCTGCCGCTACGACCGCCGCCATCTGCGCTACGAGAGCGACCTGACCGACGAGGAATGGGCGGATATCGAGCCGGAAATCCCAGCCGCCAAGCGCGGTGGCAACAAGCGGACGGTGAACATCCGCGAGGTCGTCAACGGGCTGATGTATATCCTCAGCACCGGGTGCCAGTGGCACGCGATGCCGAAGGACCTGCCGGCGAAGAGCACGGTGCACGACTATTTCGACCGCTGGCGCTACGACCGTACGCTCGACCGGATGCATCACGCGCTGTATGTGAAATGCCGCGAGCAGATGGGTCGCGAGGCCAGCCCGACCGCGGCGGTGATCGATAGCCAGAGTGTAAAGAGCGCTGAAAAAGGGGGGTCTGTATCGATCCGCACGCCTACGATGCGGGCAAGAAGATCAAGGGCAAGAAGCGGCACATCCTCGTCGATACGCAAGGACTGATGCTGCAGGCCATCGTGCACGCCGCCGACCTCCAGGATCGCGATGGTGGGGCGATGCTGATGGCGACACTGTTCGGCCTGTTTCCATTCTTGGTGAAGCTCTATGCCGACGGTGGTTATCAAGGACCTGAGTTCCGCGCTGCGATGGCGGGCATCATCGCTCAGATTGATGTCGAGATCATCAAACGATCCGACACAGCCAAGGGCTTCGTGGTGTTACCCAAACGGTGGGTGGTGGAAAGAACGCTCGCCTGGCTTGGTCGTTGCCGCCGATTGGCCAAGGATTGGGAATGCCTCAATCAGAAGGCGCGCGCATTCCTGTTGCTGGCCTCCATTCGCCTTATGGTCAGAAGGCTAGCTCGCAGCTAGGAATGTTTCCGGACAGACTCTTAGATCGAGTATCACGCTGTTCTTTCGTAATTGCTCACCCTGGCGGCGGCGATCGGCGGCAGGCTGATCTCGAATTTTGTTGACGTGATCACGAGCGACTCGATTCAACGTCGGGGTGACATCCGACATCGACATCAGCAAGCTGACCGTTGCCGAGAAGGACAGGTTGATCCTGTCTCTGCTGCCTTTGGTCGGCCAGTTGCAGGCGGCGCTGGCTCGGATCGCGGAACTTGAAGCGCGGTTGGCGCTGCATGAGAAGCCGCCCAAGACGCCCGACAACTCGTCGCTGCCGCCGTCGAAGGGGCAGAAGATCGACCAGCCGCCAGACGGCAGGAAGCCGTCACGCAAGAGCCGTCCCGGCTTCGGCCGCGCGCTGGAGCCCAATCCCGACCGCATCGTCGATCGTTTGCTCGACACTTGTCCGCATTGCGCCGCCGCGTGGCCGGCCGAACCGCAGACGCCGCAACAGGTCTATGACCGCATCGAATTGCCGCCGATCAAGCCGGATGTCACGCGGGTGCGGCTGTTCGGCGGACGTTGCGCATGCTGCGGCGAGCGCGCCATCGCCGCAGCGCCGGCCGGCCTGGAACCCGGATCACCGTTCGGCAAGTCGATCGAGGCAATCGCGATCTACCTGCACTATGCTCAGGCGATCGGCATCGAGCGGCTGCGTCTGCTGTTCGGCGAACTGTTCGGCCTGTCGATCAGCGAGGGGGCGCTCTGCAATATCCTCGCCCGCGCGCAGGCGCCGCTGCAAGCCGCCGCATCGGCGATCTCGGCGCTGGTCACCGCCTCGGACGTGGTCGCGTCGGACGAGACCTCGGTGCGAGTGCTGACGAAGACCTGCTGGGAATGGGTGTTCGTGACCGCCGCCTGTGTGCTGCACATCATCCGCCCCAGCCGGGGTGCCGGCGTGGTGCGCGCGTTGTTCGGCGAATTGCGGCCGCGCGTGTGGCTCTCCGACAGCCTGGGCAGCCAGCGCGGCCATGCCGACATCTGGCAGGTCTGCCTCGCGCATCTGCTGCGCGACGCGCAATACGCGATCGACTGCGGCGATGACGGGTTCTCGGTGGCGTTCAAACGGCTGCTGCTGCGCGCGATCGCCATCGGCAGGCGACGCGACCGTCTGCTCGACACCACGTTGGCGCAGTATCGCGCCGATCTCGACCGCAGGCTGGACCGCGTGTTGGCGCTGCCGCGACGCGGCGAGGCTGCCGGCAAGCTGCGCCGTCGCATCGCCCGCGACCGCGAGCACCTGTTCGTGTTCGTCACCGATCGCGATGTGCACGCCACCAACAATGTATCCGAGCGTGCCCTGCGCCCGAGCGTGATCTTCCGCAAGGTGACGAACGGCTTCCGCTCCGAGTGGGGTGCGCAGACCTATGCCGCATTCCGCTCCGTCGTCAGCACCGCCAAGATCAACAATCGCTCCGTCCTCGACGACCTGCGCCGCGTGCTTGCTATCCCGTCATCCAGCCAAGCCCCGGTGTAGTCGGGGTGAGCAATTACTTGCAGCGTGTTCGCGTTCGTCGCGCTTGTCACTTTTTAGTCGATCCAAAAAGATGCGCAGAACCCCTGGGGCCACATGGGCAATAGTCTTGAGCGCTGCATTTGCTGGCGCTTGAACATACCAATCCTCGTCGTAGCGTGACAAACGCAGCAGAATATCAACGGGGACGGAACCCGGGACGACCCTGGCAATTTCCATACAGATCGATGCTGCGGAAGATCGAACACTGAAATCGGGATGCCTTGCTAATTCAAAGATGGTAGCGCGGTCTATGATCCAAGGGGCGATGGCCGCGCACATCTCCACAATAGCGAACGCGTTCAGCACAGTCTCTTGCGCCTCGGCGTCCCGGCAAGTCAGAAGAGCCTCGAAAAGTGGGTTCCGCCCGCACGCGTCGGTGTGCGCAAGAACT
>JARLJU010000334.1 GCA_031291055.1 Rudaea sp. | reverse complement strand
TGCGCACCAAAAACGACGACCAGAAGACCGGCGTCGAGATCGTGCGCAAGGCGCTGTCCTGGCCGGCCCGCCAGATCGCGATCAACGCAGGCGAGGACGGCTCCGTCATCGTCGGCAAGATCCTCGAGAAGGACCAATACTCCTACGGCTTCGACTCGCAGACTGGCGAATACGTCAACCTGATCACCAAGGGCATCATCGATCCGACCAAGGTTGTTCGCGTAGCGATCCAGAACGCGGCTTCGGTCGCGGCCCTGCTGATCACCACCGAAGCCATGGTGGCTGAAGTGCCGAAGAAGAACGCAGGCGGCGGCATGCCTGCGGGTGGCGGCGGCATGGGCGGCATGGGTGGTATGGATTTCTAAGTCCAACCGTTCAGAGCTAAACAAAAAGAAGGGCCCGGCAACAATGCCGGGCCTTTTACGTTGGGATGCCAGCGAACGACGACTTTGAAGCGGCCTCGGCTGCATAGATTTTCCGTAGAGTAGACAACAGGTGCTATCGTTTTTTCTTCTTCCCAAAAATGTCGTTCCAGTTGTCCTTGTAGGCTTTGGATACCGCCTTCTGACCCTCGCCCATACCTTGCTTTTTCGGCGAAGCGTCCGGTTTGTTTTCAGTCTTGCTGGGGGATTCCGGCTTAGCTTCGACAATCTTGTTCTCGGCGATCGGTTTTTTAGGCGGAGTGTCTTTAGCCTTATCAATTGACATTGTTTTCCCTACAGACATATTTGCTCTCAAACCGCAGGACGCGTCCGCTAACGAAACAGGCCAGCACCCGTCTGTCTATGTAAACAGATCGGAAATCTAGAACAACTCCTGAACGATGCGGGGAACTGGCCTCGGCTCGAAAGATTTCACCCCGCCACAGTCCCGGCACGCTGGGCATGGCGGTAGCCGGGCTCGCCGTTGGCTTTTTCAGCCCGCATATCGACCGGCGGTTTGGCATTCTCATCAGTCTCACTGTGCTTGCGATCCCGACCAGCCTGCTGGCCTCGGCACCCAATCTTGCGATCTTCACCCTGCTGCGGATCGCCCAGGGCCTGTGCATGGCGTCGGCCTTTGCGTTGACGCTCGCCTATCTCGGCGAACAATGCAGCGCCATGGACGCCGGCGGCGCGTTTGCGGCTTACATCACGGGAAATGTGGCGAGCAACCTCGTCGGCCGGCTGATCTCGGCCGCGGTCGCCGACACGTTCGGCCTCGCCTCCAACTTCTACTTCTTTGCGCTGCTCAATCTCACCGGCGCGGCGCTGGTCTATTTCACCATCCAGCGCGTCAAGCCGATGCGATGGGGCCGGTGCAATCGCCACTCGCGGCGATGATCGAACACTGGCGTAACCCACGGCTCCGCGCCGCCTTCGGCATCGGCTTCTGCATCCTGTTCGCCTTCATCGGTACCTTCACCTGCGTCAATTTCGTGCTGGTGCGCGCCCCGCTGTCGCTTGGCATGATGGACCTCGGGTTCGTCTATTCGTGTTCCTGCCCTCGATCGTCACGACGCTCCTCGCCGGCCGGGCGGTCGCGCGATTTGGCACGAGGCCCGCGATCTGGGGCGCGCTCGCGGTAGCGATGGTCGGCTTGCCGCTGATGCTGTCCTCGCATTTGAGCCAGGTCGTGATTGGCATGGTACTTGTTGGCATCGGCACATTCTTCGCGCAGGCCGCAGCGACCGGATTTGTCGGACAGGCCGCACAGGAAAATCGCGGCGTAGCCAGCGGAACCTATCTCGCCTGCTACTTTGCCGGAGGACTGGTGGGCAGCGCCGTCCTCGGTCAGTTGTTCGACCGCTTCGGGTGGACTAGTTGCGTCGTAGGTATTGGCATTGCGCTAACGAGTGGTGCCCTACTGACAGGGCGGCTGACTCTTCAACCGGGCAAAAAATTTGAGCATGTCGCTTGATGCGCCGGTGGCATTGATCGGAACTGGAGCCAAATGGCTACTACGAGGACTTGATTCTGAGGAACTTGAGGCCACGAAGACGCGAACTTTCAGCCATTCGGGTTTGGCTGCGCACTTAGGAGTCGACGGTCCTAATTTACGGTTTCGTCTCGCGTAAGAACGAGCGAGAGCGACCTTATGGCTGGTGCGGCCACGACGACCAGCGGCAACATAGTTGCCCAGGATACTAGCCAAGATACCATCCAATTTCGGAAGAAATTGCCACTCGCAATTGATGGAAAACTCGCGATTCCGGCAGCGATCAAGGACGTCAATCCAGATTGGATGACTCCAAAAACAAAGTGGCTATAGCGGCGCGGTATACCAAACATGAGCAGGCCTTTGGCGCGATAGAAGCAAACCCTATGCCACTGCAAGCTCTTTCGGATTTCCCCGATAGCGGAAATGGGGGTAAGCGCGATCGTTGAGGTTGCATGGCAACGGGCGATGACCGTAGCAATGTACGCGGTGTCGAACGCGACAATTCGACCTCCTCATGGAGGCGCATCCACGGAGCACAATGATGCAAGGCAAGGTTACGCTCGAAGATCACTTCGCAGTGCCGGAGACCTTGGAAGGGTCGCCGTATATCGGCACTCGCATCCGGGAAGCGCTGCGCGCCTGATTGGTCGATTTCGATGACATCCGCTTGCGCAGATTGTCCGATTTGCTCGCACTTCACGAGCTACAAACAGGCGACAGATCACGCGCTACTGACACCAGGGGCGAAAATACTTGCTCATAGCCCAAGCTTGAATCAGACTCGCTCATAATTGAACAGTGACTATTCGGACAGGCTCCTAGAGGTGCCAAATCGCAGCCGCCGTGAGATCTGGCCCCAGCGCGGTATCGGGACCCGCACCTCCTGCGGCCAAATTCTTCTAAGCTCAATGAGTTAAGCCGGCTCATTCATGGCTCCGCGGCATTAAGCGTCCCTAATGGTGCTGGAAGAAAGCGAAACGATCGACCGTCATCGGGCCACTTGAACGGCTTCCTGCCCCGCCAAACGACCAAGGACAGTTGCGGTCAGAAGGCCATTTCCGGACAGATAGCCTGCCGCCGTCGAGCCGGACACCCCAACTGCTGCGCCGCCAGCCGCAAACAGATTCGGAAAGACTGTGTCGTCCTTGCACTTCACCCGGCAGGCAGCATCGATAACAAGACCGCCCTGCGTATGAAATAGCGCGCCGGTAACCTTGACCGCGTGGAACGGTGGCGCGAACTGCTGCTCCGGTGCAAGCCGACGCCCGTATCGATCTTGCCCGGCCCTTGTCTTGAGCGCTTCGGTTGCGGCCCACTCGGCGGTGAAAGCTTCCAGCGGCACATGCATGGCGTCCGCGAGCGCCGGTACGCTCTCCCGCGTCACAATCGCGCCGCTTCGCTCGGCATCGCGAAAATCCTCGAACTGTCGTGCCACGGCTGCAACGCGCGCGTCGAATAGGCTCCAGGCGATGCCATTTGGCTGACGAAGAACCTCGGCCGCCTGTTCGGAATAGCCCCGCGATTCGTCGCAAAAGCGCCTGCCCTCGCTATTGACCTGAAAGCCGCCCTGCATGATCACGGCCCAGGTGATCAGGATATTGTGCGGCGTCGCCACCGATCCGTGGCCCTGGTAGGCGCCAAGATGCGCCAATTGGGCGCCGAGCGCGTCGCCCCACAGGACGGCGTCGCCGCGATTTCCCGGATGGCCGAAATAGAGCGCGTTGGCCATCTCCGGAATATAGCGACGAATGAGATCGGGATTCCCGCCATATCCATTGCAGGCCAACACGAGCGCGCGACAGCCGATGCGTTCCCGGGCGCCGTCGCCGCGAACGACTTCCACCCCGCGAATCCGTCCGTCGGGTTCGACCAATAACGTCTCCGCCGCGCGTTGCGGGAGAATTGAAATGTCGCTGGCTTCCGCGGCGCTACGCAGCCTGTTGATCAGTTCCAGCCCCGTGCGCGTCGGCAGGCCATGCATTCGCATGGCGGAATGGCCGGGATAGTTGAAGTTGTCGATCACATCGAACGGCAGGCCGAAGCGGTCGCTCAGCCATTCGATCAGTGGCCCGGCGCCTTGTGCGACCGCCGTGACGATTGCTGCATCCGCCTCGTTTTTCGCCTTGCGCTGAATGTCGGCCGCAAAACGTTGCGGATCGTCGGCGATGCCCCTGGCGCGCTGAAAGCGCGTGCCGGCGGCGGGGATGAGCCCGGCCGACAGGGACGTTGATCCCGCCGGCTGGGCGTCACGTTCGATCACGAGCGGCTCGGCGCCCGCTTCCTTTGCCGCCAGCGCCGCGCACAGCCCGGCGGCGCCGGCGCCCACGATCAATATCGGCACATCGGCATCGAAAGCGACGTCCGCGGTAGGCTTGACCGGGCTCATGCCGCCGCCAGTTCCTGCATCACTTCGGCGATCGTCGCGATCCGCGCCACTGGCCGCAGGCCTTCAATGGCCGCCCGATGCAAATCCGATGAAAAGGCCGCACAGCCGTCCTCAAGCACGATGCATTCAAAGTCCTGCACATGCGCGTCACGCACGGTGGATGCAACGCCGCCATTGGTGACGATGCCGGCGAAGTACACTTTCTCGACCCCAAGCCTGCGCAACACCCATTCGAGCCGCGTCATGTAGAACGCCGAAAAGGCGATCTTCTCGACTGAAAAATCCACCGGCTGCAATTCGTCGACGACCGCTTGCCCCCAGCCGCCGGGCGCGAAGTCGCCCCTCGTCAGGAACGGTCGCATCTTTTTCAGGTGGGGCGAAATCATCGGCTCGCCCTCCCTGCCCGGCACCAGCGTAAACAGCGTCGCGCCGACAGGTGCGCCCTTGTTGTGAAAAAGTTCGACAAGCGGTTTTAGTCTTGCCGGCAGCGCCACGATATCAGGACTGCTCTGGCCGGCGCGGCCATAGGCGCCATCCGAATGAAGAAAATCATTCTGAAGGTCGAGCAGCACGAGTGCGGATGACGGCATCATTCGGGGGCCCGTTCAACGATAAGGTTTCCCAGTTTGTCGACCCGGCCACGCAGGCCGGGCTCGATGTAGATCGTCGCGTCGGGCTGCTCCAGAATGGCGGGCGCCTCGATGATCGCGCCGACCGGCAAATCGAGCCTCGACCAGATCCGCGTGTCACGCCAAGCGCCCTTTATCCAGACCGGCCGCGTGCCCTTTTTCGCTTTTTCGACGCTGGCTTCCGGCCCCGGTGCGAAGGCCGAAAGATCCAGTGACGGGCGGCGGCCAATGGCGGCCGTTCGCAGCGACACAATGCGGATCGGCAGGCCGGACAGCAAGCGGCTGAATGACGCCGCATAGGCGGTCTCAAACGCCTGCCCGATGACGGCGGATGTAATGCCGGTGGTGCCGCCTTCGAGCGTAATCGGAACCGGTACGGCGACGGTGTGGGTCTGTCCGACATATTGCATGTCGAACTCGAAGGAGAGGTCGATCCGGTTGACCATGGCGCCGGCGGAACCCACCACCGCGCGGACCTCCTCGCCCGCGGCGACCATGCGGCGGTCGAGCGCCGCGATGTCGATGCCGTCGAGCATCAGATTCAGCGTCTGCACCTGATCATGGCGCAGATCGGCGATAACGCAGCCGAGCGCGGATGTAACGCCGGGAAACCGTGGCACCAGGGCGACTTCGAGGCCGATCTCCTTGACGATGGCGCCGACATGCAGCGCGCCGCCCCCGCCGAACGGCACGCCGACGAACTTTGCCGGATCGTGGCCGCGTTCGATCGACACAAGACGGATCGCGCCCGCCATGCGCGCGTCGGCGACCCGCACGATCGCCTCGGCAGCCTGCAACACGTCGATGCCGAGCGGCTCGCCGACATGCGTCATGATCGCACGCCTGGCGGCCTCGACATCGAGACACGCAAGCTTGCCGCCGATCGGTTTCTCGTAGTTGATACGCCCGAGCACCACATGCGCATCGGTCAGGGTCGGCCGCTCATTGCCCTGGCCGTAGCAGGCCGGGCCCGGCACCGAACCGGCGCTTTCCGGCCCCACCTGCAACAGCCCCCCTCGATCGACCGACGCAATCGATCCGCCGCCGGCGCCGATGGTCGTGATCTCGATCATCGGCGTGCGAATGACGAGCCCGAAATCGATGGTGGTTTGCGCCGCCAGCGACGCTCTTCCGCCAACGATGACGGAGACATCAAACGATGTGCCGCCGAGATCGCAGGTGATGGCGTTGTCGTAACCGGCCTGGTGCGCGATGCTCGCGGCCGCTATCACGCCGGCCGCAGGACCTGATAACGCGGTGCGGATCGGAAAGCGTCGCGCGGTCAGCGTCGACATCACGCCGCCGTTCGACTGCACGATGTAGAATTGTCCCTTGAACGGCTGCGTGGCGAGCGCCTGCTCCAGCTTGCCGAGATAGCCACTGACCACCGGCTGGAGATAGCTGTTGAGCGCCGTGGTCGATGACCGCTCGAATTCGCGAATCTCCGGCAGGACCTGATGGGAGGCGGAGACAAACTCGTTGTCCCAGACCGCTTTCGCGGCCGCCAGGGCCTTTTGCTCGTTGTCGGGATTGGCGTAGGAATTGATGAAGATGATCGCCAGCGCTTCGGCGCCGCGCTGGCGAAGCGCGGTCGCGGCGGCGTGAACCGCGTCCAGATCGACCGCCTGCCGGATCGTGCCATCGGCCAGCGTTCGCTCACTGACTTCCATGCGGAAATCGCGGTCGACGATCGGCGTGAAATCGCCCCATAAGCCCCAGGTTCGCCGCCGGTCGCGCCGGCGCATTTCCAGAACGTCGCGGAAGCCGCGCGTCGTGATCACTCCGATCCTGGGCCCGCGTCGCTCCAAGAGCGTATTGGTGCCGACCGTCGTTCCATGCACAATCGAGCCAATGCCGCTCCCCATGCTGACCGCGGCAATGCCTTGCATGAAACCCGCCGACTCGTCGCCGCGCTGCGAGGGCACCTTGGCGGTGCGGAACGCCTTGGTCGTTGCGTCGAACAACAGGAGATCGGTGAAGGTGCCGCCGACGTCGACGCCGAGAACGCTTGCCAGCTTCATCGGCCGGCCCCGCTTCGCAAGATGGCGGTCGCGGCGGCATCGAGCACACCGTCTTCACCGATGGCTACGCCGTAGTCCTTGCGCGCGGCAGCCCGTGTGACGTAACCCAGATTGACATCGCGAACGACACGGGCCGGATCTCGCGTCAACGGGTTGCCAAATCCGCCACCACCCGGTGTCTCCAGCCGCACCCTCTGGCCGGCGTCAATCCTGATATCGGTGATCTTGCTGACCAACGGCGGTGTGTGCTCGCCGCCGGCCGATTGGTAGGTGAAACGGTTCAACGCCGCGCTCTGGCCGCCATTGACTCCGAACGGCGGAAACTTGCCGCGCTCGCCAAGCAGCGATACGTCGGTTGCGCCTTGCGCCAGCGCCTCGATTTCATAGATGGCGCCGAGGCCGCCGCGGTTGAAACCGGGACCGCCCGAATCCGGCCGCAGCGCCCACTGCGTGAACATGACGGGATAGAGCGATTCCAGGATTTCCGCCGGCGGAATGGTCGCCGTCGAGATCGGGTTGTTGCCATGGTTCAATCCGTCGGTTTCTGGATTGCCGCCCAGCCCGCCGCCAAAGAAACAGAACATCACCCAGCGGCGCCCGTGTTCTCGCCAGCCGGACAGCGACAGCGCATTGATCGTGGCGAACGGACTGCCGTTGGCCCGTTGCGGCGCGACTTTCGCGAATGCTCCGAACACAGTGTCGATCACGCGCAGGATTGTCTCGGTGTAACCGCCGACCGGCCGCGGCGCAGAGACCCCGAGCAGCGTCGTGTTCGGAATCACAAATTCGATCGGCGCCAGGCAGCCGGCATTGGCCGGCACGTCGGTAAAGATATGCTTGAGCGCGACATAGCAGCAGGCGACCGTCGTGGAGAGCGCAATGTTGAGCGGTCCATCGCAGGGCGGCGACGAGCGCGAGAAGTCCAGCAGCATTTTTTCGCCTGAGATTGACAGATCGAGCGCAATTTTGAGCGGCGCATCCGTGATGCCGTCATTGTCAAGAAAGTCATCATACGAATAGGTGCCGTCGGGCAGACTTTCGATATTGGCGCGCATCAGCTTTTCCGCGCGCGCGGTCAGCAAGTCGAGCGCCGACGTGATCAGGTCTCCGCCATAGTCCTTGAGCAGCGCCTGGACCCGCCGCTCCCCGAGATCGAGCGCATTGAGTTGGCCGTTCAGATCGCCCCAATTCGACTGCGGGACCCGCGAGTTGGCGCCGAGAATGTCGATGATGTCCTGCTGGATAACGCCGGCGCGGACGAGTTTCACCGGCGGGATCCGGAAACCTTCCTGGAAGCACTCGGTCGCCTTGGCGTTGAAATTTCCCGGCACGTTGCCGCCGACATCGAGCCAGTGGCCCACCGACGCCAGCCACGCGAACAATTTTCCGCTCCAGAACAGCGGCCGCACAAGGCGAAAATCGTTGAGATGCGTGCCGCCGTCATAGGGGTCGTTGAACAGATAGGTGTCGCCCGGCTCCAGATTTCCGTCGCGATCGGCCTTGTCGATGACCGACTTGACCGCAAACGCCATGGCGCCGACGAAGATCGGTAAGCCGGTAGTGCCTTGCACCAGCGTGGCACCGGTTTGGGCGTGGTAAAGCCCGTGGCACGCATCATGGGCTTCGGCAATGATCGGATTGAACGCGGAACGATAGAGGGTCGCGTCCATCTCGTCGGCGATCTGAACCAGACGGCCATTAAGCACGGCGAGCAGGATCGGATCGATCGGTTTCATCACTTGCGCTCCGGCTTGCCCGCGCCGAGGCGCTTGCCGCGCGCGATCATCTCGGGCGTTCCGATCAGCGCATTCATGTCGTGGAAGTCGAACATCCGGTCACGCAAGGGCTGTGTGCTGCCGTGGGCGGCCAGCGACGCGTAATACTCGACTGCGGTCCTGGCCAGCGTTCGCACGATTCCACCGGGGAAGACGACGAGCGAGAAGCCCAACGCTTCGAGTTCGGCACCGGACAACATCGGCGTCTTGCCGCCCTCAACCATATTGGCCATCAGCGGGACGTTGCCGCCGATGCGCTTGACGATGTCAGCGAGGTCCTCTCGCGCTTTCGGCGCCTCGACAAACAACAGGTCCGCGCCAGCGTCGCGGTAGATTAAGGCGCGCTCGATGGCGCGATCAAAACCCTCGACCGCCACGGCATCGGTGCGGGCAATGATCAGGGTGTCACGCGCGCGGCGGGCGTCGACCGCCGCTTTGATCTTGCCGGCCATTTCGTCGGCTGGAATGAGGGCCTTGTCGTCGAGATGTCCACACCGCTTGGGAAAGCTCTGATCCTCGATCTGTATTGCGTGCGCCCCCGCCTTCTCGAACAGCCGTACGGTGCGCTCGACATTGAGGGCGTTGCCATAGCCGTTGTCCGCGTCCACAATCAGATTGGCGTCCACGCGATCACTGATCAATGCGACCGTTTCGACCACTTCGGACACGCTGACAAGGCCGATATCCGGCCGTCCGAGCCGCGTATAGGCGATAGCCGCGCCGGAGATATAGAGCGAGTGAAACCCGGCCTGCGTGGCGACCAGGGCCGTGAGCGGATCATAGACGCCGGGCGCGATGACGATCGGCGGCTTCGTTAGCTGCGAGCGCAACGTATTCGGCTGGGTCATGATCATAATCCGAGAAAGGCCCGCTTGAGGCCGGCGTTGGAACGGATATCGGCGGCGTTGCCCGACATGACAAAGCTGCCGTGTTCGAGGATGTAGGCGCGGTGAACGATATCAAGGCTCTGCACGACGTTCTGCTCGACCAGCAGCACGGCGAGTCCATCCTTGTTGAGCCGACGGATCAAGGCGAACATTTCTTCGACCAGCAGCGGCGACAGGCCCAGCGACGGCTCGTCCAGGATCAGCAGTTTTGGCTCCGCCATCAGGCCGCGCCCGATCGCCAGCATCTGCTGCTCGCCGCCCGAAAGCGTGCCGGCGCGCTGGGCTGCGCGCTCGCGTAGCCGGGGAAAGATCGAAAATACCCGCTCGCGGTTCTTGTCGCGTCGCGCCGTTGCGCGGCGATAGCTGCCGAGATCGAGATTGTCGGCCACCGACAGATTTGGGAAGGTGCGCCGTCCTTCCGGAACGTGCACGAGGCCGGCGGCGACAATCCCGGCCGGACTTGTATTGTGAATCACGCGGCCATCGAATTCGATCGAGCCTTCGCGTGCCGGAACGAGCCCTGAGATGACCAGATTGAGCGTTGATTTCCCGGCGCCATTCGAGCCGAGCACGGCGACCATGTCGCCCGCGCCCACCACGAGGTCGATCCCGCGCAGGATTTCTACTTCGCCGTAGCCGGCGTGCAGTCCGAGCACACGCAGTAGCGCCTTATCGGCCATTTGCGCCTCCGGCCAGCCTGGTGGCGGCGCCGGCACCGAGGTAGGCCTCGATCACCCTGGGATCAGCCGCAATTTTGGCCGGCGGCCCGTCCGCGATAACGTGGCCCTCGACGAGGACATAGATTTGCTCGGCGAGGCTCATGACCGCCTGCATGACGTGCTCGATCATCATGATGGTCACGCCGCGTTCGCGGATGGCGCGGATGATCGGCAGCATGTCGCGAATTTCCGACGGATTGAGGCCGGCCAGGACCTCATCGAGCAGCAGCAGTTTGGGTGAGGTCGCCAGGGCGCGGGCAAGTTCAAGCCGCTTGCGGCCGGCTACCGTCAAAGTCGCCGCGGACTGCTGCAGCATGGGCTTAAGCCCGACCAGCGTCGCCACCTCGGTGGCCGCGCCAAGCGCGTCCGCTCGTCCGGCGATATGCAAATGCGCGCCGATCGCGATGTTTTCCAGAACCGTGAGGCCTGCGAACGGCTGGACGATCTGAAACGTGCGCGCGATACCCTGCCGCGCCAGCCGATGCGCGGGCTGGCCGGTGATGTCAGCGTCGTTGTAGAGAATGCGGCCGCCGGTCGGCCTCTGGAAGCCAGCGATCAGCGCAAACAACGTCGTCTTGCCCGCGCCATTCGGCCCTATCACGGCGGTGATTCCGCCGACTTCGACCGAAAGCGTAGCCTCGCGCACCGCACGCAGGCCGCCGAAACTTTTTGAGATGCCTTCGACCAAAAGGATCGGCTCCGTCATGCGGCCTCCCGCGGCTTTTGCGGCGCCAGCCGCGCGCGAAAGCGCGCCCCGATGCCAGCGACGCCGCGCGGGGCAAGTCCGACCACCAGGATCAGGACGGCCCCGTAAAGCACAAGATCGAGGCCCGGAACATCGCCGGTGACGAGCTTGGCGGCTTCGCCGAGCGTCTTGATCATCAATGCGCCGAGCAGCGGCCCGAACACGGTGCCAGCCCCGCCGATGATAGGCGCCAGCAACGCCTCGACGGAAATCCACGGGCCATAGGCGATCGATGCGTCGACGAACAGGAAGTACTGCGCATAGAAGCAGCCGGCGGCAGCCGCCATCGCCGCCGATATGATGATCGCGCCGAGCTTGACGCGGGTCGGATCAACGCCAAGCGCGCGGGCGGCATCCTCGTTTTCGCGTACCGCAACCAGCCACGCGCCGAAACGCGATTGCTCGATCAGCCGGGTAATGACGAGCGCTCCCGTCACCAGCGCCAGAATCAGCCAATAGAACCCTGCCCGGCTTTGAAACTGCAACGCATGCGCACCGAGGTCGAGCTTGATCAGCAGCCCTGTGCCCGCGCCGGTGACCGGCGCGACACTGGCAACGATACGCAGGACTTCGGCAAAGGCCAGCGTGACCAGCGCAAAGTAGGAGCCGCGCAACCCGGAGGGGAAGGTCAGCGCACCGATCACTGCGCCCACCCCCGCACCCGCCGCGATGCCAGCGGCAAATGCAGGCCAGGCATTGAGACCATAGCGGAGTTGCAGGATCGCGGTCGCATAGGCGCCGGTCCCGAAAAATGCGGCGTGGCCGAAGGAATATTGGCCGCCATAGCCGCCGAGCACGTTCCAGCCCTGTCCCGCCAGCGTGAGCAGAAGCGTCGTCACCAGAAAATTCAACACCACGTTGGAATGAACGATCAGCGGAATGCAGGCCAGCGCGGCGACGGCCGCGACAATGGGAACGAAAGCGTGCCTCTTCATGCACGCTCTCCCAACAATCCGTTCGGGTGAAACAGCAGAACCAGGATGAACATCAGGAAGATGCCGATCTGGCCCAGGGATTCACCGAGATAAAGCCCGCACAGGCTTTCCACGAGGCCCACGAACAGGCCGCCAAGCAGCGCGCCTGGAATCGAGCCCATACCGCCGAGCACGACGGTCGTGAACGCAATCAGCACAAAGGCGTTGCCGACATGCGGGTTGACGTAATAGGTCGGAATCAGCAGGCAGGCGGCGATGGCGACGCAGGCGGTTCCCAGCCCAAAGGTCACCGCGTAGATATGCGCGACGTCGATGCCGCTCAATTCTGCACCAAGCTTCTCCTTCGCCACCGCGCGGATCGCCTTGCCGGTATCGGTCAGGGAAAGCAGCCACCAGAGCAGCAGCGCGACGGCGACCGCGCCTCCAAATCCGACAAGACGCGGCACCGAAATGAACATGCCGGCAATCGGCACGACGGCAAAACTGTAAGCGACGTCGATCGTGCGGGTATCTCCACGAAATGCAAACAGCAGCGCATTTTCGATGATGACGGCGAGGCCAAGCGTTACCAGCAGGATATTGCCGTCATTGCCGTGGGAGGCGGGGCCAATGATGAAGCGCTGAAGGGCGTACCCGACCACAAAGAAGGCCGGCGTCAGGATAAACACGGCAAGATATGGGTCTAAACCCAGCATTTGATGCATGAAAAATGCGGCGAACAGCGCCGCCGTCAGCAGCGTCCCGTGAGCAAAGTTGATGATGTGCAACACGCCGTAAACCAGCGTCAGGCCGAGCGCGATCAATGCGTACAGGGCGCCGTTGAGCACGCCGTTGACGATCGCGGGAAGGAGAATGCTTAAGTGCACAGATATCGCCCGGTCAAAGCCGGTGCCGAGACGAACCTCATCGTCATGCCCGCGGCATCGGATAAACAGGCTTGGCCGACGCGAACGCCTCCGGCAGGATGACCTGAATCTCATCGCCAACGACTTGCGTATTAGCCGGCACTGCTCCCTGGTTCTGACCATTGACGAATTTTGTCGGCCCATAAGGCATAATATGGCCGGCAAAAGTGGAACTCGCGAGCGCCTCAATAATCTTCGCGCGGTCGGATGATTTGGCTCGCTCGATGGCATCCACCAGCAGCAGCGTGGCGCTGTAGTTGAGGTAGACCTCGTAGGTGAAGAACTGGCCCTGCCCTTCGACCTTGCTCTTCAAGGCTTGTGCTTTGGCGTTGCGCGGATCGAACCAGTGATTGCAATCCATGATGTATTGCGCGGCCTGCGGAAACTCTTTGACGAATTTGTAGGACGACGCGGCACCACCGAGGACCGAATAGATCGCAGCCTTCGGCCGCGCCTGCTGCTGCTGCATCGTACGGGCGAGCAGCACATATTCGTTGTAGTAGTTGGCCGGGATCACGATATCCGGGTTAGCGGCTTTGATCTTGAGCACGACATTGTTGAAGTCGCGTGTCGGCGTCGGGTGCGGAATGGTCTCGAGCACCTCGAACCCTTGCGGCGGAAGCTGCTCATTGAGCAGCTTGGCCAGACCCGAGCCGAAGGCGGAGTCCTCGTGCACGATCATCACGGTCTTTGCCGGCTTTCCCGCCTTTTCATTGATGGCGACGAGGTTGGCCAGCGCGGTTTTGGCGATCACACCAAAGCCGGGCCCAAAACGGAAAGTATTCTTGAGGCCGCGGGAGACGATCGCGTCGGTAACACCGACGTCCACGATGTAGGGTAAATCGTAACGCGCCGCGGTCTGGGACGTCGCGAGACAGATATTGCTCGCATACCCTCCGACGATGGCGCAAACGCCGGCCGAATTCATCTTCTCGACTTCGGCATTGCCCCCGTCGGGCGTCGATTGCGCATCGCCAAGCAGCGGCTCGATCTTGCCGACATCCTTGATTCCGCCGGCCGCATTGACTTCGCCGACGGCGATCGAAGCGCCAAGCCGGCCTTGCTGACCGGAATAGGCCAGCGCGCCCGATACCGGTTGCAGGAATCCGATTCTGACCGTTCCGCCTTGCGCGCCCAGGATCGACGGGACAGCGATCGTGCCACTCGCTGCGGCGACCGCGCCAAGCGCCGTGGAATGCAGGAATTTGCGGCGGGTGAAACGCTTGCTGTGGTTGGGCAAGGCAGCGCCTCCTCTGACTAGATGAACGCGATATGGTTGGACGACCTGGATTTTCCTTTTGCCGGTTTGCGAAGCGCGAGCGGCTGCGCGGACCAGCTTCTCTGGCTGGCGCCGCCAGAGCGAACCAGATCGAATTCGAAACCGTAGCGATCTGGCCGGTACAGGGCATGGAGATGCTCGACGCCACGTCCGTCGCGGTCAAAGACCGTACGCACCAGTTCGATCAGCGGCGAGCCGGTCTTGACCCCGAGCGCACGGGCAACATCGGGCGCGGCAAGGCAGGCGGAAATTCGTTGTGCCGCGCGTTCGACCTTGACGCCCGATCGTTCCAGGAGCGCAAGCAAAGGTCGATCGGCCAGTTCCCTGCAGCTGAATGTAACGCCGATGCGCTCCGGCACATGCGCGAGCAGATAGGAGAACGGCAAGCCGTCGACCGAGCGGACGCGGACCGAGCGCTGGAGCAGCTCATGATCGCTTGCGCCAAGCGCCTCGGCGGCAGGACCGTTAGCCGGCACGTAAGCGAACGATAACAATTGCACTTTGGTGCTGCGGCCCATGTCGGCCAGGTTCGCCAGCACCCCGGAAATGTCGGCATTCATCCGCGCGGTTTGCGCTCGATAGACGACGTGCGTTCCGGCGCTGCGACGCCGCTCGATCAAATGTTCGCTCTGAAGCTCGCTCAGGGCACGGCGCACGGTTACACGCGATACCCCATGCGCCAGCGCAAGGTCGTTTTCATTGGGCAGCCGCGCGCCGAAACCCAAGGCTCCGCTCATGATCCGGTCGCGCAAGACCAGATAGACCTGGCGCGCCTTGGCTTCTTGCAACCGATCCGCCACTACACCCCCACAGCGCTGGCCGTTGGCGAGCCACAGCTTTACTAGGTATTATTTAGCATACAATATAGCTGTTCGACTGCAATGCCCCGCAAGCGCAAAATGGCCGCATGACATCGCCGCTGACCCTGTTCGACAAACTCTGGATGCAGCACGAGATCCTGCAGCACGATGGCGAGTCCCTGCTTTGGGTCGATCGCCACTACGTCCACGAAGGCTCGTTCCACGCTTTCAGTCGCATGGCCGAACGCGGTGCGACCGTAGCGGAGCCGGAACTGACATTTGGCGTCGCCGACCACTATGTGCCGACCCGCGGCCGCGGCCAGCCGATTGCCAATCCCGAAATCGCGCGCATGGTCAGCCAGCTGGAGACGAATACGGCTGCTCAAGACATCACCTTGTTCGGGCTCGAGGACCCTCGCCAGGGCATCGTGCATGTGATCGGACCGGAATTGGGATTGACCCTCCCGGGCCTCCTGATCGTTTGCGGCGATAGCCACACCTCGACCCATGGCGCATTCGGCGCATTTGCGTTTGGGATCGGCGCGTCAGAAGTGGCGCATGTGCTCATGACGCAGACGCTTTGGCAGAAAAAGCCCAAGCGCATGCGAATCACGGCCGATGGCAAGCTCGCCGAAGGTATCGGCGCCAAGGACCTTGCACTCGCAATCATCGCCAGGATCGGCGCGGACGGTGCCGCCGGCCACGCCATCGAATTTGCCGGCTCCGCGATCAGCGCGCTCTCCATGGAAGCCCGGATGACCCTGTGCAACATGGCGATCGAGGCCGGCGGTCGCTGCGGCATCGTCGCCCCCGATGCAACGACCTTCGATTACCTGGGGGGGCGCGAGTTTGCGCCGACGGGCGACGCGCTTGAAAAGGCGATGCAAGGTTGGATCGAGCTGAAATCTGATTCCGGGGCGCAGTTTGACCGCGAAGTGTCGATCGACGCGACGACAGTAGCGCCGTTTATCACCTGGGGAACCAGCCCGGAAGACGCATTGCCTATCGACGCCAACATTCCCGACCCTGCACGCGCGGAAAGTCCGGAGCGCGCTAAATACATCCAAGGTGCCGTCGACTATATGGGACTTGAGCCGGGCAAGAAGCTGACCGATATTGCCATCGACCGCGTGTTCATCGGCTCCTGTACGAACGCCCGCATCGAAGACCTTCGGTCTGCCGCAGCTATTCTCGCCAATCGCGTCTGCAAAGTGCCCGGCCTGGTGTCGCCGGGGTCGTCAAGCGTCAAACGCCAGGCGGAAGCGGAAGGCCTCGACCAGGTGTTCCGCGCCGCCGGGCTCGAATGGACCGATTCGGGTTGTTCGATGTGCGTCGGGATCAACGGTGATCTGGTCGCCAGTGGCGAACGCTGCGCCTCGACCACCAACCGGAATTTTCGCGGCCGCCAGGGCGTGGGCGCGCGGACGCATATCATGTCGCCGGCGATGGTTGCAGCAGCTGCGGTCAGCGGTCATCTGGCTGATATACGATCGTTGAAAGGCTGAAGGGAACCGGCATGGAAAAATTCACCCGCATTACGGCCTCGGCCTGCCCGCTCCCGGCCGAGAACATCGACACGGACCAGATCTTGCCTGCCCGTTATCTTAAGTTGCCGCGCAAGGGCGAACACGGCAAAGTCTTGTTTCGCGATTTGCGGTACGATGCGGCCGACCGCGAGCGACCGGACTTTCCGCTCAATCGGCCCTGCTGGCGTCATGCGAAAATTATTGTGAGCGGGCGCAATTTTGGCTGCGGGTCCTCGCGCGAGGCCGCGGTCTATGCGCTTTATGACTACGGCATCCGCTGCGTGATTGCTCCGTCATTCGGCGATATTTTTTCGCAGAACGCGGCCAAAAATGGATTGCTCACCGCTGAGTTAAGCGAGGCCGAGACCGGCGCATTGGTGGCGGCGGTGACAAGTGAGCCGACACTGGTGGTCACGGTTAATCTCGAATCGCAGTCAATTGCACGCGGCGAATGGCAGTGTCAGTTTACGATCGATCCCGCACGCCGAACCCGCCTGCTGAATGGCTGGGAGGATTTTGATGTCACTCAATCGTTCCGCGCGCAAATCGATGCGTTCAAGGCTGCCGACCGGAAGGTCCGGCCCTGGGCTGTGCTATCATAGACGATAGCGACGCTCGAGTTCCTCGTATTTCGGTTTCGCAGCGGCCTGCTGCCGGACGTCAAAGCCGGCCAGTCGATCGGCCACGGAGCTCGGTCCCGCGCGCGCGAGATCGCCGATCCCAGAAATACGTAACGTTTGCAGCCGGCGGCCCTTCATCGTTAACTACAAATCCAGATGTTAAGGAATGGGTATCTATTAAATCTTGTGAGTAACGCCCTATTAAGGTTGATTGAGACCGCGCGCCGCGGTCGCGATCACGGCAGCCCGAGACGCTCGAAGTGGGGTGCGAGACGTGATCAGAACAATCTGGCTCGCAAGCTTTGGCCTTGCCCTCGTCGGTGGTTTATTCGCGACGAAGGTCATGTCCACACCGATTGCGGAACGTCCTAGAGTAGCCGGCGATACAGCCGCCACGGGAATGGCTCTGCTTCGCGACGCGTTGATTAAATCTGACCAGACCGCAGTGAGCCGCCGCGGCTCTTAGGCAGGATTCAGAAGCAAGATGCAGTGGTATGTGTACCTGATTACGATCTCGGCCACGACAGTCCTCGGTTGGTTCGCGTTTGAATTACTAGGCCGACGAATCCGAGCATTCCTTGAGCTTCGGCGCAAAATTGTCAGACAGATGCTCATTCTTGGAAACATCTCGTTGCCAAAGCCGCGGGAAATGGCAGTTACCTCTCGGGAAATCCGCGAGTACGACGAGTCTGTGAGAAACGTGCGTGAAGCGCAGCGCACCTTCCGCAATCTCGGTTTCCGACTGCTGGCATTCAGCGAAAACGAACCCGCCACGCGTAACGCGTTGGGTCTGCTAGGTGTGAATCTTGTCGCAGCGGGCAGCGATCTGATTAAGCTCTCGGAGGCCTATCCACGGCCTGACACCGATCGCGCCGGCCTTCAAAATCAAATAAGAGCAGCTCTTGGCGCGGCTGAGGCCGCTCCCGCGGCTCCCTGCCAACGCCCACAACGTCAAAACGATATCCAATATTGGACCAAATCAATTTACGCTCGCGACATTCGCTTATCATCGAATAGTCGACGCCGCATGGAAGGTCGGGCCTTCAGCCCCAGGGTCCTTTCCTGACCGTGAAGGATCTCTGACTGCGCCGCGAAACAATCCGCGCGCTGTCGCTGATCGGATGTTATGGAATGGCGCCGATCAGGAGCGCGATTTCCTTGCTTGCAACCAATATCGTGACGATACTGAGCAAGAAAAAAACCAGCAATGCGGTCATCATCAGTCCCGCGCAAGTTGGCCCGTCATCACGTCCGTTCGTGGCACATCGCGTCACTTAGTGCGGGCGATATGTCCGAAGTTCGGAAGCGACCGGCCGACTGTCAAACGGCGCTTTTGACCACCCAATAACGGACATTGCAGTCACACGCCGGCCCTCGGTGTCCGGTTGTTTAATTGAAATATTTTGAGGTGCTGACGCGGTGCCGGGCACATGTTGTGCGCCTGCCCTTGTAGTGGAACCCAAAACCGTGCAGGTTCGGCAAATGGGCGCGAAACCATGACGCGCTCGCGTGTTGTCACAAAGCGGCCGATTACCGAAGTTGCCGCTTCCCCAACAAGACAACGCCTGCGCCAGCGGTAGGAAACTCCATCCAACGACACACAAAGCGTTCGTCGCGCGGGCTTCATGCCGCGTAGCCAATCGCCATTTCTGGAGGATTTCTTATGCTTCGGATTCCAGCATTCATTGCCGTACTAACGTTGATAGGAGCGACTGGCGCTTTGGCAGACCAGGGAGTGGCTAAGAGCGGTGCCTTGGTGGGATGTTACAATTCCCAACAATGCGTTG
>JARLJU010000042.1 GCA_031291055.1 Rudaea sp. | reverse complement strand
CCGATCTGTTGCAACTGATCGACGTGCACCAGCTTGATGGCCACTTCGCTATGGCCGTTGACCGGCACGATAAGCCGCGCGAGGTGCGTCTGTTCGGCAAAGCCGCCGCGCACAGGCACCAGATCGACCGCGCTGAAGATTGTCGCGAGCGGCCGGCCGAATGCGCGTGCCAAGGCCTGTTCGGATTCCTGCGGTGGCAACGGGGCTTCGAGATGATCGATCGCGTCGATGGCGTCGTGCAGGGTGCCGGTCGCGAGTTCGGGCCGTTCAGCCAGGGTCTGCGCGAAGCGGCTCGCGAGCGGCCCGAGCGCGGGCAGCACGCCGTGCAGGCTCTCGCTGCGCCCTGACGCATGCACGCGGCTGACCAGATCGATCATCCAATGCAGTTTGTGGTCGGGCGGGGCCGCAAGCCAGAGCAGGCGAGCGCCATAACGCAACGCGTGGAACAGCAGCAGTAAACGGCGAAACAGTGGCGGCATCGGCAGTTCGGTTGATGGACTACACGGCATCGACAGGCGTCGGCGCGCAGCCAGGGCATTCAGGTTAGCAGGTAAGCGCGGCAAGAGGAGCATCCCCGCGCCGCGCGTAATACAATACGCCGGCCTTTCAACCGTGGCGAAACCCAAGCGTGCCGGCTTCCGGCCCTCATCAGATGCTGGCAGAACAACGTCAATTCCTTAATTGACGGCCTTCCGTTGCAAAACCTACGCTGAAACCTACGCGCTGGCTGTTTGGGCGAACTGGACACCGCGGAAGACTCGCAGCGCAATTCGAACAGGACATCACGCTCGCCGCGGTACCGGAATTCATTGCACTGTCGATCGCGCGGGAGCGCCTCTACATCGCGGGATGGCGCGGCGAACCGGCGCGTATCGGAGCGCTGTTACCACACGCGTCGAGCGACGCAACGCCGCCAGACCCGGCATGGATTCCCGTTACGGAGATGCTCAGTGGGCCATGGCTGGGCCGAATCCGGCTTGCATTGCAGCAGCATCGATTCGATCGAGCGATCGGTTTGTTGGAGTCGGCGTTGTCCATCGTGCTGGTCCGACTGCTGCTCTCAGTCAACTTCCACGTGCTGCAAGCGTTGGTTCAGCACCGGCAAGGGCATACGAGACTTGCGCTCCGAACGCTTCAGCGTGCTTGCGAAGCAGCACGCGTCGGCGGCTGCTCCCGAGCGCTACTCGAGGAAGGCGTGATGCTGGATCAGGCGCCGGGTGTGGAAATGGACCGTGCCATGCTCCTTCCGGTGACCAGCGTTCATAAAGCGCTGGCGCTGACGCCTGACTCGGCGCCCATCCTGCGCATGCATCAGTGCGTGGCCGCGCTTCGGCGGTCTTTGCAGATCGCTCTGGCCTGCGAGCCATGGAGAAGTCTTCGCTGCATCAATCTTCCGCGAACTATGCCGGCCTTTCGACAGCGGGTTCTGCATGTTTGCGACTTAATGGCAGGATAGTGCACGCTGCCTGACGGTGGCCCCGTCGATCCGGTGACCGGCGGTCACCAAAACTGTCGGTACTCCTGCTGCATATCCATGCTGATTCCGATATGGCACGCCCTGTCTTTTTTCGCAGTTGATATTTCGTCTGAAAAAACCGAAAAAAGACGCGTGGCTGAAGTCCGATGACTCCGCCGTGATTAACGGTCACGATTGACCAGTGGCGAAGACTCCAGGTGCTTTCCGCGCGCGTCTGACGGCGGGGAAGCGGCGCAGCCGGAACGATACAGGCATGCGCATTTGAGGCAGGGAACATCATGAAAGAACTCAATGCATGGACAGTCACTGGCATGGAGCGCGTCCCACTGATGCTATCGGCAAACGCTGCTCCCGATCAGCGTTTGCAGCGGGCCGAAGCCGAAGTCCGTCGGCTAACCAGATGCATGGAGATGAAGGACCGGCAGCTCTGCCAGTTGCGCAAGGCGCTTGCGCATTCGGCGACCGTTCACTACTCATTTGAAGATCGTCTGCAGCGTGAACTCGATTCCCTGCGGATCATGATGCCCGTGAACGGGTTTCAGGAGCATTGTGGCAAGTTTGCTAGCGACCAGCCAGAGGAAGGCATGGTTGTGAAACTGCCCTACATAACCTCGATACTGTCCGTTCTGTTCGATGCGATGTGTACGTTCTGGGCGGACGGCGATCACGATCATCCTCCGAAGTCTGCGACCGTCGCGCACGCGATCGACGAGCGCCTGGGCTTGAGTTCACAGCAGAATGGAGAGGCTTCGCGCAGCGGGCAGGCCTACGCATCGGCGATCAGGCCGGACTGGATGAAGGAGGCCGACAACCGGCACCATTGCCGGCCTGCAGGCATGCGCTAATGTCAGGGGCCAGTCGTCTAGACTGTCGCTTGCGTGTGTACCGTACTGTTGTCGCAAACTGCGAGGGGCACGTCGCCACGAGCGCGCACAGAGGGCGCATTCGCTTCAGTCGGAGGCGAATGAGCCGGCATGCCAGGTCCAAGGAGCTGGTGCTGTCCGAAGCGGGTGATCGAATTCAGCAGCGTGACAGGATCGCACTGGAGTTTGTGGAACGTGGTAGGGGCTAGATCGATTGAGCACGCAACGATATTGGTGCAGCCCGGCGCCGTGCCAACGCCGATATCGCGCAGATCGAGCCCGAAGCGTCGGTACAGGCGTGCGACGGAGCGGGAGACCACGCCGATCACGCGTGTCGCGCCCAACGAGAGGGCAAGCGCCATTGCGTAAGGGAACAACGACATGCCCGACATTGAGCCAGTTCGATGGTCCGGCAGTCCAGATCCTGCGAATCGCGACATCTCCCATATCGAAGGTGATGGCGACAAGGAGCCTGGGCTTGCAAGTTCCGGAAAGACGTCACGGAGCAGATAGGGTCCTGTGGTGGGCATGAGCCGTGCACATCCGCACACCTTGCCGTCTGCGGACAGTGCGACCAGGTGGACCGTAGCGTCTACGTCGAATTCATCCCACTCGCTCGTCGCATCGTGTGGCACGCCGGGTATTTCCCAGTGCAGGCGCTGGACAAAGACCCTGTGACGGAAGGTTCCGAGATGGT
>JARLJU010000333.1 GCA_031291055.1 Rudaea sp. | reverse complement strand
CAGCTATCGCTTCAAGTCCAGCTCAACGCAGAATCGAAAGGAGAAGATCCGCAAGACCACCAAAACCTAGGGCATACTGCATAAAAAGGGTGGCTCACTTTTCAGTGAAAATCCCGGCTCACTATTCAGTGCAAATCAACATAATGGTCCCAAAAACTATCGGGGCACGAATCAAGAAGGCCCGTGAAGACAGGGGCTTTTCAGCTTCCGATTTGGCGCGACTAACGGACGTTACACCGACCGCTGTTTGGAATTGGGAAAACAACGGAACTAAGCCCCGCCCTAACGCGCTCGCCGCAATCTGCAAGGCTCTCGGCGTAAGCGAGTCTTACATTCTTTCGGGGAATGGTCCCATAGCGGGTGGAAGGACCTCCAGGAATGTCGCTCCCAACGCGATTGATTCGATCCTCGCCGTTGCAGCATCGCAAATCGCGGAGGCGCTTGGGATAGAGCAAGAACGCGTGAAACTCAAATTTGAAGTCTTGCAGGGATAAGGAAGGAAGCGGGCTGGCCGGAATCCCCGGGGCCGGCGGGCTTCACCGCCACTTTGTTCAGAAAGAGACTTCATCTTTACTAAATATCTTAGCAAGACACCTGTTGTCTTGGGTTCAATCTAATTAAGGAGTATACAAATGAACATGATCGATATCTACCAAACCAAGCGCCGCGATACGTTCGTGGCAGTGGCTGCAAACATGGCGGTTCCAGAGGCTGCCACCAAGCAATACGGTCCCATCAAAAAGTTCAAGACCGTGGACGTGGAGTCGCCAAGGGGCGCTCCGATCGCAATGGACGTGCCGACAGTGATGAAGGACATACAAGCCCAAGGCTTTGCTGTGCTCGGCGCCAAAGTCGAGTTCACCGAAACCGTGGTTCCGAAAAAGAAGCACTAGAGACGTGATGATCGCACGCTGCTTTCCGCCCTGGTGACGTGCTTCTCCTGCGGTCGCATCGTGTCTTCATCGCAGACCAAAACTGACGGGTGAATATGGGGCGCGTCGGCCTCGGGCTCTCTGGCTGCGCGGCGATCCCGACGGGTTAGACGATTGAAACGATTTACAGCTGAATCGTCGTCGACAACGATATGTGCAGTTTGAGAAGTTTCGAACGAGGTCCGTGATTTTCTAACATACGACCCAATCTTAGGGAAAGCGTATTGAGGTCGATCTCATGAAGGTATTTATCAGTTCTTTGATTCGGGGGATGGAAGCCGAGCGCGCCGCCGTGAGAGAAGCCATCACGACGCTGGGACATGAGGCCATAATGGCCGAGAGCTTCTATGCGCGCGACGCGTCACCCCAGGTGGCCTGTCTCAAAGGTGTGCGGCAATCGGATCTGTTTCTAATGATCCTGGGCGATCGTTACGGTGCCACGCAGCCATCCGGTTTGTCGGCGACCCACGAGGAGTTCGAGGAGGCGCACAGCAGCAAACCAGTCCTGGGATTTCGTCACGAACCCAGCAATCCCGAACCAGCACAGCAGCGCTTCATTGAGGCGGTAGGCGGCTGGACGGGGCAGCACTGGAATGAGTTCAACACGCCCGAACAACTGGGGAGGCAGGTGACGCGCGCCATTCATGAGTGGCAACTGGCCAATGCCAGCGGTCCGCTGGATGTGAATGCCCTCGATGCGCGCGCGCTGACTTTGTTGCCGGAGACGCACCAAGGGTCGAGCAGCAGCGGCGCGCAGTTGTCTCTGGCGATCGCCACGGGCCCAAATCAACCGCTCCTGCGCGCGCGCCAAATCGAGGACAGTGCATTGGCTGATGAGCTCCTAAAGCTTGCTCTTTTTGGATCAACGGCGATTTTTTCGAAAGCAGCGGGGATGAAGGCAGGTATCGAAGGAAGCGATCTGGTATTGCGCCAGGATGGCCGGCGCGGCGAGGAGGGACTGGTGCGTCTGTCGCCGAATGGCGATCTTCTCGTTCAAGTGCCGATGGACCGGCCCAGCGAGCGCGGGATGATGATGGTCGTGCTGGAAGAAGATGTGCGTGATCGACTGAGCCATGCCCTGGCCTTTGCCGCGGCCGTCCTCAAACACATCGATCCGACCGAGAAAGTGACCCACCTAGCTCTGGCGGCGCGCCTTTCTGGAAGCGCTTGGGGCTGGCGCACGCGTAACGAGCACGCGGCCAGTCCGAACAGTGGGACGATGTCGATTGGCTACGGCGAAGACCAGCATGAACAGCCGGTCCAACTGACGCCGGCCAATATGCGGCGCCCCAAGGTCGTGCGCGAAGCCAGTGAGATTGTCGAGGACTTGCTAACGCTGTTGCGCCGACGGTGGAAGCCGTGACCGGAGTTTGGCAAAAAGGGCGAACAGGCAGCCAGGATCTCACAGGCCTGAAGGTCAGTGGTTGCTGCGCCGACGCAGCGGCGCACCAGGCGCACGGTAGATGGTCGAATATTTGATTATATTTTCAGGCACGCCAACCAGAACCAACGCATCGTATGCATCGTCGGCGCTTTTCTCGTTGATCGTCGGCCCGATCCGCACCTGCTCGATCAGCTCATTCCATTCGAACGATAGTTGAAAAACATCCGGTGCCGTCGCGTTCGCCATGATCCACAACAGGCGCACCTCTTGTTCGAGTTGAAACTGCGACCGTTTCCAATGAAGGCCGCGCGCGGCTGTGCGTGCCAGGTGGTTGTCGGGATCACCCGTCAACTCGGCTGCCAGCGCTGGAAGTCGGTCTTTTGGTGTGTAGCGGACACGCCCGAGAAAAGCCTTGCCCGTTTCTGTTCGGCAAAGTTCTCTCATGCGCGCGCAGAGTTTGCCCGCGCGCGTGCTGATGCGGATGGCGGGCACCTCCGGATGATCTGGGCACATATAGATCCGCCAGATCGGCTCATCAATGTAACGGGTGGTCCAACACGAGCCGAACGCGTGCGCATCGGCCAGCTTGCTGCCTGTCTTGAACAGTTGATCACTCCACCACCGCTCATAGGGATCGTCCCATAGGCGCGGTTGTCGCATTGAAAAAGCTTTCGCCTCAAACGCGGCCAGTGCCCATTGAAGCGGCATGTATCGATACAGCAAGGTTCCGACTGGCAAATCCGGGTGTGTCCACACGCCGCGTGCGGGCACCGAGTGGTCCACCTCGGTCCACTCGGGCATGGAGTGGAGATCGAAGTCATCGCTCTTGGCGTTTCCCATCATCACTCCTGTATCCACCGCTTGGCGGCATCGCTCAGCGAAACCCCCGCTTTGAGGGGCATCGTTTCCACAGCATCCACGACCGTCTGTTGCTTTTGCGACAACCATCCCCCGTGGACGTTGCGGGTCTTTTAATCTGTTGGTCAGTTTGAAAGCTAAAGCTCACGCACATTCTCCGGTTTCAGATTCGCATAACGCTTCAGCGTTGACCAAGAATCGTGCAGCGTGAACTGCGCGACTTCGTGGATGGCATAGCCGCGCTCGAATAGCCGCGACGTCGCTTCGTGGCGCAGATCGTGGAAGCGCAGATTCTTGATTCCGATCATCCGTGTCGCCGCTGTGAAGTAGGCGCTGATCGTTCGATGGTTGAACGGGAACACCTCCGGCGCTGTTCGCGGCTGCCGTGCGATGATCGCCATCGCCTCAGGTAGGATGCGGAACGCACGCCGGTTGCCGATCTTCTGCGTTGGGTGCTTCACGTCGTCGAGCCAGACGATTCCCTTCTTCCGGTCGACGTCCGCCCATTTGATGCGCACAATCTCTTCCTGGCGCCGCGTGGACAGAATTGCGAATAGCATGATGTCCGCCATCGGCAGCGCCGACCGTCTCGCCGTGAAGTATTCACGCAGTTTCTTCTCTTCCCCCTTCTCCAAACGCCTAGCGCGCACCCGCGACTTCGCTATTGTTCTGGTCGACCGTAGGTGCTCTGTAGCATCCGCAATCGCTTCCAGCGAGGCGCGGAGCCCAAGGCTCGCGCGAGCTGCCTTGATCACCTGACGCAGCCATACGATGTCATTCAGCACGGTTGCCGGACCAGTTCCGTCGCGTCGCCTGCCTTCGCAGTGCTTCACATAATCCTGTGTGCGCAGTCCGGACGCCACGCGCTCAGCGATCTCGTACGACTTCAGCCGGCGTAAATCAGATGCCTTGGAGCGGCCGAACGGCACCAGTTCGCCAGCATGCTCGATGTACCAGTCGATCAGCGCCCCGAGCGTCATCGAATCCGCACGGCTGTTTCCGTGTGCGCGGCGCTCCGCGATCTCGCGCTCAAGGCGATCTCCCCACACCTGCGCCATCGCCTTCGTAGGGAACGACTTCGACTGCGTCGGCTCACCCTTCCGTCGTACAATGGCGCGCCACGACTTTTCCCTTCGCTCGATTCTCATTGCACCACCTCCGAGTTGGTGCAATGGTGGTGCAACGGGGTTGGGATTTGCAAGTAATTTTCGGTATTCGACGGGAATGGAAATACAGGGAAATCCGCAGCAGGCCAGCGAAAACAGACGCTTGTCACCATGGCTGTTTTGCATTGCGCCGATGATGGACTGGACCGACCGCCACTGCCGGTTCTTCCATCGCCAGCTCGCGCCGCACGCGCGTTTGTATACCGAGATGGTGACGGCGGGCGCGGTGCTGCATGGGGATCGCGCGCGGCTGCTGGATTTCGATGCGGCCGAGCATCCATTGGCGCTGCAATTGGGCGGACACGAGCCGGCGGACCTGGCGGCGGCGGCGCGGATCGGCGTGGATTTCGGTTACGACGAGATAAACCTCAATGTCGGCTGTCCGTCGGATCGCGTGCAGTCGGGCCGTTTCGGCGCGTGCCTGATGCGTGAACCGGCCCTGGTCGCCGATTGCGTCGCGGCGATGCGGGCGGCGGTGTCCGTCCCGGTGACCGTGAAATGCCGTATCGGCGTGGACGATCAGGACGACTACGAGGGCCTGCATCGTTTTACCGAAACCCTGGTTGGCGCAGGCCTCGGAGTGTTGATCGTGCATGCGCGCAAGGCCTGGTTGCATGGTCTGAGCCCCAAGGAAAACCGCGAGATTCCGCCGCTCAATTACGCGCGCGTCTATCAGCTCAAGCGTGAGTTTCCGGCGCTGACGATCGTCATCAACGGCGGCATCGTTGCGCCGGATGCGGCGGCATCGCACCTGAAGCAGGTGGATGGCGTCATGCTTGGCCGCGCTGCCTATCACGACCCCTACGTGCTGGCACGGATGGAACAATCGCTTTTCGGCACACCCATGCCGGCACGCGAGGAAATAGTCGGGCAGATGGCGCCCTACATCACCGATCAGATTGCGCGTGGCGAAGCCTTGCATCACATTGCTCGCCATGTACTTGGCTTGTATCTGGGCGAGCCGGGGGCGCGCGCGTTCCGGCGCTATTTGAGCGAGCACATGCGCGCCGCCGGTGCGGGCTTCGGCGTGCTTGCGGATGCGGCAGCGTTGGTGTGCGAGCACGCGCGTGCTGCTGCCTGAGTCTTCAACCGCCCACAGCCACGGGCGCCAGTCGGGGGAAGCTCATCGCATGATCGTCACCACACCCGCGGAATTCGTTGACGCCTGGTCGCCGGAGCGTTTTCCGTTGCAGGCTGCGGCCACGGCACGCGCCGCATTTCTGGTTGCCCCGTATGGTTTTGCGCTGGCCGCGGAGTCGGCGACCGACAATCGCTACATGGCCATGACCGAAGATGTCGACAGCCTGCGCGCGCTGGCAGAGCACGCTGCGCTTGCCGCGGCGCTGCGCACCTGCCTGCCGACGATCGTCTTTCCCGGCGATCCGTCCACGCCAGATGCGGTATTCCCGAACAACGTGTTCGCCACGGCACCCGGTCGGCTGGTGGTCGGTGCGATGCGTCATGGCGTGCGCCGGCGCGAAGCTGCACGTGCCGATATCCGCGGTTTCTTCCGCGACCTGCTCAATTATGAAATAGTGGATTTGTCCACTCAATCGCTGGTCGCCGAGTTGACCGGATCGCTGGCGATCGATCGCGCGCGCGGCATCGGTTTCTGCGGCCTATCCGAGCGCTGCGACCTGGCCGGTGCACGGGCCATGCACGAGGCTTTCGGACTCAAGCTGACGTTCTGCTTTGCGCTGGCGCGCGGCGAATACCATACCAATGTGGTGCTGGCGCCGCTGGCTTCGCGCGCCGCGATCATGGCGCCGGATGGTTTTGCCGAAGCCGCCGCGGCCGACGCGATCGCCCGCGTGTATGGCGAGCATGTCCTGCGGCTGGATTCCACGCAGAAGGCGGCGTTTGCCGGCAATGCGATCTCGCTGTCGCCCGACAGCGTCTGGATGAGCACGCGCGCGGCCGCAGCGCTGCAGCCCGCGCAGCGCGCCGCCTTGGCCGATTGGGGCTTCGGCTTGCGCAGCGTCGGCTTGGCTGAAATCGAAAAATCCGGCGGCAGCCTGCGCTGCTGTGTCGGCGAAATCTACTGACCGCGGCGATTCGCGGAGGGCAATTCAGGCCCAATTTAGTCGCGCCGGGCATAGTATGTGCCTGATTCGCGCCGCCGAAGGGCGGCGCCCGCAATGTGAGCAGTGATGAAACGAATGAAACATCCGCTGGCCACCGCCTGCCTGTGCATCGCCGTCATGTTCGCGGCCACGGGCGTTTACGCGACCGGTTTGACCCTGCAGGATGCCGTGGCGAAGGTGGAACGGGACACCCACGGCAAGGTACTTTCGGCAGAAACCAAGCACAACGGCAAGCGGACGATCTATCGCATCAAGGTACTTACGCACGATGGCCAGGTGCGCGTGATCGAAGTGCCTGCGGACAATACCTGAGACATCCAGGCAGCAATTGACACCAATCAAGTCGGCGCACGTTGCGCGCCAATAAAAGGAAGTAATCATGCGCATATTGTTGGTGGAAGACGAAGCGCCGTTGCGCGAAACGCTGGCCGCCAGGCTCAAGCGCGAAGGCTTTGCGGTCGACATGGCCGCCGACGGCGAAGAGGGCTTGTACCTCGGCCGCGAGGTACCGTTCGATGTCGCCATCATCGACCTGGGCCTGCCGAAAATGTCCGGCATGGAACTGATCGCCGAACTGCGCGCCGCCGGACAACGCTGTCCGATCCTCATCCTGACCGCGCGCACCAGCTGGCAGGACAAGGTGGAAGGTCTCAAGCACGGCGCCGACGACTACCTGGTCAAGCCCTTTCATGTCGAGGAACTGCTCGCGCGCCTGAACGCGCTCGTGCGTCGCGCCAGCGGCTGGACCAAGCCCACGCTGGAATGCGGACCGATCGTTCTCGACACCGTGGCGCAGACGGTACAGGTCGGCGGTCAGTCGGCGGATCTGACCAGCTACGAGTACAAGGTGCTGGAATACCTGATGCTGCACGCCGGCGAGCTGGTGTCCAAGGCGGACCTCACCGAACACATCTACCAGCAGGATTTCGACCGCGATTCCAATGTGCTGGAAGTATTCATCGGCCGCCTGCGCCGCAAGCTCGATCCGGACAATGCCTTGAAGCCGATCGAGACCGTGCGCGGCCGCGGCTACCGCTTCGCCATCGGGCGCAGCGGCGGCAGCGTGGAATCGGCAGCGGCGCCGGCTGCGAACGAAGAGTGAGACTGTAGATACATATGTCGCGTCGCCCGTTGTCGCTGCAAGCGCGCTCGCTGCTCGCCGCGGGTTTTGCCTTGGCTGCCTTTCTCGGGCTGACCGGGTTCGCGCTCGACCAGGCCATCTATGAAACCCTGCGCAGCGCCTTGCGCGATCGCCTGCAAAGCTACGTCTACGGTTATCTGGCCGCCTCCGACGTCGCCCGCTCGCGGCGCTGGCTGCCGCCGGAAGTGGCGCCCGACCCGCGCTTCGGCGCCGGCGGCAATCTCTACGCCAGCGTCGTCGGCCCCGTCGAGATCGACGGCATCAAGGCCGAGCATTGGCGTTCGCCTTCGGCACTGGGCGTGAAGCTGCCCTTGCTGGACAGTCATCTTGAGCCCGGCGCGATGATGTTTTCCGGGCCTCTGGATGGCGCCGCGGGAAAAGTATACTTGTTCAGTCTCGGCGTGGCCTGGGAAGTGCCCAATCGCGAACCGATCGATCTGACCCTGCATGTCGCCGAAGATGCAAAAGTCCTTGATGACCAGCTCGACGTGTTCCGCCGTACCCTGCTGGTCTATCTCGGCGGTCTGGGCGTGCTGCTGCTGCTCTTGCTGCTGGCGACACTGCGCTGGAGCCTGTTGCCGCTGCGCCGCATCACCTCGGATCTGACCCGCGTCGAACACCGCGAGCGCGAGCGCCTGTCCAGCGACTATCCGCACGAATTGTCGGGTCTGGCCACGAATCTGAACGAATTCATCGAGAGCGAACGCCTGCATCTGCAGCGCTACCGCAATACGCTGGACGATCTGGCGCACAGCCTGAAGACGCCACTGGCGGTCATGCGCAGCCAGCTCGAATCCGGCGCCGGCGGCGAGGAACTGCGCTGGACCGTGCTCGAACAGACCGGCCGCATGGACCAGATCGTCGCCTACCAGCTGTCGCGCGCAGCAACCTCGGGACATACCACGTTTGCCGCGCCGATCGCAATCGAAGCGCATGCCGAAGAGATCGTCGCGAGTCTGGAAAAAGTATACGCAGACAAGAACATCCTCTGCGAATTCGATATCGATCCACGTGCCCAATTCTACGGCGAGCAGGGCGATCTGCTCGAACTGCTCGGCAACCTGCTTGAAAACGCGTTCAAGTGGGCACGCCATCGCGTGCTGCTGACGGCGCGCGCGCAACCGGCACGCGGTGCGCGGCGCGGCGGGCTCGAACTCGTGATCGAGGACGACGGCCCCGGCATTGCCGAGGACCAAGTCGAACATATGCTGCGCCGCGGCGTGCGCGGCGACGAGCGCGTGCAGGGGCACGGCATTGGTCTGGCCATCGTGCAGGACCTGCTCAAGGCCTATCGCGGCACCCTGGACGTGTCGCGCTCGACGACGCTCGGTGGCGCGGCGTTCATGCTGCGGTTCTGATCAGCCCGACGGGACGGCGACTGCGCACCGTCATTGGTCGCTCTTTCCGCTTCGATCGAATGGATGCCGAACGCGCGCGCGGCACTGATGTCGATGACCGCGTAGTCGGGCCGGTGGCGGCCGTCGAGTTTGCTTGCGATGCGGGTGCGATGGGCGCGGCCAGCGGCCAGTGCGGCGGCGAATCCGGCCAGACTCGAGCGGTTGGCGCGTGTCGGTTCCACGTCCGTTGCAAAGCTTGGGGACTTTGGTGGTGCGGCGACCGTTGCGCCAAGCAGGGTCGTTTCCAGATACGCGGCGCGCTGGGCATCGGCATCGGTATAGAAGCCGACAAAGGCGTGGCCCGGAACCAGCACCAGAAAGCTGCGCAGGCCGATGCGCTGCAAAACCGAGGCGATCAATACGCTGCCGTCGACGCAGTTGGCCGAGCGGTCGGACCACGTCTGTGCGATGAAGCGCACGCGCTGGCTGAATACGCGTGGGCCGCGGCCGATTGCCGGGTCCGCGCTCGAATAGCGGATGCCGTGTTCGGTCAGTGCCTGCCAGACGGCCCAGACCTGGCGATAGACGCGGTCCGGGTCGGCGCTCGCATAACCGTCGAACTTGTCCACAATGGCGCTTTTCTCCGCCGCGTCCAGGATGTTGTCGACTACCGCGCCGCGCTCATCGACATAGGCGGCGAAAATCCAGGAAAGATCGACGCTGTCGCCGCCGTCGCGCACGAAGTACAAGGCCTCATCCAGTGGCCGCAGACTGACCGCAACCTCGCGCGTGCCGGCGACGGCATCATCGCGTTCCAGGGTAATCTGCAGCCGGGTGGCCAGCGGCGTGGGCAGCGCCTGCAGGCGTGCCACGTCCCAGTCCAGGGCCGGGTGCAGCTCGTAGTCGATGTCGGCCAGTGCCAGCGTCGCTTCGAAACGCACCGGTGCGCCGAGGCCGGGCGCGTCCACGTGCACGCGTACGCGCTCGCCGGCACGGCGCGCGTGCACACGCACGGCGATCAGGCCGGTACCGTCGCCGAGGACATGATCGGTGGGCGCGGCGGTGGCGTGGCGCCGCGCCTGTGAGAGCTCCAGCGCAGGGAACACTTCATCGAACGGCGTGACGCGCACGCGCCAGTCGGCATCCGCCGCGACGGTTTGCGCCGGTGCAAGCAGGGGCGGGAGCAGCAGGCAAAGCAGGACGAGTACGCGCATGGGTGCATTTCAGACAAGCCGGCGCAGGAATGTCAATCGGGCGCGCCGATTGCGTCGTCCGCGCACTGCGGCTATCGTGCGCCTGCGCCGTCGCGCAGCTGTTTTCTTCCCCTTTGTTCCGGAGTTGTCCATGTCGCACCGCGTTGCCTGTTTCCTCGCGTCGTTCGTTCTCCTCGGCACGCAGGGCTGGGCCGTGGACTCGCCGGCGGAAGGCGCCTGCGGCAGTCAGGCCAGGCTGCCGGCGGAGCAGCGCGTGAGCAACACCGCGCACTGGACGACGGCGAGCGAGGACGAGAATTTCGGCTACGACGTCTATCGCGGTACATCGGAACAAGGCCCGTTCGCGAAACTGACCAAACAGCCGATCCTCGGCAACGGCACCACGGCCGAGACGCACCAGTACAAATACGTCGACGACGCCATCGATCCGTGCAAGGACTACTGGTACTACGTCGAGTCGATCACGAACCAGGGCGCGCGCGAGAAATTCACCCCCGTGTTCCATGCGCCGGCCAAACGGCACGCTGCGGACAAGTCCGCCGCCCCGCCGGCGAAACCCGCGACGAACTGATGCACGCCGCAGATGCGCACTTCGGTGTATCCGGCAATGACGCGCGAGCCAGAACATGCGCCTGCACTATCTTGAACTGATCCTGTTTTCGACCTACGCCGAACTGCGCGCCGAGCGCGCACGCTCGTATCTGGGACTCATCTGGTGGGTGCTTGAGCCGGCGATGATGATGGGCACCTTCTATCTGGTGTTCTCGGTGGTGCTGAGGAACAATCAGCCCGACTACGTGCCGTTCCTGCTGGTCGGGCTCGCGCTGTGGCAATGGTTCAAGTCCTGCGTCAGCCATGGCAGCTATTCGATCTGGACGCAGCTCAATCTCGTGCGCCAGGTCAAACTGCCCGCGCAGGTGTTTCCGAGCGTGCAGATTCTTGCCGACACGGTGAAATTCATTTTCATCCTGGCACTGTTGCTGGTGATCCTGTGGTGCAGCGGCTATCCGCCGAATCTGAGCTATGTCGCGCTGATCCCGGTCCTGCTGGTGGAACTCGTGTTTGCTGCCGGCGCGGCCTACGTGGTTGCCGCGCTCGTACCGCTGGTGCCGGACCTGCGCTTCGTGATCGAGCAGTTTCTCACCGTGGTTATGTTCCTGTCCGGCGTCGTGTTCGCACTCGATGCAGTGCCGGAACCGATGCGGCGCTGGTTCGCGCTCAATCCGATTGCCACGCTCATCGACGCCGGACGCGGCATCCTCATGTATGCACGCTGGCCGGACTGGGCCGCGCTCGGCCGCGTCGCACTGATTTCCTTCGTGCTGTATGCGCTCGGCTCGTTCCTGATCACGCGCCTGACGCCGCGTTACGTGAAGCTGACCGGTTGATGGACACGATCGTCACCATGGAAAACGTCGGCGTCGCATTCAATGCGCAGCTGCGGGTCGGCAATCCGCGCTACTGGGCCCTGGAGGATGTCAGCCTGAGCCTGTCGCGCGGCGAGCGCCTGGGCGTCATCGGCCGCAACGGCGCCGGCAAAAGTACACTTTTGCGCACGATCGCGGGAATCATCACACCCGATCGCGGCAGGATGAAGCGCGCGCCGGTATCCTGCCAGCTGCTGTCGCTGGCGCTGGGTTTCATGCCGCATCTTTCCGGCCGCGACAATGCGATTCTTTCCGGGCTCATGCTCGGCCTGCGCTACCGCGACATCGTGCGGCGCCTGCCGGCGATCCTCGAATTCTCCGAACTCGGCGATTTCTTCGAACAGCCGATTTCCAGCTACTCCACCGGCATGACCTCGCGCCTGGGCTTTTCCGTCGCGCTGCAGGTCGAACCGGACGTGCTGCTGATCGACGAGGTGCTTGCCGTCGGCGACGCCGAATTCCAGGAAAAATCCGGCGCCGCCCTGCGCGAACGCATCCACGGCGGCACCACCGTGGTCTTCGTATCGCACGGCGACGCGCAAATCCGCCAGATCTGCGATCGCGCCCTGTGGATCGAGCACGGACGCAGTGTGATGCAGGGCGGTGTCGACGAGGTGCTGCGCGCCTACCACGCCGATGCGCACGCCGCCTGCGTCGCGCCGCCGGTGGCGGCCGCGGGGTGACGCCGATGGCGCAAACCGGCGAGCCGGCACCGGCGCGTGACGCGTCTGCGCTTGCCGCGCCCGGCCTGTGGGCTGCCTGGAATGGCCGCCGGCTCGTGTGGCGAAACGACGTCGCGAGATCCCATTGCGGTGAAGTGGAGTTGTGCATCGATGACGTGATCTTCGAGCGCATCGTGCCAGATCCGTCGATACCGTTATGCGAACGCGAGTTCGCCTTTTCCCCCAGCGGTCGCGACGAGATCGTTTTTTCGTTGCGTGCGGCCGGCGGCGGCGTGATCGGATCACGCTGGCATGTGCTGCACGGCCGTGCCGCGCCGGCAGGAATGGATCAGTGGCAAGGCGACGCGCGCGCGATGCGGCCTCTGGCCGCCGCGCTGCCGCCGCGCTGGACGCATGCTCCCGCAACGGCGATCGTCGTGCCGATTTACAATTCACCGCATTGGGTACAATGCTGCATCACTGCATTGCTGCGCTGGACGAGTGGCGACGTGCGCCTGATCCTGATCGACGATGCCAGCGGCGACGCGCAGATCGCCACGCTGCTGGCTGCATATGCGGACCGCCCGCATATTCTCGTACGGCGCAACGCGGACAATCTGGGCTACACGCGCAGCACGAATCTGGGCATCGAGCTTGCCGGTGATGCGGACGTGGTCCTGCTCAACAGCGACACGCAAGTCGGTCCGCGCTGGCTGCAGGGGTTGCGCCAGGTAGCCTATGCGGACGAGCGCATCGGCACGGTGACCGCAGTGTCGGACAATGCCGGCGCCTTCAGCGTCCCGGAACTGGAACAGGCCTGTGCGGTCCCCTCGCGCTGGAGCCTGCCCATGACGCAGCGGGCACTGCTGCAAAATATCGGCGGCTGCCTGCCCGAGCTGCCGACCGGCAATGGCTTTTGCATGTTCGTCAAGCGTGCCCTGCTCGATCGCGTCGGCGTGCTCGACGCCGAGGCGTTCCCGTCCGGCTACGGCGAGGAGAATGATCTGTGCCAGCGTGCAGAGCGCGTCGGCTACCGTCATGTCATTGCCGGGAATGTCTTCGTGCACCACGAACGCAGCGCCAGCTTTGGCGCGGAGAGACGGGCAACGCTCGGCGCGCAGGGCATGCAGGTGCTGCGTTCACGCTATCCCGACTACGAAGCCAGGGTCGGCGCGACCCTTTTCAGCTTTGAACGGCGCGTGCTCGATTATCGCGTGCGCAGGATCTACGCCGATCGCGACGGCGTCTACACCGCGCTGCCGCCGCGACCGCGCGTGCTGCTTGTGGTCGGACGCGACGAGCCTGCAGCCGTCGCCACGCTGGTCTGCGTCCTGCGCGCGCTGTATGAATGCTTTGTCCTCAGCGACGACGCTGGCCACCTGCGTCTGTGGCGTTATCAGGATGCGGGTTTCCACGCCGAGCGGGAATACGCGTTGATGACCGACGCCGAACGCTGCATCGGCGGCTGGTTGCTGAAGTTCGCCATCGAACTGGTTCATGTCTTTTCCGCACAGGCCGACAACCGGGGTCTACAGGTCGCCGCGGCGTGCATGGATGTGCCGGTCCTGGATTCCGGCGCGGACGCGCAATTCCAGGTATTGCGCCGAAGCATGTCCATGGAAGGCGCCGATCCCGCCGCGTCGGTGCAACTGGCCGACTATTGCAACGTTCTGTATCCGGCTTGCTGGCGCGACCACGCAAGGTTCGCCGACGTCGAAGGCGTGCGATGAGCCGCACCATAGTGATCACCGGCGCGAGTGGGCAGGACGGTGCCTATCTCGCCATGCAGGCCCTGTCGCGCGGGGTTTCGGTTGTCGGCACGCGTCGCCCCGGTTCGGGCGCGGAGTCACTGTGGCGGCTGCGCGAGCTGGGCGTCCTCGAACATCCACAATTGCGACTGGTCGAACTGGATATCACCGATGGCGCTGCCTGCTGCGCGCTGCTGGGTGCGGTGCAGCCTTTTGCACTTTTTCACCTCGCCGCGCAGACGCGGGTTGCGGCATCGTTCCGCGATCCGCTCGCAACCGCGCAGGTGAATGGTTTTGCGGCCTTGCATCTGCTCGATGCGGTGCGCCGGGAATCGGCGCACACGCGTTTCGTGCTCGCCTCGACCGCCGAGTTGTTTGGCGACCCGCAGACCAGTCCTCAGAACGAGGTCACGCCGTTGGCTCCGCGCAATCCGTATGCGGTCGCCAAGCAGTTTGCGCACGCGATGACGCAAAGCTACCGCGCGGGCTTCGGCTTGCATGCCGGTTGCGCGATCCTGTTCAACCATGAATCGCCGTTGCGCGACGCGGATTTCGTCACGCGCAAGATTGCAGCGGCCGCTGCGCGGCTGAGCAACGCCGCGGCAGAACCGTTGAAGCTTGGCAACCTGCAGGCGCGGCGCGACTTCGGCTACGCGCCAGAATACACCGCGACCATGCTGGCGATGGCCGAACAGGCGCAGCCGGACGACTACGTGCTGGCGACTGGCGTCGCCACGTCGATCCGTGATTTTGTGGATTTCGCGTTCGCCGCCGCCGGCATCGAACTCGACTGGCGCGGCCACGGCGCCGGTGAACATGCGGTCGGTCGCCGCGATGGACGCGTGCTGGTCACCGTCCAGGCGGACTTGTTCCGTCCCCTCGATGCGGCCGCGCTGACTGGCGATGCCGCCAAGGCGCGCGCGCGACTGGGATTCGCTCCTCTGACCGATGTCCGTGCGCTGGCGCGCCTGCTGGTCGAAGCGGAATTGCGCCGCTTGCGTTGAAGGGCGGCGCTGATTCGACTCAGCGTTCGGGCATCAGGCTGCGCGCCTGATCCAGACGGGCGCTGTAGGCATCCAGCGCGGTGGACACCCGGGCGACATATTTTTCCGCCACGTCCCAATGTTTCTGCTCGATGGCTTCGCGCACTCCCGGCAGCGTCTTCACGCCGTAACCGGTGTACAGACCGGGTGCATAGATCATGTGTTCGTACCAGGCGCGGCCGGGCAGACCTGCGGTTTGCGTCAGCGTCTGTTCCAGGCCTTGCAACAGCGTATCGATTTTTTGCGCCGCGGCCGGGTCGGGCGGCCTGTCCGCTTGCAACTGCGCCGCGTAGGCCCGGTCGAAAGCCGCAGCGCTGGACTGGAGTCGAGCCACGGCATTATCCAGCGGCGCAAAATTCAGGAAGGGAACGGCTTGCGGCGCCGGCGGCGGCAACAGGGTTTGCGTCGGGTCGGCAGCAAGCTGGTACGCCTTGTCGGCCAGCAGCCGATTCGTCTTCTCCGCGGTTTCGCGTTCGCTATCGTCAAGCTTGTGCAGTTCCTCGTCGTAGTGCGCCACGGTGTCGGCAAAATTGCCCGCGCGCAACGGCAGCACATCGGCATCGGCAAAGCGCAGCACGGTGTGCGCCACGGTCTTGGCCAGCGCGATGCCGTATTCGAACTTCGGATCACCGAAGCGTACGTAGTGATCAAATGAATCGTAGACCGAATGGTAGTCGCCGCTGCGATCCTCGCCGCCATAGCCGAAGTCGACCGAAGCGATACCCAGATGCTGCAGGAATGGCGTGTAGTCGGAACCCGAACCCAGTGCCTCGATCGGAAAATCGCGCTGCATATCGAGCGCGGCCTTGGCCATTTCCTTCTGCTGAGGATTCGCGTCCTTCTCGCTGCCGATGACGGCGAAGCGCGCGCGCCGACGTTGGAGAACGCTGACGCCGGTTTCCGGATCGGTGATGCCGCCGGCGATCTGGTCCAGGACATGCTCGAGCGAATGCGAGCCACCCATTTCCAGGAAGCCGCGGCCGTTGTTGTCGGAGTTCACGTACAACACGGCTTTCTTCTTCAGTTCGTCGGCATGGGTCTCGGCCCATTCGGTCGAACCGAGCAGGCCAGGTTCCTCGCCGTCCCAGCTCAGGTATACAATGCTGCGTTTTGGCTTCCAGCCATTCTTGGTCATGCCGCCGAGGACGCGTGCTTCCTCGAGCAGCGCCACCTGGCCGGACAGGGGATCGGAGGCGCCGAACACCCAGGCATCGCGATGATTGCCGCGCAGCACCCACTGATCGGGATGCTCGCCGCCGCGCAGGGTGGCGACGACATCGTAGGCGGGCGTGAGTTTCCAGTCGAACGCAAGTTTCAGATGTACCTTCGCCGGGCCTGGACCCAGGTGATAGGTGATCGGCAGCGCGCCGCGCCAGTGCTCGGGCGCGACCGGGCCGGCCATGGCCTTGAGCAAGGGCAGGGCGTCGCCCCAGGAAATCGGCAGCACCGGAATCTTCAGCAGGTCCGGAGCGTCTTCGCGTTTCAGGCGCTTCGCGTCCTTGGTGGCGCCGACACCGGGTGTGAGCGGGTCGCCGGAATAGACCGGAATATCCGCGACCGAGCCGCGCTGCGCGCCCTGCTCGCTGCGGAACGGTCCCTGCGGATAGGCATCGCCCTGGAAGTAGCCGTCGTCGCGCGGGTCGGAATAGATGATGCAGCCGATCGCGCCATGTTCCTGCGCCACCTTCGGCTTGATCCCGCGCCAGGATTGCCCGTAGCGGGCGATCGCGATCTTGCCCTTGACGCTGATGCCGCGGCGCTCCAGTTCCTTGTAGTCTTCGGGCACGCCGTAGTTGACGTAGACGAGTTCGGCGGTGACGTCACCATCGGCCGAATAGACATTGAACGGTGGCAGCATGTGTTCGCGCACGCTCGACGTCGAATCCTCGGCAATCGCCGGCTCGTCGAGCGTGGCCTTGAAACTGGTAGGGGCGACGAGTTCAAGCACGCGTTCGGTCGGCGTCGCGTAGAGCACGTCGAAGGTTTCGATGTGCGCGTCCCAGCCCCAATCCTTGAACTGCTGCAGCACGAAGTCGGCATTGGCCTTGTCGTGCGGCGAACCCAGATGGTTGGGTTGCGACGACATCTGCCTGAGCCATTCGCGCAGGTGCGCTGGGTCGAGCGCGGCATCGAAACGCTGCTCCAGCGCGACTTCGGCAGCGGCGCTCGACGCGGTGTAGCCAAGCATGTCCCTCGCCCCGTCGGCTGCCGCGCAGGGCAGGGCGGCGGCGAGTACCAAGGCCAGAGAACTCGTGACAGACGCAAGCTTGAGCATGGCGGCGACACCGTATTGTGAGCCAGACTTCAAGTATACGCGTCGCTGCGGCCGCGAAATCGCGTGACCAATCGGCGTTGCATTGACCCTACGCGTTTTGTAGTATCCGGGCGGCATTTCCAGGCGAAGCGTTCTGCCACGCCAGTCTCCGGTTAAAGGACGTCCGCTTGCGGCAACTCCGACGCCCGCGAGCCGAGGCCGTGCGCGCGCCGGATCCCGCCCTCACCCTACGCATTCATATGAGCTGCGCCCACCCAACCGGATCATGATGTTTCTTTCGCTGCGACTCCTGGCGCCGTGCCTGGCTTTGATCCTGCTCACGTTGTCGTCCGGCGGCGTGGCCTGTTCCGGACGCGTGCATATCGAGGTAAAGGACAGCGGCGTCTATGCGCTCGACTACGCCGCGATCGCTGCCGTGCAGCCGGCCTTGATGGATTGCGCGAGCGGTGATCTGGTGCTGCTCAACCGCGGCAGGGAAGTCCCGATCCGGGTGCGCGACGACGGCAGCGGCCGCTTTGCGGCCGGCAGCCGCATCGAATGGGTAGGGCAGGCCCTGCATGGGCCGGAAAGCTGGTATGACCAGTATTCTGCGGTAAACGTATACCTGCTTGCGGCTGCGCCCGGTGCGCACGCGCGCATGCGCGAACTGCCAGCGGTTGCGGTGGCCACCGCCGGCGCAGCGAAACCTGCACCGTTGCGGCGCACGTTCCATTTCGAGCAGGAAAACCTGATGTTGCGCCTGAGCGATCGCGAAATGAAGGCGGGCGAGGAGCCCGACGTCTGGCAGTGGGCAAAGCTGACGCCGGTCGACGCGCAACCGTTCACCTACGATTTCGATCTGCCCGACGCCGACCTGTCCGCGGCGCAAGCGGCGTCGGCAGCGGCCGCAGACGTGCTGCTCACGCTGGATTTTCGCGGGGTATCCAATGTCGTGGCGGCTTCAAAGACGAGCAAGCCGGTGGACCATGTCGTCGAGGTCGCGCTCAATGGCAAGACGCTGGCAACCCTGAGCTGGGACGGCCGCGACGAGATGCACCGGCAGTTGAGCGTCGCGCGCACCCTGCTGAAGAACAAGGGCAACAGTCTCCGGCTCGCCGTACCGCGGCGTCCGGCTCCCGGCGATCCGCAGAACTTCATCATCGACGTGGCGATGTTCAACTGGATGGAGATTTCCTATCCGGTACACGGCAATCTGCGCGCGAGCACAGCGCCGTTCATCGCGGTCGCCGATGCGCCGATCGAGCTGCAGGGCAACCGCACACAGATTCCACAATTATACGGAAGCGACGGCAGCTGGCGTGCGCTGGCGGCACTCGGCAACGATCGCTTCCGCACCGCCGGCGCCGGCGCCGATGTGGATTTGTTTCCGCTGCTGGGCGACCCGCTGGCACCGGCGCTGGTCCGTCCCGTCGCCGCCGGCGACCTGCGCGAGGATACTGGCGGCGACGACTATCTGATGGTCGCGCATCCGCGCCTGCTGCAGTCGATCCAGCCACTGGCGCAATTCCACCGCGAGCGCGGGCACAAGGTCGCGGTGATCAACGTCGACGACATCTACGATCAGTTCAACGATGGCATCATCCATCCGGTCGCGATCCGCAATCTCGTCGCCTGGGGCGTGCAGCACTGGAAGATCAAGCCGCGCTATCTGTTGCTGGTCGGCGATGCCAGTTTCGATATCCATCACGACCAGCGCAGCAATCACGCGACCGCGGGCCTGTACGCCTTGCGCGCGCAACCGTTGCGCGACGAAATGATGACCCCCGGCGGACTGTCGAACATGGCGACCACACCGTATGCGCAGTGGGACCCGGCGCTGGCCAACCGCAACCTGATTCCGACCTGGCAGTTCCCGACGCCGGAGGGCCAGTCCGCCACCGACAACGATTTCGTCGCGTTCGCCGCCGGCGATTTCCACCCGCAGCTCGCCGTCGGACGCCTGCCGGTCGTCGAGCCCGAAGAAGTCAAGGCCATCGTCGACAAGACCATCGCCTATCTGTCCAGGCCCGCGCCGGGGCCCTGGCGCCGGGATATCACCTTCATCAGCACGAACGAGGTGGCCTCGTTCAAGCAGGTGTCCGACAAGATCGCGACGAACCTGGAAGCTCGCGGTTTTGCGGTCAACAGCATCTACACCAATATCGACGGCAAGGATGCAGGCAACGCGCGCGCCACGCTGAGGGACGACCTGGATGCCGGCAACCTGCTGGTGCATTTCATCGGTCATGGCGGCCAGTTCATCTGGCGCGTCGGGCCGCCGGCGGAATTGTTCACGCTCGATGACGTGAGCAGGCTGAGCAACGCGGGACGCTATCCGATGGTGCTGGCGATGACTTGCTTCTCGGCGCCGTTCGATCACCCGACCGAGGATTCGATCGGCGAGCGTTTCCTGCGCGAGCCGGGCAAGGGCGCGGTGGCGGTGTTTGCCGCGTCCTGGGAGAACTGGCCGAATCCGGACTATTCCAAGGCCCTGATCGAACAACTGCTGAAACCCGGCCAGTCGATCGGCGACGCCATCGTGGCGACCAAGGCCATCGCATCGGATCGTATATTTGTACAAATGTATAATCTGCTCGGCGACCCGGCCATCGTGCTGGCGCTGCCTGACCAGGCGCTGCAGTTCGGCCGCGGCGGCGACCGCTGGAGCCCGCGCGTGCTGGTACGCGTGCCGCGCCGCGATTTTGGTGGTGATATCGATGTCGACTGGATCGACGCGCAGGGCAAGACGCTGGCATCGCAGCACTACCAGGCGCGCAATACACAGTTTTCGCTGACGCCGGTGGACAAGGCCGCGCAGGTGCGCGTGTACGCGACCGATACGCGCGATGGCCGCAGTGCATTCGGCAGCTTCAGCCTGAGCGAGCCACCCAAGCCGGTCGCGATCGCAGCCGCGCCGGTGCCGAAGGCCGCCATGCCGTCCGGCCCCGGTACGGCTCGGCCGCCAGTGCGGACGATGCATCGCGGCAGGCAGGCGGATACGATATCGCAAGCGGACTTCGACGCTGCTCCGGGCGAGGCCGTGCCGGCGCCGCAACAAGACGCGAATCCACCGAACAACCACTAGCGGGCGCGGGCAGCGCCGGGGAATGCGGATTCAAGTGCAAGCGTTGCAGCAAGTCACCGGCACTGCGCCACGTCGCTACTGTTTTGTCTTCGTCTGCCAGGCCGGCGAACTCGAAATCAAGGCGCTGCTGCTTGCGGCGTCGCTCAAACGCTTCCTCCGCTGCAGCTATGAGCTGGTAGCCGCGGTACCGACGCCTGCCTCGGTGTGGGGCGAACTGCCGGCGTCCACGGTCGAGCTGCTGCGTTCGCTGGGCGTACGCATCGAGGCTATAGTCAATCCGGTCGATCCGGACTATCCGATCGGCAACAAGCTGGCCTGTCTGGGCATTGCCACGACGGCGGAAAAAATCGTTTTCCTCGACAGCGACATCCTGTGCCTGCGCGAATTTCACGACGAGCCCTGCCTTGCTTCCGCCTTTGCCGCCAAGCCCGCGGATTTGCGCACGTTCTCCGCGTCCGCCGAGGACTGGCGCCCGATGTATGCAGCGGCGCGCGTGAACATGCCGACGTTGCGCCTGCCGACAACCGTGTCGAATGAATTCGGTCTGGCCTACTTCAACAGCGGCGTCATCTTCGCCGATACCCGGGCCGATCTCGGCGCAGCCTGGATCGAATGCGCGCGTGCCATCGATGCCGAACCCGCACTGCGCCCGCACCGGCACTGGCTGGATCAGATATCGCTGGCGATCGCCGTGCACCAGCGCGGGCTCGGCTATGCAAGTCTGGACGAGGCCTGGAATTTCCCCGCCCACCTGAAGCCGCTGCGCGCGCCATTGCCGGTGTTCTGCCACTACCACTGGCCGCGCGTGTTGCGCAGCGAACCGGTGCTGCGCGCGGTGGTTGGCGAACTGCTGCGGGAATATCCGCCCATCGCGCAAAAGCTGGCGGTGGACGCGCAATGGGCCGCGCTGCTGGAACCGCGCACGCGGCGTAGTTTTTTCCCGCGCCGGATGCGGGTGCGCCAGGAACTGATCATCAGCGGCATACCCGGCAGCGGCGATGATCATCTGGGCGATGTGCTTGCCGGGTTCAACCGTTGCGTGGTCTTGCGCGATCCGGTCGCGGTCGCAGCGCCGCTGACCCAGGCGTCGCCTCCCTGGCAGATGGCGGCGTTCATGCGCGACGTGCGCAGCGATCTGCTCTCGGGACGGCCGTTGCCGGCGGGGCATGGACAAGTCGCCGGGAGCGACGATGGCCCGAATGCAGGGCGCCTGCATGCGGACGATTTCGTGCTCGCGCTGAAAAGCCCGATGCCTTTGCTGTTGCGCCTGGATGCGCTCAAGCGCGTGCTTCCGGATGCCCGCTTCGTCGCCTGCGTCGACAACCCCCTCGACACCATTGCCGCGTGGAAGTGTGGCGACGCGATGTTGCGCGATGCCGACGTGGGCCAGCTTCCCTGCGGCCTCGCCGGCGCCGCCTGGCTGTCGAAGTCTGAAGCCGCCGCGTTGCAGGAAGTGTCCAGCTGCGCCGATCCGGCCGAACGGCGCGCCATGCTGTGGTGGTGGCTGGCGCAGCGCCTGTTGAGTCACGCGCAGGGCGTGGTCCTGATCAGGTACGCTGAACTGCGCGCCGAGCCGCGCGGCGGTTTGCGCGGAATCCTGCGGGGGCTGCATGCGGGAAGACGGCGCACGCCCTGGCCCGATCCACCCACGCGTTCGCGGCAGCTACTGGACGATCGCGACCGTCAGGCGATCCGGGCGATTTGTTCGCAGGCGGCGGCCGACCTGGGCGTGCGCTGCGAATAGATTTCCGGCCCGCCGGCGTTTACTTCATCACGCCCGGCAACAGCGATTGCCAGTGCGCGCTGTGCCGCGCCTTGTGCACCGGTACGACGGTGCCGGCGGCGGCATCGGTGCCGACCGCAGCGTGTGTGGTGTCCGTGCGCGTGGCAGCCACGCTGTCCGGTTGCATGCGGACGCGTGTGGCGGTGGTGGTGACGTCGCTGTCGTCGGAACGCGAGCCCGATTCGCGCATGGCGCCGGTGGCTCCGGCCTGGCTGCGCGTGGCTGTGCTGGCCGTTTCCACGTCGCCGGAACTGGCAGCCGGGGCGAAGGCCGCACCCGCCGGCATGGCCATTTCTGCGGCGGCAGCGTTGCTGGCACAGAGGATGAAACCGAAACCGAGGCAGGCGATGACAGCGACTTTGAGCATGACGTTCTCCCGGAGACGTGACGGTCCCGCGGCGTTTGCAAGCGTCGGATGCTCGCATGTCCCTCGGGACGCCGCCAGTGACCGCGTTGGGTCGAAGCAGCATTCATGCCATGCATGGGGCACAGAGCAACCGGCGCCAGGATGCGGTCCGGACCGATCTGGCGGAGTCGTTTTCGGCGTCCGTGCGGACGTTGCGGACACCTGGCGGTCAGTATTCTTGCGATAGCGGACACCGCATCCCCTGGCGCGGGTGCCGACATTGCGACCTCCGGATACACTGTCGATTTACCGGTAGCCCAGAGCGAATGACGATTTACCGCGGTCAATCCAGCGTGGCGGCCGCTTTTCCGGCACAGGCACGGGCACGGGCATGAGCATCCAGCCGGCTGCATTGCTCGGGGCGATGTCTGCGACGCAGCCGATCTCCGGCAGCGAACTGGCGCAGCGCCTCGGCGTTACCCGCGCCGCGGTCTGGAAGCAGGTCGAAGCCCTGCGTGCCCTCGGTGCGCCGATCCAGGCCGTTGGCGGACGCGGCTACAGGCTGGCGTGGCCGCTTGAGCCGCTGGATGCCGTGCGCATCCGCGCCGACCTCGACGTGCCGCTGCGCAAGCGGCTCGGAGATCTAGACCTGCGCTGGCAGACCGAATCCACCAGCGATGCCCTGCTGCGGCGCGCGGCGGCAGGTGCGGCCGATCTGTCGATCTGCGTCGCCGAAACCCAAAGCGCCGGCCGCGGACGGCGCGGCCGCCAGTGGCGCTCGCCGCTGGGTGGCAATGTATATTTTTCCCTGCTCAAGCGCTTTCCGCACGGCATGGGTGCGCTATCCGGATTGAGCCTGGTGGCCGGTGTGGCCCTGGTCGAGGCGCTGGGCGATTGCGGTGTCGCGGGCGTCGGCTTGAAATGGCCCAACGATGTGCTTGCCCGCGGCCGCAAGCTGGCCGGCATCCTTGTCGAGCTGGGCGGCGAATTCCTCGGGCCCTGCCACGCGGTCATCGGCGTCGGCATCAATCTGCGCCTGGCAGCCGACGCCGGCATCGACCAGCCGTACATCGATCTGGCGCAGCTGTGTGCCGGCGCTCCGCCGGCGCGCAATCATCTGATCGCGCGGCTGGCATCGCGACTGATCGTCGCGCTCGATCGATTCGCCGTCGATGGCTTCGCCGCTTTCCGCGCTGACTTCGCGCGCCACGATCTGCTCGCCGGTCGCGCCGTGCGCGTGCAGACGGCCGGTGGCGCACGCGAAGGCATTGCCGACGGCGTTGACGAACGCGGCGCCCTGCGTGTGCGTCACGGCGCCGCCGTCGTGTGCCACGACAGCGGCGAGGTCACGGTGCGCGGCGCATGAAACTGCTGATCGATCTGGGCAATACGCGACTGAAGTGGGCGCTGTGGAACGGCACCGAACTGCATCCTGGCGGCGCAGTCGTGCATGCCGGCAATGTTCCCGTGGACTTTGCCGCGTTGTGGAAAGATGTGCAAAACGTCGATGCGGTCTTCGTCGCCTCGGTGGCGGGACGCGCGCTCGAAGACGGCCTTGCGCATCATTTGCGCGACCGGTTCGGCGTGGAGCCCCGCTTCCCGGTCAGTGTCACCGCCGCCTGCGGCGTGCGCAACGCCTATGCGCAGCCCGAACGTCTGGGCGTGGATCGCTTCCTCGGTCTGATCGCAGCACATGCGCAACACCGGCAACCTACCGTCATCGCCGGCTGCGGTACGGCGCTGACCCTGGATGCGCTCGCCACCGACGGCAGGCATCTGGGTGGCCTGATTGCGCCGAGCCCGGCGCTGATGCGGGCCGCACTCCGCGGCAATACCGCGCGCCTGGCCGTCAACGACGAAGCGCAGGTCGTCGAAGTGGCCGACAACACCGCCGATGCGATCGAATCCGGTACCCGGCTTGCGGGCGTTGCGCTGATCGAGCGCTTTGTCGCGCAGTCCGCGAAGCATTTTGACGTCGTGCCGGCACTGATCCTTACCGGCGGTGGCGCGCAGGGACTGGCGGAACTGATCACGCTGCCACACCGAATCGAGGCAGACCTTGTCCTGCGCGGCCTTGTCCGGTTTGTCGAACACGGACCCGGTGCGCCGTCGGCTTCCACACTCGGCTAGAATCCACCGTTCCGAACCGGCGGCCGTTCCGCCGGCGCTGAAGATGCCCGGATGCTCGCTCGCATGTTGTTCCTGCTGTTGCTGGCGCTGAATATCGGCGTCGGCTGCTGGCTGTATTTCGCACCGCAGACACATGTGCAGGCGTTTGCGCCCGCCGATCCCGGGGTAACGAAACTCGTGCTGCTGTCCGAGCGCGAACATGCCGGCGAAGCCAATGCTGCAGAACTTGCAACAGCGCCGGAATCCGCCGCGGATCTGCGCAACGACACCTGCGTCAGCATCGGTCCGTTCCCGACCCAGGCCGACATGCGCGCGGCGCTGAACGCGCTGACGCCGATGGTCACCCGCATACAGTACCGCGAAGCGCATGCGACGGAGACGCGCGGCTACTGGGTGTATCTGCCGGCGCTTGCCAGCCGCGAACAGGCGCTGACCTCGGCCCGACAGTTGTCGTCCAAGGGCGTGCGCGACTACTACGTCGTCACCGCGGGCGATCAGCAGAACACGATTTCGCTGGGCCTGTTCCACGACCAGGGCAACGCGGAAAAACGCCGTAACGAAATCGCTGCGCTGGGATTCAAGCCCGACATGGTCGCGCGCACCGAAGAACTGCCGGTCTACTGGGTCGATTTCGCCCAGGATTCGCACAACCCTGTGAACTGGCGCAGCCGTGTTGCCAACCAGCCCGACCTGCATCAGCAGTCGGTGACGTGTTTCTGATTTTCACGACACCTCGAATAGCTTTTCTTTCGCCGCAATGAGGATTCCGCCATGACCGATCGTATACGCGCCTGGGCCGCTGCGGCGCCGAAGACAGCTCTCACGGCGATTGACTACGCGTCCGCCGCGCTCGGCGACGAGGAAGTGGACATCGCAGTTTCCCATTGTGGAATTTGTCACTCCGATCTTTCCATGCTCGACAATGACTGGGGCAATGCGCGTTACCCGCTGGTCGCCGGTCACGAAGCGATCGGCACGATCATCTCACTTGGCACGCACGCGAAAGGATTGCGCGTCGGCCAGCGTGTCGGCCTGGGCTGGATGGCGGCTAGCTGCATGCATTGCAACCAGTGCATGTCCGGCCATCACAACCTTTGCCGCACGGGCGAGGAAACCATCATCGGCCGCCACGGCGGTTTCGCCGAGCGCGTGCGTTGTCACTGGTCGTGGGCGATCGCGTTACCGGACGCGCTCGATCCGGCGTCGTCGGGGCCGTTGTTCTGCGGCGGCCTAACGGTGTTTTCGCCGATCGTGGAATTCGGCATCCGCCCGACGGACCGCGTCGGCGTCGTCGGCATCGGTGGCCTCGGCCACCTGGCCGTGAAATTCCTGCACGCCTGGGGTTGCGACGTCACCGCATTCACGTCGAGTGCGGGCAAGGCCGAAGAGGCGCGCGGATTCGGCGCCCATCACGTCGTCGCCACGGGCGACAAGAAGACGCTGAAAATGCTCGCGGGCTCGCTCGATTTCATCCTCGTCACGGTGAATGTGAGCCTGGACTGGAACGCGCTGCTCGCCGCACTCGCGCCGATGGGGCGGCTGCATTTCGTTGGCGCCGTGCTCGAACCGATACCGGTTCCGGCGTTCGCACTGATCGGCGGGCGCAAGTCGGTTTCAGGGTCGCCGCTCGGCAGCCCGGCAACCGCCGCCATGATGCTGGATTTCTGCGCGCGCCACGATATTTCTCCACAAGTGGAAATGTTCCCGATGTCGCGGATCAACGACGCGATTGCTCATCTGCGCGCCGGCAAGGCGCGTTACCGGGTGGTGGTCGAGAATGATTTCCGCTGAACGCGGGATCGTGGGATAATCAACGGTAAAGCCGGCATAGCTCAGTTGGTAGAGCAACTGATTTGTAATCAGTAGGTCACGGGTTCGACTCCTGTTGCCGGCACCAGCAAGATTACCGGGCCATCTCTTGCCATCAGCGCTTTGGTCTGATCGCAGGGGTACGCTTGGGACAACCCGGCTCAACACTCGGCAACAGCTAGACGACCCTTGGCAGGTAGGGTCTAGTTTCGGCCATGAGCGGAGATCGGGGGCGCTAAACTGCCCTTCACTTGTCGCCCCCGCTTTTCCCTGCTGCCTCCAGTCCGACGGCCGTGGCCTACGTTTTCCCCATACTGCTCCTTTAGCTTGGCGATACCTCGTGCGCACTTTTCGATGTGCCGTTGCTGGCGTAAGTCGGGCGGTATGCCTGCATTCCAGTCCCTGAGCGCGTACGGGTCACTCCCAACATAGGCATCCGGTGTCAATCTCGAATCGGTGCCAGCAAAGGAATCTTGCGGGAGACCGGGCCCGCAATAGTGTCACCTCACCCCCGTTTTCTACGCATCCTGACACGACGCGAGCAGCCGCAATGCTTTGCGGCTTCAGTCGCACTCACGGAAACAGGAGAGACGTCATGCCATCGACACCGGGATACCAGCCCAACTTGTCTGCCTTGATGAGATGCATCGCAGCGGCCTTCACCTTGATTTCGCCGCTGGCCACCGCGACTTGCGGCAGCCTCCAGGTGACGAGCTGTTACGACGACGGCAGTGCGGGAACCCTGCGCTCGATCGTTACCTGTGCGGACAGCGGAGATACGGTCGACTTGAAGAATTTGACGACGAGCAGTCCCGGTTGCAGCAACGGCACAATCACGTTGGGTGCCGGCGCGCTGCAGATTGCGCAGTCGGCACTGATCCTAGAGGGTCCCGAGGCCCCGACTGCCTATCCCATCATCTCGGCTGGAGGTAAGTCGCGTGTGATCTATCACTCCGGCACCGGAACCCTTGAAGTCAGTCGCCTCCAAATCGCGAATGGCAACTATTCGGGAACTGCGGCGTCCGGAACCTTCTACGGTGGTTGTATTGCATCGCAGGGATACTTGAGTCTTTCTGGAGCAACGGTTAAGGATTGTCACCTCGATGCATCAGGCGGAGCGAATGCCGCCGGCGGCGGCGTTTGGGCGGCCACCGGAGGCAGCCTGTTCGGTGGTGGCGTCATTACTGGGAACAGCGTCACTGCCAACGGAAAAGGTACCGGAATCGCAGGTGGCATCGCGACGAATGGTCCAATAAGTCTGGATCATGCCACGGTCAACAACAAGATGGCGAGCACAGCATTTGGAGGCATCGTTTCAACGTCCACGGGAATGAGCTATGTCACATCCTCGACCATTTCCGGAAATTCGGCGTCCTACTTCGGTGGCGCGGCATTTAGCGGTTCAGTGACAATCGGAAACAGCACAATTTCAGGAAATAATTCAAGCATCGAACGCGGTGTCCTTGCGGCCATCGGGCCTAGTATCCAGATATATAACAGCACGATTGCTTTCAATTCATCGGGGGGATCGGGCGCCGAGGGTGTTGCGGCATATTTTGGAAGGACCGCGACGGCTTTTTCAGTAACCATGCAAAGCACCATCATCTCGAATAACACGGCGGCAGACGGCCCAAGCGATCTCTATTTCGCGTCCGGAGGATCGGTCTCCGGTTCCGGCAATCTCATTTATGCGCCTTACGCGCAACAAGGCTCAACGCCGCCCTCCGGATTTGGATTGCCGGCGGGAACATGCCCCTTGTTGAGTCCATTGCGTGACAACGGTGCGTATTTCCACACCTTTACGCACGCTCTGCAGAGCGGCAGTCCAGCATTGACTGCAGGCAACAACAGCAAGAACCTGTCCGAAGACGAACGCAACTTGCCGCGAACTTCGACGGGAAGCTTCGGACTCGTGTTCACCGACATCGGCGCTTACGAGGTGCAGCGCGACGACATCGTCTTCAACGCCGGCTTCGATGGCTGCCCTTAGCCGCGCGGCTGGCTTCATGCATCGCCACCTGCCAACGCTGTATCATGTCGGCGAGGGAGCCATTGGCGCGGGTGGCGCATGGGCGAGGCGGCGGATATCACCGGTTTGGTCCGTGCGAGCAGCGAGGGCAATGCCGACGCTCTGCGCGATCTGTTTGCGGCAGTCTACGGGCAGATCAAGCGGCTTGCCCGTCGCCAACTGGCTGCCGAGGCAAACGCCACGATGCGCACCACGGAACTGGTCCACGAGACGTATATGCGGCTCGTGCAACCCGGATCGCTCGCGCTGGAGGATCGTGCGCATTTCTTCTCCATCGCGGCGCGCGCAATGCGTCACATCCTGATCGACCAGGCGCGGGCGCGCAATGCGGTCAAGCGCGGCGGCCGCGCCGGGCGCGACACGCTGGACGAACCGCTCGTGCCGGGTGGCGTCGATCCGGTCGATTTGATCCATCTCGACAATGGCCTCGAGCGTCTTGCGCAGCTCGAACCGAAACTGGCCGAACTCGTCAATTTGCGCTATTTCGCGGGACTTTCCGTCGAACAAGTCGCCGAACTGCGCGGGGTAGCAACCCGGACCGTGTTGCGCGACTGGCGTCGCGCTCGCGTCTTCCTATTCGATGTGACACAGACGGATCAGGGCTGACGTGGACGCGGTGTTGTGGAAGAAGCTGTCCGCAGCACTCGATGCGATACTGGACGCGCCGGAGGAGCAGCGCGCAGCACTCATCGCAGACCATTGTGCGGGGAACACTGAAGTCGCCGCCGAACTCGAGCGCCTGCTAGCAACGCACTGGCGCGCCGAGTCGAGCGGCTTTCTCGACACTCCACTTGCCGCTGCGCCCGCCGATCTCCTGGAAAAAACCGCATGGGATCCGATCGACTCCGGCCGGTTTGGGCCCTATACGCTGCTGAATCTGATTGGACACGGTGGCATGGGCGAAGTGTATCTTGCCGAGCGCACCGACGGCAGCTTCGAACAGCGCGTTGCACTCAAACTGCTGCCGCATCCAACGCCGAACATGTTGCGCCGCTTCCGCAAGGAACGGCAAATCCTCGCTCGCCTCGAACACCCGCATATCGCTCGGCTGATCGACGGCGGTATCGGCCCGCACGAGGTTCCTTACTTCGCGATGGAGTATGTCGACGGCACGTCGATCACTACGCATTGTGTCAAGCAAGGCCTGAGCGTGCGCGAGCTGCTGGCGCTGTTTCTCGACGTCTGCGACGCAGTCCAATACGCCCACCAGAACCTGGTCGTGCATCGTGATCTGAAACCATCCAATGTGCTTGTCACGACGGATAGCGTGGTCAAACTGCTCGATTTCGGCATTGCGAAGATTCTCGACGCGAGCGAAGGACGCGACCGGCAGACGACGGTGCACGCATTCACGCCTGACTACGCCGCACCGGAGCAGATACGCGGCGAGCCGGTAACGACGGCGACCGACGTGTACGCGCTGGGGGTCATGCTCTACGAACTACTCGCGGAACGGCGCCCGCCCGCTGGCGCGTCAATTGAACCAACGGCTCCGAGCATCGTGGTCGGCGGAGATCATGCTGTGCGCAAGCGCGAACTCCGCGGCGACCTCGATAACATCGTCCACACCGCGTTGGCAATCGAGCCCGTGCATCGCTATCCGTCGGTTGAAGCCCTCGCCGCCGATCTGCGTCGCCATCTCGACGGCCGTCCGATCAGTGTGAGCAGCGACAGCGCCGCGTACCGGATCGCAAAGTTCGTGCGCCGCAACCGTGCCTTGGTCGTCAGCGCAAGCCTGCTGCTGCTCGCCTTGATCGGCGGACTTGCCGGCACGCTGTGGCAGGCAAGGCGTGCAGCCGAGCAATCCGAAAAGGCCGTCGCGGTGAAAAACTTCCTTCAGAGCATCTTCGCCGTGTCGGACCCGGACGTGAGCAAAGGGACGCCGATGACGGCGAACACTCTGCTCGACCGCGGTGCCGAACGAATCGAGGCCGACTTTGCCACACAACCTGACCTACGCGCCGAACTTGAAAGCACAGTCGGCAGTCTCTACGCCTCACTTGGCGACTATGCCAAAGCGACATCGTTTCTCCAGAAAAGCCTGGCGTGGCGCAAGCAGAGCCCCGACAGCCCAGAATATGCCAACACGCTACTGGATCTCGCCGACGCCAACGTCTCGCTCGACCGCTACGGCATCGCGGCACCGCAATTGCGCGAGGCGCTGACGTTGATTCAACGCAGCGACGGCGAATCTTCGCCGCGTACGGCCAAAGCGATGCGGCTACTCGGCAACGCCTATACAACGCTGGCACGTTCCCGGGATGCCGAACCACTTCTTACCCGCGCTCTGGCCATCGACCAGCAGGCAGGAACGATGGTGACCGTCGCCGACGATCTGTTCTCCCTAGCCGGTTATCAGGTCCTGGTCCACCATTACAAGGCCGCCGTACAATTGTATACGCGAGCGCTGGAGACCTACCGCGAGATGCTCGGCGACAAGAACAGCAAGACCATAACGACGCGATCGGAACTCGCCAATAGCGAATATTTCGCCGGCGATCTCGCCAAGTCGATGCAGGATAGTCGCGCAGCGGCGGCACAAAGCAGAGAGTTGTTCGGACCTGATCACCCCGTCACGCTGAACATGCAGCGCAATCTTGGCGGATTGCTCGCAAACAACGGTTACCTGGACGAAGCGGAGCCTTTGCTTCAGGATGCGCTGGCACGTACCCGCGCGTTGCTAGGCCCACGCCACTCAGCGGTTGCCGAATCACTCGGTGCGCTCGTCGCGCTGTACTTCGGTCGTGGTCGCTACGACGAGGCGCTTGCTGCACAGCGCGAGGCCAACGCCATTTGGCGCGAAACGCTCGGCGAAAACAATGAACGCCTTGAATGGGGTTTGAAGGATGCCGCGGTCACGGAGCAGGCGCTCGGACGCCTCGACGATGCGATTGCGGATCTCAAGGCGGCGCTGGATCTGTCGCGCACGCTCGCGGGCGAGAATACGGTCGTCTATGCCGACCTCGAACAAGCGCTGGGCAAGGTGTACCTGCAGCACGGCGACGCAGAGGCTGCCGAGCCGATTTGCCGCGACGCGCTCAAGAAGGCGCAAACCCTCGTCGACGCGACCGACCCATTCACCGTCGAGATCGAGTTCTGCATCGGCGGAGTGTCCTTTGTTCGCAAGGACTATGCGGGAGCCATCGAAACGCAATCGCAGGCGCTGGCCGATGCCCGTCGCGCGTATGCCGACGCACCGTCGCAACAGGAACGATTTCTCTATGCCTTGGCCAAGTCGATGAGCACAGCCGGACGTCAGGACGAGGCATTGCCGATCATCGAGCAAGATCTGAGCATGCGCCAGAATCAGTTCGGCGCCGACGACACGCCTGTGGCTATGGCGCGCGCCTTGCGCGGCATCGTCCTCGTGCGTATGGGCAGACGCAATGAAGGTGCCGACGAATTGCGTTCGGCGATTGCGACCTGCCATCGACATGGCGCCAATTTGTACAGCTGTCTTCCCAAGATGCCGGATTTCTACAAGGACTGCGCCGACGCCGTTGGCGCGGCCACTTGCCCCACTCCTCCCGAGGCAGTGCCGGCAAAGTTGCAATGAGTCTGGGCCACGGATGTCACCTGGCCTGAGTTTTTGCGCCTCTTGTAGTGGGCGAACCGAACTTCGTTTATCCCATGCGACCGAGCCACGAGGTTGATTCTCGTGCGTTCATGGGGAAATCCTTGTGGTTCAGAACTTGATGAGGAAAAGACGACCATGAAGCGCACATTGCTAGCCTTGGCCATGACAGCATCCTTGGCGGCCAGTACCGGCCTCACCCAGGCGGCCACCTTTACCTATCACGGCACGCTGCAGGATTTCGGTAGACCGGCCGAGGGTAGCTACGACATCGAGCTGACGCTGTACTCCGCAGCCAACGGCGGCAGCGTGATCGGCGGTCCGTTGATCATGAACCAAGTGCCGGTGCATCACGGCAGTTTCAGTACGCGAGCCGATTTCGGTCCGCTGGCGAAGTCGTTCAGCCAGGCGTATGTCGAGGTCAAGGTACGCGCCGCGGGCCGGGACGAATTCGTGCCATTGGACACACGGTCACAGGTGACTTCAAGCGCGGAGAGTGTGTGCCCTGGCGCCTGGACATTGCAGGGCAATGCCGGCAACCCAGCAGGCAGCTTCCTAGGCACTACCGATGCCGACGATCCGCTGATATTCATGGTCGGCAGCTCGTCGGGTCCTGTGCAGGTCGGTCAATTCACATCATCGGGCGACGCCACGAAAGCGCCTGGCGCACCGAATGTTTTACTTGGCTATTCGGGAAACAGCGCTGCGGCCGGTATTGGTGGCGCCACGATTGCAGGAGGAGGTTCGTCGGATGCAACTTGTGGTTCCAGCGGCACATCGCCATGCATCAATTCGGTGCAGTCGGATTTTGGCACCGTCGGGGGTGGCGATGGAAATACAGCGGGTGGTGGAGGTGATGTAGTTGGTGGAGGGTTCGACAACTCTGCGACTGGTGGAAGCGCCGTGGTAAGCGGTGGATTTAATAACCACGCATCCGGGCTCGGTTCCACGGTTGTGGGCGGGGGCACAAATATGTCGACTGCTCCTAATTCTGCGGTTGCAGGTGGGGTCGGTAACATCGCAAGCGGAGCGGATTCTAGCGTCGCGGGTGGCACCGCCAATACGGCCGCGGGCGACAACTCGGTGGTCGTCGGTGGATCTAGCAACAGCGCCGGTGGTGATCTTAGTTTTGCGGCCGGAAACCTTGCAGTCGTTCGAAATGCCACGCAGGCAGGCAATAGCGGCACATGCTCAGCCAACCTCAGCAACTGCGGTGACTACGGGACATTCGTTTGGGCGGACTCGAACGGGAGTTTCAGGTCTTCCGGCCCAAACCAGTTTCTTGTTCAAGCAACAGGCGGTGTGGGTATTAACACTAGCGCGATCACGACATCTCCCGCGTCGATGACTGTCCAAGGGCTTCGTGCCACAGGTGGCGGCACGGTGGTCTTTTTGCCGTACAGTTCCCAGGGCAGTAACGCAAGCAATATCCACTACGGCTCGACCGGTGATTGGTATATCCGTTCCGCCACCGGAAATGCCGCTACTGGTCCCAACGGTAAGGTGGTGCTGCAAGATACCGGTGGTGGTGTCGGAATCGGCACCGCGACGGTAAACGCTGGTGACCTGATCACCACGGGCGCCAACGGCGCGCACCTGACGGCCGGCGGTGTATGGACAAATGGGTCCAGTCGCACGTTCAAGGAAGCGTTCTCCGCCGTGGACGTCGGCGACATCTTAGAAAGAGTTCTGGCGCTGCCAATCCAGACTTGGTTCTACAAAGTCGACCATGCCGAGGGCCGCCACATGGGACCGATGGCAGAGGATTTTTCGCAAGCCTTCGGCCTGGGCTCGGATGACAAACACGTCGGTAGTGTTGACGAAAGCGGCGTCGCGTTTGCGGCGATTCAGGGGTTGAATAAGAAGATCGAGACGAGCACTCTGAAGCTCAAGCGCGAGAACTCGGAATTGCGCCAGGAAAGCACGGATTTGCGTAAGGAAAACTCCGAATTGCGCGGCAAGCTCGACGATCTGACGGCGCGTCTGAGCAAGCTCGAAGCCCAACAAGGAGAATGACGTGCACGCGCGTCTGTCCTCAGCCTCGATCCTCGCAGGTATAGCCTGGGCGATGCCGTTTTTTGCACTGGCGACCACTGCGTCAGATCCTCCGCGGTTCCAACTCGTCGGCGAAGCTAAGTTGTCTTTCGATCAGCAGGTGCAGTCAAATGGGTATCTGCGCCTGAACGCGATGCTCACGCCTGGCGATGCAACGTCCGTGGCGTCTGCCTCTGCGCAAGATGGTGGTAGCTTCACGCTAATCGCCAGTCTCGCTGCATCCGCCATGGCTTGCTACAACGACACGATTTTTCGTGATGGTTTCGATGGCACGGGTCTCTAGCGGCAAAGCTGATGAGTCGGCAATCGCCGCCGCACACGTGTTTTCGCGCGCGCAACGCCGCCACTCGTGAATGACTGCAGAGGGTCGAGACCCAGCACGAATGCAGAGGCGATCCTGGCGCGCCGCCGCCAAGATTCTCCAGCGTTCGGGCAAACGATCTCCTTCGGTTGCGCTATGATTTAAGTGAATTAGCCATCCCGGGGGGAATGACAATGAAGCGCGATTGCGTTGGCGTTAGACTTGCATTTTTCATCGGCTTCAGCTTGCTGTGCGCACAAGAGGCATTTGCGGACTTCTCTGGCCAGTTCGCCGTAGCTAACTGGACGATATCCACGCAAGCCTTCGGCTGTGGCGCTTCGTCGGTCAACACGTCGGGTGCTCCTGCATCTGTGACGTTAAGTACTGGAACCGGATGCGCGGCGATAGGCGCTGGTTTTACGTTCCCTTCGGCGCCTTCAGACGGCAACGTCGCTTTTTCGTATTCTTATAGCGTCGGGTTCGATGGTCCCTCGGATTACCCGGCGGCGTACGCTGTCAACGGTGTTGCCACTGAGTTTTCAAACAGCGCCGGCTCGAACTCTCAGGCTGGCAATGTGACCTTCTCGGTTCAGAAAGGCCAGTCGTTCGAATTCATTTTTCAGGCGCAAAGCAGTCAAGGTCAGTCGGATTCGCTCACAATTTCCAATTTCACTTTCACCAGCACGGACTTTCCGGTCGGTTGCGGAAGCACAAAAGCGACCGATCTCGTAACAGCAATCAATGCCGCCTCGGCAACGCCCGGGTCAAACACGGTGACCCTGAGTCCAGGGTGTGTCTATATCGAGTCGGGGAATTTGGCGGCAACCGCACCCGACGGAAGTCCCACCATTTTTCAACCGATCGGCAACTCCGTGACCATTCTCGGCAACGGCGCCACGATCGAGCGGTTGGGAAATTCCCAGCCCGCGCGATTTTTTTATATCCCAAATGGCGGCGCGTTGACGTTGAATTGGCTCACGCTGAGCGGCGGCGTGTCACAAGGAGCGAATGGCGGTGACGCGACGCCCACGGGCGACAGTTCACCTGCGGGTGGCACGTACTCAGGTTTGGGCGGGGCGGTGTTCAACGCAGGCACGTTTACTGCGACCTATGTAACCTTCAGCGGAAATCAGGCAATCGGAGGCAATGGCGGGTGCAGCACCAATGGGGCAACCAGCGGTGCGGGAGGGGCAGGTATTGGCGGCGCTGTGTTTAGTGCTCTCAACACGATTTCCATCGCCAATAGCACCTTCGTTGGCAATAGCGCCACCGGCGGACACAATCCGGGCTATGACGCGTGTAGCTTTGTCAGCGGCTCCGCAGGTGGTGGTGGGGGTGGCCAGGGTGGCAACGGCGCTTTTTACAGTGGCAGCGGACCGACCGGAGCCGGTTCCGATGGCGGATACGGCGGCGGCGGCGGTGGCGAGATGTTTCTCGTGGGTAACAGCGGTGGCAATGGCGGCTTTGGCGGCGGTGCGGGCAGTCCGAGCAAATCTCCAGGTGAGTTTGGCTCGGCAGCAGCCTCAGGTGGCTTTTCAGGCGGAACTGGGGCAGGCTTGGGCGGTGCGCTGTTCGTGGAAGCCACGAGCGGAGCAACAGTGATCAACAGTACATTTTTCGACAATCTCGCGCACGGCGGAGATGCGAACTACGACGGAAGTTCCGATGGCGGCCAAGGCGTGGGCGGTGCTGTGTTTGTGCACAACGGTGCGCTGTCTCTGATCGCCGATACGCTGTCAGGCAATCTCGCTACCGGAGGCGATACCAGCCAGTCTTCGAATGCTCAGAATGGAGGCAATAGCGTCGGTGGAAACATCTATGTGCATTCCGGAGCGACCTTGAATCTTGAGCAATCCATTGTCACGGGAGGCACGGTGGTGGCGGGAACATCGAGCAACGGCAACCCGGGCGCCGCGACGGACCCGGATGTGTACGGTGCGATCACCTCTCTAGGCTACAACCTTGTCACCACGCGAGGGGACAGCAGCGGCTACAGCGGCACCGATTTCGCTGATGGTACAAATGCAAATCTGGGTTCACTGGCCAGCAATGGTGGACCAACGCAGACGATCCTTCCGCAAGCAAGCAGTGCCGCAATCGACTCGATTCCACCTGCGAGTTGCGCTGTGATGGTCGATCAGCGCAACGATCCTCGCCCGTTCGGCTCCGGGTGCGATATTGGCTCGGTAGAAGTGAACGACATTATTTTCCGCGACGGATTCGACGGATATTGAGATAACGCGCGGGCATGTGCCAGCGGCCCCTACCGGGTTGTCTCCGGTTTCTCGAGTCTCTGCTCCAATCTATTCGACCTCACTGCACAGCCGGCAATAGATCCCGCATGGAATGCTGCGACAGGCTTTACCCCATGGTGGGTGGTGCCCCATAGCAGCGGCGAGTGCGGCGATGTTTTCAAAGATGGCTTTGACGGGTAGCTGGCTGCAATACAAATTCTGGGGACACTTTTGGGACAACTCGGCTCAACAAATGGCAACATGCCGGGGATCAAGCCTGACTGGCGGTCGAACGGTTCGCCGGGGGTGACCTGCCGAGCTTTCTTAAAACACCGATCTATTGACGATGACGTCGGCTCCGCCAATGTTCTCTGGCCATACTGCACCCTGTTTCATATAACAGTGCGAGCTGACCCCTGTTGAATGTACGATGCGGGTCAGCGAACAACTTCACAGGTGCGTGACATGTCCAATCTGCGTCTTTTTGGCCTGGTCTTGCTCGCGATCTTCGGTGTCCAGCAAATGGCCCGGGCTCAGGCACCGGTCAACGACAACTGGGCGAAACGCACGGTCATCCCGGCCTTGCCCTTCACGACCACCGAACCCAACATGTACCTGGCCACTGTCGAGGCGACGGATCTCGACCCGCCTTGTCGTCCGGTCGGTGCGGACAACGAGTCCAATACGCTGTGGTACAGCTACACGACCGGTGCGTCGACGGAGTACCTGACATTGACGGCCGGCAACCAGATCATCGGGATGATCACCGTGTATACAGGCTCGCCGGGTGCGTTCACCCTCGTTTCCGGCGGTTGCGACGGCTACTCGGAAGCGGTCGGGAACACCCGCATCGCGGGCCTCAGGCTTGCGCCGAACACGACCTATTCGATCAAAGTGGGTGCCACCTTTCCGGTAAACAACAGCAATACGTTGACCTTCAACGTCGCTGCCGCCACGCAATACGTCGTTACCAAAACCGCTGACACCAACGACGGCACTTGCGATAGCGACTGCTCGCTGCGCGAAGCAATCGGCGCGAGCAATGCGAATCCCGGCGCGGTGATCATTCCCGCAGGCACCTACGAGTTGACCATCACGGGCGCTGACGAGAACCACAACGCCACCGGGGATCTGGATGCGGAGTACGGCATGGGAATCTACGGGGCCGGAATGACGCAGACGATCATCGACGCGAACCACATCGATCGCGTGCTTCACCTCGACTCTCTTGGCTACGGTTCCGCAAGTTTTTCCATCGGTGATTTCACCGTGCAGAACGGCAATGCAGTGGTGGAAGGCCCGTACGGCGATGAGTTCTATGGCGGCGGTTTATTGGTGGACGGCTATTCCGACTACATCGGCATCGAGCGCGTTGCGGCCCTTTCCAACTCCGCCTATTGGAGCGGCGGCGGCATGTACATCGCCGTGCCGGGCACGATGCGCGACAGCTTGATCAGCAACAACAGCGTGAATCAGTATTACGGTGGCGGGCTCGAATACGCGGAAGACACGAGCCGTTACCTGGCCATCAGCGGCTCCACATTTTCCGGGAACTTCGCAAATACGGGGAGCAACGGCATCGGCGGCGGTATTTATGCGCAAGGCGTGTTGTACCTCACCAACAGTACGATCAGCGGAAATCACGCGGGATACCAGGCCGGCGGCATCATGTCGCAGGGCAATGGGTCGTTGACCATGACCAGCAGCACCGTGGTCTTCAACACCGCCGGCAGCAATCCCAACGCTACGCGAATCGGCGGCGGGGTGAACATCAACGGCAATTCATCCAACCCGACCAACATCATTACCGACAGCATCATCGCCTACAACACCGTGGCCAACCCGGGCGACCCGCCCGACTGCGCGATCGGGTATTCGTCGCCGCCGTTCTCGTCGAGCTACAACCTCGTTCAATACCCGAACAATTGTGGGTTCACCGGAACGGGCGACGTCACCGGCGTCGATCCGCTCGTGTCGACCGCGCTGGCCTACAACGGCGGCCCGACGCCGACACACGCACTGCTGACCGGAAGTCCCGCGCTCGACGCCGCGAATCCCGCCGGCTGCGGCGACGCATTTGGCAATGTCCTGGCCTACGATCAGCGCGGCGCGGGTTTCCCGCGCATCGTCGGCGCCGCCTGCGACAAGGGCGCGCTGGAAAGCCCAACCGTCACGCCGCCGGGGGTACCCGTGATGAATCCCGCGAGCGACAGCGGTATCTCCAATACAGATGACATCACCAATGTGCAGACGCCCGGTTTCACCGGGAATTGCGTCACAGGTACGACCATCCAGCTGCAGGTCGACGCGGTGAACGTCGCGCCGACAACAAGTTGCGGTGCAGGTGCCTATGCAATCACCGTCAGTTCGCCGATTGCGCAAGGCCTGCACGCGATCACGGCGACGGCGAACAACGGCACGGTGACGTCGCTGCAATCCGCGCCACTCGCAGTGACGATCGACACCACGGCGCCGAATCCGGCTATCGTCATCTATCCGCCGAATCCGGACACGAATCCAAGCCCGAGCTTCTCGTTTACTTCGAACGAAACGGGAAGCACGTTTATGTGCTCGCTCGACAGCGCTATCCCCACCGCGTGCACTAGTCCGGCGACCGTCAGCGTTGGTCTCGGTGCGCACACCTTCAACGTCCTGGCAACGGATGTAGCTGGCAATTTCAATCCGGTGCCCGCTTCCTATTCGTGGACCGTGCTGCCGCCGACACCGGCAGCGCCGGCGCTCGCATCGGGTTCCGATAGCGGATTGTCCGATAGCGACGGCATCACCAACGTCGCCGTGCCCGTATTCACCGGCAGTTGCACCAACGGCGACAGCATGCAGCTCGTCGCGTCCACGGTATCGATTGGATCGCCTGCGACGTGTAGCGGCGGCGTCTACTCGATCGGCGTTTCGCTGAACGAAGGCAGTTATTCGATCAGCGTCACGGCATCGAGCTCGGGTTATACCAGCGCGCCGTCGGCGACACTTGCCGTCGTCATCGATCGCACGGCGCCGCTTGCGCCGACGATCACCGGTCCCAGCGGTACCGCCGGGGCGACTACGCCGATCACCGGCATGGCAGCCGAGACCACCGGCCTGATTACCGTCTCCGAAGGCGCGACGATCGTGTGCACGATGCTCGGTCCATTCGCATCCGGTAACTGGTCGTGCACGCCCGGTTTTACCAGCCACGGCACCCACGCAGTCACGGCGACGCAAACCGATATCGCAGGCAACGTTAGCGTGCCGTCGGCGACGTTCGACGTTTCCGTGGACGTCATTTTCCGGAATGGTTTCGAGTGAGATTGCGGACGGCGGGGCTCGTCCCCACCGACCCTTTTCCAACGCCTGACATTTTCGCAAAGGCAACTGACCAGTCAGGTACGATTGCCAGTCCATCATTGCAGGGGGAAGTCCAGGGACACGTTTGCCACAGCGGCCTCAACAATAGGCAACATTCGACAACGCTCAGTAATACGATTTGCCTTGAATTAGTACGGTGGAGTGTTGCACAACATTGTGGAAAGTTGTGCAAAAGCCGACTATCAGAATGTCAGCACGTCCCCGACCACGAATTGCACGCCGCTGCGCACGCCGGGGTCGGTGCGCAGTGGCTCTGCCACCGTGAAGTAAAGCACGCGGTCGAACGAGCCGCGCAAATTGCCGATGCGTAGACCCACGCCGGCGCTCGAGTACCACGGACTCCAGCCCTGGCCGGCATAGCGGTCGATCCGTGCGGAATCGCTGAATGCGACGAAGCCGACCTGGAAGGTGTCGAACAACACCATCGGGGTCACCACGCGATCTTCGAAGGTCACCCGCATCCGCTGCGACCCGGTCGCGTAAAAATTGGGATAACCCCGCAATGCCTGAAAACCGCCGATATACAACCGGTTCTCGGGATCGGGGCGCAGCAGCGAAGCGTAGTCCGCATGAAAGACCAGGGTCTGCCAGCGCCATGGTTGGCCGTAAATGGTGGCTTCCGCTGTCGTGCCCACATTGTTCCATGTCCCGTCGTCGCGGCGTGCGAACGCTGAACCGTCCGCGAGTACGAGCCAATTCGGGGCCAGCTCGAAACCGTCGCTTGCCGTCAGCGACACATCCGGACCGTTTGCGGTCGCGCCGAATGCCTTGGAGTCGTAGAACACACGTCCCGTGATATCCCAGCCGAGGTTGTAGTCTTCGGGACGCCCTACGTATTGCAAGTTGGTGAACGTGGCGTAGCGATCCTGATGCAGACTGAAAATAGGCCCGATTCCGACAAGCGTGCGCGGTTCCACCCCGGGCGGCGGCAGCAGAACGGGAGTTACCGGTACCGGTGCCGCATAGGAGTACTTCGCATCGTTCACCCCCAGTCCTGCGCGCAGCACCGTGTCACCGGAAATGTCCAGCAATCCCTGCCAGCTTGCCGTGAGTTGTTGCTGGCTTTGCGGCAGATACCAGGCCTGCGCGCCCTCGTTGTAGTAATTGAGGTGCAAGCTCTGGTCGAGGACGGAAACGTCCGCTGCCCAGGGCGTGGTATCGAGCAGGAACGGCCTGGCGATGTCGAGAGATTCGCTGTGGCCGTCCGAGAGAACTGCATAGTTCGCGCTCAGCGACCCATCCGAGCCGGCCAGGCTCGGCGACGAATACTCGAGCACATTCTCACTGCGTTCCAGGGTCTTTTCGTGGCCGATCGATAGCAACTGACCGCTGCCGAGAAAGTCCGCGTCCTGAAGGTAGAAGCGGAATTGATTGGCGTTGCCCGCTCGCGCGAACTCCACGTCGAGCTTGAGCGTCCAGGCATCGCGTGCATCGACCCACACGTTCACGACGCCGTGCGCGCAACCGTCCGGTCGGATATCCGCATCGCGCAGGAAAAGCTGCTGGCGCAAGCGCCGTATCGCCTCGTACACCTGGAGCGCCTGTACCGGCTGATCCGTCTGGATCAGGAGCAATTGACGAATTACCCGTTGACGCGTGGGGATGCGCAGCGTGTCGGCCAGACGCGTGTACCAGACGTCTTCGCCGGGTTGCGCCAGGTCGTATACTTCATCGATCTGGATATGGATGGCGCCGTAGCGCATACCAGCGTGTTCGTACGACAGCCACTGTGTTTCTCCGGACCAACGCTCATTTCCGGATGGAGTCGGTCCTGGACAGGTCGCGTCGCCGGGATCTGCCGCAACCGCGGTGAGGCCGATCAGCAGCCCCGCACAAGCGACCATCGCACGCAAATACGGCATGGCTAAATTCCATGCGTCCGACGCTGCGGCCATCATACTCGCGTGCGTGTCCCTGGAGAACTGATCAGTCAGACCGCCACTGGCGTTTGGAACAGACCGGAACAGTGATTTTCCAACCGAAGAAGTCGAACGCGGCAAGCGTGCAACGCGGCTTTGCGGAACGTTCAGTCGGAGCAGCGCGACCGGGCGACTGATGAACGCGACTGTTGCTGCATCAGGTGCGGAACTCTTCCGGCTTGCGCTCTAGATCAACGGATAAACATGCACGAGCAGGGCGATGCCGCAAAGCCGACGTTTCCGACAGGCGAGATGGGGTCGAAGACGCCACACCCGCGGAGTCATCTCACTGCTTCGTGTGCTCGTAAATCAATAGTGCGGACAAGCCGAAATGGGCAACGCGTTCGCCAACCGGCGCGGCGCTGCTGGAAAGCTTGATGTCAATGAGCCGGATCGCGCCATCGCTGGCCAGGAATTCGTTGATTTCCTTCTCAAGAGTCAACTCACGTTTGAGATCAACGCCCGGAGACACGCTCACGATGTTCTGGAATAACTTTACCTTCGTGCGGGACATTATGGCCTCCGGCCGCGTGTTGGCTGACCAGCCACTATCCGCTTCGTTGGCGGCAAAGCCAAGCAACGGCAGTCTCAGCTCCCTGATCCGGGCGAAGGCCACAACCCGCAGCACCGCAAGAATCGCAGGACGCGGCCAGGGTAATGCAGCGAGGTCCTGTCTCTGTACGGGTGCGGTTGAACCCCTTCAAAGCCCTCCGTCGGCAGCAATCACGCCATCGCGTGGGCAACGCAGAGCCAGAGCGAGGCTCAGCCGTGCAACTAGGGCCGCATCGACAAATCTACCTGACGCTCGAGCGAATGCTTGGGTGGCGTGTCGCGTACTTGGTGGGTTCGACCGAAGCGGGCGCCGTGCGGCCGCTACGACCTGACTTTAGCCACCTTGACCGCGCGGCACTCCTTGATGCGAGCCTTCACGATCTTGGCGATCAGCGCGTGCGGAACAGGCTCGGACAGCGGGAACTGGAGATTTCCCTTTGGCCCGGAGTACCTGCTCAGCAGCGGCTTCAAGGACTTGTCGCGGACTGGCGGGTAGAACCCGATATGCTTCTTGAATGCTGCAAAATATACCAGCCCCCGACCAAGGAAGAACGCAGGCATGCCGTAGCTGATTCGTTCCTCGGCGGCGGGGGCGGCCTTACGCACGGTCGCTCGGATAGCCTCCAGGACGGGTTGCACCTCAGCCGGCGATGATGCGATGTACTCGTCTATGGTCTTAGCGGCAGACACGACTTGTTCCTTTGTTTGGGGCTGCCCGGCGCCGGCGCTTTGCGCTGCTAACCTTCGAGGGGGCGGGTGCCAAATTCCAGAGTCTGGCTGGCGATTGCACGCGCCCGTACACCAAAACTAGAGATGGCGGACAATGTTGCGTTGTGGTGCTGAATGACTTGGCGTGGCGTGACGTACTCGTTTCCTTCGGTCGTATGCGCGTCCGCGACCAGTGTGACCGGGTAGCCGAGCGCGAGGGCTCTGCGTGTGGTTGTGTCAACGCAGAACTCCGTATGCAAACCACAGATGACCAGATCGGTGATTGTGTGTGCCTGGAGGGTGGCCTCGAGCCCAGTGCGCAGGAAGGAATCTGGCGTCGTCTTTCGGACCCGCAGGTCCGACGGCTCGACGTGGAGCCCGTTGGCGAGCTGCCAAGCGTATGAACCGAACTCCAGGTATCCGGACGTCGCCTCGTGCTGAATGAGGATGACGGGAATGCCCGCCGCACGGGCCTTGGCTGACACCGCATTGATCCGACTGATGACCGCGGACGCTTCGAAAGCACTGTGCGCGCCCTCGCACAAGCCTTGTTGGACGTCGATGATGAGGAGTGCTGTTGCCACGCCTGAGGATTCGGCTGTTTATTGGGTCAGGCCGCGCCCATGAACATAGCCGCCTTGGCCGAGGTCAAGCATGTCGTCGATGGACTGGTGCTCATCGCAGTCTCCGGCAATTGAGAATGACGCCGAACATGAACGCGATATGCGGCAAGCCTAGCGCTGAGCTAAGCAGCCGCTGTCGGAATGAGCATGATGTTACCGCAAACTATCAGCAGTGGCCCGCTTGGACGATTGGTTATTGGTCGCGATGCTTGAGGAACAGCACGTCGAACGCCGGCACCCAGGTCTTGCCGCCGTCCATCGACATCACGCCCGTCTCCCGGACTCCGCCCTTTTCAGCCTTCCAGGTAATCCGGTGGGGAAGATCCCTGCTCTTGGTGTGTGATGTCCCTTCGAGCGTCAGCACGCCATCCTTGAACGTGCCGGTCAGGAACATGTAGGCGCCGAAGTTGGTCACCCAGGTCTGCTGCCACTTCCTCGTGATCGAGTCGTAACTGAGGAAGCTGTCGCCGATGAGCCCGTCGGTCTGCTCATAGAGTTCATGCACGACGCAGCCGGCGAGAATGGCGTCGACGTGGGTGCGCGCCTGCGAGTCGCCCGGGACACCTTCTGGCTCGAAGGTGTCCCAGTCCCCGAGCCAGAAGTCGAGCTGGTGGCGCTCCTGTTCGGCGCAGCCGGGGGTCCGCGCGGCTGCGACCGGCGCGGGCGGCGCCTTGGCAGGCGTCGCTTCAACGTCGGTTGGGGCGATCAACTGCACTACCAGCGCAAAGAAGGTGCTCAGCATGGTCGATCCTCTTGAGTGGTCCTGTGCGTCTTGGAAATTAGTCGAGCATGAGAACAGGGGCATTCGGTTTGGCATCTCAGCGAAAACGGCGCCGGTCACTGCGGTCTGCGTTGTCCGGCTTCTCGGCAGTGCTTGAATGGCTTGCGGGATCGCACGCACCAAACGAGGCCAGTCCCTGCGCAACTAAAAATGAGAGCCGATTGTGACCATCGACCGACGTGTTCCGCCAGACCGGAATGGGACATTTAGCGGACAAATTCGGCAACGGCGGGACAGCGGAGTGGGAGTGGCTTAGGCCGCGGCCAGGCACTCAAGCGGCCGTGGCGAAGATTCGGGTCCAAGCTGGCATTGCCTGCGGCGGAAGTCCGGCACGGCGAGTGGACTGCGAGTGCATTCGGTTACCCCGTGGCTTCGCGAGCCGATCGGACATAGGCGGCTGCATTGCTGCCATTGGCGGGCCGTGACGCAACTCGAAGCCACCCGCGCGAATGCATCCGACAGGGCAACGTCTAGCGTCTCGGTTTCGACCGTTTGGAACGTGGAGGCTTGGCCGCATTGGACAGGTAGGCGACAAATCCGGCTGCGAGTTCAGTCGCCAGAAAATCAGGGGAGAAAGCGCGGAAGCTATGCCATAGCGAGTTGGGATCGAACGCATAGGCTTCGATCGAACAAGTTGCATTGAGCAGCGCGAAGCGGAGCGCGCATTCGGGATCCGCTTGTACGATCTCGTCGCGATGATGCAGGAGAACCGCGACGACTTCCTCCACGTTAGCCGCCATTACCGAGCGTGCGCGGCGGGCGAAATCGCGGTCGTCCGTCGAATCCAGGTAGCGCGATAGAGACCGGATCAACAGCGGATGCTGGCGATACTGTTCGAACAGCAGTTTCATGAGCTGCACCGCCGTCGATTCCAGCGTTTGCTTCAGCAAGGCACGTTTGAGGTGCAGGCGATTGTTCACGTTGCTTTGCTCCAACGCATGCAGGAATGCAGCGCGGATGAGGGCATCCTTGTCCTGATAGCGGCGGTACACACTTGCGGGAGCGACTTTGGCGAGCGCCGCAATCTTCGGCACGGTGGCCGCGTCCAGTCCCGACTCCGAAATGACGCGAATGGTTGCGGAAAGCAGGCGTTGTGCCGTTGCCCGGCTGCGCTCCTGCTGGGGAGATTTTTCGGAGTCCATGTGGCGAGTCTAGACAATGCCGTTAAAATATGCGAATGTGATTCCACATTCACATATTGGAACCGGACATCATGCATATCGCCACCTGGATCGGGCACCTCTTCACGGTTTCGCTTCTTGTGGTCGTCCCGATCGTCGAGGTTCGCTACGATCGTCGATTGAAGCTGTTCACCAGCTCCGAACGCCGCACGACGTGGTATCGACTCAACATTCTCGTGTTGTGTGTTCTCGCCGCCGCAGCGCTCGCCCTGGCTTACCCCGTGAACATTTTCGTGCTGGCGAATCAGGGATCGGTGGCGGCGTGGCTCGGTGCGCATCCGGCCGTTTTCCTCGGCGCGACCGCAATGGCCGTGGCGTGTACGGCCGTAACACTCACGCAAGGATTCAAGGCCGCAGTCGATCGGCCATTCCGATCGAGGATCGCCAAAGCGATGCGGTCGATGCGATTCATGCTTCCCGTCACGCGGCGCGAACGTCAGTGGTGGATTCTGGTGAGCCTTGCAGCGGGCGTGTGCGAGGAGATTCTGTATCGCGGCTTCGTTACCCAGTACTTCTCCGGCTCGCTCGGTGCGACGATTTCACTGGGAACCGTGGGCGCTTGGCTGACGGCCTCGCTGTTCTTCGGATTGGCGCACGCCTACCAGGGCGTGAACGGAATTGTCAGAAGCGGGCTCGCTGGTTTGCTCCTCGGCGCGATTGTCATTCTTTCCGGCGGACTGTTGATTCCCATCGCGCTGCACTTCCTGTTCGATCTGCAGGTGCTGTGGATGTACCGGCCAATGGCTGATGAGCCGGACACCGCAGTACAACTGATCGAAGGTTGCGAACCGTCCATGCCGTGATACGGCGGTGAGCATCGATGCACATCGCTGGCCCAAGCACCCTCATTTCTGCAGATGTAACACAAGCCCGGCCTAAGGGGCTCGCTGCAAATCGGGTACGTCCGCAATGCGCTGAAACGACAAGGCATACACATGCTCCCAGCCATTGCTGATCTCCAGGCTGGACACCCGGCCATTTGCATCGCGAACAAAGTGGTACGCGTGATGCGGCTTGGCAAACGTATCTGGCGACACCGGGTCGAGGTTCGTGGTATCCCAACGCCGATCGTCCAGGGCGATGAGCAAATACCCATTCGCGACTTTCACGTCATAGGTGGCCTGTGCTTCGTCGCTCCGATATCGGCCGGCGAACTGTGACAACTCCGCGCTTCCCGGATGCCACGGTTGTATCCGTCGGAATTCCCACCTTCGGCCGTCATCGAACTCGCGCACGACACGATCATTGCCAATGAACCGTATTGTCGAAATGCTTGTTCTGAACTCCCCCGGCGCAATGGGCGTCAATGCCAGCCCATCCGTAACACGCCGCAACATGCCGTCCTTTACCTCCAGCGGCATTTGCAATGCGAACTGCGAATCGAAATACAGTCCGGCATACGGCGCCAGTTGCCCGGCGCTCAGCTTGAGGCCAGCCGGCGCCGGATTGACGGGTGACGGCGTGCCGGGCGCAGGCAGGAAAAGGTCTGCAAGCTTGTCGCCCAGCGAATCCACGTCGACCTCCTGGCCCGCGTTGCAAAGCAGGGCAATGGAGACGTGCTGGTCAGGGTAGCGGGCGAGGAACGCCTCGTAGCCGCCTGTTTCGCCCGTGTGCGAGAGCTTGCGAACACCATGATAGTCGGTCACGTAAAGGCCGCGTGCGTATGAAATCGCGCGGCCATCGCGTAGCGTGGACTTGCGCTGGAGTTCGGTAGTGACGAATTTCCCCAGTGTGCCGGCATCCAGCGCGTCGTTCCACTTGAGAAGATCGCCAGCAGTCGTGAGCAGGCCGCCGGCTCCGAAGACGTTTTCGAACGGCATCAGCTGGTGGTAGCCGCCCGGGTTGGCGTCGTAGGCCACCGCACGCCTTTTCACCACGCGGCGAAAGTCGTCGCGCCACTGCGTGTGAGTCATCCCCAGCGGTTCAAATAGATGCTCGTTGCTGAACTTGGCAAGCGGTTCGCCGCTCACCCGTTCAACGATAGTCGCCAGAAGAATGTAGCCGGTATTGGTATAGGAAAATGCCGTGCCGGGCGGATAGTTGAGGCTCTTCTGGCGTGCTGTCACCTCCAGTGCGTCTTTGACAGCATAAACGCGCGTCGTTACCGGCCACCCCGCTATGTCCACCACTCCTTCCCAGTCCCGCAGACCACTGGTGTGGCCAAGCAGCTGCGCGATCGTGATGGTAGCTCCGTAGTCGGGCAGCTCGGGAATGTATTTGCGCACATCGTCGTCGAGCGCCAGTTTTCCCTGCTCAACCAGGATCAGCGCCGAGGCCGCGGTGAACTGCTTGGACACCGACCCGGCTTCGAACACTGTGGCAGGGTCGATTGGCACACCATGCTCGAGATCGGCGCTGCCGTAGGCCCGAAAAAGGGGCGGTGCGTCCTGATGCTCAATCCCCACGACGCATCCGGGTACGTCGGGTTTGTTCCACTTCAGAAAAATCGCATCCACTTTCTCGACCAGGCCTGGAGAATTGACCGGGCCGGCGTGTGATGCGAAAGACAATGCAATGACCGCCGGGAAAAACGCGGCCAATCCCGGAACGCTTCCAAACCGCTGCATGAATGGATGCATGTTGCCTTCAAGTAGTAGCACTTCGCAAAAGGTCGCGTAAGGGAGTGGGACACGCACCCCGGCTTCCAGCCCTGGATCTGGCTCATTGGTGCAACTGCGGTTTCAACCTCGCCGCGCCGGCAGGAACCGGCTGTTTCGCAGCAGTCCCGCCGAGACCAGCGACACCAGCACGCCGACCGGGAATATCTCCACGAAGGTCATCGGCAGGCGGAACATCGGGTCGGCGTACTGGACCTTGAAAGTCTCCATGTCGGCGCTCAGTTTCGCCAGCGCCTCGGCGCTCGCACCCTTAGCCTTCGCGCTCGCGATAATCGCCTGGGCGTAGCCGCTGGCGAAGTCCATATGCGTCATTGCCTGCACCAACTCCCACGCGACCACGTAGAAGATCCCGGCGATGAAGCTGACCCCCAGCCCGACCCCGAACGCCGGCCAGAACCCGATCACCCCACCCCGATCCACGTCCCGGTGCTGCTTGATCCCCACGAACACCGCGCTCAGCGCGATCAGCATGGTCGTGTAGCCGATCACCATGCCGTACTTCAGCGGCGGTAGCCCGGAGAACGCGACGACGGTGGCGACCTCGAAGCCGCCGACGATCAGGCCCGCGATCACGCCGTATTTCAGGATGGTCCGCAACATGGTGCTACTCCTCTAGTGGTGGGAGCCGCCATTGACCGCGATCCGGTGCCGCCCGGCAATCGCCCGAACGGGTGATTTCGGCGTATTCACCCGGAATAATCCGGCGTCAGGGGACGATCCCCAGTTCGCGCGCCCGGTGGATTGCCTCGGTGCGCCGCCTCGCGCCCAGCTTCTCGAACAGCCGCGCCACGTGTGTCTTGACCGTGTTCGGTGAAACGTGGAGGTGTGCGGCAATCTCCTTGTTGGAGCGGCCGGCGGCCAGTTCGTGCAGCACTTCGAGTTCGCGCTCGCTCAGGCCCAGCGCTGCCTGTGCCTTCGGGTTGCCGTCGAAGGCGACCGGTGCCGGCGCGGCGAAGACCCGCACGCCCAGGACGATGCCCAGCACCAGGAAGGCGGCCGCGACCAGGAACAGGTAGATATCGCCCGAATGCATCCGCGCCAGGCGCTGGTAGTCGAGCCACTGCAGGGCCAGCGTTCCCGCCGCCAGCAGCGCCCCGTAGCCGAACACCCGCTTCCACATTCCCGCCTCCGCTTGCCCCGTAGGCACTCATTTTAGCGCCTGTCCCTGGTGGCAAGAAAAACGCCGCCAGGTTCGACACCGGGCGGCTTCTTCAGAGACGCGATCGATTGTCTAGTTGCAGCTCGCGAACTTGAAGTTGTTGATCGCCGGGTGCCAGTTGCAGGTGCCGTTGGCGGCGATACCAGCGCTGATCGCCAGTCGACCTGCCGCAGCATTGCCTGCGGCCAAAGGCGAATATCCGCACTTAACCGAAGTAACGGGATCGGTCCCTGCAAATGGCCGTTGCGGTCGTCGGCACGGCCAACGTGTGATTCAGTGTCCAGATCCGGCCAGGTACTGCGCGTCGGTTACCGCTTCCATCCACTCGACGACTTTTCCGTCCAGTGCTTCTTGAATGGCTATGTGCGTCATCGCAGTCGTCGCCGTTGCGCCGTGCCAGTGTCGATGACCGGGCGGACACCAGATGATGTCGCCGGGATTGATCTCCACGATCGGTCCGCCTTCGCACTGAGTCCAGCCTTTGCCGGCGGTCACGATCAGCGTCTGGCCGATTGGATGGGTGTGCCAATTGCTGCGTGCACCGGGTTCGAACGTGACGAACGCTCCAGCCACGCGGGCATCGCCCGTGCGCTGGAACTGCGAATCGATGCGGACAGTGCCGGTGAAATATTCGGCTGGCCCTTTGGCCGACGGTTGCGAACCGTTGCGGATAATTTCCATGTTGACTGGCTCCTGTGGTGGAAAATCCAGGCGTCGGCGCTTATCGGCCGGCTCGGGCCGCCAAATGCGCCGGATAGCGATCGCCTTGCACACGAATCTCGTCCAGCGCGGCCTCGATCTGGTGCAAATCATCCGTACTCAGCGTGATCGCAGCGCCACCGATGTTTTCCTTCAGCCGATGCAGTTTCGTCGTTCCTGGAATCGGTACGATCCACGGTTTCTTCGCCAGCAGCCAGGCGAGGGCGATCTGGGCGGGCGTGCCATGCTTCGCGTTGGCGATGCGGCCGAGCAGATCGACCAGCGTCTGATTCGACTTGCGTGCTTCCTGCGAGAAACGCGGCACGATGTTGCGGAAATCGTCCTTGGCGAACGTCGTGTGCTCGTCGATCTTCCCGGTGAGAAATCCTTTGCCCAGCGGGCTGAACGGCACGAAGCCGATGCCCAGTTCCGCGCATGCCGGAAGCACTTCCGCTTCGGGTTCGCGCCACCATAGCGAATACTCGCTCTGCAACGCGGCGACCGGTTGTACGGCGTGCGCGCGGCGAATCGACTGCACGCCGGCCTCCGAGAGGCCGAAATGCTTGACCTTGCCGTCGGCGATCAGGCCCTTGACCGCACCGGCGACGTCTTCCATCGGCACGGTCGCATCGACGCGGTGCTGATAGAACAGATCGATGCGATCGGTCCTGAGCCGCTTTAGCGCAGCATCTGCTACTTCCCGAATGCGTTCTGGACGACTGTCCATGCCGGCCGATGAATTGCCGTTCTTGAAGCCGAACTTGGTGGCGATCACCACCTGATCGCGGAACGGAGCGAGCGCTTCGCCGACCAGTTCCTCGTTCGTGAACGGGCCATAGGCCTCGGCGGTGTCGAAGAAGGTCACGCCGGCTTCAGCCGCCTGTCGAATCAACGCGATCGCGCCCTGTTTGTCCATCGCCGGCCCATAACCGAAACTCAATCCCATGCAGCCGAACCCCAATGCGGAGACTTCAAGGCCGCTCTTGCCTAGCGTTCGGGTTTGCATTGTCTTACTCCATCGAAGTGAATGGTGCGCAGTGTGCGCGCGTGAGGCGCAGTTGATAAGCTGCTTAATCATGAATAGTCTTATGATCTGAATTCATTAATTGACAAGGGCATGACCACGTCACGTGCGAACTACAACGACCTGGTCGCATTTCTCGCTGTAGCGCGCGAGGGCAGCTTCACCAAAGCCGCCGCACGGCTGGGTGTCACACAATCAGCTCTCAGCCACAGCATCCGCGGATTGGAAGCGAGGCTCAACATCCGCTTGTTCCATCGCACGACGCGCAGCGTTTCACTCACCGAAGCGGGTGAACGCCTGTGTACCCGCGTGCAGCCCCAATTCGAGGAGATCGACATCGCGCTGGACGCACTGGGCGAATTGCGCGACCGTCCGAGCGGTACCGTGCGCATCACCTGCGGTGCCCACGGCATCGATACGGTGTTGTGGCCGCGATTGTCGAAACTGCTGCCGAAGTATCCCGACATCCGCGTCGAGTTGATCGCCGACAGCCGCTTGCGCGACATCGCGGCCGATCGCTTCGACGCCGGCGTTCGCCTCGGCGAGCAGGTTGCCCAGGGCATGGTTGCCGTGCGCATCGGCGCGGACATGCGCATGGCCGCCGTGGCATCGCCCACCTTCTCGCCGGCAGGAGCGAAATCCGCACACCGAAGGATCTGTCAAATCACCGCTGCATCAACCTGCGCTTCCTGACGCATGGAGGCTTGTATGCGTGGGAGTTCGAAAAGCGACGTCGCCCGTTGCGCGCGCACGTCGGAGGGCAGCTGGTCTTCAACGACACCAAGCACGCGCTTCGCGCAGCGCTGGATGGCTTCGGTCTGGCATACGTGCCGGAGGACATGGTGACGAATCACGTCGAGAAAGGACATCTCGTTCGCGTGCTCATGGACTGGTGCCCGCCGTTTCCCGGCTATCATCTGTACTATTCGAGCCGCCGCAAGCCATCGCAGGCATTCGGCATCCTGGTGGACGCGCTGCGCTACGGTTGAATGATGGGATTGCGTTGCCTCGTCGTCCCGGGGTGACGGAGCTGGCACACCCGATGGTGGCGTTGTCGTACTTGCGGATATATGCAGATGTTGCAGCAACCGATGTTGAGCCGCCGCCGCGCAAACACGTTGTCGCGGTTCAACTGGAAGGTCCACTGGCTGCAAGGTTTACGCCCGGGCATACGTATTCGCACGTATAACGACGTCGGGCTTCAGCGCCGACAATCAGGCTTCCGAAAAAGGAGGCAGGTACGTGGCGACGAACGTGATCAGCAAGGTGGCACTGGCGGAATTCGAGAGGGCCAGCGATGAAGCGGGCGATCTGGCAGAGCGGATTGAAAAATGCAGCCGCGCCGGCACGCCGCCGGCGAGCATGGTCGAGCTGCTGAAAGCCTGGCAGGTTGCCCGACACGAAGCGCGCAGTTCGCATGCGCGCCTGCTGTAGAGGAACCAGGCGAAGTTCAGCATTGAATTGAGCCGGGTGGCCAGAGCGAACTAGCCTGGAAGATGCGCGCGCGTCGCGGACGCGGCGTGGTCGCATCCGCACTGTCTCGTCTGCGCCTCAGTTGCGCGGCAGCAGCCTTGTCGACAGTTCTTCGACGGCATGCTCGATTGACCACCCTGCGGCAAGCTCGAGCTTGCGCGCACGCCGCATCCGCTTCACCTGAACCTCCATGCGCATCGCCGCAATCTTTCCCGTAAACGGTTTGATCGCGAGCACGCGTTCAGGCGGATTGCCCAAGGTGAATTTGGCGCCCTTGCCATTGCGGTGTGCCGTGATGCGTCGCTCCAGGTCGGGCGTGACGCCGGTATAAATGTGGCCATTGCGGCACAGAAGAAGATATACGAACCAGACGCGGTCGCTCATTGCGGCATACCCGGATCCACGGGCCCGTGGCGAGCGATCCGGCGGGCGCGGCGGATTTCCAGGCGGTGGAGCGCCGGCAGCACCGACGCTCCAGGAAAAGATTCAGACTGCCGCGTCCTTGAGGCGACGCAAGGCGCGAGCCTTCACCCTTACGGTTGCCGGCTTGGCCTCGAACCAGCGTTCCTGCTTGGTGAACGGATCGATGCCCTGGCGGCGCTTCTTGGCCGGCACTGCCTGCGATGTGATCTTGAGCAGACCCGGCAAGGTGAAATGGCCGATGCCTTTCTTGTGGATCGATCCGGCGATGGCGCTTTCCAGCGCTTCCAGAACAGCGCGCGCGTGCTTGAGCTCCACACCGGCACGCTCGGCCAGATACTTGATGAGACCGGCCTTCGTGAAGGCTTCGGCAATCGGTTTGTGAGTCGGCTTGGCGGTTGGTTTAGCGGTAGCCTTCTTTGCCATTTTTTGAATTTCCTGTGGTTGAATGCAAATGCTGCAGGCCTACTCTCGCCTGAACTTCGGACGTTGTCCAGCGCCGGCTTGATGCGGCGCTGTCACAACGCATTGCGGAGGCCGGCCCGGCGGCGCGCTGACTTCCGGATCCGGGGCCAGGCGGCGCTGCAACAAGGCCGAACTGCCGCGCGCCAGACCTCAGATCGCGGCGATCGCGCCGCACCAGCCCGGCAGGTAGTCGGCTTCGGAGCTCTTGGCAAGATGCAGCGCCTGCTCCATGGCACTGGAGAAATCCGCAGCGATCAATTTTGCCTTGACCCGGCGGCGCAGAAAATCGGCCCAGAGGAATTCGCTGAACGGCGTCGTGTCTTTGGCAAATCCGCCTGCACGCCGCAGTTCGCCGGCCAGACTGCGGAACGGATCGTCGACGAGTCCGGTGACTTTCTTCGGCAGGTCCTTGTAGTCGCGGCGCCGACCTTCGCGGTCGAACGGATGCATCCAGCTGCGATTGTCCAGATACGTCCAGAAGGCGTCCTTGTCGAGCTTGCGCAGGTCCGCCACCACCGTGACGGCGATCTTTTTCACGCCCTCCTTGTGCAGGGCCAGCGTCAGGTGGTGATGATCGATCACGTAGTAGCGGTCCTGCGGACCGCGTATCACCGGGATCATGTGGGCGCCGAGAAAATCGTCCTTGCTCTTGCGAAACTGGCGCCAGCGCAGACGCTTGGCCTCGACTTCGCGCATGCCGACGGTGATCTGCGTAGGACGCAATGCGGTGATGTCCACCGGGTGGATGCGTGGTTCTCTGACGAGCATGGTCTGGACTCCCGTTTACGTTGGCGAGGTCATAGCATGGCATCTGCTGCCGCCCGAAAGCGAAACCGGCCGGGCCCGGTCACGGCAATCAGGCGCAGCGGCCGCTTGCAGCGGCAACTGGCTAGGAGCCGTCTGCCGACTGCAGGTCGCCGGATTTGCCCAATTCGTCGCGATACCATTTCGCCGTCAGCCGGAGTCCAGCTCCGGCATGTCTGGTCGCGACGCGGCGCAGCTCGAGGACGTTGTTGCCATCGGTCCAGCCATCCCACTGGTTGTCGGGTGGCGCACCGGTAGCCTTGTCTGCCAGGGGTTTCTCTACCTTGTCGGGCGTGCTGAACTTGGCCACGAGACCTGAAAGCAGGGCGGCATATTCCTCGGGCTTCAACCCAAGCGCGAAGATCGCGCCGAGTTGTCCGTGCCGGAAGCGGTAGACAAAGGTGATCGGATGGTTGGGCGACGAGCCGGAAAAAAAGCCGCTGTGAGCCAGATCTGCCCGGCGCAGGCAATCGACATCGTTCGCGTCCACCGGTTTCAGCGGGCGATCAGGCTGCTTGCAATGCAAGGGTCCGTGGACCGTGGACTCAAGCTGTTTGCGGGTCAGACCGGGCGTCGCGCCACCAAGGCTGAGGTGTTCGGCGGCGATGGCTGTCGACGTGAGCAGGAACATCAGGAACGCCGCAAGTTTCATGACGGGGTCCAGACGGGAACTTGCTGCTTTATGGACGTCTGGAAGGCTCAAGTCAACACTCCAGCGGGTTTGGCTCTCTCGGATGCCATTGCAGGCATGGTGCCGTGCTATGTTCGCTGCATTACAGACAGGGAGCGCCAGGATGCTTCAGGTTCGGGCCACGACACGGATTGTTTTCGAGACCAGCGACGTCTTTCGGTGTGGCCGGCGTCAAGGCGCCCGTTTCGGCACAGCGGCTCGGTGAACGCGGGACGGCATGCATCGGCGCGGAAAAATCATTCTTACTTCGGCACTGGCTGCGTTGGCGGGCATGGCGATGCTTTTCGCCTCGATAGCCTGGGTGCTGTGGCGGGAATCCGTCGCTTCCGAAGAAGTGTACGGGCGCAATCTGGCCGCCTCGCTCGGGGCTTCGACCGAGCGCATTTTTCTGGATGCGCGCGACATGCTCATGGCTCTGGACAAGGTGCAGGCAGTGCCTTGCTCCGGGGAGCACTTGCGCCTCATGCAGGAAGCCGCGATTGCGCGACCTTATATTCGCGCCATCGGCTACTGGCGAGCGACGGAGCGCCTGTGCGGGGTGGGCGTGCTGCCTTCGGAGGGGCTCAAGCCCGCGCACGCCGACCGCATCTACGACTCGGGCCTGATCGCCTGGTGGCCGAGTCCGCAGACGGCGATCGGCGGCGTGCAGCTGTTCCTGATGCGTTTCGGCGATCACGATGTCGTCATCGACCCGCGCCTGCTGCTGGATCTTGGATCGACGCAGAATCGTCAAGCGGTTCTGTGGGTCGAAAACCTGCGCATGTCCGCCACGCCGTGGGACGTGGCGCTTCCCACGCCGGATTCGTTGCCGATGGGCGTGACTCTGGATCGCAAGGATGGCACCGTCGTCTCGCGCTATTCCGACAACAAGATCCTGCCAATCGATGTCGTGGCGATGGAGCCGATCGACAATTTCTGGAGCCGTCATGCGCGCATGCTGGCGACGGGCGGCATCGTCGGGGTGTTGCTGGTGGCCGCGTGGTTCTATGTTTTCCTGCGTTTCTACCGCTACCGACTCAGCCTTGCCGCCGAATTGCGCGAGGCGCTTGAAGCCGGTCAGATACAGGCGCACTACCAGCCGGTCATGGAACTGAAATCCGGCCGTTGCGTCGGTGCGGAAGCCCTGGCGCGATGGCAGCGGGAGGATGGTGAATGGGTAAGTCCGGCCTTGTTCATCCCGGTCGCCGAAAAGGAGGGCATGATCCAGGACGTGACCCTGGCGATGCTCAAAATCGTGATACGCGACATGCAGGCCGTCCTGACCGGATTTCTTGGCATCAGCATCAATATCAACCTGGCGCCGGACGATCTGAAGAACGATCGCGTCGGCCGCGAGCTGATGGCCAGCCTCGCCGCGGCGGCCCTCTCACCGCACACGATCAAGCTGGAGATCACCGAACGCGCCCTGGTCAACAGCGACACTTCGCGTTCGCTGATCCGCGAATTCCGCCAGCGCGGCCACCAGGTGGCGATCGATGATTTCGGTACCGGGTATTCCAGTCTTTCGTACCTGCAGTCCTTCGAACTGGATGTGCTGAAAATAGACAAGTCCTTCGTCGATGCGATCGGTACCGAAGCGGCGACCAGCCAGGTTATCGTCCACGTCATCGAAATGGCAAAGTCCCTCGGCTTGACCACGGTTGCGGAAGGCGTGGAAACGCGCGATCAACTGGACTGGCTGATTGCGCACGACGTGCCGTTCGGGCAGGGTTACCTGTTCAGTCACGCCCTTCCTGCCGCAGCCTTTGGTGAATTCCTGCGTGCCAACCGTCTCGACCATGCCGCATAACCACATCGCTTTTTTCATTGCACGTGCACAAGTCACGCGTTGCTCCGTCTGGACAAGCCTGGCCGCACTGATCGCGGCAGGCCTCGCGCTGGGCGCCTGCGCCTCGCATCAGCCGCGTACACCGCCGCAAAGCGCGACAAGGACGGTGACGCCCCGCTCCGAGCCTGCCCATGTGACGGTGCTGGATGCGGGCCACATCCAGGATCAAAAGAACCACATCAAGGCAGGATTGGCAAAAAATTCCCGCGAGGCTCTCGCCGCGGCCGATGTCGGCTACTACATGGACGTTCTGCAGGGACGCCTCAAGCAGAATGCCGGGAAGGACCTGCGGGTCGAGCGACGCGGCGACCACATCGCACTTGAATTTTTCAATGTGGACTTCGATGCCGGAAGCGCCCGGCTCACCCCGACTTTCGGCGATGCTCTGGCGACAGTGGCGGCCGCCCTCAAGGAGTATCGGAACACCCTGGTGACGGTAACCCTTCGCGGCGACGACCCGCCAGCTCCCGCGGACGATCCGCAGCTTGGCGCAAAACGTGCGCAGGCGCTGGCGCACAGTCTGGTCATGTCGGGCGTCATCGCCAGGCGCATCGTGATTGCGGCATCCCCGCAGACTCCTGCGGAGGCGGGCAACCGCGGGCGGCTCGAGCTGGAACTTGAACCGATCGTGCTTGCCTTGGACGGCGAGCGCTGAACACCCGCACCATCCGCCAGGATTCGCCGTAGAATCGACCCGGTGACGGATTCGGGGTTGTGAATCCCCAACGAAATACCGAACGTGGCCGCGCAGCGATGGTCAGGGATTCGAGCGCATGAGCAATGTGACAACCACGCTGGATCAGGCTGCGTCGACGGCGACGCATTCGGACATGCATCCGCGTCACGACCAGACATTCCCCGAGCTCAGTCACGCCGAGATCGATCGCCTGCGCCGCTTCGGGACGCGGCGCCATTTCCACGATGGCGAATACCTGTTCCAGACCGGCCGTCCGGGATCCGGCATGTACATCGTGCTGTCGGGCCATGTGGCCATCACGCAGCGCGATGGTCTCGGCCACGTGACACCAGTCGTCGAGCAGGGGCCGGGCCAGTTTCTCGCCGAGGTCGGGCAATTGTCGAACCGGGCCGCGCTTGTCGATGGGCACGCCGAAGGCGAGGTCGAAACGCTGCTGATACCGCCGGAGGGCTTGCGCGCGTTGCTGATAGCGGAAGCCGATCTGGGCGAGCGGATCATGCGTGCGCTGATTCTGCGCCGCGTCAGCCTGATCCGCAGCGGCCTCGGCGGGCCCGTCCTGATCGGATCGCCGGACTTGTCCGCCCTGATCCGTCTGCAGGGATTTCTCGATCGCAACGGCTACCCGTATCACCTCATGGACCCGGCGGAGCCGGAGGCGGCGACTCTCATCGACCGTCACGTGGAACGCGCCGAGGATTTGCCGCTGGTGGTCTGCCCTGACGGCAGCGTGCTGAAGAATCCGTCCGAACCCGCACTGGCGCGGCAATTGGGAATGATTGGCGCCAAGCCAGGCAGGGAGTTGTACGACGTGGCCATCGTCGGCTGCGGGCCGGCGGGACTGTCGACCGCCGTTTACGCTGCGTCGGAAGGTCTGTCGGTTGTCGTGCTGGACCTGCGCGCGTTTGGCGGCCAGGCCGGCGCCAGCGCGCGCATCGAGAATTATCTTGGATTCCCGACAGGTATTTCCGGCCAGGCGCTCACCGCGCGCGCCTTCGTGCAGGCGCAGAAGTTCGGCGCCGAGATGATGATTCCGCTCACGGTGAAGAACCTGGACTGCTCGCGCGCGCAAGGCGCGTTCGCGTTGGATATCGGCATGGATACTCGCATCCGCGCCAGGGCGGTGGTGGTTGCCAGCGGCGCGCGTTATCGCCGGCTGGCGATCGACAATCTGCAGATGTTTGAAGGCCACGGCGTGTGGTATTGGGCCTCCCAGATCGAAGCGCGCCTGTGCGCTGGAAACGAGGTTGTGCTGGTCGGCGGCGGCAATTCGGCCGGGCAGGCCGCGGTCTTTCTTTCCGCCCACGTGGCCAAGGTGCTGATGATGGTGCGTGGTGACGGCCTGGCGCGGACCATGTCGCGTTATCTGATCGACCGCATCGAAGCGACTTCGAATATCGAAGTGATGACGCAAACCGAAGTTGTCGGCCTGGAAGGTTCGGCGCAAACCGGACTCGAACGCGTGCGCTGGCGCAACAATGTCAGCGGCAAGGAAACGACGCGTGACATACGCCATGTTTTCCTGTTCGTTGGCGCCGACCCGTCGACTGCATGGCTCGAAGGCTGCGGCGTGCAGGTCGACAAGTCCGGTTTCATCGTTACTGGCGCTGCGCCGGCAGACTCCGACGCGCGCGACGTACACGCCCTGGAATCATCGGTGCCCGGCGTCTTCGCCGTTGGCGACGTTCGATCCGGCTCGGTCAAGCGCGTCGGCGCCGCGATCGGTGAAGGCGCACAGGCCGTGCAGGCGCTGCATCGTTTTCTGGAAAGCGTGGAAAAACCATCGCAGGCATGAGGACATCCGAACATGGCTGAGCAATGCAACCACCGGGATCAGATACGCGACGTCACACCGAGCGCGCTGGGCTGCGAAGAATGTCTGCAAAGCGGCGACGCCTGGGTGCACCTGCGTCTGTGCCGCATCTGTGGGCACGTCGGCTGTTGCGATCAATCGCCGAACCGGCATGCGACGAAACATTTCCACAAGACCAGGCATCCGATCATTGAAGGCTACGATCCGCCCGAGGGCTGGGGCTGGTGCTACGTGGATGAAGTGATGTTCGACCTGACCGATCGCATGACACCGCACAACGGCCCGATTCCCAGATTCTATTGAGCGACGATTGTTTTGAGCGACGAAAAATTTCCGGGCTGCTTCCCATGAGCGACGACGCAACTGCAACCGAAGCGACCGCGGCCGACCTCGTTGTCCTGACCGCGATCGAGGCGCGCACACTTGGCTGCCTGATCGAGAAGGCGGCGACGACGCCCGATGTGTATCCGCTGACCCTGAATGCGGTGCACCTGGCGTGCAATCAGAAGACCAATCGCGATCCGGTCATGAATGCGGAGATCGGCGAAGTCGGGCACGCGTTGCGCGCGCTGGAAGCCAAGCAGCTCGCCCGCGTCGTGCATGGCGCACGCGCCTTGCGCTACGAGCATACGATCGACGCGGCATTGAATCTGGCACCACGCGCTCGGGCCGTGATCGCGCTGCTGCTGCTGCGCGGCGCGCAAACCCAGGCCGAGCTGCACCTGCGCAGCGAACGTCTCGCGGATTTCCCCGATGTCGCGATCCTCGGCGACACGCTCGATCGGCTCATTGCCCGCGAACCGCCGCTGGTCACGCGCATCGGCCGCGGCAGCGGTCAGCGCGAAGATCGTTACATGCATCTGCTTTCGGGACCGGTCTCGATTGAAAACCTGCCACAGCGGCGCGCCGATGCGGCCGCTGGAAAATCAAGCTCAGCAGAGCTGGAAGCGCGCATCGAAGTGCTCGAACGCCTCGTGGCCGAACTGCAGGAAAAGCTGGGGTCGGGCACGCCCGGCTGATGTGCCGTTCGCACTGAGCAGGTTGGCGAGGGCCGAAGTCGAAGCGTCGATGGCCTTTCGCCTTCGCTTGCGGCGCAACGCCTGTCATGAGCCTGCCGAAGGGATCAATGCCAACGGTTGTTGCCCATCGTCCTTTCAGGACTTGAGCTTGTACCCGGTCTTGAATATCCACCAGACCGCGACGAGGCACAGCGCGAGAAAACCCAATGTCGCCGCGATGCTGACCACGACATCCACGTCGGCGACGCCGTAGAAACTCCAGCGGAATGCGCTGATCAGGTAAACCACCGGATTGAACAGCGTGATTTTCTGCCACAGCGGCGGCAGCATGCTGATCGAGTAGAATGCGCCGCCGAGGAAGGTCAGCGGCGTGACCACCATCAACGGTATCACCTGAAGTTTCTGGAAGTCGTCGGCCCACAGCCCGATGATGAATCCGAACAGGCTGAAGGTGACCGCGGTCAGCAGAAGAAACGCCGCCATCCACAGCGGATGCACAATCTCGTAGGGCACGAACACGCGCGCCGTGACCAGGATCAAGATACCCAGCATCACCGATTTCGTGGCTGCGGCGCCCACGTAGCCGATCAATACTTCCAGGTACGACACCGGTGCCGACAGCAGTTCGAAGATCGTGCCCGACCATTTCGGCAGATAGATGCCGAACGAGGCGTTGGAGATGCTTTCGTTGAGCAGCGCCAGCATGATCAGGCCCGGAATGATGAAGGCGCCGTAGCTGATGTCGTCGACCTGGCCCATGCGCGAACCGATCGCCGCGCCGAAGACCACGAAGTACAGCGAGGTCGACAACACCGGCGAGGCAATGCTCTGCGTCAGCGTGCGGAACGTGCGCGCCATTTCGAAGCGGTAGATCGCGCGGATCGCATGGACATTCATGCGCGCGCCCTCACCAGGTTGACGAAGATTTCCTCGAGCGAACTCTCGCTGGAATGCAGGTCCTTGAAATCGATGCCGAGTTCGCCGAGCCGCTTGAGGAGGGTCGCGATACCGGTCTGCTCGCCTTGCGTATCGAACGTGAACGTGAGCACATGGCCATCTTCAGACAACTCCAGAGGATAGCCGGCAAGTTCCGCGGGAATGACCGCGAGCCGGCTTTGCAACTGCAGCGTGAGCTGTTTCTTGCCGAGCTTGCGCATGAGCACGGCCTTGTCTTCGACCACGATCAGCTCGCCCTTGTTGATCACGCCGATGCGATCGGCCATTTCCTCGGCTTCCTCGATGTAGTGCGTGGTCAGAATGATGGTGACGCCGTTCTCGCGCAATCCACGCACCATCTGCCACATGTCGCGGCGCAGTTCGACATCGACGCCGGCAGTCGGCTCGTCGAGAAACAGGATGGTGGGTTCATGCGAAAGTGCCTTGGCGATCATGACCCGGCGTTTCATGCCGCCGGAAAGCGTCATGATCTTTGCGTCCTTCTTCTCCCACAGCGACAGATCGCGCAGTACTTTCTCGACGTGCGCCGGGTTCGGTGCCCGACCGAAAAGGCCGCGGCTGAATTTCACCGTGGCCAGGACGGTTTCGAATGCGTCCGTGTGCAGTTCCTGCGGCACCAGGCCGATCTTGCTGCGCGCCGCGCGATAGTCGCGGACGATATCGTGGCCGTCCGCCACCACGTTGCCCTCGCTCGCATTGACGATGCCGCAGATGATGCTGATCAGTGTCGTCTTGCCGGCGCCATTGGGGCCCAGCAACGCAAAGATTTCGCCGCGCCGAATCGTCAGGTCGATGCCCTTGAGCGCCGCGAAGCCGCTGGCGTAGGTCTTGCTCAGGCCGGATACGCAGACGATGGATGCAGTCGGGGCGACTGGGTCCGGAGACGATCTGGCGGCTGTCTGCATGGCGTCTCTGCTACAGGATTCGGTTCAATGCGTCCACATCGATTATGCCGGGTTCGATCAATTCGCGTTCAGGGTAAGGCATTCATCGGCTTTGCGCATCGCCTGCGGCCTTGGTTTCCGTTCCACGCAGCCATGTCGCGCGCAGCGGGTGCGCTTCGGTGTTGAACGTTACCGCGTCAAAATCCAGTGCCGATGGCGCGAACAGAAGGTAGTAGTACTTGAAGGTTTCGGCGAGCACGAAACTTTCCATGCGATCCTTCTTCTGCTTGGTCACGACGTTCGCCAGCGCCGCGTAGCCGGCATCGGTGCGGCAGTATCTGACGAAGTCGCGAAACAGTGTGCGCCCCATCGCCAGGTATTTCGGGTCGCGCGTGTAGTGAGACAGGTAATATGTCGACTCGACGATTTCCGGCCGCAGCGCGTAGCCCGGGGAAATGATTTTCGACGCGCGGTAATCCAGCACTTCCGGCTCGATGCCATGCATGTTCCACATGCGGAACGACGAATCCTGCAGGCGTGCCGCTCGCGGCACGTCGCCGGATACGGCCAGCAACCCGGGAAAGAACGCGTCGAGCGCGCCGTAGTAGGCGTGCGTGCGTTTTCCGCTGTGCATGTCCGCGTAGCCATACCACAGCGAACCGCCCACGTCGTCGGCCAGGTACCGGTTCGCCGCTGCGATGCTCGGTTGCCACATCGCCAGGCAATCCTCGTCGCCGAACAGGCGCCAGCATTTCCACAGATACTCGTAGTAGGAATCGATGCCTCCGGAGATGTGCGATTCGGTATCCAGCCACTTTCCCGTTTCGACATCGAGACCCGAGCCGACCAGGCCGATGGCCGAACGCCGCTGCCAGGTTTCAACCAGCGCGCGCTTGGCCTTGTCGTAGAACACCGGCTTTCCCGTGACTCTGGCCAGCGTGCCGAATTCCAGCAGCAGGGTTCCGGTCTCGGCCGGGTTGGTCTGCGTCCCGCGTGTCTTGCCGGTGCGCAGGTTGACTTCGACATACGGCAATCCGGTTGGCGAATCGAAAACCGGCAGGAGGCGTGTGGCCAGATCTTCGGCCTTGTGCAGCAGGCGCTCGTCGCCGGTCAGTTGGTAGCCGGAGAGCAGGCCGCCGAGAAGGCGGATCGTGACCTCGAAATTCTTGACGTAGATATCCTGGTCGAAGTCGAGCTTGGCGGCGATCAGATCGCGCGCGGCGTCGGCTTCTTTGTTTTCACCCATCAGCACGAGCGTATCGAGCGCATCGACCGGGCTCATCAGCAGCGACTTGGCATACCAGTCGTGCGGCTTGCGGCTCAACGGAGCCAGATCGTCGTGTCCCCACGCATAGCGCTTGTAGCCCGTCCAGGCGTGCAGGAATTCCGTCTTCACCTCGGCCGCCATCTGTGCCGGGTCCGCTGGCTGAGCGGCGGACGCGCCACCGCTCGATGTCGCGGCCCGGACGGGCGCCGCGAGCATCAGGAAGATCAATGCGCTCGTTCGAAGCATGCGTATCATTGCGCGCGAACAGTAAACCATCGCCGGGCAAGGATCAAAACCCGGGACGGCCGCAAAGTGAGACGCAGCGCAACTAGCGCAATGTGGAAAATGCGCACCCCATCATGATTTCCCTAACGCGCGACTGCTATGGTCGCGGCGTTGCCAATAGGGTGGTCCCAATGTCAAAGATCGTTTTCTCGCCTATGCGCTTGCAGGCGTTGCGGTTGATCGCGTTGGTATGCGGCATGACCATCGCCGCCGCGGCATCCGCCCAGCAACTGAGCCATGGACCCGACCCGCTGTTCCACGATGGCATGGAAGGCATCACCGTCGGACCGTCCACGGATTCCGACGCCGCCCGCTTCCTCGCCCAGGCCACGTTCGGGCCGACCGATGCGGACATCGCCAACCTGCGTTCGCTCGGCTATCAGGGCTGGCTCAATCAGCAGTTCAGCGCGACGCCGACCTACGAGACCACGGATCTGCCGGGACAGACGAACTCGGCCTACCTGAACTGGATCTCGAACGTTCTGGGCGAGGACATCGGTCAGAACAACCGGCAGGAAGCCTGGTTCCTCGGCGCGTTGGGCGGACCCGATCCGCAGAACAATCTGCTCGTTCACAATGACCAGCTGCGCCAGCGCGTCGCCTTCGCTCTGAGCGAGATTCTCGTCGTTTCGGACCAGAACGCGACGCTTGACGGGTTCCCGCAGGGCATGGCCTACATGTACGACATTCTGGTCAAGGATGCGTTCGGCAACTACCTGACTCTGCTCAATGACGTGACCCTGAGTCCGGCAATGGGCGTGTACCTGAACATGATGGGCAACCAGCGCGCCAATCTTGCGGCAAATGTCCATCCCGACGAAAACTACGGGCGCGAGATCAATCAGCTTTTCAGCGTCGGCCTCGTGATGCTGAATCTCAACGGCACCCCGACGACAACACCTGGTACTCCAACTTACACACAAAGCACCGTGACGGCCTTCGCGCACGTCTTTACCGGTTGGAACTGGTCTGATTGCGACGCCGACGGTTACGACAATTTCCAGTATTGCGGTCCGGACTACGGTGGTTCTGGCAACCCGCCTTACGGCGCCAACTTCCTGACACCGATGGTCGCTTATGACAACACAGACCCGCCGTCGATGGCCCAGCAAGGCTATACCGGTTACCACGACAACGGCACTGATCCGGTCAATGACATCTCCAACAAGCAGTTGCTGAGCTACACCGGGGCTGCAAACGGCGGTGTGCTCGCAAACGGCGGCACGGCGGCGAGCGATCTGGCGTTCGCGCTGAACAACATCTTCAATCATCCCAATGTCGGTCCGTTCATCAGCAAACAGTTGATCATGCGTCTCGTGACGAGCAATCCGAGTCCGGCCTACGTCCAACGCGTGGCAACGGTGTTCAACAGCAACCGCAGTAGCGCGACCCAGCTGCAAGCCGTGGTGCAGGCGATTCTGCTCGACCCGGAAGCGCGCTATGGCCAGTGGCAGAACCCGAACACCTTCGGCAAATTGCGCGAGCCGCTGCTTACTGTGACGCATTTCTGGCGCGCGATGGGTGCGCTGCATATGTGCGGTCAGAATATCGCGGCATCATCCAATAGCGCGGCGAGCAACTACGCCAAACAGCCGTATCGCTACGCCGGTTACAGCACGGCCTGGGCGACAAACGACAACCAGTACGGCGACGGCGTCGACCAGGCTTCGCTGGATGCGCTGACAGTATTCAACTTCTTCAAACCCAGCTACATACCGCCAGGCGAAATGACATCGCTGGGTCTGGTCGGGCCTGAATTCCAGATCGGCACGGACAGCATCGTCGCCAATTCCAGCAATACGGTCGGCTACCATGCCTATGATCTCGACATCAACGACGCCTGTGATCCCAGCGACCAGTTCGGCGACGTGAAAGTCAATCACTCCCAGGATCTCTCACTGGCCGGTAGCGGACAGGGCGGACCAACCGATCCGGCGACTGCCCTGGTCGCCGAATACAACAAGCGTTTCATGTCGGGGCAGATGTCGCCCTACATGCAGCAGCAGTTGCTCAGCTATTTGAACACGATCGATTCCAGCTGGGCCAATGGCAACGAAGACTGGCGCCTGGAGCGCATCTATCGCGCGCTATACCTGGTGCTCAGCTCGCCCGAATACATGATCCAGAAATAGGAAGCCGCCATGCGTCCCGATCGTCGCAAGTTCATCAAAGACACGTTGTGTGCAGCGCTGGGCGGTGCGAGCGTCTATTCCGCGCTGGGCCAGATGCAATTGCTGCAGGCCGCAACACGCCAGCCGCAATACACATTCGGGGACTACAAGGCGCTGATTTGTGTATTTCTATACGGCGGCAATGACAGCTTCAATACCATCGTGCCGATTTCCGGCGCCGCGCGCACAGCCTATGCCGCGACGCGGCCAGCCCTGGCGCTTCCCGTCGCCGGACTGAATCAGCTGAATGCTCCGACGGGTTCGAATGCCGGCAGTCCTGGCGACAACAGCGTCTATGGACTGCATCCGACCATGCCGGAGCTGGCGACGGTGTTCAACGCCGGGCATGCGGCCATTGTCGCCAACACCGGCACTTTGGTCGGGCCGGCGACACAATCCCAGTATCAGGCCGGCAGCGTTGCACTGCCGCCGCAGTTGTATTCGCATTCCGACCAACAGGCTTACTGGCAGTCGTCACCGCCCACCAATCAGCCGGTCACAGGCTGGGGCGGACGCATCGCCGATCTGGTCGCCAGCGCGAATACAGGAGGCATTCCAATACTGACTGGCTTGAATGGGCAGGATGCTTTCATGCGTGGCCAGAGCGTCAACGGCTACGTCATGAACGCCAACAGCGCGGCGATGTTGAACGTTCTTCAATACAACAACGCTGCGGCCGCCCAGTGTGCGCCGGGAACCAACCAGTATGCGGACAATGGTCTGGTGAGTGCGTTCTGCAATCTACAGGCGTCCGGTACGCAGGCCAATGCGCTGGAGCGTACTTTCGCGGCTACGACGAATCATTCGATCGCCACTGCAGGCCTCATCAATGCAGCGCTTGCCAGTCCGACGCCAACGTTTGCCACTTATTTTACCAACCCCACCGGTTACGACATCGATACCCAGTTGCAGACGGTGGCGCAGTTGATCTGGGCAGCGAACAACGGCGTCGCAGGTTTCGCCGGGCTTACGCGCCAGGTGTTTTTCGTTACCACCGGCGGTTACGACACGCACAACGACGAACTGGCCACCCACGGCACTACCGCAAACCCCGGCATATTGTCGCTGTTGTCCAGGTCCCTGGCCGGCTTTTACAACGCGCTGAACAGCGTAGGCCTCGCCAGCAAGGCGACGGCGTTCACTGCATCCGACTTCGGCCGGACGATGACCAGCAACAACGGCGGTACCGATCACGGCTGGGGTTCGCACCATTTCGTTGTCGGCGGAGCGGTGCAGGGCAAGAAGTTCTATGGCAACGGTTGCCGGTTCACTGGGCAAGCAGCCGACTACGGGTTGGTCATGCCTAGTCTGCTCAATCCGACGCCTCCGGCGAACACGTACGGCTCGTCGCCCAATCTCAACGATTCCGGCGACGGCTACGGGCGCATCATTCCGACCACGTCGGTCGATCAATACGCGGCGACCCTGGCGCACTGGTTCGGTTTGAGTGCGAGCGACATCAGCCTGATTTTCCCGAACCTGAGCAATTTCTCGAACCCATCCAACTACCTGGGCTTTCTCGGCGCCTAGTCGGCGCGATCAGCGTCGCCGCCGCATGCCTGCCGCGGCGGCAAGCGCCAGCGCGCAGGCGAGCAGAAGGTAAAGCGCGGCATTGCCACCCGGCACGGCGCTGGTTGATGGCGGCGGAGGTGGCGGCGGAGCGGTCCCCAGCACATTGATCGTGCCGTACATGCCCGCGCCGGGCTGGCCGTGAATCTCGCAGTAGTAGCCCACGGTACCGGGCTTGGCGAAGGTGACGCTGGCAATCCAGTTCGAGGTGCTGGCGTTGCCGTTGCCGCCCATGCCGTCGCCGTCGCAACCGCGCGCGCAGCGGAACGAACCATCGTCGGCCACCGCATTGTGGAAGCCGCCCTTGTTGATGAAGGTGACCGAATCGCCGACGTTGATCGTGATCGTCTGCGGCGAGAACGACAGGTTGGCGCCACCGACATTGACGATGGACGTGGCCGCTTGTGCTGCGGGTGTGAGCGCGACGAAGGTGATCATAGACGCCAGGCACAACGACAGCCATTGCCTCACGGGCATTCCCCTGTAATGAAACGCGGCGCAATCGCCGCGGCGCGGCAATGTACACTTCTCAGCACGCTCGCAAGCGTCGACTGAATCACGAAAATCACCGCGCCGCGCTTTCAGCGGCGGGTGAACGCGCCGAGCAGTCCGCCGGCACCCTGGATCAGGCTGGATAGATCCAGATTGCCGCCACTGTGGCCCAGCACCGCGCTGAGCAGTCCGCCCGCCGTACCGCCCTGTTGCTGGATCTGCTGGCTTTCCTGGGCGAGCATTCCGCCTAGCCCACCGGCGTTGAGTCCCTGGCCTTGCGCATGATTGGCGAGCGCGCTCATCACAACGGGCGCAAGGATCGCCATGAGCTGACCGGCGTTCTGCTGACCCAGGCCAGTGACTTGTCCCAAACCTTGGTTCGCCGCATTCTGGTTGCCACCGAAGATGTGACCTAGGATCGCGCTGCTGATGCCCGAACCGCCGCCGCCAAGCACGCTGCTGAGCACGCTGGAGACATCGCTGCCGGCGTGGGCGCTGAGCGCGTTGTTCAAGGCATCGGCGCCCTGCGGCGTACTCGCGCTCTGCGCCGCGCCGCCGACAATCAAGGGCAACGCGTGTTCGATCGCGTTGCGCGCCTGCGCCGGGTCGGTGCCCAGCTTCGCCGCGATGGCCGCAATCTGATCGCTGCCGAGATTCGCCATCACCGTATCGACCAAGCCGCTCATCGCGTTCTCCTCGCAGTTGTTGAGAGTCCGGCGTTCAGGTCCGGACAGATGGGAATCGCAATTGTAGCGCCTGGCTGTGTGCATTTGCGGGCAGCGCCATGCTGGCCGTGTTCCACCGCAGCGGCTATGCTGCGACCCCGGCCGGCACGGGATGTCGTGCCCGGTTCCGTTTCCCACTTCCGGATTGCATTTGACACCATGCGACATTTTCCGCCTGTATCCCTCATCGGTGCGCCGACCGATATCGGCGCCGGCGATCGCGGCGCGTCGATGGGTCCTGAGGCGCTGCGCGTTGCCGGCATCGCCGAAGCGCTGCACGCGCGCGGACTCGACATCGTCGACCGCGGCAATCTGTTCGGCCCGCTCAATCCGTGGCTGCCGCCGAGCGCGGGTTATCGTCACCTCAACCAGGTGATCGAATGGAATCGCGAGGTCATGCGTGCGGTGGCCGCCGAGCTGAACATTCGGCGGGTGCCGATCCTGCTTGGCGGCGATCATTGCCTGGCGATCGGTTCGATAACCGCGGTCGCCGCGCATTGCCGTGCGCAGGGCATGAAGCTGCGCATTCTCTGGCTCGATGCGCACGCTGATTTCAATACGTCCACGATCACGCCTTCCGGAAACATCCACGGCATGCCCGTCGCCTGTCTGTGCGGTCAGGGCCCGCGTGAGCTGACCGAACTCGGCGGCAGTGCACCTGCCGTCGATGCCACGTGCATCCGCCAGATCGGCATCCGTTCGGTCGACGCCGGCGAAAAGCGCCTGGTGCACGACGTCGGCCTCAGCATCTTCGACATGCGCTACATCGACGAAATCGGCATGAAGCGTGCGATGGAAGAAGCGTTGAATGGCGTCGACGACGACACCCACCTGCATGTGAGCTTCGACGTGGATTTTCTCGATCCGGACATCGCGCCCGGCGTCGGCACGACAATACCCGGCGGCCCGAATTACCGCGAGGCGCAACTGGTCATGGAGATGATCGCCGACACCGGACGCATGGGTTCGCTTGACATCATGGAACTCAATCCGGCGCTGGACAACCGCAACCAGACAGCCAGGGTCGCCGTCGATCTGGTTGAAAGCCTGTTCGGCAAATCGACCTTGATGCGCTAGCGGCGCATCAAGGTCGTCCCCGTCGGGTCAGGGAATATGGCAGGCGGTGCGCGCGCAGCGCGGTCGCGGTTCAACTGTCGAAACCGTTTGCGAAGATCTCATCGCTGGCGTTCAAGCAGGTCGATTGCTGATTGATGTAGCCGCCAAGCACGGTGATCTGTACCGGGTGGAACTGCAATGCGTTCTGGCTACCCGGCGCGGGGCAGCCCTTGATGTTGCAGTAGCTCATGATGGTGCCGGCAGCGGAGACTCCACCATCCTGGGGGCAGCTCGTGGCGCCGCTGTAGCAGGCCGTGCCGCCGTCCACTTCGCCGCTGATGCACTGGTCGATCGTGTTTGTGCCCGTCGGCGCGACGCCCGTGCCCGCGTTCGTGCAATGCGTGTGATACGCGCCGAAGTTGTGGCCCAGCTCGTGACCCATCAGACGTGCGGCGATGTTCCCGTTCGGATCGATACTCAAGCTGGAAAACACCTGCACGACGTTGTAGCTGCCGACGGTATTCGCGCCGCTGCTGAAACCGTCCTGGCAATATTGGTTGATCCAGGCGATCCCGGACGCGCTGCAACCGTTGCCGGAACACGGCCCGCGTCCCGACAGCAAGGTTGCGAAGGTGCGCGGGACGCCGGCTTCATTGGTCTTCCAGTAGCTGCCGAAGATGTTGAGGTCGTTGCCATCGGCTGGGACATCCGTCGCGCCGGTGTACGGGTCCGACGCCGAACTGGTGCGCAGGATCGTCGTGCCCTGCAGCAATTGCATATTCAGGTCAGCCTCGTACATGGTGTTCATCGTGTTGAACACGCTCGCGATCCAGTTGGTCGCCGAGATGGTGTTGTTGCCGAACAGTTTGGACATGAACAGGCTGTCGGTATCGACCGCGACCAAGGCAAAGCGCGAAGAGCTCACGCTCCCGACGGGTATTCCCGCAGTGGCGATTCCCAACTTTTGTGCGACGCTGCCGGAGCTCGTGTCCATGTTTTCAAGCTCGTTGCCGCATTGAAAATCGAGCTTGGTGCCGGCAGGAATGGCCGATTCGAGCGTCATTGCGTGCAGCGAGGTCCGCGTCGCGTCGGTTCTCAGTACGAACGAACCCCGGGCGCCGATGCCGTTGCCTTCCGCGATGCTCAGATCCTGATTCAACGACAAGGCAACGCGGACACTGCCGTCGCTGGAATATCCGCGCAGGAAAATCCGGTTGCTTTTCGGCAGTTCGGTCCGACTGCCATCTGCGCCCGCGATATAGACGTGTGCATCGCCGGAATAGATGTCTACCCGGTGGAAGGCTAGCGTCGCGTTTTCGCCGGGGCCTGCCGGGAATGCCTTGATCGTCAGCGTGCCGCCGGGCTGCAGCTTGGCCAATTGCGCCCGCGTGGTCCGAGTCAGAGCCAGGTCGCTGGCCGCCGTCGTGCTGGACAAGGCGCATAAAACGATCAGTGAAATAGCGCGTAGAGCAGGTTTCGGGAACATGAAGGACACCTCCAACTGGGTGCAATTCTAGTCCCGGACTGGCTTGGGCGCGCGTGATTTGGCGCACAAAGCATCGATTTGGCGATGCCTTGTGCGCGGGACGTGGATCACGCCGGATCGGGCACGAACTGGTTCGGAAACGGCTGCGGCTCGACGGCAACCGGGCGCGGCACCGGAATCACGCCGCGCGCGACCAGGTTGCGGTAACTGTCGTACCAGACCGACACGACTTCGTTCGGACTTGAACTCTCGCGCTCGAAGCTGGTGTAGCTGGCGTAGGACGACTCGCGCGCACCATGGCCGGTGCCCAGCGATTCCTCGGGCTTCGGCGCCGGAGGTGCAGCGGCCAGACCGTTGTAGGCGCGCGCTTCGCTGGCCGGCGCGCTGGCGGACTTGGCCGCCTGCGCCGTGCTGCCCGCAGCCGTGCCCGGTGGTGGTGATGCGGCAGCATCGGCGGCAACGGGTGGCTGGGCCGGCGCTGCGCGCTCGGCAATTTACTCGTCGCGCTGGCGGCGCCAGAACGGCGGCTGCTTCTCGCGGAATACTGCAACGCCGATCACGCCAACGTTGTCGGGGCGCCCGGTGCGCGCGGCGTAACTGTTTTCCAGTGCAGTGAAATTGAACTGCGCGATTTCCGACATGTTCTTGCGCCAGCCATCGACTTCGGTACTCTGATACGGATCGAGCACATAGCCGGATTGACCGGTATCGGCGGTCTGGCCGCTGATGGCGTTGACGCCGTCGACCGACAGCACGGTCATCACGCGCGCGCCGGTGCGGTTGACGATGCGCACGGCGTAACGGTGACCAGGCGCGCCGGCGACATAGAGTTTGCCGTCGTGCATATGCGTCGGCAGCGTGCTGCCGGTATCGCGGTCGATCACGCCGACATCGACCAGATTCGTGGCATGTGCCGCGGACGAGCAGGAAAAAGCAGCAGCAACCAGGACAGCAAGCAGGGATTTCATGGGTACTCCTTCGTTGGCAGGTGGACGATGGAACGGAGGAGAACTTCCGCCGGGGTCAAAGCTGGACGCTTTTTGCCGCCGGCGATTCAACAGGCGTATGATATGCGCACATGTTATGCGCATCTGAGGTGTGCTATGACAAAGGCTGCCAATACCCTGAAGAAGCCGACGAATGTCACGATCCGCAGCGATCTGCTTGAACAAGCGCGCGCGCTGAATATCAATCTGTCGCAGGAATTCGAAACGCACCTTGCAGAGGTGGTGCGCAGGCATCGCGCCGAACAATGGTTGAAAGACAACCGCGAAGCGATCCAGGCGTACAACCGGTTCTTTGAAGAGCACGGGATCTGGAGTGACGAGTACCGCACATGGTGACGCATCGATTCGATGTTTTCCGCAATCCGAATGCGGCAGCGGCGAAGCACATTCCATTTCTGCTGGTCTTGCAGTCGGAGTTGCTGAGTGAGCTGCCGACGCGTGTCGTGGCGCCGCTGGCACGCGCGAATGCGATCAAGGGTCCGTCTGCCACGATGCTCAATCCGGAGTTCGAAATCGGCGCAGCACGCGTTGTCATGCTGACCCAGCAGATTGCGGCTGTGCCGCTGGATATCCTGCGCAAGCACGAAATCAACCTGGAAACGCAACGTGAGGCTATCCTGCGCGCGCTGGATTTCCTGTTCAATGGCATTTGAGATTCACGAGAAGACCATGGCAAAAACCCGCATCCTCACTGGCATCACCACCACCGGTACGCCGCACCTCGGCAATTACGTCGGCGCAATCCGTCCGGCGATTGCCGCCAGCCGGAATCCGGACGCCGAATCGTTCTTCTTCCTGGCCGACTATCATGCGCTGATCAAGTGCGACGACCCCGCGCGCATCCAGCAGTCGACGCTGGAGATTGCCGCGAGCTGGCTGGCCTGCGGGCTCGATCCGGAAAAAGTATATTTTTACCGGCAGTCCGATATCCCGGAAATCCCGGAACTGACCTGGCTTTTGACCTGCGTCACCGCCAAGGGCCTGCTCAACCGCGCACACGCCTACAAGGCGGCGACGGATGCGAATCGTGCTGCGGGCGAAGACCCCGACGCCGGCATCAACGCCGGCCTGTACATGTATCCGGTGCTGATGGCGGCAGATATTTTGCTGTTCAACGCGAACAAGGTCCCGGTCGGGCGCGACCAGGTGCAGCATATCGAGATGGCGCGGGATATCGGCCAGCGTTTCAATCACATCTACGGCGGCGAATATTTCACGTTGCCCGAAGCGGCGATCGAGGACAACGTGGCGACGCTGCCGGGGCTCGACGGACGCAAGATGTCGAAGAGCTACAACAATACGATTCCGCTGTTCGCTGGCGGCGAGAAGGCGCTAAATAAGGCGATCATGGAAATGGTGACTGATTCGTCGCGGCCTGGAAGTGCGGAGGACGCACAGGGCTCGGCGCTGTACCAGCTCATCGGCGCATTCGCAGACAATGTTCACGAGGAGGTTGCAACGGCATTTCATCGAAGTAACCCGTCGCAGGCAGGCTGGGGTACGCTAAAGAAGCATGCGATTGAATCGATCAATCATTCTATCGGCAAATACCGCGACGAGTACGAGCAGCTGATTTCCAACGCGGAGAAGATCGAGGAAATACTACAAGCTGGCGCAAAACGCGCTCGCGAACTCGCGCAAAAGCGCATTGCGCAATTGCGCGAAGCAGTCGGACTGCGCAATTTGCGTGGCTTCGTAAAGAAAATTCCGAAAAGCGCCGAACAGCAACCAGACGAGCCGTCACTGCAGTTCGTGGTATTTCGCGACGAAGACAAGGCGTTCGCTTTTAAAGTGTTGGACGCGAAGAAAAACGTTGTCGTCACAAAAAGCGGATTCGCCGATCCGAAGACCGCCCGAGACGCGGCGCAGTTGGCAATGAACGCCGTGACTGCTGCCAGTTAGGCAATACTCGCGTACGTTAGCCAACTCTATTGCGGCAAATAATCATTCGCCTCAACCAGCTTGAACCCCGGCATCTCGCGTACGCACTGGCGCAGCAGGTAGGAATGTCCGGCGCCGTACACGACGACGACGCGGTCGGCCGGTCTGGCAAGCTGGATCAGGCGCGCGCAGATCGCGTTGTTGCGCGCCTGCCAGGCATCGAGCAAGGCGGCGCCCGGTTGTTCGATGCCGGCGCCGAACAGCAACATGCTGCGGTAGAACTCGTTGCCTTCGGCGATCCGTTGCGGGTCGTTCATGTAGCGCAGGCCATCGCCGATCGAGCCGGCCTTGAGCACGCGGTTGAGTCCATCGAGCATGCGTTCGACGCTTGCATCCAGCGCATCGAGCCGGTCCTGCAGCGCCGGGCCGTGGCTTTCGGCGAACCTCTTCACCGCGTCGTACGGAAAGTCGCTCTGCACGTCGATGCCCCAGACTTCGGGCAGATTCATCTGCCTGGCGAGGCGGAATCCGACCTGCACGACCTCGTTGCGCGAGTCGGCGAGTTTGCCCTCGGTATACTCGTGATATTTTTCCACTTTTGCCGCTGCGCCGCTTTTTGCCGGCGACTCGACCGCAACCAGCGTGGGCTTGAATGTCGCCAGTGATCCGGCGATGGCTTCCAGTTCGCGCTGACGCTTGGGCAGCAGGACGTCGTCCGACTTGACGTTGTGCAGGTCCAGGCCTGGATTGGCCATGTGGTAGGTGCCGAGGATCATCACCTCGGTGGCGCCGGCCGTGCGTGCAGCGCTGGCTGAAAATGCAATCACGATGGCGAAAAGAACGTTCGCGCGCATGCATGTTCTCCGGCAGGTTGATGGTGCTTTCTTGCGATGCGGGCAATGGGCTCGGAGTTTACTCCCGCGCGGTTGGCGACGTCAGTTCAGTCCCACTGATTTACATGCGCACCAAATTCGTCGCGCTGCTTGCGCACGACGCAGAAACGATGGCCGGTCGGCGCCTGCATCACCCACCAGCGTTTGACGAAGGCGATGCGTGTGGCGCCGAGCGCTTCCAGCCGCGCCACTTCTGCGTCGAGGTCGTCGGTCTCGATGTCCAGATGGATGCGTGGCTCATGATCCACGCGCTGCAGCAGAATGAACGGCTCGTTCGCGCCGGTTTTCAACTCGGCGTACTTGCCGTCGCCATCCTGGTCGGCGCTGGCGACGGGACGCCCGAGCGCCTTGCTCCAGAATTCCGCGGCCTGCGCGAGATCGTCGCTCTTGCAATCGAGCACGAAAGCGCTCACTCCCGACTTGTGCACGTCGCCTCCAGCATATTCTTGCCTCAGCCCTCGTCTATTGCGGCATCGCCAGATCGTCGAGCAATGCCTTGAGGAAACGCGCGGCCTCGCCGCCGGTGGCTGCACGATGATCGAAGGTCAGGCTGATCGGCATGCGCCGGTGGACTTCGATGGCACCGATCACGGCGACGACATCGTGGCTGAGCTTGCCTGCGCCGACGATGGCAACGCATGGCGGCACGACGACCGGCGTCGCATAGCGGCCGGCAAACATGCCGAAGTTGGACAGGCTGATCGTGTAGCCGGACAGTTCCGAGGCAGGAATCGAGCGGTCTTCGGTCTGCGCTCGCAGGCGCTTGATTGCGGCGCGTATGCCGTTCGCATCGAGCACATCGGCATTGCGCAGCGCCGGCACGAACAGACCATCTTCGGTATCCACGGCGATGCCGATATCCACATGCGGATGCAGGGTGCGGGTCAGATTCTTGCCGTCGAACCAGGCATTGAGCGCCGGCACCGCCTTGCACGCAGCGACGATGGCGCGGATCACGCGGACCGTGATGTCCTGTTTGCCGATCCAGGCATGCAGGTCGGCGTCGTCGACAAGAGTCGTCGGCACCACGTTGGCGTGCGCGTCGGCCATGACCCGTGCCATGTTGCGGCGCACGCCTTTGAGTTGCTCGGGTTGACCATACGTGGTTGCCTGCGTCGGCGGCGAGGTGCGCATGGGTTGGCCGGAGGCAGAGAGAGCCGTTCTCCCTTCTCCCGTCGGGAGAAGGTGCCCCGCAGCGGAGGATGAGGGTGCAGGCGAAGGCGCCTGACGCTGGGGCGCGTCCCGAGCCTCACCCGTCGCGCTGCGCGCGCCGACCTCTGCCGGCGGGAGAGGTGCAGAAATGCGTGCGGTTCCGGCAGTTGCCGCATTCTTGACGTCCTGCGGCGTCGCCACGCCGCCGGCGCCGGTGGGTATAACTCTGGACAAATCCACTCCTAGCTTCTTCGCCAATGCGCGCACGGCCGGTACGGCTTTTACTCCACCGACGGCGACGGCCTGCTCGCTGACCACGAGATCGCTGGCTTCCATTGCACCGACCACGGTGCCGGCGTCGGCGCGCGTGGCCGACTCGGCGGGTTTCGCCGGAGCTGCGGCTGCCGGCGTCGACGGCGCCTTCGGCGTCGGCGCATGGTGGTGCCCGGTCGCTTCCGCGTCCGCACGTTGCGGCAGCTTCGGATCGATCTCGACGTCGATCAGGGCGGCGCCGGTGTCGATAACGTCGCCGTTCTTGCCGTACAGTTTTGCGACTTTTCCGGAATACGGCGCCGGCACTTCGACGACCGCCTTCGCGGTTTCCATCGATACCAGCGGCGCGTCGAGTTTTACGACGTCGCCTTCCTTGACCAGCCATTCGACGATCGTTGCATCCGGCAGGCCTTCGCCGAGGTCGGGGAGGAAAAATGTTTTTGTGTCAGCCATAGTGATCTCGATGTGCGTCATCGTAAGCGCCCTTCGATAGCTCAGGGCGAACGGGTTGTTTTTTAACTTGCCGCCATTGTCCTTTTCGCCGCCGCCACAATCCGTTCCACGCTCGGCAGATATTTCATCTCCAGGCGGAACAGCGGGATGTGCGTATCGTAGCCGGTGACCCGTTCGACCGGCGCGACGAGGTCGTACATCGCATGCTCGGCCAGGCGTGCGGCGATCTCGCCACCGAATCCTGCCGTGCGCGGTGCCTCGTGCACGATCACGCAGCGCCCGGTCTTGCGCGCCGATTCGTGGATGGTGTCGAAATCCAGCGGCTTGAGCGTGGCCACGTCGATCACCTCGGCGCTGATGCCTTCCTTCGCCAGTGCGTCGGCGGCTTCCAGCGATTCCTTGACCTGCGCCCCCCAGGTGACCAGAGTTACGTCCGCGCCGTCGCGCAGCACGAAACAGACATCCAGCGGCAGTGCCTCGCCGTCATCCGGAACTTCTTCCTTGTACTGGCGATAGATGCGCTTGGGCTCGTAGAAGATCACCGGGTCCGGGTCGCGGATCGCGGCAAGCAGCAGGCCATAGGCGCGCCCGGGCGAGGACGGTAGCACCACGCGCAGGCCGGGTATATTTGTGAACAAATGTTCATTCGCCTCGGAATGATGTTCCGGTGCGCGGATGCCGCCGCCCCACGGCGCGCGGAACACCGCCGGGCAGCTCAGGCGACCGCGTGTGCGCGTGCGCATGCGCGCGGCGTGACAGGCGATATGCTCCATCATCGGGTAGATGAAGCCCTCGAACTGCGCCTCGGCGACGGGCTTCATGCCCTGTGCGGCGAGGCCGACCGTGAGGCCGGCGATCGTGGTCTCGTCCAGCGGCGTGTCGATGACGCGTGCCGCGCCGAATTTTTCCTGCAGGCCCGCGGTGGCGCGGAACACGCCGCCGTTGACCCCGACATCCTCGCCGAGCACGACGACAGAAGGGTCCTTGCTCATCTCATGAGCCAAGGCCATGGTCACACCTTCAATAAGAGTAATCTGCGGCATCAACGGCTCTCCAGGGTTTCCTGAGGGCGAGCCATCCATGGTGCGCTTCCCGGCCCGCGCATCCTTGCGCGGTCGCTCGCCGGCGCGCGATGCGATTCAACGCATCGCGCGTCAAGACCCGGCTCGCCCCGGGTGACGCCTTCGATCAGGGTGATTCGCGCCATGGCCACCGTTATTCCTTGCGTGCGTCGAGCACGATTGCCTGCGCGCGCTGCTGGGCCAGATCTGTCGGCAGTTCGGCGTAAACGAAGTCGAACATCGCGGTCAGCGGCTGGGATTTTGTTTCGAGATAGGCATTGACTTCGGTATCGACGCGCTTGCCGCAATCTTCCTTCCATGCCTCCTCGTCCTTTTCGCTCCAGACTTTCTGCGCGGCCAGGTACGCCTTGATGCGCTTGAGCGGCTCGCGCACCCAGGCATCCTTGACCTCGGCGTCGGGCCGGTAGCGGCGAGCGTCGTCAGCCGTGGTGTGATCGGACAGGCGATAGGTGACGGCTTCGATCAGGCTGGCGCCGTGGCCGTGGCGCGCGCGCTTGAGCGCATGATCCATTGCCGCACGCATCGCGATGATGTCGTTGCCGTCCACTTGTATACTCTCGATGCCGGCGGCGATGCCTTTCTGCGCCAGGGTCTTGGCGCCGGTCTGCGCCTTGCGCGGCACCGAGATCGCCCACTGGTTGTTGATGATCACCGTGACCAGGGGCAGGGTCATCGCGCCGGCAACGTTGATCGCACCGTAGAAATCGCCCTTCGACGTGCCGCCGTCGCCGACCACGCTGACGGCCACGCGTGGCTCCTTGCGGATCTTGAATGCAAGCGCCGCGCCGGCTGCATGCAGGCATTGCGTGGCGATCGGCACGGACCAGGCGAAATCGTGCACGGGGCCGGAAAAATCGTTGCCGCGTTCGTCGCCGCCCCAGTACATCAGCACTTCGCGCGGCTTTACCCCGCGTGCGAACTGCGCGCCGTATTCGCGATACATGGGCGCGAAGACATCGTCTTCCTGCATGGCCGTGCCGATCGCGACGTGCGCGGCTTCCATGCCGAGGCAGGAAGCGTAGGTGCCAAGCTTGCCGGTGCGCTGCAAGGCGATGGCCTTGCCGTCGAACACGCGCACGAAACTCATCTGCTTGTACAGCTCGACCAGCTGCTTTGCATCCTTGGCGAATTCCGGCAGATCGCTGCGCGCGAGCTTGCCGTCCGCGTCCAGGTATTGCAGGTATTCGATTTCAAAGGTGGCGACGACGGACACGGGGTTCTCCGGATGACGGCGCGGACGGCAACTTCTTCGCAGAAGTCTTGTCCGCTTCAAGTTCCCGCGGCTGCGGGGAGGGCTTAGATAACAAGCGCCGACGCGATTGGCAAGGCGCCGCGCAGCAAGTCGATGGCACGGACTGAAATTTAACGTTCCCGTTCGCGCTGCGCGCCTACGCTCAGGCGAACGGCGTTTTCGGGCTGGACCGCCAGGCAGCGCGTATCGGCATCGCAGGACGCCGGTCCAGCCGCTACACTGTGTGCCCCCATTATCGCAGCTTGTCCATGTCCGCGAGCGAAAACCGGCGTGCCCTCGAGCAGGGCATCGAGCTTGACCTGCGCGACCGCCTGACCTACGGCGGCTATCTGCGGCTGGATCAATTGCTGTCGGCGCAAAAGCCGCTGTCGAATCCGCAGCACCACGACGAGATGCTGTTCATCATCCAGCATCAGACCTCGGAATTGTGGCTCAAGCTCATTGTGCACGAGCTGAAGGCGGCCGTTGCGCATCTGCAGCGCGACGACCTCAATCCCTGCCTGAAGATTCTGGCGCGGGTAAAACAGATCCAGCGCCTGCTGTTCGAGCAATGGGCGGTGCTGGAAACGCTGACGCCGAGCGAGTACATGGAATTTCGCCACGTGCTCGGACCGGCATCCGGATTCCAGTCGCTGCAATACCGGCTGGTGGAATTCCTGCTCGGCAACAAGAACGCGGACATGGTCGCCGTGTTCGGTCACGAGCCGGCGCAACAGCAGTTGTTGCGCGATGCCTTGAATGCGCCGAGCCTGTATGACGAATTCCTGCAGCATCTGGCGCGCAAAGGTCATGCGGTTCCCGCGACGTGCATCGAACGCGACTGGTCCGTGCCGCACCGGAACACGCCCGAGCTGATCCCGATGCTGCGAAATATCTACGAGCATCCGGACCAGTTCTGGGCCGACTATCACTTGTGCGAGCAACTTGTCGACGTCGAGGAAAGTTTCCAGCTCTGGCGTTTCCGTCACATGAAAACCGTCGAGCGCATCATCGGCCACAAGCGCGGCACCGGCGGGTCTTCTGGCGTGTCTTTCCTGCAGAAGGCGCTGGAACTGACGTTTTTTCCGGAACTGCTCGAAGTGCGTACCGTGATCGGCACGGGCTAAGGTCTTATGCCGGCGTCAGTTTGGTCAGGATCCGGTTGAGCCAGTTTTGTTCCTCGGCGCTGAGCCGGGCCAGCAATTGGCGTTCCTGCGCGCGCGCCAGCGGGGCCACGGCGTCGTGTATTTTCCAGCCGGCGGCCGACAGACGCAGCACCGAACGTCGTTTGTCGCCGGCATGGATACGCCGGATTACGCGAGCCGACGCCACCAAGCGCGCCAGTGCACGGCTCACGGCCACCTTGTCCATCGCCGTGCGCTCGGCCACTTCGCGCGCCGATAGCGCGTCGAAGCGCGCCAGAACTGCCATGACCCGCCATTCGGTGACTGACAGGTCGAAACGCTGCTGATATTCGCGCGCGATTGCCTGGCTGACCGTATTTGAAAGGATCGACAGGCGGTAGGGCAGGAAACGCTCGAGTTCGAGTGGGGCGTGATCGGACATGCTGCAGCGGGCCTTGCAAATGGTTTCATATGAAACTATAAATACTATCCGTGCGATCCGCAACGAGTCCCGGAGGTGCCCTAATGAGCGCGCAACCCAATATCGGCATGCAGCCGGTGCAATTCGACAATCCGATGGGTGTCGACGGCTTTCAGTTCGTCGAATTCGCTGCGCCGAATCCGGCGCTGCTGCATGAACTGTTCGGAAAGCTGGGTTTTGCCGCGGTGGCGCGGCACAAGACACGGGCGATCACGCTATACCGCCAGGGCGAATGCGATTTCGTCGTCAATGAGGAACCGGATTCGTTCGCCGCAGACTTCGCCGCCAAGCATGGCCCGTCCGCGTGTGGCTTTGGCATCCGCGTCAGCAAACCTGCCGGGTGGGCGCGCGAACAGGCGCTGAAGAATGGCGGCGAAGCAATCGCCGAAAAGGAAGCGAGCAAGGCCGTCGCCGCACCGGCGATCAAGGGCATTGGCGACTGCATGCTGTATCTGGTCGACCGTTACGGCGACAAGGGCAGCGTCTACGATGCCGACTACGCTTGGCTGCCGGATGTCGAACGCAATCCGGAAGGCTTTGGCCTGACCTTCATCGATCACCTGACGCACAATTTATACTTCGGCAACATGGCCAAGTGGTCCGATTACTACGAACGCTTGTTCAATTTCCGCGAGATCCGCTATTTCGACATCAAGGGCGCCAAGACGGGCCTGGTTTCCAAGGCGATGACGGCGCCGGACGGCATGGTGCGCATTCCGCTCAACGAGTCGTCCGATCCGAAGAGCCAGATCAACGAGTACCTCGATGAATACCATGGCGAGGGTATCCAGCACATCGCTTGTTTCACCGACGACATCTACGCAACGATCGAGGCGATGCGAAAGGCAGGCGTCGAATTCCTCGATACGCCGAAGGCCTACTACGACGTGATCGACGCGCGCATTCCCAACCATGGCGAAGACGTGGAGCGCATGCGCGCGAACAAGATCCTGATCGACGCCGACGCGGAGACCAAGAAGAAACTGCTGCTGCAGATATTCACCCAGAACGCGATCGGCCCGATTTTCTTCGAAATCATCCAGCGCAAGGGCAACCTGGGTTTCGGCGAAGGCAACTTCCAGGCTCTGTTCGAATCGATCGAGCGCGAACAGATGCGGCGCGGGGTGTTGTGACCCGGCAAGATATGCTCAGCGCGAACGGTATTGTCATGATCCATAAACAGCCTGCCATTGAAGCCGAGAGCCGGGAACAGTCGCACGGTTACCTCTCCGGTTTCGCCAACGAATTCGCCACCGAAGCCGTTCCCGGCACATTGCCCGTCGGGCGCAATTCGCCGCAACAGGTCGCGCATGGCCTGTATGCCGAGCAGCTCTCCGGCACGGCGTTCACGGCGCCGCGGCATGCCAACCGGCGCAGCTGGCTGTACCGTATCCGTCCGGCGGCGATGCATCAGCCTTTTAAATTGTTGCAAAATGGAAAGTTCCACAATGATTTCGACGCGGTGCCGACGCCGCCGAATCAGTTGCGCTGGGACCCGTTGCCATTGCCGCAAACGCCGACCGATTTCGTCGATGGCCTGCTGACGCTGGCCGGAAATGGCTCGGCGGCGGCGCAGGGCGGAATCGGCATCCACGTCTACGCCGCGAACCGTTCGATGCAGGAAAGGTTTTTCTACGATGCCGACGGAGAACTGCTGATCGTGCCGCAGCTTGGCCGCCTGAAGATTGCGACCGAGCTGGGCGTCATCGACGTCGGGCCGCAGGAAGTTGCCGTGATACCGCGCGGCGTGCGTTTCCGCGTCGAGCTGGCCGATGGCGAGTCGCGCGGTTACGTCGCGGAGAATTTCGGCGCGCTGCTGCGCCTGCCGGAACTCGGTCCGATCGGCTCGAACGGTCTAGCTAACGTGCGCGATTTCCTGACGCCTGTCGCTGCCTACGAAGATGTCGGGGGCGATTTTGAACTTGTCGCCAAATTCCAGGGCCGGCTGTGGTCGGCGCCCATCGATCATTCGCCACTGGATGTTGTCGGCTGGCACGGCAATTACGCACCGTACAAATACGACCTGCGCCGTTTCAACACGATCGGGTCGATCAGCTACGATCATCCCGACCCTTCCATCTTCACCGTGCTGACCTCGCCCTCCGACACGCCCGGTGTTGCAAATGTGGATTTCGTCATTTTTCCACCGCGCTGGCTGGTGGCCGAGGACACGTTCCGTCCGCCGTGGTTCCACCGCAATATCGCCAGCGAGTTCATGGGACTCGTACACGGTGCCTACGATGCCAAGGCCGGCGGTTTCGTGCCCGGCAGCGCCAGTCTGCACAACTGCATGAGCGGGCACGGCCCGGACGCAGCGAGTTTCGAGAAGGCAAGCAGGGCCGATACGAGCAAACCCGATCACATCGTCGATACGATGGCTTTCATGTTCGAGACGCGCGCGGTGATCCGTCCGACCCGGCAGGCACTGGAGTCGCCGCAGCTCCAATGCGACTACCACGAATGCTGGCAGGGTTTGCGCAAGCGCTTTACCGTTCCGGTTGCATAACCGCTGGATTTGCAGCTATGGAAAAACCAGTGGCGGATGGCGCGAATCTGTACGGCGGATACGCGGAGTGGAAGCAATGGGATGGTGATTTTTCGACCAGCGACCGCGACGCGCGCTGTTTCGCCGCTGAATTCGGCGGCATTCCGCTCGCCGGCAAACGCTTGCTGGAAATCGGCTTTGGCAATGGCGGTTTTCTTGCCTGGGCGAAGGCGCAGGGAGCAATCGTCGCGGGCACCGAGATCGATGAAACCATGCTTGCCCGCGCCCGCGAGAAAGGTTTTGCCGTCCTGCCGCCGGCACTCGACGCCCTGGCAGCCGGCGGCGCGCGCTTCGATGTCATCGTCGCCTTCGATGTATTCGAGCACTGGGAAAAGCCAACCCTGATCGCGAACCTGAAATACATCGCCGCAGCGCTGGAAAGGCATGGTCTGCTGCTGGCTCGCTTTCCGAACGGCCACAGCCCGTTCGGGCGAGTGCACCAGCACGGCGACATCACCCATTGCACGGCGCTGTCCAGATCCAGTATTGGGCAACTCGCGCGCCTCACCGGTTTCGACGTCGTCCGCGTGGACAACGCGCAGCGTGTACCGGCGCGGCGCGACCCGTGGAGCCTGCTCAAGCATCGCTGGCGCCGGTTGCGCTGCGACCATATCGAACGCAGGATCGCCAAGCTGTACGGCACAGGCAGGTTGCCGCTCGATCCGAATCTGACCGCGGTTCTGCGCAAATCCGACTAGTATTCCGACTAGAATTTCCCAGAGATACAGTATGAAACTTGCAAGTCTCAAGGCCGGCGGCCGCGATGGAACACTGATCGTCGTCAGCCGCGATCTGGCCAAGGCCGTGCGTGTCGGCGACATCGCGCATACGCTGCAGGCTGCGATCGAGGATTGGAGCCGGGCGGCTCCGCGCCTGCATCGCGTGTACGAGCTTCTGCACGCCAGTCGCGCCGAAACGATCAACGGCGAAGAAGTCTTTGCATTCGGTCCAGCCGTGCTTGCCGCGCCGCTGCCGCGCGCTTACGAGTTCGTCGATGGCAGCGCGTACCTGCCGCATGTCGAGCGCGTGCGCCGCGCGCGCGGCGCCGAAGTGCCGGCGAGTTTCTACACGGATCCGCTCATGTACCAGGCGGTCAGCGCCGGTTTCTACGGCCCGCGCGATCCGGTGCTGGTCTCCAGCGAAGACTACGGGATCGATCTGGAAGCCGAGATCGTCGTCGTCACCGACGATGTACCGATGGCGGTCACGCCGGCGCAGGCCGTCGCGCATATCCAGCTGATCGGTCTGGTCAACGACGTTTCCTTGCGCAACCTGATCCCGAACGAGCTGGCCAAGGGCTTTGGCTTCCTGCAATCCAAGCCGCGTTCGGCGCTCGCGCCGGTATTCGTGACGCCGGACGAACTGGGTGCGGCGTGGAAGGACGCGAAGGTGCATCTGGCGCTGACGACGCAGATCAACGGCGCCTGGTTCGGAGCGCCGGAAGCCGGCGAGGACATGCAATTCAGTTTCGCCGACCTGGTCGCGCATGCTGCGAAGACGCGTCCGTTGGCAGCGGGTACCATCGTCGGTTCCGGCACGATCGCGAACCAGGACGAGCGTCGCGGCGCCTCGTGCCTGGCCGAACGCCGTGTGCTCGAGGTGATCGCGCACGGGAACGCGAGCACGCCTTTCCTGAAATTCGGCGACCGCGTGCGCATCGAAATGCTCGATCGCTCCGGACACAGCGTTTTCGGCGCAATCGAGCAGGTTGTCGAGCAGGCGCCGGCAGCTCCGTAGCGGCGAATCGGCGCCAAGCTTTGATTTTTGCCCGCCAGTGCAGCTAGGCTGCGCATGCCGGCAGGCGGGCGGGGGGAAGATGGGCCATGGCAAACGACAGTCTCAAGCTTCACAGCTATTGGCGCTCCAGCGCCGCATTCCGCGTGCGCATTGCGCTCAATCTGAAGGGTTTGGCCTACGACATCGTGCCGGTGCACCTGACTGAAGCGGGCGGTCAGCAGCACGCCGAGGCGTTCCGCAAACTCAATCCGCAGGAAATGATTCCGGTGCTCGTCGACGGCGAACGCATCATCCGCCAGTCGATGGCCATCATCGAATATCTGGATGAAGCCTACGACGGCGAACGCAAGATCCTGCCGACTACTGCACGTGAGCGCGCACGTGTCCGCGCGCTGGCGCAAATCGTCGCCTGCGACATCCATCCATTGAACAATCTGCGCGTGATGCAGTATCTGGAGCGCGAGTTCAACACGCCGCAGGTTGAACGCGACCGCTGGAGCCAGCACTGGATGCGCGAGGGTTTCGCCGCAGTCGAATCGCTGCTCGCGGACAATCCGTCCACCGGGGTGTTCTGCGAAGGCGACGAGCCGTCGCTGGCCGACATCTGCCTGGTGCCGCAGGTCTACAATGCGCTGCGCTGGTCCGTGGACATGAAGGAATTTCCACTGATCCGGCGCATCAACGCCGAGTGCATGAAGCTGGAAGCCTTCGAACGGGCGCGGCCGGAGAATCAGCCGGATGCACCGAAGAGCTAGGACCGCGAGCTGAAGGCTGAAAAGCCGGTGCCGCTGCAAGCGTCGGCTTTCTCCGGTCCCCAGCCTTGGCTCCGCTCAGAACGTCGCCGCGTCGAAGGGATCGTGTACCGGCGAGTCGCCGCCTTCGCTCAGGCGGATCTTGAGCGCCAGACCGTCGCGCGAATCGGCCTTGGAGAGCGCTTCTTCCAGCTCGATCGTGCCCGACTTGTACAGGGTCATCAGCGCCTGGTCGAAGGTCTGCATGCCTTCCTGCAGACTGCGGTCCATCGCTTCCTTGATTTCGTGAATCTGGCCGCGGCGGATCATGTCGCGGATCAGTGGCGTGTTCAGCAGCACTTCGACCGCTGGCAGACGGCGGCCATCCTTGCCGATCACCAGGCGCTGGCCGATCACGGCGCGCAGGTTGAGGGCCAGGTTCATGAGGATATTGCGGTGTGCCGATTCGGGGAAGAAGTTGAGCACGCGTTCCAGGGTCTGGTCGGCGTTGTTGGAGTGCAATGTCGCCAGGCACAGGTGCCCGGTCTCGGAGAAGGCGATCGCCGCCTCCATCGTTTCCTCGTCGCGGATCTCGCCGATCATGATGACATCGGGAGCTTCGCGCATCGCGTTCTTCAACGCCTCGTGATAGCTGTGCGTATCCAGGCCGACTTCGCGCTGGTTGACCACCGATTTCTTGTGCCGGTGCAGGTATTCGATCGGGTCTTCGACGGTGAGGATATGCCCGGAAACCGTCTGGTTGCGGTAATCGATCATCGACGCCAGCGTGGTCGACTTGCCGGAGCCGGTGGCCCCGACCAGCAGGATCAGTCCGCGCGGATCCATGATCAGTTCCTTGAACAGCGCCGGCAGGCGCAGTTGCTCGACTGACGGGATATCGCTCTTGATCGCGCGAATCACCATGCCGACTTCACCGCGCTGCTTGAACACGTTGATGCGGAAGCGACCGGCGTCCTTCACCGCGATGGCCAGGTTCAGTTCCAGCGCGCGTTCGAACTGCGGCACCTGGCCTTCGTCCATCAGCGAATAAGCGATCTTCTTGACCATGCCGCCCGGCAGGCCGGTGTTGCCCAGCGGATAAAGCTTGCCCTCGACCTTGATATTGACCGGGGCGCCCGTGGTCAGGAACATGTCTGACGCGCCCTTCTCGGTCATCAGTTTGAGAAAATAGCCGATATCCATACGTGCCTCTGCTGCTGATCGAGCGCCGCCATCAAGCGACGACGCGGTCATCGGAATTTCGGTTACGCTGTCGTCTGCCGGCCATTGCCTTGTGTGGCCGGCTTTTCCACAATAGCGTGCCGTTGTTCCCCCCTGTTTGCGACCCGGATGTTATGACACCAAATCGGCGAAAAATCCATCGAGCATTCGTCACTATGCTGATCGTGGCGGCAGGGTGCACGCCGACCCGGCCGCCGACGGTTGGGTTGGAAGAGGCCGCACGCGGGCTGGACGCCGCACGCAATGCCGGCGCAGCCACCTATGCGCCGCTGGAGCTGCGCAACGCCGAAGAACGCCTGAGCCAGGCCCGTGCCCGGATGGACAAGCGCGACTACGACGAGGCGCAGGCGCTGGTTCAGGAATCACTGGTCGATGGCGAACTGGCCACGGTCAAGTCGCGCCTGGGCAAGGCGCGCGAAAAAGTCGACGCGCGCACGCGCGAGAACGCGCAGTTGCGCCAGGATTTGTCGAGCGGCAGCAATCCGGCGGAAGGGAACCAGCCATGAGCCGGGCACTGCAATTCGCGTTGAGCCTCATGCTGGTGTTTACCGCAGTTGCCGGGCACGCCGCCAAACACGATCTGGACTACGAACGCCTGCGCGCGAGCCTGGACGGACTGGCCGCCGATCCCATGTTCGGGACCCTGGCTCCCGCCGAACGCGCGCGCGCCGAACAGGCGGTACAGGCTTTGCTCGCGGATACTTCCGGTGGCAAGCAGGCACGCGCGCACCGCTTGTACATCGCCGAACGCCGCGTCGACATCGCCTACGCCGCGGCACAGGCGGCCGACCAGGAACGCAGGCTCGACGCACTTGATCGCGAACACGACCGCATCCTGCTGGAAGCCAGCCGCCGCGATGCCGAGCAGGCGCGTCTGGAGGCCGAAAAGCAGCGCATCCAGAGCCTGGCACAGGCCGAGGAGGCCGACCGGCTGCGCGCCGAGGCCGATGCCGCACGCACCCAGGGCGAACAGGCCCAGCAGGACGCCGACGCAGCGCGCGCGCAGGCGGCGCAGACCCAGCGCCTGGCCGATGCCCAGGCGCGCGAATCGGAACTGGCCCGCAAGGAGGCGCAGCTGGCCGAGGCCACGGCGGTGGATCTGCGCGCGCGCCTGCAGAACCTGCACGCCATCCAGGGCGCCGAGGGCATGCAGATGACGCTCGACGACATTGCATTTGCGCCCGGACAGGCCGCTTTGCGCCCCGAGGCCAAGACCAGCCTCGGCAAACTCGTGGCCTTTGTGAACAAGGACCGTTCCAAGGCGATCCGTATCGAGGGCCATACCGACAGCCGCGGCAATACCAAGGCCAACCAGCTGCTGTCGCAGCGACGCGCCGACGCGGTGCGGGACGCGCTCATCGCCGCCGGCGTGGCCGCCAATCGCATCACCAGCGTTGGCCTGGGCGAGAGCCAGCCGGTGGCCGCCAACGAAACCGAGGAAGGCCGCGCCAGGAACCGCCGGGTCGATGTCATCCTGGAAGATCGCGCACCCCAATAACTGTTTTTTTACACGCGCAACCCAGCGCATTTCCCCGCCGTTTAAAGCACTTGTGCGAGGCGGGAAAATCCGGTTGCGCAGGTTGGGTCAAAGGAGTAGGGTCGAAGCGTCGCGGAAGACCATTCCGGTTGCCCCGCGGCGATATGCCGAGCTCATGACTGCAGCCACCGCGAACAATCAAGCGTCCGACTCACCTTCCGGTGGGAAGCGCGAGCGGTCGCCCGCAGCAGCTCGTCCGTCTCATCCCGCTTTTGTTTACTTGATTTTCGCGAAACCGCGCCCGCCCGCGGCGGACTGCGTGCTCGCGCCTGCATGACAAAGAGGAGGTCGGCTGATGTTCGAGAACCAGCAGAAAGACGTCGAAGTATTGATAAAGAGCGATTCTGAATTCCGCAGCCTTTACCAGAGGCACCAGGAACTCGACAGCAAGGTTCGCGATGCGGAACTGGGCGTGCTGCCGCTGGATGACACCACCCTGCACAACATGAAGAAAGAGAAACTGCGCGCCAAGGACAAGCTCATTCACCTGTGGGAGCGATATCGCACCTCCACGCACTGATTCCATCGGCGCCGGTGCCCTCACCCGAAGGCGCACCGGCCCGCTGCCGCGACAACGGTGCGCGGCCTTGATGTATCATTCCTGCTCGAATTGTCCGGCGGCCGCCGCGCTACGGACAGACAAAATCCTGCATTGAGCAATGAATCAGCCGTCCGGCCGCGCCTGGACGCCGGGGTAGCCGCATGACGATCCACCAAAGCGTACTCGAGCTGATCGGCGAAACGCCGATCGTCAAGGCGCAGCGCTTGAACTGTGGAAAATGCGAACTTTTCCTCAAATTGGAAAATGCCAACCCGGGCGGGTCGATCAAGGACCGCATCGGCCTGTCGATGATCGAGGGCGCCGAACGCGCCGGCAGGATCAGGCCTGGCGACACCCTGGTCGAGGGCACCGCCGGCAATACCGGCATCGGTCTGGCCCTGGTCGCGCAGCAGAAGGGTTATCGGCTGATCCTGGTCGTGCCGGACAAGATGAGCCGCGAGAAGATCTTCAATCTCAAGGCCATGGGCGCCGAGGTCGTGCTGACGCGTTCCGATGTCGCCAAGGGACACCCGCAGTATTACCAGGACCTGGCCGCCGAGATCGCGCGCAGCACGCCGGGCGCGTATTTCATTAACCAGTTCGGCAACCCCGACAATCCGCGCGCGCACGAGGATGGCACCGGTCCGGAAATCCTGCGCCAGATGGACGGGAACCTCGACGCGATCGTCTTTGGCTGCGGTTCGTCGGGCACCATGACGGGCCTTTCGCGCTGTTTCGCCGCTGCGGCGCCAAACGTGGAACTGGTGCTGGCCGACCCGGTGGGCAGCATCCTCACCCAGTACATCAACGAAGGCACCTTGTCGACGAAGTCGGCGTCATGGCTGGTCGAAGGCATCGGTGAGGATTTTCTGCCGGACATTTCCGATTTTTCGCGGGTAAGGAAAGCCTACGCGATCAGCGACAAGGAAAGTTTTCTCGCCGGCCGCGAACTGCTGGAAAAGGAAGGCATCCTCGGTGGCTCATCGACCGGAACCCTGCTTGCCGCCGCGCTGAAATACTGCCGCGAACAGACGACGCCCAAGCGCGTGCTGCTGTTCGTCTGCGACACCGGCAACAAATACCTGTCGAAGATGTACAACGACTACTGGATGCTCGACAACGGTTTTCTCGAGCGCGAATCCTGCGACGACCTGCGCGACCTGATCCTGCGCCCGTATTCGCAGCGCGACACCGTCGTGGTCGGGCCTGCCGAGCCGCTGACCACGGCCTACCAGCGCATGAAGCTGTACGACGTGTCGCAGCTGCCGGTGATGGACGGCGACCAGATCGTGGGCATCGTCGACGAATCCGATGTGCTGCTGCATGTCTACAGCGACGAGACGAAATTCCGCGACCCGGTTTCCACCGCGATGGTCACCAAACTGCAGAAGCTCGATGTCAAGTCATCGATCGAGGCGCTGCTGCCGGTCTTCGAGGCCGGCCACGTGGCCATCGTCACCGATGGCGACAGATTCCTCGGCCTGATCACGCGCATCGACCTGCTCAACTATCTGCGCCGGCGCGTACAGTAGCGAACCGACTTCCTCGAAGAAAAATGCCATGAAAAAAACAGACAGCAAGGCAGGTCTTGGCACGCGCGCAATCCACGCCGGCCAAAGCCCCGATCCGTCCACCGGCGCCATCATGGTGCCGATCTACGCGACATCGACCTACGTGCAGCAAAGTCCCGGCGTGCACAAGGGCTACGAGTACAGCCGAACGCAGAATCCGACACGTATGGCGTACGAGCGTTGTGTTGCGGATCTGGAAGGCGGCACTGGCGGATTCGCGTTCGCTTCGGGCCTTGCGGCCGCGTCGACCGTGCTGGACCTGCTCGATTCGGGCAGTCACGTCATCGCGATGGATGATCTGTACGGTGGCACGTTCCGGTTGTTCGAGCGCGTGCGCCGGCGCAGCGCGGGTCTGGATTTCACCTTCCTGGATCTGAATGACACCGCGGCGCTGAAAGCGGCGCTGAAACCGAATACGCGCATGATCTGGGCCGAAACGCCGACCAATCCGATGCTCAAGCTCGTCGATCTGGCCAGGCTCGGCGCGTTTGCACGCAAACACGGTTTGATCCTGGTCGTCGACAACACCTTTTGTTCTCCGATGCTGCAGCGTCCGCTTGAATACGGCGCGCATCTGGTCCTGCACTCGGCGACCAAGTACCTCAACGGACATTCCGACATGGTCGGCGGCATCGTCGTCGCGGGCGACAGGGAACTCGCCGAGCAGATCGGGTTTCTGCAGAACTCGGTTGGGGCAGTCGCCGGCCCATTCGATTCCTTCCTCGCCATGCGCGGACTGAAGACACTGCACCTGCGCATGCGCGCGCATTGTGCGAGCGCGCTTGTCCTGGCCGCGTGGCTGGAAAAACATCCGGCGGTAGAACGCGTGATTTATCCGGGATTGAAATCGCATCCGCAGCATGCGCTGGCAAAACGCCAGATGGACGGACCCGGCGGCATCATCTCCATCGTCGTCAAGGGTGGCCTGCGCAAGGCGCGCAAGATGCTGGAACGCTGCCATCTTTTTGCGCTGGCCGAATCGCTCGGCGGTGTGGAAAGCCTGATCGAGCATCCGGCGATCATGACCCATGCTTCGGTGCCAGCGGCAAACCGCAAACGGCTGGGCATCAGCGACGGGCTGATCCGGCTTTCGGTCGGCGTCGAGGATGTCGCGGACCTGCGCGCGGAACTCGCGGCGGCGTTGGCCTGAGTACCAGGCTACCCGGCACGCCCAGACGCGTTCCCTTGTTTGATCGGAAAATACTTGTATACATTTACAATCCAATCTCTGGTCAAGACCCGGTCATGGATCAACGGCGTCGAGTCGCACCTGGACTCGCCCGTGGCCGACGACTTCGCCACGCCGCGATTTTGCCTGCCGGTACAGGGCTGGGTCGTCTGCGCCGACGGGCGTATCGCGAATATCCGGCTGGCCTGGCGCGGCAGCCTCATTGCCGAAGCGAAAATCTTTCCGCGTGTGGATGTCGAGACCGTGTATCCGGGCAAACGACATATCACAGGATTTCGCATCGACGCCGTGCCCTTGCTTTTCGGGGATGACGAGCCGCTGAAAATCATCCTGGACACCGAGGATGGCCGATCCACAACCCTTTTCGAAATCACCCTGCGATTCCTGGGTGATGGCGCACTCGCAGTTTCCGGCAGGGACGCAGGCCATGACCACGTGATTTTTGCGCCGATATTGGCCTTGGCCAGATCCGGAACGACTTTTTTGTCATCGTTGCTGCACCGCAGCGATGCCGTTGCCGGTGTCGACCAATATCCCTACGAAACACGCTTGGGTGTGCATCTGGCGAAGGGCTGGTTTTCCAGCATGCAACCGAGATTTTATGAGTCTCATCCCGGCCCAAACAGCGAAGGCATGGATCAGAATCTTCTGGCGATGCTGAAAATATTCGAGGCTGAGCCGGGAATCGCCGCCGCCCGGCTTGGACCGTTTATCGAAGCCGCGGCGCGGCAGTGTCGCAACAAGATCGTCGATCTGTACAAGATGCTGTCGGCGCGACCAGCAGCCAGGGTGATCGTGGAAAAGATCGGCCTGAAGCTGGAATTGAATCTGGTCCGCAACTTGTTCGACACCAGGCCGATCTTCCTGCTTCGCGATCCGCGCGACGTACTGCTGTCGATGCGCGTATTCAACCAAAGACGCGGCATCTATGATTTTCATCAGCTACACGCAGGCAGTTTCCGCGAGTCGTTGTTCAGCATGTCGGCAAACCTGAAACTACTGGCCGAATACCATGACGGATACCGTGGCGAGAAAATCCTCGTGCGTTATGAGGACCTCGTGCGCGATCCTGCGGGAGTGCTGCAGCAAATACTGGTTTTCATCGGCGTCGCGGGTTCCGCTGGAGATGTCATGCGGATGGTGGAACAGGCGACAATCCACAAAGAGCACATCACAGCAGCTTCACCCGCAGCATCCGTTGGACGCTGGCAAGACGAGATGACGTCGAGTGAACAAGCGGAAATAAACTGGTTCCTGAAGCCCTTCCTGGACCGTTTTGGTTACTGAAACTCTCGCCAGTTGGCACTGATCACGGCGGCGCGTTGTCGCGCCATAATTCCCGCCAGGCGCGACGCATGTAGTCGCGTTCGTAGAAGTGCGGCTCGACCCAATTCGAGAATTCGCCCACCGGCATGCGCCGGCTGTGGCGCACGACCGCGCGTTTTTTCCGCATCGCCGGCAAGCCCCTGAGCGCGTCGCGATACAGTCGCCACAATACGCGCACGCGGCCACGGCGCAGGTGACGCAGGCAGATTCCACAATGCAGCAAAATAAACCACGGCAGCGAACGCAGCAACCAGCCGCCCGGCGCGTCCTTCACCAGCCACCACAGCGAATTGCGGATGCCGTGGTAAAGCACGAAATCGTTGTCCGCGCCGCCAGAGGATAGCGATCCGGCGTGGTATACCAGCGCGTCGGCCGCATACGCCGGACGATAGCCCAGCCAGCGCGCACGCACTACCAGATCGGTGTCCTCGGCATAGCAGAAGAAGTCCTCGTCGAACCATTCGCCGTGGCTTGCGCGCAGATCCTCAAGCAGCCGGCGCGTGAACAAGGCGCAACCGCCGCTGGGCCCGAGCAGGATTTCTTCCACGCGTTTGCGATTGGATGCGAGCGTCGACCGGTACAGGGTGATGCCGAGGCTGTCCACGCCGTCGTTTTGCGGATTCAGCAGTCTTGCCGCCACCATGTCGGTGCGCGTGGCCGGATCGATCTGCGCCTGCATCGACGCGACGCAACCCGGCGTCGGCAGCGTATCGCTATTCAGCAGCAGCACCTGCCGGATTCCAGGCTCGGCAAGCGCGCGGCCGAGCAGGCGATTCATGCCTGCGGCAAAGCCGAGATTTTCCTCGCTTGGGTCGAAGTATACTTTTTCCGGATGTCGGCCGGCGTAGGCGGCCAGTGTCGATGCTTCCGTTTCGCCCGAGCCATTGTCGAGCAGGAAGATTCGCGAGTCGGCCGGTGCCAGCGGCAGCAACGCATCCAGGCAGGCCCGGGTCGCCGCCGCCGTGCGGTAGTTGATGATCAGGATGGCGAGCATGGGCACGGGCGTGTCCGGCGCCGCTCAGCGCGGCAGCGCGTCGACGTATCCGGGAATGGCGGAGAAGTCGTGGGTATCCAGGCGCAGGTTCGGGTTGTAGTAGGGATCGCCGCGTTCCAGGGTCATGCGGTGCCGGTTCTGCATGTACAGGGTTTCGCGGAAGAAGCGCGCCTGCTTTTCCGGATTGTCCTCGTAGCCGCGTGTTTTTGATTCGTGGTGGTACAGCGTTGCATACGGTGTATAGACGACCAGGTAACCGGCTTCGCGCGCACGCAGGCAGTAGTCGATATCGTTGAAGGCGATGCTCAGGTCGCGCTCGTTCAGGCCGCCCAGCTGTTGCCATACGGCGCGCCGCGTCATTGCGCAGGCAAAGGTTACCGCGCTCAGGTTCTGCGGCAGCTGCGCGCGGCTGAAATAACCGGGCTCCTGCGCAGGCTGCAGCAGATGCGCATGGCCGGCCACGCCGCCGATGCCGACAATCACACCGGCGTGCTGGATGCGATCGTCCGGGTACAGCAGCCGCGCCCCGACGACGCCGACCTCGGGCCGCTGCGAGTGTTCGAGCATCGCCCGCAGCCATTCCGCCGAGACGATCTCCGTATCGTTGTTCAGCAGCAGCAGGTGTTCGCCGTGCGCATGCTCCGCACCGAAATTGTTGACCGCCGAATAGTTGAAAGGCTGTCCATAGCGCACGAAGCGGATGCGCGAATCGCGACGTTCCAGATCCTGGATCAGCGCGTGGGTTGAAGGCTCGGCGCTGCCGTTGTCGATGCCGACGACCTCGAAATGCGGATAGTCGGTCTTTTCCAGAAGCGAGAGCAGACAAGTGGAAAGCAGTTCCGGCTTGTCGCGGAACGGCAACAGGATGCTGACCAACGGCTGGCCGGCGATGGTCCGGCGCACGCGATACGTGTTCGGATATGGCCCTGCCTCGGCGCTGGCATCGATGCCGCGCCGCGCCAGCGATTCGGCCAGCGCGCGCCGGCCGGCATCCCAGCTCAGGGGCTTCGCGCTGCTCGCCGTTGCCGTCGAGCCCGGTGTCATGCGCCAGTGATACAGCACCTTCGGGATATGGCACACACGCTCGCCGCGTTCCGTGGCGCGCAGGAACAGGTCGTAATCCTGGGCGCCGTCATAGCTCGTGCGGAAGCCGCCGATGCGTTCGAGCAAGGCGCGGCGCAACACGGTGAAATGGCACAGATAGTTGATCGAGAGAAAGTAGTCCGGATTGAAATCGGGCTTGAAATGCGCGTCGACGTGCCGGCCGTCGACATCGATCTTGTCTTCGTCCGAATACACGATATCCGGGTCGTCGGCGAGAATGTTCCGCGCGACCTCGAGCAACGCATCGCGGGTCAGTGCATCGTCGTTGTCGAGCAGGCCGACGTAGTCACCGCTTGCCAGCTTCAGCGCAGCGTTCGATGCACCGGCAATACCGGCGTTGGCCGGCAGACGGACGATTCTGATGCGCGTATCCACGCTGGCAAGTTCGTCGAGCGTTGCACGGGTTTCCGCCAGGGTCGAGGCATCGTCGGCGATGCACAATTCCCAATGCGGATAGAACTGCCGGCGCACCGAATCGACCGCGGCCATCAGCCAGCGGCGCTCGACGTTGTATACCGGCATCACGATGGAGATGAGCGGCGGAGTCGGCATGGCGGCGATGATGGTCTGCGCGCGTGCCGCATCCATGCGTGGCCCGGTCGCCCCCGATGGCGAGGTTTCCGCCTGCCGGGATCGCGCATAGAGCTGGTAGGAAAACGTATGCCGGGTCAGCCACGGCGCATGGCGATGCAGCCACAGCACCAGCGCACGCTTGCGCGCTGCGTTCATTCCCGGCAGCGCATAGAACCCGTGGTGCAGCTTTTGCTCGATGGCAAAGGATCCGGAACGCCGGAATAAGCCACCTACTCCCCGCAGTGGCGCCGTCAGTTTCCATGACCACGACGAACGCAGTGCGCGCACGTGCTCGGCCAATGCCGTTGCCTGCACATCGAGCTGCGCCTTTTCGCTTCCGATCTGCGCGACGCCGCGTTCGAGTTCATCACGCTGTCGCTGCGTCGCAGCAAGGTTTGCCGCGAGCTGGGTGGTCTCCGTCCGGGCCTGCTGTGCCTGCTCCCGTTGCGTGGCGAGCTCCGCAAGCCAGCCTGCACGTTCGCGCGTCTGCGCATCCAGCGCCGCCTCGATCCTGCCCAAGCGCTCCGCTGCTTCGCCGAGCGCTCGTACCCGGCTGCGCTCTGCCTTGTCGTCGAGCGCATGCTCGAATTCCGCCAGCACGACATCCGGGGCTGCGTGCGCGGGGAAGCCAGCTACTGCCGTTGGCGAATCCAAACGCGCCTGTGTTTCCAGCCAATCGACCAGGGCCGCCTGGCCCGGAGACAACAGCATGTGCGGCCGTGCTTCACTGCGGCGCAGCCGGCGATCGAGCAGGGCGTCCAGTTCCGCACTGTCCAAGGCATGGAGCCCATCCGCGCCCAGCGCGTGCAAACCGCGCAGCAGGCGTTCGCTCTGCCCCCGTGGGTCGGCCAGCATCGCTTCATAGGACACGAACAGCGCGCGGCGCCCGCGCAGGTCGGCGAGCAGGGTGAGCAGATACTTTTCCCACAACGCGAGTATAAAATGCGAAGTGTATACACCACGGTGGCCGGCCAGCAGCGAGGCGGCGATCTCGCGCGGATCGCGCACGGCGATCACCAGCGCGGCATCGTCCAGCAGCGGCAGCCATTGCGGCAGCAGCAGGCACAGGCGCGGATCCTTGACCAGCCATGGACCGGTGCGCGCATTCAATCTGCCGACGAGCCGGCGCAGCGATGACTGCAGACGACGGGATGCTTCGTCGTCGTGATCGTGCGAATCGAAGCCTGCGACGCGATCCCAGGCATGCCCGGTCGCGGCCAGGAAGCGATCGTGCTCGATCACCAGTTCAGTGCGTTCCCAGTATCCGGATGGATTGTCATGGGCATGCGCCGGCAGCAGTTCATCGGACTCGCCGACATGGGCGCCCATGGCGCCGAGCAGGCTTGCGAGCGCAGATGTCCCGGAGCGGTGCATGCCCAGCACGAGGATCGGCCGTGCCGGACTTGCAGAAGTCGGGGTGACGTTCCCGGCGGCATTTCCGCTCGCGGTCGAATTTGCCGCACGCGTGTCCGTCTGCACCAGCACAGGCGCGGTTTTCATCGTGTCGCGGTCGTCGCTTGCCATGTCGCCTTTCACCCCGCGGTCGCGGTCATCGTCCCCGTGCGGATGATACTTGATCCGCGCTGATGGCCGGCGGATCAGCCGGCATTCCCGGTCCGATCGGTGGCGGGGTGCCTTCGTTCGCGAATGGCTATGGCGTCTCGAAGCCGTTGCGGAAAATATCGTCGGAGGTGACGATGATCACACCACCGGCATACTGGTTCACCACGTTCACGCCGTCGTCCACCGTTGCCAGCACGTGATAGGTGCCGCTCGGGATGGTGGCCGTACCGGGCCAGGCGAAGGTGCCGGCGCCGTTGCTCACGAGCTGACTGTAGATCTGGAATTCGTTGCCGTTGCCGGGCGTCGTATCCGCATCGAGCGCGAGACTCAGCGTGACCGAACTGTTGTCTGTGTCATTCAGTGTCCAGGCGAACGTGTAATTCGGGTTGGCGTGGGCGAAAGGCGAGAGGATCAGCGAATTCAACTGTACGTCGAAGCATGTCTGTGGCGTACCGCATCCATTGGCCGGCGTGAGCTCATCCGGATCCATGCGCAGAGCGGCCTGCGCTGCGGAAGACCAGGTACCCCCGCTGGCCGGCGCAGCGGGGTCGGGAGCATAAGCCGCAACATCCGCGATGCAGTATTCGCTCAGGCCCGTATCGAGCGGAATCGGCAGCGACGTGGTCAATACACCGGTACTGGGACCCCAGAACAGGCGAGCCACCGAACCTCCACCTACGCTGCGTTGTCCGAAAACCTCCAGGGTAAAACACAGTGAACGGTACAGGCTCGTGTTGATCGTCTGGCCACCAAGATTGAAGAACCAGCCGGGATCGCCATTGATCGGCCTGCCGTAGAAGGAGCCTGCCGGATTTGTATAGCTGACATTGGTGAAGTTCCGCACGCCAATGCCGGGCACAAAATCGCTCGCGGTGATCGGTCCCCACGGATTGCCGACAATGGTTTGCGCAAAGTTCAGTGATTGCTCGCCGCGCACGCTGGGTGCGGTCATGGCGATTGCGGCCGGATTGTTGATGCGGAATGTGCCGCTGCTGGCCGATACGCTATCGCTGTTGCGCGTGACCTTGATCGTGTACTGGCCGGGACTGAGGAAGCTCGTGTCTGCAAGATAGCTTGTTCCGCTGAGACCGCTACCCAGCACGTAACTGACGCTGCCGGCATCGATTGCGCTGACGGTGTAGGTGGTCGCGGAACCGGAATCGGTCCATTGCACGTTTGTTTTCTGCGCGGCGGTTGCAGGCGCGGTAAGGCGGATCCAGTCGATGTTGAATTGCACGCCAGCGTAAGCACCGGCTGCATTGGTGGTGGCCGGATCGATGCGCAGGCCGGTCAATTGCGGAAAATCGGTCCAGTGATAAAACTGATTGTCATTATTGGTAACCATGTCGAAACTGACGATGGTCCACACGTTGTTCGGCAATTGCGCGGTGAACAGGCTTTCGACCACAGTCGCCTTGGGCGTCGCGCCATAACTCCCACCGTCCACGATGCCAACCACGCGCGTGAACTGCGGTTGACTTGCTTGGTTGACGCGCAGCTTGTAGGTGACGTACCGGTAATGCGAGGTATCGATCGGAAAATTCGCACCGCGACTCAGATTGACCGAACTGGCGTAGCCCATGAATAGCGGGTAGATGTTGGCGCCATTTGCGGTCGTAGTTCCGGAAAAGACTCCGCTGGCGAATGCCTGTGGTGATACGTACTGAGATTCTTCGGTATCTATATCGACCGCATCATTCATGTCCCAGGCATTGCCCAGAACCTGGGTTGCGTAATCGTCGCCGGCAGCGACGACCGTGGCTGCCGTTGGCTGGGTCACGGTCAGCGCGGCCCGGGCCGGCATTGCGGACGTGAACAGGTAAAAGCCGCAAGCCACGCCGATGATGAACTTCTGCACCATACGAGATTCCCGCGACGCATTGGAACTGCCGATCTCAGCGCCGGCGTTACAAAAATATCGCTCTGCGCCATACTTGTCGTTCGACCGGTCGAGCTTACCCCGCAAGTGGCCCGATGTCATGCCGGCCGGTATGGCCGGTGCATTGTAGGCGACGAAAGCGCCGGCGCGCGGCCCCGGCTGCAATGAGGCAACAGGACTATCCACCGATGAACATTTTCGGATTTGGCGGAAAAAAAATGGATACCGATCCCCGCGAAGTCAGGGCTCGCTTGGAACGCGACGGGTTCGCGGTGTTGCCGCAATTCTTCGCAGCGGAAACCTGCGACCGCATTCTGGAAGAAGTTGCATTGTATACCGGTCCCCAGCGGGCGAATCTGGATACGCGGATCACGGTCGACATCTCGCACGGACCGCATTGTGGCCGCCTGGTTTGCGTGCGCGATGCGCCGGCGGAAGCGTTCACCGGCTCGTTCAAGCTCAACAATCTGTTCACCGAATCCAGCGTGGTGGCAGAGGCACTGTTCGAGCCGCGCCTGACCAGGGTGCTGGGCCGGATGCTGGATGACACTCCGGTGGCGATCAATTCGCTGAACTTCAAATATGGCAGCCAGCAGCCGGATCACATCGATACCTGGTACATGCCGCCGCCGAAGGCGGGCAGTCTGGTGGTCGCGTCCATTTCACTGGAAGACGTGCGGCCGGATGCGGGACCCTTGTTTTATTACCCCGGCAGCCACCTGATTCCACCCTATGTTTTTTCACACGGCGGCATTCATGCCGTCGATGCGGAAATGCCGGACTGCCAGCGCTATCTGGAAAAGGAGGTGGCGCAGAGGGGTCTGAAGAAGGAAACCTTCCTTGGCAGGAAGGGCGACGTATTCCTGTGGCATTGCCAATTGCTGCATGGCGGGTCGCCGATTCTCGATCGGGAAAAGAGCCGCGCCTCGCTGGTCGTGCACTATTGGGGCGAAGCGGCAACGAGGCCCCAGCCGCTGCGGACCGGTCCTTTCGGCGGAAAATTCCTCGATCGCGATTACTGGAGAACCGATGGCAAGCCCATTGCGTCGACCCAGTCTTCAGTGGCGGTTGCGGCAGTCACCGCAGCGGCGGCACCGTCCTCGACGATGAATGCTGAGGCCGCGCACGTCGAGCCTTCGTCTGCGCCGGTCGCCGGTAGGCATATCGCATTTGAAACCTGGGAAGCCCGTGGCGAGGCTTTGGAGTCAGTCGAAGCGCGAATACACGATGGCGCTCCGACGAAATTGCTGCACCAGCGTGCCACGAGCTATCTGGAGATGATGGACAAACTGTTCCCCAAGGCCGCTCCGAAAGCATCTTCGCGGGTGATGGAAATCGGCAGTGGGGTCGGCTACGTGCTCGAGGAGGCCTTGCGCAGGTACCAGCCTGCGAGCATCGTCGGATTGGATATCGCGGCGGGCATGATCGAGCATGCAAGGCAGCGCCTGCGCCGGGATGGCGTCGACAGCCGCGCGATCGAATTCGTCCACTACGACGGCATCGATGTCCCGCTTCCGGATGCGTCAATCGACTACATCTATTCGGTTGCCAGTCTGCAACATGCGCCACGCGCCTACTGTTTCCGCGCGCTGATGGAAGCCTGGCGCCTGCTGCGGCCGGGCGGCGCCGCCTGCTTCCATCTGCTGGCCTATTCGCATTTCAGCAAGCACATGACGCCGGAAGCCTTCAATCGCGAAGTGCATCAGCAGATTCACCAGCATCAGGGCCATTGGCACCACTACTATTCGGTCGAAGAGATTCAAGCCGTATCGAAAAGCGGGATCGGCGTTCCGGATCGGTGCCTTTCAATGTACGAGCAAGAAGGTTCCCTGTGGTTCTGTTATCGCAAGCGATGAACGCAGCCGGTTGACCGCTATCATTTTGCCGCGTTTATCTTGCGTCCGAACAGAACACAGGCCGACGCCAGTTCCAGATTCTTCGCTGCCGGCAGTTCGGTGACGAAAGGCGCGCGGAGAAGCTCCTGTGGCGATACCAGGAATTCCTCCAGACGCATATTGAGGAAATCGCTGCGCGTCTTGCCCTTCAATCCATCGGCCCAACTGCCGATGATCCAGGCCAGCGACCAGATCGGCAGCACACTCGCGTAAACCTCGACGCGGTCGACTTCGACGTAAGGCGCAAACAGGTTCGTCAGCCCCTGGTGCGTCATGTTGTAGTAATGGTGCGGATAGCCATGATACGGCTGCAGGAAGGGCACGCAGCAGATCAGGTCACCGCCGGGTTTCAGCACGCGCGCGATCTCGGCGGCGCAGCGGAATGGATCTTTGACGTGCTCGAGTACGGCAATGGAGACAACCGCATCAAAGCTGTTGTCGGCAAAAGGCAGCACTTCGCCCACGCCGCGAACGTCCGTGGTGTCGTAGGCAACGATCTCGAAATTGACCACGTTGTCGTAGTAGACGGAGCGTTTGCCCGCGCCGCAGTCGAGTATCCAGCCATTGGCGTGACGCTCGATCAGGTTCAGTACGTGGGCGTCGTAGTCGTTGCTGCTGACCGCGTCCGTGGCGACGATATGGAATTGCGAGCGCAGGTCCTCGGTCAGGAAATCGTACAGCTTTTCGTTCTGCGTGAATGGCATGTCGCCGCGCAGCAACGGCCGGAGTCTGGCCAGCTTGCGTGCCTTGGCTTCATCCAGGCTGAGCGGCACCTTCGGCAATGAAGCGGCAACAGCGCGCAGTGGCCGGCGCTCGTTTCTGCCGAATATTTCGTAATGCTGCCGTCCCGACTGGAACTCGCCGCGCTGCACAGCCGCAGCGACATCCGGGTTTGCGCCAAGATAGGCGTCGTCGTCGAAATTCGCAGCGACGGAAACACTCGTCGCAGCCTTGCGCCGCGCATTCAGGAAACGCTTGAGACGTTGCCAATGGCGCGGCAATAGAGTGGCGGGATCACGCATCCATGTCTCGATGCAAGGCAACGAATTGCATTCTACACAATCGAACCAGAGGTCAGATTCTGCGCAGAATGGCGATATCTTGATATGAGGCAAATGGATTCGGGCCGTGCGAGACGCCAGGGTAGATGCGCACGACTTCAAAACCCGCGAACAACTGGCGCATGAATGCCGATGTCATGAATGTCGCATAGTGGTTTGAGCCGTCAAAGGTATCGGTGGCCGAGCCATGCAGATGAAGGTAGAAACCCCGCTCCTCAAGCTGCTGGCTGCCTTCCTTGCTGTTCTGCGCGAGCGTCGGTGCGAAATAGGAGCCGTGATACGAAACCATGGCGATGCCGCCTGTAGCTATGAGACGGGCAAATTCCCCCGCCCATTGCATCGATGCTGGCAACGACAAGTGCGTCCAGACTGACCCGGCGTAGGCAAAATCAACCGACCCATCAGCGAGTGGCAGAGGCGGGAAGTAGCTCGACACCGCAGTCCTGGCAAATGGAATGTTTTTTTGGCAAAACTCGATCAGGGTCGGATTGATGTCAAATCCATGCAATTTTGTGCTGCCATCAATCAGATGCTCCCAGCCTGCGAGGATGCGGCCGCAGCCGCAACCGAAGTCGAGCAGGGAACGAAAGTTGCGGTAGTCAACGCCGGCAGCAGTCAGAAGGTTGATGATATTGAGCACGGTTGCGCCGCGGGAAGCGGCGTAATTCGCTCCATCGCGGTGGCCGTTGACCAGAAAAATGAGGTCGCCAGGTGGAACGGCGGTGGACAACTCGCGCTGGAGCAATTTTGTTGCCTGCGTATCGATCATTGATTTATCCAAAGGTTGCAACGTTCGACAGGCCGCGCCGGATACATGCTTGCCGCGATTCCGAATTGCTTTCCATGCATCAATTCTCCCAAGAATACGAACTGCAACGCCCAATAGTCGCATCCGCTTCAGGATGCGTTTGACGATTTCCCTGAAACTGCATTTTACCGACAAGGCGATCTCTCAATTTGCAGACACAGCGGTACTGCGACATATCAATTGCATCGCACGATATTCCGCTCGTGGATGAACCCAGATGGTGTGAGCCTTGAGACAAGTGCCACACCGATTCCTACCATGGAGCTAAAAGTGACTCACGCTCCGTCCAACTCCGCCAGCCCCCGGAACTGCGCAAGCGCCCCCGGATTCGCCAGCGCATCCGTATTCTTCACCGGCCGGCCGTGGATCGCTTCGCGCACGGCCAGTTCGGTGATCTTGCCGGAGATGGTGCGCGGGATATCGGTCACCTGGAGAATCTTCGCCGGCACGTGGCGCGGAGTGGTGTTGTCGCGGATCTGCTTCTTGATGCGGTCGCGCAGCGCATCGTCGAGGCTGACGCCTTCGCGCAGGCGCACGAACAGGACTACGCGCACGTCGTTGTCCCAGTCCTGGCCGACGGCGATGGATTCGAGCACCTCGGGCAGTTGCTCGACCTGGCGGTAGATTTCGGCCGTGCCGATGCGCACGCCGCCCGGATTGAGCACGGCGTCCGAGCGGCCGTAGATGACGATGCCGTCGTGTTCGGTCAGCAGGGCATGGTCGCCGTGGCACCAGACGTTGGGGATCTTGGAGAAATACGCATTGTGGTATTTTTCACCATTGGCGTCGTTCCAGAAGCCGACCGGCATGCACGGGAACGGGGCGGTGCAGGCCAGTTCGCCTTTTTCCCCGCGTACCGGAGTGCCGGTGTCGTCGAGGATCTCGACCTTGAGCCCGAGCCCGCGGCACTGCAGTTCGCCGCGATACACCGGCAGCAGCGGATTGCCGAGCGCGAAGCACGAAACGATGTCGGTGCCGCCGGAAATCGACGACAGCATCACGCGTTCCTTCACGTCGCGATAGACGTAATCGAAGCTTTCGTCCGCGAGCGGCGAGCCGGTCGACAGGATGGTTTTCAGCGACAGCAGCTTGTGCGATTCGCGCGGCTTGATGCCGGCCTTCTCGACCGCGGCGATCCATTTGGCGCTGGTGCCGAACACGCTGATGCCGACTTCGTCGATCAAGTCCCACAGCACATTGCCGTCGGGATGGAACGGTGAGCCGTCGTAGAGCACGACCGTCGCACCGATGGCCAGGCTCGACACCAGCCAGTTCCACATCATCCAGCCGCAGGTGGTGTAGTAGAAAATCTTGTCCTCGCGCTTGACGTCCGAATGCAGCACCAGTTCCTTCAGGTGCTGGATCAGGGTACCGCCGGCGCCATGGACGATGCACTTGGGTACGCCCGTCGTGCCCGAGGAATACATGATGTAGAGCGGGTGATCGAATGCAGTCGGGGTGAATTCCAGCACGTGCTCCTGCGTGCCGAGAAAATCCGGCCAGGCGATGGCATTGGCGATGCCGTCCAGCTTGAGCGCGTTGCCGCTGTAGGGGATGACGACGACTTTTTCCACGGCCGGAATTTTCTGCAGCACTTCGCGCACCTTGCCCAGGCAATCGAAGCGCTTGCCGCCGTAACCGTAGGCATCGGCGGTGAACAGCACTTTCGGCGCGATCTGGCCGAAGCGGTCGACCACGCCGTTGGTGCCGAAGTCCGGCGAGCACGACGACCACGTCGCGCCGAGCGAGGCCGTGGCCAGCATCGCCATGACGGTTTCCGGAATGTTCGGCAGGAATCCGGCAACGCGATCGCCGGCGACGACGCCGGCGGTGCGCAGCGCGTGCGCGAGCTTGCCGACTTCCGAGTGCAGGTCCGCATAGCTGAATTCGCGCTTGTGTCCCCACTCGTTGCGCGCGATCAGGGCGATGCGGTCGTCCTTGTAGCGCAGCAGGTTCTGCGCGAAATTCAGGCGTACCTCGGGAAACCACTGCGCGCCCGGCATCTTGTCGCCGTCGACCAGCACCTGGTCGAAATTGCCGGTCGCGCGGATGCCGCAGAATTCCCATACCAGCTGCCAGAACCGCTCGGGCTGGCGGATCGAAAAATCGTACAGCGGCGCATAGCGGCGGATGTCTTCGTTGCCGACCTGCTCGCGCACGAAGCGCATGAAGCGGTTGATGTTGGAGCTCTCGATGCGCTCCTTGCCCGGTTCCCAGATCGGTCGTGTCGCGCTCAGCATCGCGTTCTTCCTTGCTTGCCGGTTGAGGCGTGCCTTATCCCAGCGCCGCTTCAAGCTCGGGGATGATTTTGAACAAATCGCCGACCAGGCCGATGTCGGCCACTTCGAAGATCGGCGCTTCGCCATCCTTGTTGATGGCGACGATGGTGCCGGCATCCTTGATTCCGGTCAGGTGCTGGATGGCGCCGGAAATGCCGATCGCCATGTACAGTTCCGGTGCGATGATCTTGCCGGTCTGGCCGACCTGCATGTCGCTGGGCACATAGCCGGCGTCCACGGCGGCGCGTGAGGCGCCTACACCGGCACCGAGCTTGTCGGCAAGCTTGAAGATGATGGCGAAATTCTCGGCCGAGCCGACGCCGCGGCCGCCGGAAACAACACGACTGGCACTTTGCAGATCCGGGCGGTCGCTCTTGCCCTGCGCCAGTTCGACAAAGCGCGTGTGGCCCGGAAATTCGACGGTCAGGCTCGAAGCCTCGACCGGGGCCGTCGCCGCGCCATTGCCGGTGGCCGCATAGGACGCGGTGCGCACGGTGGCCACCAGGGTCTGGCCTGGCGGCGCCTGCACCGTGATGATCGCGTTGCCGGCATAGATCGGACGCTGGAACGTATGCGCATCGACAACTTTCATGATGTCACTGACTTGGGCGACGCCGAGCAGCGCCGCGACACGCGGCATCAGATCTTTCCCAAACGTGGTCGACGGCGCGAACAGGTGCGTGTAGCCGTTCTTGGCCACGGCGACGACTTGCGGCGCGTATACCTCAGCCAGCGCGTGCGCGTTGGCCGGGTTCGCCACCTTGATGACCTTGCTTACGCCATCGATTTTCGCGGCGTCGGCGGCGATGGCATCGGGCGCATCGGAAGGCACCAGGATGTCGATCGCGTCAGGATTGATATCGCGCGCGCAGCTGACGCAGCGCGCGGTGCTGGAATTGAGTTTGCCGTTGAGGTGTTCGGCGACGATCAGGATTTTGGACATGATTTGCTCCTAGTGCCATTCGTGTCTGGATACCCCGGCACGAACGGGTCGACCGTTATCGTTCAATTCCGTTGGCCCTGAGGCATCGGGGGGGGCGGACGGACGCCAATTCGTCACAGCAAGCCCTTGGTCTTCAGCGCGGCGACCAGTTCGGCCGCGTCTTTCACCATGACGCCCTTGCTGCGCTTGGGCGGGGGTGCATAGTTCGTCGTTTTCAGATGATCACCGGATTCGACGCCCAGGCTGGCGAAATCGATGCTTTCCATCGGCTTGGATTTGGCCTTCATGATGTCCGGCAGCTTGATGAAGCGCGGCTCGTTCAGGCGCAGGTCGGTCGTGATCACGGCCGGCAGGTCGACCTCGATCGTTTCCAGGCCGGCATCGACCTCGCGCGTGACCTTGGCGACATTTGCGCTGACTTCCACCTTCGACGCGAACGTGGCCTGCGGCCGATTCCACAGCGCAGCCAGCATCTGGCCGGTCTGGTTGCAGTCGTCATCGATTGCCTGCTTGCCCAGGATCACCAGTTGCGGCTGTTCCTTCTCGATCAGCTTGAGCAGCACGCGTGCGGCGGTGAGCGGCTGGATCGCGTCGGCAGTGACCACGTGGATCGCCCGGTTCGCGCCCATGGCCAAGCCGTTGCGCAGATGCGCCTGAGCGTCGGCCGGCCCGATCGTGGCGACGATGACCTCGGTAGCGATGCCTTTCTCGCGCAGCCGCAGCGCTTCTTCCAGCGCGATATCGTCGAAGGGGTTGGCCGATAGCTTCACTCCCTCGGTGACCACGCCGGAGCCGTCCGGCCTGACCTGGATACGGACGTTGTAGTCGACGACGCGTTTGTAGCCCACCAGAATTTTCATTGGTCGCGATTCCCGCCGGCCGCCCGCGGGGCAGCGCAAAGAAAGGGACGCGAATTCTACCGCGTTGCGGCGATGCTGCGCAGACTATCTGCCCGGGCCACAAAAAAAGGGCCGCTTGCGCGGCCCAGGGGAGGGCAAATTGCAGTCCGGGTTCAACCGGCTGAGGGGATTGGTTTGGCGCCGTGCGCCCAGTGATGTGCGGGCATTTCGTCGGCATCGATGAAGCCATCGGCATTCTTGTCCAGCTTTCCGAAGCGGATCCTGGCGGCGGCCAGATATTCGTCCTGCGTGACCACACCATCGCCATTGGTATCCAGGCGCTTGATCTCGTGCTGCGCACGCCGCTCGTCGCGTTTCAGTGCCTGCGGCGACGAGGCGAGCTCCTGCGCCGTCAGCTTGCCCGTGCCCTGACTATCGAGCTTCTGGTACATCGCCGTGGCGGCAGCCAGGTATTCGTCGATGCTGACGACCCCGTCATGATTGGTGTCGAGCTTGTCGAAATGTTTTTGTGCAAACTGGGCGCCACGACTGCCTTTGGCTGTCTCGACGCTCGCTTGCGATGCATCGGCCTGTCGCCGAGGCCAGCGCGGGGCGGCCAACTCGTCCGGCGTGAGTTTGCCGTCGCCATTCTTGTCCATGCGTGCGAAACGTTTTTTCGCGGCCGCAAGGAACTCATCCTGGGTGACATAGCCATTGCCTGCGGTGTCCATGCGCTTGACCATGAACTGCGCAACGCGTTCGTCGCGCTGGGTGGTCTCCGGCGAGCTGGCGACATCAACGGCGTCGATGCTGCCCTTGTTCTTTGTGTCAATGCTCTTGAAACGCGCTGTGGCCGCGGCGAGATACTCGTCCAGGGAAATTCTGCCGTCGCCATTGGTATCCATCTTCTGCAGCATGTGCTGGAAGAAAGAGGGCCGCGAGTTCGTTGCGACCGTAGGCGCGGCGTTCTGCGCCAGCGCGCAGACCGACAGCACCGCTACGGGCATGGCCGTCAGTACGGCGAGCGTGATGTTGCGAGACATACAACCTCCGGGGAAAAGTAGTGTGGCGATGGGCCACGCTGACAATAACGCCGACGCGAGGCCGTTGTTGACGTATCCCGGGTAAACGCCGGCAAAAGAACGTAAGCAAGATGTAAACGGCCGCGACGAGTGTCAGCCTGGCGTCAGAGTGCGCCGCACGATTGCGGCCGCGAAGCGTTCGGCGGAGCCGTCCGCATGGGCGAAAAACAGCGAAGGCTCGGTCAGTTCCAGCTCCAGCACGCGCGCCGTGCCGTCGGCGTCGTGGATGAGGTCCACGCGCGCATACAGTAGCGGCTGTGGAAACGGGATCGCGCCGAGGGTTTGTTCGGCCACACGCCGTTCCTCCGTCGTCGCCGCACGCGCGGTGATGTGCTCGGTGGCAAACAGGGCGCGTGTCGCGCCTTCGCCGCGGCGCAACAAAGGGCCCTTGCGGATGGAATGACTGAACACACCGTCGAAGAAAATCAGCGCCGTTTCGCCGTGCTCGTCCACGCGTGCCAGATACGGTTGCAGCAGCACGCCGCGCCCGGCATCGAGCAAACGCTGCGCGTGTGCCGTCGCTGCCGCGCTGTCGTCGCGGCCATAGCGCTGCGCATCGCGCGAACCGGCGCCGATCGCCGGCTTGACCACGAACTCTGCCGCCGCGTGCGCTCGCAGGAAGTCCGCCAAAGCCGCTTCTGCATTGTGGCCCGTCTCGACGAACATGCTCGGCACGACGGGCACTGCCGCCGTTGCCAGCTCGGCCAGATAGTGCTTGTCGGTATTCCAGCCGATTACCGGCAGCGGATTGAGCAAGGCCGTCGTCCGTGCCGTGCGTCGCGCCCAGGCGAGGAATTCGGCAAGCCGCATCGTGTAGTCCCAGGTCGAACGCAGCAGGGCGATGTCGAACTGCGACCAGTCCACTGCCGCGTCGTCCCAGGCCACGATATGCGGCTCTGCGCCATGCAAGCGCAATGCGCGTTCCAGCGGCAGCAGATCCTCATCCAGGTCGCGCGCCGCGGCTGCAGTGACAAGGGCGATGGTTGCAGTCTTCATGGGTATTCCGGCAGATGGCTTTTTCAGCATAGCCGAGTCCGCCGATTTCGTGTTTTTGCGGCGACAGGGCTTTGAAAATGTTGCAGCTTTCGAGAGTCGCCGTCATTTGGCTGCGATTCAAAAAAGCGCAGTATGATCGCCTTACCGTGTCGCCGAATGCGCCATGGTGTGCATTGACAGTCGAACCAAGGAGAGAGCTTATGACATTGCGTACCACAGCGTTATGCATCGCGTTGGGACTTGCCGCTGCCACGCCGATGATCGGCAGTGCGCGCGTTTTCGTCGATATCGACGTGGCGCCACCGGCACCGCAAGTGGAGGTCGTTCCCGAGGCGCGCGTCGGATATGTCTGGGCGCCGGGATTCTGGGATTGGGATGGCCACAGGCATGTGTGGGTCAAAGGTCACTATATTCGCGAACATCACGGCCATGTGTGGGTTGCCGATAGCTGGGAACAGCGTAACGGACGCTGGCACCACGAGCCGGGGCACTGGAATTGAATTGCCTGAGCTGATCAGTGATTTGATACCGGGTGCACGAGGCGCCCGGTATCTTGCAGATTTTGCAATCTTGCGCGATTGACATTGGGTCGCGATTCACACCCGTGGCTGTATGGTGTGCCTTGCCCGTGCGCGATAAGGAATTCGCTAGCGCGTCTCGCGACGGCACCATTCATCACAAGGAAAGATCATGTCAATCAAGACCGCAACTCTGTTTGTAGCTTTGGGGATCGGCGCTATGGCGGCACCGATGATCGGCAACGCACGCGTTTTCGTCGATATCGACGTGGCGCCGCCGGCGCCGCAGGTGGAAATCGTTCCGGCCGCCCGTGTCGGTTACGTCTGGGCGCCCGGTTACTGGAACTATGACGGGCATCAGCACGTCTGGTCGAACGGCCACTACATCCGCGAGCATCGTGGCCATCAATGGGTCAACGACAGCTGGGAGCAGCGTGGTACGCGCTGGCATCACGAGGCGGGCCACTGGAATTGATTGACGGGTAGATCAAGCATAAAAAACGGGCGCGGAAAGCGCCCGTTTTTTCGTCGAGCCGGGATCAGTCGCACGCACCGTATCCCCGGACTTTCATTGTCTTGCCGGCCACAGGCAACAATCAAGTAACGGAAACGCTCGCATCTTCCGGAAGGTGGCAGGTCAAGACTTGATGGCGTGATCTACAAATTCTGATAGTTCGGCCCACTCGCCCCCTCCGGCGTCACCCAGGTAATGATCTCGTACGGATCCTTGATATCGCACGTCTTGCAGTGCACGCAGTTGGCCGAGTTGACCTGCAGGCGCTTGTCGGCGCCTTCGCCGACAATTTCGTAGACGCCGGCGGGGCAGAATCTCGTGCAGGGATTGTCGTACTCGACCGCGCACTTGGTGATGCAGATATTGGTGTCGGCCACGTGCAGGTGCACGGGCTGGTCTTCGTCGTGTTCGGTTGCGGCAAAGTATACTTCTGCCAGACGGTCGCGTGGAGCCAGGGTGCGATCAACGTAGTCCCGGTTCGGGGTTTCATAGGCGCCGACCTTTTCCAGCGACGACCAGTCGGCATGGTTCTTCAGCGTCCATGGCGAGAGTCCCGCGGTGATCGTCTCCCACCCGGCATTGGCCAGGCCCAGCCATAGGCCTTTGCGGAACCCGGGACGGATATTGCGCACCTTGCGCAGTTCTTTCATGACTACGGAGGCGCGCAGTTTCGCGTCCCAGCCTTCGGCCTTGTTCGTGGCCGCGATATGTTCGGCAGCGAGCATGCCGGAGCGGATCGCCTGATGCGTGCCCTTGATCTTGGGCACGTTGAGCAGGCCGGCGGTGTCGCCGATGAGCAGCGCACCGGGCATCTCGCAGTTCGGCAGCGATTGCCAGCCGCCCTCGGCCAGCGCGCGCGCGCCGGCCGACAGTATCTGGCCGCCTTCGAGCAAGGGCTTGATCAGCGGATGGTGTTTGAGCTGCTGGAACGCCTCGAACGGCGACAGCATGGGATCTTCGTAGTCCAGGCCGGTGACGAAACCGATCGCGACGCGATCCTTGTCCAGGTGATACAGGAAGCTGCCGCCGTAGGTGCAATTGTCCATCGGCCAGCCGATCGTGTGCACGACCTTGCCCGCCTCGGCGCGACCGGGCGGCAATTGCCACAATTCCTTGATGCCGATGCCGTACGTCGGCGGATCGGAATTTTTGTCCAACCCGAATTTTGCGATCAGTTGCTTGGTCAGGCTGCCGCGGCAACCTTCGGCCAGCACTGTGACCGGTGCCTTGATATCGATACCCTGGGTGTAGCCGGGCTTGTGCGAGCCGTCCTTGGCCACACCCATGTCGCCGATGCGCACGCCGCCGACCGAGCCGTCGGTGTTGAAGAACGGTTCCGCCGCGGCGAAACCGGGATAGATTTCCACACCGAGCGCTTCGGCCTGCGGTGCCAGCCAGGCGCACATTGCGCCGAGCGAGACGATGAAGTTGCCGTGATTGTGCATTTGCGGCGGCGTGGGCAGTTTCATCGAGCGCGCGTGATCGCGCAGCCACCAGAATTCGTCCTGCGCCACCGGCACGCAGATCGGCGGCGGGTTCTTGCCCCATTCCGGCAGCAGTTCGTTCAGCGCCTGCGGTTCGATCACCGCGCCGGACAGGATCTGTGCGCCGATCGCCGATGCTTTCTCGATCACGCAGACGCGAATGTCCGGTTTGAGTTGCTTGAGCCGGATCGCGAACGCAAGGCCGGCCGGACCGGCACCGACGGTGACGACGTCGTATTCCATCGATTCGCGATCGCTCATGACAGACTCCCCGTGTCGAGTGGAAATGGAATTGTCCGGCTTTGTGCCGGAAGCGGCAATTGCGGCTAGATGCGCATACCCGGATCAGTGCGCTCATAGCGGGTGAAATAGCTGAACAGATGGCCCGGGTGCAGGGTCACGGCGACCAGCACCAGGTGGCCCTTTAGATCGAAATAGCGACGCACGCTGCGAAATCCCGGAATATTGCTCGACACCTTCAATTCATCGGCTTGTTCTTCCGTGATTGCGACGGCGCCCAATGACTGTTCCACCTTGCCGATGCGATGCGAGAATTCCTCCTCGATCAACTGGCGCATCGCGTCTTCCATCCGCGTGAAACCCTGCGGCAGGCCCTGCCAGCTGGCGCGGCGATAGACCTCGCCGAGGCAGTAGGGCTGTTGCGTGCGACGATGGTAGCGGATGCCGTGAAAATGGATGCACTCGGTGCCGACGCGCAGGTTCAGCCATCCGGCCAGCGTTGAATCGGCGTGCACGCGGTCGGTGTGCAGGAACTGGAAACCGGTCGCATTCGTGTATTGCAGCAAGTCGTCGATCGAACGGATATGTTGTTCGTAGCTCACCTGCGCTTCGGGGCTGCGCACGGTCGTGCCGGAGCCGCGCCGGCGCAGGATCAGACCCGTGTCTTCGAGCAGGCGCAGAGCTGCGCGCGTGGTGTAGCGGCTGATGCCGAAGCGCTTGCACAATTCCATTTCGGTCGGCAGGTGGCGCCCCACGGGATGCTGGCCGCGGCGGATTTCTTCGCGCAGCGTTTCGGCGATCTGCAGATAGCGCGGTTTGCGCGAGGAACGCAGACCATGGCCATGACCGTGATGACCATCGTCGTCGGCGACAACGGGAGTGCGCGCTTGGGTCATAATCGGGCCCATCGATCAGGAAGACGGCATGAGCGACACCATAGCAAACCCGCCCGGCGAACGTGAATTGCGTGGCGCCACGCTGTGCCAGACCCTGCACTGGCTGGCCACCGGACGGATCGATTCGGCGCGCCTGAGCCGGGTCTATCTCGATGCAATCGCGCGCACCGATGCGCAATTGCATGCGTTCGTCGGCTTGCCGCAACGCGATATGGCCATGGATGCCGCGCGCGCCTCGGATCTTCGCCGCAGCTCAGCGAAGCCGATCGGCCGTCTCGATGGAGTGCCCGTCGCGGTCAAGGACAATATCGATGTCGCCGGACTGGTGACGAGCTGCGGCCTGCCGGGATCCGGCGTGCCGGCGACGCGCGACGCGCACGTCGTCGAGCGTCTGCGCGGTGCCGGCGCGCTGATCCTGGGCAAGACGAATCTTGACGAAGGCGTGGGCGCTTGCGGTAAAAATCCACATTTTGGCGATGTACACAATCCCTGGCGACAGGGATTCACGCCCGGCGGCTCGTCCGCGGGCGCGACGGTTGCCGTAGCGGCGGGCCTGTGTGCCGCAGCCATTGGTTCGGACAGTCTTGGCTCGATCCGCATCCCCGCCAGCTATTGCGGCGTGTTCGCGCTGAAACCCACGCCAGGCGAAATCTCCACGCGCGGCATGTGGCCGGCGGCGCGAAGGCTTGACTGCATCGGCCTGGTCGCGCGCGGCGTCGACGATCTGGGTGTCCTGCTGCGGACGCTGGCAGACTATGACGCGGAGGATCCACGCTCGCGCCAGCGTCGTGTCGAACTGGCGCTGCCGGACTGGGAGCCGGGCAAATTGCGCGTGGGTGTGCTCGGCGATCTTGCTGCCTGGGGAGGCGAGCCGGGCGTAGCCACCGTGTTCGCCCGGGCGATGGCAACGCTGGGGCGTGAACTCAGCAATCATCGCATTGTGGATTTTGCCGATTTTTCCATTCCGCGCGCGCGGCGTGCCGCACTTCTCCTGATCGAGACCGAGATGCTGGTCACCTACGCCGGCGCCTTGGCCAACTCCGCGCATCAGCTCTCCGCGGCGCAACAGGCGCTGCTCGACTATGCACGCGGCAAGTCCGCCGCCGACTACGCCGCCGCCGATCGGTTGCTCGATGCGGCGATGCTCAAGGCACGGCGTTTGTTTGCCGAGGTCGATGTACTGGTCACGCCGACCACGCCGCAGACGGCGTTCTCCCACGAGGCGCCGGTGCCTGCCAATCAAGCCGACTTCACCGCATTCGCCAACCTGGCCGGCTGCCCGGCACTGAGTCTGCCGATGGGTATCACGACGGAAGGCTTGCCGGTCGGCCTGCAGTTGCTGGGGCCGCCGGGTTCGGACCTGCGCCTGCTCGAACTTGCCGAAGTCTGCGCGGCAGCACTGGATGCGACGCCCGTGTATCCGGTCGGCGATTGAGGCTGTCGATGTCCCACCGTCGTCACATCTGTTGCCAGCGGGACAAGGGTGGAATCCGCACACGCCGATTGTCGACGCCGCCTGCGTTGATCCCGCGCCTGCCGATCACTGCATGAATACAACGCAAGCTGCGGCAAACAGGTGCAACCGGTTCGACTGGCCGCGTCTGGAGCTTCCCGGCGCGGACGTGCGCCTGGCGCGCTTCTGCGATCCTGAACAGGCACGGCAGTGGTTTGCACGGCTGCATGCGGAGATCGTCTGGGAGCGCCACCGGCTGCGTCTGTTCGGGCGTGAAATCGACGCGCCACGGCTATCGTGCTGGGTCGGCGATGCGGAAGCCGGCTACACGTATTCGCGAACTCGCTTCATTCCGCGACCATGGACCCCGGGACTGCGTGAATTGCGCGAATCCCTTTTTTCGCATTGTGGAAAGAATTTCAACAGCGTTCTGTGCAATCTGTATCGAAACGGGCGCGATTGCATGGGCTGGCATAGCGACAACGAGCCCGAACTCGGCCCGGAGCCGGTCATCGCTTCACTGAGCTTCGGTGCAGGGCGACGCTTCCGCCTGCGCGGACGGCACGATCCCGGTCTGCGCCTGGAGCTTGAGCTGGACTCCGGCAGTCTGCTGCTGATGGCCGCCGCGACCCAGGCCAATTATCGTCACGATTTGCCACGTAGCACGCGCGTCGTCGAACCTCGGATCAATCTGACATTCCGCAGCATCCTGACCGCAGCCGCATAGGGCTCAGGTCGTGAGCATGCACGCCACGCCCGAGAGCGTGCAGGCGACGCCGAGCAGCTTGCGCATGCTCATGCCCTCGTGCAGCAGGAGCCAGGCCAGCAGCACGATGAAGATCGACGCCGTTTCGTTGAGGATTGCCGCGATCGAGGCTTTTGTATATTTGTATCCTGCCAGCCACATCACCATCGAGACGTATTGGCCGAGGAAGGCGCCGAAGAAAAGCACGCGCCAGCGTATCCGTGGAGACGAGCGTGGCAGCAGCGGCTCGCCGCGCCACAGGAATACCGCGCCGAGACCAAGTACGCCGCCGAGCAGGCGCAACGCAACAATCCACAGCAACGGCTGGCCTTCGAGCACGCGCTTGACCATCACCACGGCGACCGCCATCAGCAGGACCGCGCCGGCGCCATACAGAAGGCCGAGTCGCAACTGCGCAGCGCTCAGGACTTTTCCCGCGTGCTGGCGGCTTACGAGCAGGACGCCGGCCGACACCAGTGCGAAGCCGACGCCCTGCAACGGCGTGAGGCGTTCGGACAGGAAAAGAAATGACAATACGATCACGAACGGGCTGTACAGATTGCCCATGACGCCCATGCGCGCCGCACCCAGCGTATTGAGTGCGCGGAAATACAGGGTGTCGGCGACGGCGATGCCGATCGCGCCTGAAACCAGACTGAGCATGACGGCCGATAGCGGCAACGACGGCCATGCAAATCCTGGCATCAGCGCCAGGGTCGGTACGATCAGCGCCATCACGATCAGGTTCTTGAGCAGGTTCAATTGCAGCGGCGCGAGTGTTTCACCCAGGCGTTTGTAGATGATGACGCCGCCCGCCCAGGCCAGGGCGCTGCCGATGGAAAACGCCTCGCCGATACCCATGCCTGTCCGCCGCCCGCGAAAACGCGGCATTATGGCAGACACGCCACCTTGGCCAGGAACCCATCAATGAGCACAGCCAGCGCGACTGCGCGCATGCAATTCGTGGTCGAGATCGCCCGCCGTCTGCATCAGTACGGGACCAGCGCGCCGCGCCTGGAAGCGGCGATCGACAGCGTCAGCGCGCGGCTGGATCTGAACTGCCACTCCCTGTCGACGCCGACGTCGATCCTGTTTTCGTTCACCCAGCGAGGCAAGGCTGCCAATGCGCTGGCCGAGGTGACCCAGGTGATCCGGGTGTCGCCCGGGCAGGATGACCTGCGCAACCTGAGCGAGGTCAACGAGATTGCCGATCGCGTCATCGATGGCGTAGTGGATATCGACGAAGGATTCCGTCTGCTGGGTCAAATCAATGACCGGCTCAGCGGACTGCGCAGGACGCTGGAAGCCGCCAGTTACGGAATTGCGGCGGCGGCAGTTGCGGCAATCCTCAATACTTCGTGGGCCGATGTTGTCGCCGCCGGCACGATCGGCACCGTCGTCGGCGTGCTGGCCGCGATCTGCGAATTGCGGCCCCGGCTGCGCTTGAGCCTGGAAGCGATCTCGGCGTTGCTGGCGACGGTGATCGCGACCCTGATCTGCGTTTACGTCGTGCCGTTGACGCTGAAGTCGGTCATCCTGGCGAGTCTGATCGTGCTGCTGCCGGGGTTGACGCTGACGACGGCAGTGCGCGAGTTGTCGACCCAGCATCTGGTATCCGGCGTCGCGCGCCTTGCCGGGGCGGTGGCCACGCTGATCAAGCTGGCTTTCGGCACGATCGTCGCCAATCAATTGTGTAAATTGCTGCATCTGGCGCCTGTTGTCTTGCCGTTGCCGCCCATCCCGGGCTGGGCGCAGTGGGTGGCGCTGGTGTTCGGCTGTTTTTCCTTTGCCGTACTGTTCCGCAGCGCACGCCGCGACATCCCGCTGGTCATGGCCGCGGCCGCACTCGGCTACCTGATTACCTATTACGGATCGCGCCAGTTCAGCCCGCAGTTCGGCGTGTTCCTGGCCGGACTGGGCATGGGCGCCTTGAGCAATCTGTATACGCGCATCAGCCGGCGGCCCGCCGCCCTGGTGCGCGTGCCCGGCATCATCCTGCTGGTGCCGGGCAGCGTGGGATTCCTGAGTCTGTCGTTGCTCGCCGAGCGCGACGTGTTTCTAGGCATCAACATGACGGTATCGCTGATCGGGATATTGACCTGCCTGGTCGCCGGTCTGCTGTTCGGTGACTTGATCGTGCCGACACGTCGGATTCTATAGGCATGGATCGGTGCGCATAAAAATGCCGGCGGGCGCCGGCATTTTCATTCGTAGGTACAATGGCTCGCTTAAATCAGCAGGTCTTTTTCCTTCTTGCCCGCCGACAGCGCTGCATTGAACCAGCGCGGACGCTTGCCGCGACCGGACCAGGTCTGTGAATGATCTGCGGGATTGCGGAATTTCGGCTTGGCCGGCCGGCGGGTCTTCTTGCCCCGGCCGCCGCCGAACAATTCCTCGATGGCGAACCCTTCGGCCTTGGCCAGGGTCGCAAGCTTTGCGCGGACCTTGGAGGCGCGCTCCTTGCCCAGTTCCTGCTTGCGCGATTGGGCGCGCTGGATCAAATCGTCGAGCTGGTTTAGATTGAGATTCTTGATATCGATAGCCATGGTTTCCCTCTTTTAGTTACTTGATTTTAACAGTGTTGCTTCAATAGCATCGCATTACCGCCGGAAAAAATAAACGGGTCGGCCCGGATCGCGCCGGCGTGGCGCAAGCAGGTGTCGCCGACAGAGGATCGAGGCCGCGGCGGCGGAACGGAAAACCGGGTTTCGCTGGCGCATCTGCCGCAAAGCCCTTGCGCGCAGCGCGCGCACGGACTAACGTTACCGCGTGCGGCCAGGCCGAATCCGGTGGGCATCGACCTGGATCTCGAGCGTACTTACCGGCTGGTCGTGCAGATCGCAGAACGTACAGGGGCAACGCTCGTGGGACTGCTTGACGAACTCGAACAGGAAGCGCAGAAGCGCAAGGCGAACGCCGACGACGCCGAAAAGCGCAAAGCGGAGCGCGAGGAGATATTCCGTACCCAGCTCGATCCGGGCATGACGGCACTATACGAGTACCTGACCAAACTCGTCGCAAGCCTGAAGGTGCTGCAACCGAAGAAGAAGTTGCACTACACGCTCATCGGTTACGGCGAAATCGTCGGCTATGTCGAACACGACTACGAGCTGAAGGTGAACCAGCAGCCGGGCTCGAAGGAAATCACGCTTACTTACCCGTGCCTGATCGCGAACGAGGAATGCCCAACCGTTGAAGTGCAGGGTGCGAGCAAGGTGCGAACCGTCGCTGGCGCCTTCCAGCGCTACCATCTGGGCGGCCTGCTCGAGCCCAAGAAAGACGGCAGTGGCGACGTGATTTCGGCGACGTTCAAGGCCAAGGGCCGTATCGCGCTGACCGCAACTTTCGGCGCCGATGCCGACAGCAACGGCGTCAAGATGACTTTTGTCAATTTCGATTCGCTCGGCACCGCGACCAAGACCGTGGCGCCGGCACAGCTCAACGAGAGCCTGTTCGACGATATCGGCCGCTATCTGACCCGCGAAGCCAGTGGCTTGTTTCAGGAAGCGCTGTCCGATTCCTATCGCGTGCAACTGCGCACCAAGGTGCAGCAGGAGCAGATCAAGCGGCGCTGGGAATCCAAGATCAGCGCACAGCAGAAAACCGAACTCGACCAGATCAAGCGCGACCAGAGCATCGCCGGGAAATTCGGCAAAATGGTCGGCAAAGACAGGCCCGATGCCGAAAAGCCGGCCGACGGCTCATGGCTTGACCGGCTCAAGGGGCTGGTGGGCAAGAAAGAACGTTGACGGTTGTCGGCAAGAGCGGACACGGTCCCCAGCAGCCAGGAACCGATAACCAGATTCTCAGCCGAGCAACTCGAACACTTCCTCGCGACTCAACTGCCGGCTCTCGGTATCGCGCCGGGCGCGATACTCGAAGGTTCCCGCCTTCAGACCGCGCTCGGATACCACGATGCGATGGGGAATGCCGATCAGTTCGATGTCGGCGAACATGGCCCCGGGACGCAGGCCGCGGTCATCCAGCACGACGTCGATGCCCTTCGCGCCGAGATCCGCATACAGGCTTTCCGCCGCCGCACTGACCGTGGCATCGTTCTTCGGATTGATCATGCAGATCGCGACACGCCATGGCGCGATCGCTTCCGGCCAGATGATGCCGGCGTCGTCGTGGCATTGCTCGATCACGGCGCCCACGGTGCGGGTCACACCGATGCCGTAGCAGCCCGCGGTCGGTGTGATCTCCCTACCGCCCTCGTCGAGCACGGTCACACCCAGTGCCTTTGTATACAATGGACCATTCTGGAAAATCTGGCCGACCTCGATGCCGCGCACGAGCCTGAGCTTGCCCTTGCCGCCCGGGCTCGGATCGCCTTCCACGACGTTGCGCAGATCGGCGGTCTCGGGATCGGCCGCATCGCGGCCCCAGTTCGCGCCGGTCAGGTGGAAGCCGGCCTCGTTCGCGCCGCAGACGAAATCGGCGAGCGCGGCGGCGGCATGGTCGGCAACGACCGGAACGTTCGCCCCGACCGGCCCTAGGAAGCCTGGTTCGGTGCCGAACACTGCGCGGATTTCTTCCTCGGTCGCCAGCGTCAGCGGGGCGGCAACGCGCGGATGCTTGGCGGCCTTGACCGCATTCAGTGTGTGATCACCGCGCAGCGCGAGGCCGACCAGCTTGCGGTCGCCGGGGGCGCCTTCGCGGGCGCGCACGACGATCAGCTTCAACGTCGTGTCGAGCGGAATTTCAAGCAATGCGGCGACCTCTTCGCAGGTCTTCTGCGTCGGCGTGGCTACTTTTTCCAATGTGGAATTTGCGGCCGCGCGTGTTCCGGTCGGCCTGGTTTCGGCGACTTCGATGTTCGCGGCGTAGTCGGAGCTGTCCGACACGGCCAACTGATCCTCGCCCGATTGCGCCAGCACCTGGAATTCCTCGCTGCGGTCGCCGCCGATCGCGCCGGTATCGGCCCTGACGATACGGAAATCCACGCCGATGCGCTGGAAGATGCGCGAGTACGTCGCGCGCATGTTCTGGTATTCGCGTTCCAGATCGGCGTCGTCCAGATGAAAGCTGTAGGAATCCTTCATCAGGAATTCGCGCCCGCGCATCACGCCGAAGCGCGGGCGGATCTCGTCGCGGAATTTGGTCTGGATCTGGTACAGATTGAGCGGCAACTGGCGATAGCTCTTGATATCGCGGCGCACAAGATCGGTGACGACTTCCTCGTGCGTGGGGCCGAGGACGAAATCGCGCTGGTGGCGATCCTTCAGCCGCAGCAGTTCCGGGCCGTACTTGTTGTAGCGTCCGGATTCCTGCCACAGCTCGGCCGGCACCACCATCGATGCCAGCACTTCCTGTGCGCCGGCGCGGTTCATTTCCTCGCGCACGATGGCCTCGACCTTCCTCAACACGCGCAATCCCAGCGGCAGCCACGTATAGATGCCGGCCGCAAGCTTGCGGATCATGCCCGTGCGCAGCATCAGCCGGTGACTGGCGATCTCGGCGTCGGCGGGAACTTCCTTGAGGGTGGCCAGGTGGAATCGGGACAGGCGCATGCGCGGTTCGCAGAGAAGGGAAAAGGACGCCGATTGTAGCGGTTGCGTCAATCCCGACCAAACCGCGCACCGACCCGACCCGCTGCGACGACAAACCCGGCTATGGTTGCTGGCGCGCGGGTGCAGGCACTGCGCTCGGCACGACATTGACATTCGGATCGTAGCGCACGGTTTCGTACGGACGATCCGGCGGCGGCACGTCGGTCACGTGCAGACCGCCCTTGGCGTCGCGCCATTTGTACAGGGCCGGGGCCGCGCGGGGCGATGCCGGCAGCATGGCTCTGAGCGGTGCGGGCACCGAACCGGGTGCGAAATACCACCACGCTCCGGCCCCCACGATGGCCAGCAAGGCGAGCAGCCATGCGAAAGTGCGGCCGCGCGGCGGCGGGATCATGTTCACTGCCGCCCGCATCGGGCCGGCACGCGCAGACCCAACATCCGCCTATCGGCAATACAGCTCGACGGCGGCATTGGCGGCTGCGACTTGCGCCTGGCGCGCCTTGTCATCGAGCGGCTGCGAGGTGCCGGTGATGGTCACCGGAAATTTGCTCTGCAGCAATTCGAGATTGCCGCGTGCGGTCTCGCACAGCTTGGCGCGATTGTCAGGCGTGTCCGCCATCGATGCATCCGCTGGAGCGGGATTCCCCGACGCGGTGTCCCTGGGCTTGTCGGCGGCCCCATTGGTTTCGTTGTTTTCGTTGTTGACGGCGTGCGGACGATCGCCGCCGCTGACGCGGACAGTCTGCACATTCAGTGTGTCCTTCGGCGGTGGCGCGTCAGAATAGTGGACGACGCCGGCAGCGTCGGTCCATTTGTACACCTGCGCGTCGGCCGCGTACGCGGAAGCCGCCACGAGCGCCAAAGCGAGCAACGGCAATTTGCGATTCATCGATGGTTCTCCTGCCCCGGCTCGGCCGGTGCGTAACGGTCTGCCCCCTTCGGCAGGCTCTTGGATAGCACTACTTGGCCCCGGAAACAAGTCTCGAAGACCAAAACAGACGTTGTAAAAGCGTGGCTTGGGGTACACTGGCGACACATAGCTTTAAGTGCGAGCCCGGATGGACACCAATTCCACCAACCCGCCGAGGCCGCGCCGCGGCATCTATCTGCTGCCCAATTTACTCACTACCGGTGCCATGTTCGCCGGTTTCTACGCCATCATCGCCGCCTTCGGCGGACAATACATCGATGCAGTCATCGCGATCTTCGTTGCCGGCCTGCTCGATGGCCTGGATGGCCGCGTTGCGCGCCTGACCAATACCCAAAGCGAGTTCGGCGTGCAGTACGACTCGTTGTCCGATCTGGTCAGTTTCGGTGTCGCGCCGGCGTTGGTGCTCTACATCTGGTCGCTGGCTTCGCTCAAGGCCTATGGTCCAGCCTGGGGCAAACTGGGCTGGACGGCGGCATTCATCTACGCCGCCTGTGGAGCGCTGCGTCTTGCCCGTTTCAACACCCAGGTGGGCGTGCAGGACAAGCGCTATTTCCAGGGCCTGGCGATTCCGGCCGCGGCCGGCGTGGTGATGTCGTTTGTCTGGGCCGTGCTCGACATGGGCTGGTCGGGAGAAGACGTGCAATACATCACGCCGATCATTGCAGCCGTCGCCGGCCTGCTGATGGTCAGCCGGTTCCGCTACTACAGCTTCAAGGCCTGGCCGCGCTCGGACAAGGTTCCGTTCTTCTGGATTCCCGCGGCGGTGCTGATCCTGGCTGCCCTGGCCGTGAAGCCGGCGCGCGTCCTGTTCGGCATTACCCTGCTGTATGCGCTGTCCGGCCCGGTGTGGACATTGTGGGAGCTGCGCCGCCGGCGGGCCCGTCACGAACCCCGCAACGAAGAGCGCCACGAGCCGTGAATGCACGGCCGGCGCCGCCGTCGCAGTCGGTTGGCGCCGATGAGCGGCGCGCGCTGGCATTTCTCGCCGACCTGAGCCAGACCCTGGCGCTGTCGCTGGATTTGCGCCAGACCCTGCCGATGGCGGTGACACGCATCGCCGATTTCATGCAGGCCGAAGCTGCCTCGCTGTTTTTGCTGGATCCCGTCAGTCGCGTGCTCGAATGCCGCATTTGCGTAGGTCCGGTCGATATCAGCGGTCTCAAGGTCGAAATCGGCCAGGGCGTCGTCGGCCGCTCGGTGGCGGAAAACGCCACCCAGGTCGTCAACAACGCACAGACCGATACCCGCGTGAACTCGCGCGTCGATGCGGAAACCGGCTTCGTCAGCCGCTCGATCCTGTGCGCCCCCTTGTCGACGGCCCAGGGTGCGATCGGCGCGCTGGAAGTGATCAATCGGCGCGATGGCAGCCTGTTCGACGAGGCTGACGCGGAGATCCTGCGGCTGATTGCCGCGCCGGCGGCATTGGCAATCAACAATGCGCAGCTGGCCCAGGGACTGGTCGAGCAGCAGCGTATCAAGCGCGAGCTGGATCTGGCCCGCAAGATCCAGAAATCGCTGCTGCCCAAGCGCCGCCGCGGCGACTTTCCGATCATCGGGGTCAACCTGCCGGCGCATGAGATATCCGGCGATTTCTATGACTATTTCGACCTGCCAGACGGCCGCATCGCCTTCATCATCGGCGATGTCTCGGGCAAGGGTCTGGATGCAGCGTTCCTGATGGTGCAAGTGGCCAGCCTGCTGCGCTGGTCGGGCAAATATGCGCCAGCGCCTGCCCGCTGGCTCGCCGACGCCAATGCCGAATTGTGCCGTACGATGCAAAATGGACGTTTTGTCTGCGCCGTGGTCGGACAGTACGACCGCGTTGCGCGCAGTTTCGTGCTGGCAAGCGCCGGATTTCCGCCGGCGTTGCTGCACGATGGCAGGAAATTCGATGAATTCCTGGCCGATGGTCCGCCCTTGGGCATTCTTGCCGAAGCGGTCTACGACGAACGCCGCATCCACTTGGGCCAGCAGGCGCTTTACCTGTTTTCCGACGGCGCCACCGACGTGCGCCACGCCGACGGCAAGACCCTGGGCAGCGATGGCCTGCGCGGTCTCATCGCCGGCCACGCAGATCTTGCGCCCGAGCCGCGCCTGCGCGCGCTGCTGGGGGATCTCAAGCGCATGCACCTGGTCGACGACACCACGTTGCTGCTCCTGCAGGAACCATGCGGCAAGGCGGCGCAGCGGATCCTGGAGCTCGAGTTTCCCGCGCAGCCGGTGCAGATGCGTGCCGTGCGTGCTGCGCTGCGTACTGCGCTGGATCAGCAGGAAGTGGCGCCGGAATTGCGCGACAAGCTTGTCCTGGTGGTCGACGAGGCCTGTACCAATATCATGCGCCACGCCTATGGCGGCGCCTGCGAACAGTCCATTGCGCTGCGTCTTGCGCGCGAGCGCGATATGCTTGTGTTCGAAATCAGCGACGAGGCACCGGCGGTCGATCCGGCGCGGGTTCGCCCGCGCGACCTGGACGAATGCCGGCCCGGGGGGCTTGGGGTGGCGTTTATCGACGCACTGATGGACGACTGGCGCATCGAGCCGGGTCGGGACGGGAAAGGCAATGTCTTGCGCATGCGCAAGCGCGTGCAGGCAAAGGAAACCGAATGAACAACGCAAACAACGGATGCGTCAGCGAAACCCTGGGCGACTATGTGCTCGTGCGGCTAAGGGGGGAAGTGGATCTGTCGTGGTCGCAACAGGTGCGGCGCGCCATCCTCGATGCCCTCGGCGGCGGCGCCAAGGTCGGGGTGGAACTGTCCGCGGTCAGCTATATCGATTCCTCCGGCATCGCCGCCCTGGTCGAAGGTTTCCAGGACGCGCGCAGCAAGGGCCGCCAGTTCGGTCTGGTCGCGGCCAGCGCCGCGGTGATGTCGGTGCTGCAACTGGCGCGGCTGGACAAGGTGTTCCCGCTGTTCGCCGACCTCGACGCGGCGCGCGCCGGTTGAAATGAATGCGCTGACGCGCCCGCTGGAAGCCCTCGGCCGCGAGACTCTGCACTCGCTGGCGGGAATCGGCTATGCCGGCATGCTGCTGCTGGAGAGCCTCTATTTCACCGCTGTCGGATGGCGCATCGGCCAGCCACTGCGCCTGCGTTCGGTGTTCGAGCAGATGCGCCAGATCGGCGTCGATGCGCTGCCGATCGTCACCCTGCTGGCGATGACGATCGGGATCATGTTGGGTATCCAGTTCATTTCCGCGCTCGGCGAATTCGGGGCGCAGTCGCAGGTCGTCGTGGCGGTGGCGAAATCGGTGACGCGCGAATTCGGCGCGCTGATCACGGCGATCCTGGTGGCGGGGCGTTCGGGTTCCGCGCTGGCCGCGCGCATCGGCTCGATGTCGGTGTCCCAGGAGGTCGATGCGCTCGCCGTGATGGGCATCGAGCCGGTGCGTTACCTGGCCGCGCCAGCGCTGCTGGCGATGCTGCTCATGCTGCCGATATTGACGGTTTTCGCCGACGCCGTGTCGATTTGCGGCGCAGCGCTGTACAGCTCGCCCGCGCTCAATATCACACCGACGGCGTATCTGATGCAGACGCTGTCCCTACTCACTCCCGGCGACATCTGGCAAGGTGTAAGCAAGGCCGCGGTGTTTGCCGTGCTGATCACCCTGATCGGAGTCAGCACCGGTTTTTCCGTGAGCGGCGGCGCTGAGGGCGTCGGCCGCGCGACCACACGCTCGGTGGTGCTGTCGATCTGCTACATCATCGTCGTCGACATGATTTTTTCGTACTTCCTGAACCGCTGAACGATGAATACGGCCGTGCCCCTGATCGAAGTGGAAAAGCTCGAAGCCTGGTACGGCAAGCGCCGCATCCTCAATGGCATCGACTTCAGCGTGAACGCGGGCGAGATCCGCGTCATCATGGGCGGATCGGGTTCCGGGAAAAGTACGCTGCTGCGGCACCTGCTGGGGTTGCACAAGCCGCGTAGTGGCAGCGTGCGTCTGCTTGGGGTGGATATCGCCGGCGCCAGCGAACACGAGATGCTCGGCATCCGCCGCCAGATCGGCGTGTCCTTCCAGGGTGGCGCCCTGCTCACCTCGCTGAGTGTCGGCGACAACGTCGCCCTGCCGCTGCGCGAGCTTACCTCGCTGGACGAGAACACGATCCGCATCATGAGCCGGCTGAAACTCGAAGTGGTCAATCTCGGCGGTTTCCAGGACCTGATGCCTTCGCAACTGTCCGGCGGCATGATCAAGCGCGCTGCCCTGGCGCGTGCGATTGTCATGGACCCGAAACTGCTGTTCTTCGACGAACCTTCGGCCGGGCTCGACCCGGTGGTTTCGGCCGAGCTTGACGAATTGATCCTGCGCCTGCGCGATGCGCTGCGCATGACGATCGTGGTGGTGACACACGAGCTGGAGAGTGCCTTCAAGATTGCCGATACCATTACCGTGCTCGATCAGGGCGATATCCTGATGACCGGCAGCGTGGACGCTGTGCGTCACGCCGACAACGACCGCATCCAGGATCTGCTCAACCGGCGTCCGCGCGAAATCCACGTCGACGCGGATGCATATCTGCGCCGGCTTACCGAAGAACAGGTCTGAGCTTCGAGACAAGAATGAAGTCGACAAGGGGACACGCGTGAAACGCGACAATGTGAACTACCTGATGGTCGGCATCGTGGTTGCCGTGGGTTTCGTGCTGTTGCTCGGCGCACTGGTGATGATCACCGGGCGCAGCGGCGCATCCACCGCCTACTACACGCATTACCGCAACGTCACCGGTCTGCGCTATGGCGCGCCAGTGTTCTACGAGGGTTACCGCATCGGCCAGGTTGCCGCAATCACGCCGGAGCGCGATGCCGGTGCCGGCGGCGTGCGCAGTACGCGCTACAGGATCGAGCTGGCGGTGCGGCGTGACTGGCCGATCCCGAAGGACAGTCTGGCGCGCCTGACGTCGACCGGCCTGCTCGCCGACGTCGCCATCGGCATCACCGAAGGCTCGAGCAGGGAAGCGGCGGCGGCGAACAGCGAATTGTCCGGCGTCGAAAGCTCGGATATTTTCGCGGCCATGAACGAGCTGGCCGGACAGATTACCGAGCTGACGCGCAACCAGATCGCGCCGCTGATCAAGAACCTGTCGCAGCACGTCGACTCCATCGCCAGCGTGATCGACAAGAACACGCCGGAGCTGGTCGCGCAGTCGCACGCGCTGCTGACCCGCCTGAACACGGCATCGGATTCGCTCAACGATATCCTCAAGCCGGACAACCGCGCCGCCATCGGTGCGATCCTCGCCAACGTCCGCGACATGAGCAAGGAATTGCGCGGCACGCAAAGCAAGCTCGACGATGCACTGGCGCAGCTGGACAGCATCGCCAAGGAGAATCGTCCCGGTGTGCGCGAATCCGTGGACAACCTGCGTTCCATCCTTGCGGCATTGTCCGGCCGGATCGATTCGATCACGCAGCATCTTGAGGTCGCCAGCCGCAACTTCGACGAGTTCGCGCGCGAGGTGCGCAAGAGCCCGAACCGGATCCTGCTGTCGCCAAAGGCGGACAACGTCGAGGAAGACAATCAATGAAAAAGATCGTTGCTCAGGTACTCACCGCGCTGTCGCTGCTGGCGCTGGCCGCCTGCTCGCCGCCCGCCGTGCCCGATGTTACGTATTACCGCCTGCCGGCGCCGGCGCCCCTGCCGCATGCGGACAAGCCGCTGTCGTTGCTGCCGGTCGAAGTCGAGGTGTTCAGCGGCGAGGGTATCTACGCCGAACAGGCGCTGATTTACTCGACCACGCCGGATGCCGGTGCGCTGCGCACCTATCACTACCAGCTATGGAGCACGCCACCGTCGCGCGACATGCAGACGCGACTCACCCTGATGCTGCGCGATTCGGGCATCGCGACCCTGGTCACCGATCGCCTGCCGGCCAGCACCCAGGCCTTGCGCGTGCATGGCAGGATCCTGCGCTACGAGCGCCTGAAGCGCGACGCGGGTTTTGAAGTGGCCGTGGCATTCGAGATGCGCGTTGAGCAGGACAACGGCGAGCCGGTCATCGAACAAACCTATGCCGCGCAGGCGGCCGCCGCCGATGCCAGCATCGACGGCACGGTGCGCGCGTTCGGCGCGGCCGTCGACCAGGCGTTCGCCCGATTCTACGGCGACCTCGCCGCACTGACCAAAGACGCGCATGCTGGCTGAAACGCAACGCCGGAGTGTCCTCGCTGCCATGGGTATCGATGTATATCTTTTGCGTGCGCGTGATGTTGCGGCACCGGGTGGGCCGGCGCGCGAAACGACGAAGCCGGCCCGGATACCGACGGTTGCTGCGGATGCCCGGCAAGCGGATATCGCCCTGGTCGTGGCGTGTTCTTCCAGCGTTGACGCCGATGCGTGCGCGGCGTATCTGCGCAAAGTCTTGCCGCTGGCACTCGGGGTAGGGGCAGGGCGTGTCCGCTGGATCGAAACCGATGTTGCCGGCACACTCGCTGCGCCTCCGTCCGCCCCTGCCTACCTGGCGCTGGGTACCCAACTGGCACGCGCGCTGGGCGAACAATTATCCACAATGCAGCAGAAGTCCTCGGTCATCGCGGTCGCGGATGCGCCGCGTGCGTGCCTGAGCAGTGCGCTCGCCCGACGCGCCTTGTGGCAGGCGCTCAAACCCATTGCCCGGCATCTGCGCCGCAGCGCGGGTTGAAGGACAAGCTCATGGTCGCGATCATGAAGGAACCGTTCCCGCTGTTGCGACCGATGCAGCTGGAAGACCTGGATCAGGTCACCGCCATCGAGATCGCGGCCTACGAATTTCCGTGGACGCACACGATTTTCCGCGATTGCCTGCGCGCGGGATACAACTGCTGGGTGCTGGCGCAATCGGTGGAGGTCATCGGCTATGGCGTGCTCAGCGTCGCCGCCGGCGAGGCGCACATACTCAACGTCTGCGTTGCACGTGAGCAACAGGGCGAGGGCCACGGCAAGCATCTTATGAAACGCCTGATCGATCTGGCGCGCTGGCACCAGGCCGAGCGCATTTTCCTCGAAGTGCGTCCGTCGAACACGCGCGCCGTGGCCTTGTACGATCAACTCGGTTTCAACGAAATCGGCAAACGCCCCAACTACTATCCGGGCAAACGCGGCCGCGAGGATGCGATCGTGATGGCGCTCGAGTTGTTGCCGCCGGAAGACTAGTTCCGCGGCAGATGAAACTTTCGTGCCGAGGTATCCAAGCACGCGCGGCCTATCGTGCTGCGCGGAAGTTCGCCCTTCGACGCCTCAGGGCGAACGGCGCTTTCCTCGGTCGAGTTAAAGCGCTGCCAGCCTTCCGGCCTGCTCGCGCAATCCCGCAAGTTGTGCCGAAAAATCCGCCAGCCGCTGCTTTTCCTGATCGACAACGGTAGCCGGCGTTTTCGTGCCGAAGTTGGCGAGCTTGGCGTTGCACTTGGCGATTTCGCCTTCCAGACGCTTGATCTCTTTTTCCAGGCGCTGCTTTTCGGCGCCCAGATCGATCAGGCCGGCGAGCGGAATCAGCACCTTCATCGCGCCGACGATCGCAGCGGCGGCGGCTGGTTCGGTCTCGCCAGCATCGAGCCAGCGTTGCGGTTCGACGCGGGCAAGGAAGGCGATCTGCGTTGCGAATTTTGCCGCACGCGCGCGATCGCTGGCGTTGCCATTCGCCAGCAGCAACGAAATCGTCTTGCCCGGAGCGATGTTCATTTCACTGCGAATTCGGCGAACCGACGCGATGACATTTTTCAGCCACTCGGTTTCCGCTTCTGCAGCAGCATCGACACTGAATTCCGCCGCGCGCGGATAGGCGCACAAGGAAATGGTGTCGCCGCCGATGCCGAGCTTCGGCGCGACTTCGTGCCAGATTTCCTCGGTGATGAACGGAATCAGTGGGTGCAGGGCGCGCAGCAGTGCTTCAAGCACATGCAGCAGGGTGTGGCGGGTGGAATCGGTGGCAACCTTGTCCTCGCCGGCCAGCGCGGGTTTGCTCAGTTCCAGGAACCAGTCGCAGAACTCGTTCCAGGTGAATTCGTACAGCGCCTGTGCGACCAGATCGAAACGGTAGAGCGCAATCTGTTGTTCGACTTCATTCATGGTTTTTGCAAAGCGCGTCAAAATCCACTTTTCCGCATCAGTCTTTGCTGCCAGAACCATGCTGCTCGCGACGCTGAAATCTTCGCAATTCATCAACACAAAGCGCGCCGCGTTCCACAATTTGTTGCAGAAATTCTTGTAGCCCTCGGCGCGCTTGAGGTCGAAATTGATCGTGCGCCCATACGTGGCCAGCGCCGCGAAGGTGAAGCGCAACGCGTCTGTGCCTACCGCGGCGATGCCCTCGGGATAATCCTTGCGGATGCGTTTCTCCACTTTCTCGCGCACCTGCGGGATCAACAACGCTGCGGTCGATTTCTTCACCAGCGCGTCGAGCCCGATGCCGTCGATCAGGTCCAGCGGATCGATCGTGTTGCCCTTGGACTTCGACATCTTCTGGCCTTCGGCGTCGCGCACGATGGCGTTGATGTAGACCTCGCGGAACGGCACCTTGCCGGTGAAATACTGCGTCGCCATGACCATGCGCGCGACCCAGAAAAAGATGATGTCGAAACCGGTAACGAGCACGGCGCTGGGCAGGAACGCCTGATCTTGCCGCCAGTTCGCGACGACCTTGCCGTTCTCACGAACCGGTTCGTTTGATGGCCAGCCGAGCGTAGAAAAAGGCCACAGCGCGGAAGAGAACCAGGTGTCGAGCACATCCTCATCCTGGCGCAGTGCGCCGACCGGCGCAGCCGGCGCATGCATGCGCGCATCGGCTTCGTCCTCGCCAACGAAAATATTTCCGGCCTCGTCGTACCACGCCGGAATGCGATGTCCCCACCAGAGCTGGCGGCTGACGCACCAGTCCTGGATGTTCTCCAGCCATTGGTTGTACGTCGTCGACCAGTTTTCCGGAACGAATTTGATATCGCCGTTCCTGACTGCGTTAAGTGCGGGCTCGGTGATCGCCTTGCGTCCGCCCGGCCCGGGTTTGCCGTCCACGCGCGTATCGCTGGTCAGGTCAAGGAACCATTGGTCGGTCAGCATCGGCTCGATCACGGCGTCCGTACGCTGGCTGATCGGCACCTGCAGCTTGTGCTTCTTCGTCTCGACCAGCAGGCCCAGCGCTTCGAGATCGGAGAGCACCGCCTTGCGCGCGACGAAGCGGTCGAATCCGCGATATTTCTCCGGAGCATTTTCATTGATCTTCGCGTCGAGCGTGAGGATCACCCGCGGCGTAAGCTGGTGACGCGCACCAATCTGCCAGTCGTTGAAATCATGCGCCGGCGTGATCTTCACTGCGCCGGTGCCGAACTCGCGCTCGACGTAGTCGTCGGCGATCACCGGAATCTCGCGATCGGTCAGCGGCAGCTTCAGCATCTTGCCGATCAGTGCCTGGTAGCGTTCGTCTTCAGGATGCACGGCTACCGCGACGTCGCCGAGCATGGTTTCCGGGCGCGTCGTCGCCACGACCAGGCCTTCACCACCGTCGCTGGCGGGGTAGCGGATCGACCACAATGAACCATCCTTTTCCTCATTGTTCACTTCCAGGTCCGACACCGCGGTCATCAGCACCGGATCCCAGTGCACGAGGCGCTTGCCGCGATAAAGCAGACCCGCGCGATACCATTCCACGAAAACTTTCCTGACTGCCGCGGACAAACCTTCGTCCATCGTGAAGCGCTCGCGCGACCAGTCCACCGACGCGCCAAGCCGGCGCATCTGGTTGCCGATCGTCGAACCGGATTCGCCCTTCCACCCCCACACGCGTTCGATGAACTTCTGGCGGCCGAGGTCATGGCGGGTCTTGCCTTGCGCGGCGAGCTGGTTCTCGACGATCTTCTGCGTGGCGATACCGGCGTGATCGGTGCCACCCTGCCACAGCGTCTTGAATCCACGCATGCGGTGATAGCGGATCAGCGCATCCATGATCGTCATCTGGAATGCATGGCCCATGTGCAGGGTGCCGGTCACGTTCGGCGGTGGCAGCAGGATGCAATACGGCGCGCCGTCTCCGTGCGGCTGAAATGTGCCTGCCGCTTCCCAGCGCGCGTACCATTTGGACTCTAGGCGTTTGGGGTCGAAGCTCTTGTCCATGTCTTGTGCTCGTCGTTCTCGCGGAGGAACCCAGTTCCCTATCGTGTTGCTCGTCATTCCAGCCTTCGCTGACGAGGTGAATCACATGTCGTATTTCTTCACTTCGAATCCCGCGTGCTGATACGTTTTCCAGCGCTGCCGCGATCCGAGACGTTGCGCTTCGTCGGCAGGCACAACTTCCAGAACCCGCTCGAACAACCCCGGCGCCGGATCGTCGCGCAGATTGATGACCAGCGCGCGGTCAGTTGTTGTCGCATCCGGCGGCATGATCAGCACGGGCGTGATGGCGTCGTCGTCGTCGCCGGCAATCTGATGCGGGATGAATGCCGCCTCGTCGTACTCCCACAATTTCTCATCGAGCAGTTCGGCCTGCTCGAACGATCGCGCCAGTATCAGGGTCGGCTGCCCAGTCTCAAATGCCTTCTTCGCCAGTTCGCAGACCAGCAACAGCGGATCGTCGCGAAAGCGCGGTTTGTCGATCAGGTAGAAATCGGCGCGGGGCATAAGAGCGGGGAATGGTGAATCGGGAATCGTGAAGCGTCAGGCTTTATTCCATTCCCGAGTCACCTTCAATTCGCGGTCCGATCAAGCAGATACTGGACCAGCATTGGTACCGGCCGTCCCGTTGCCGAGCCCTTGCGGCCTTCTTCCCATGCGGTGCCGGCGATATCCAGGTGCGCCCAGCGGAAACCTTCGGTGTAGCGCGCGAGGAAGCAGCCGGCGGTGATCGCACCGGCATATTTGCCGCCGATGTTGGCCATGTCGGCATAGCCGGTATCGAGCTGGCCCTGGTACTCGTCCCACAACGGCAATCGCCAGGCGCGATCGAGCGTGCTGTTGCCGGCCGCGAGCAGTTCGTCGGCGAGAGCATCATCCTTGGTCATGAGGCCGGTGGCATGCTTGCCGAGCGCTACCACGCAGGCACCGGTCAGCGTTGCCGCATCGATGATCACCTGCGGGTTATACTTTTGCACAAAGGTCAAGGCGTCGCACAGGATCAGGCGACCCTCCGCGTCGGTGTTGAGTACTTCCACGGTCTGGCCGGACATGGTCGTGACCACGTCGCTCGGCCGCTGCGCGTTGCCGTCGGGCATGTTCTCGACCGCCGGAACGACACAGACCAGATTGAGCTTGAGCTTGAGCTTAACCGCGGCGAGGAAGGCGCCGAGCATGCCACCGCCACCGCACATGTCGAACTTCATCTCTTCCATGCCGGCGCTCGGCTTGATCGAGATGCCGCCGGTATCGAACGTGATGCCCTTGCCGACCAGGGCGTAGGGTTTGTCGTTCTCGCCGCCACCGCGCCATTGCAGGACCACCAGCTTGGGCGCGTTCGCCGAACCTTGCGACACTCCGAGCAGCGCGCCCATGCCGAGCTTGCGCATGTCCGCTTCTTCGAGAATCTCGCAGTCGACGCCGGGATGATCCTGGGCAATTTTCTGCGCCTGCAGCGCAATGTGGGCTGGGTTGCAGATGTTCGGTGGCAAGTTGCCGAGTTCGCGCGCGAAACGCACGCCTTCGGCGATGGCCGCCGCCTCGGCCAGCGCGGCAGCGGCGGAATCCGCCGCGGCAAACGCAATCGCGCCGAACTCCGGCGCCTTGGACCTTTCGCGCGGCTTGAACGTCGCTGTATACTTGTAAACTTGTGCATCGGTGGCCAGGGCGGCACTGCGTACCTTCCATGCGGCGTCCTTGCCGGGCACGTCGATTTCGGTCAGATACGACGTCGCGCTGTCCAACGGCAGGCCCTTGAGCGTGCGCGCTGCTTCCGAGCTCGCGCGCTGGAAGCGCGCGGCATCGAACTTCTTCTGTTCGCCCAGGCCGATGACGAGCACGCGCGCTGCAGCGACATTGGCCAGGGCAAACAGCAGGTTCGCGCTGGCGAGTTTGCCGCTGATGTCGCCGGATTCGACCAGGCGCTTGATCGCACCGCCGGATTTTTCATCGACGCGCGCAGCGGCACTGGTAAGCATGCTTTCTTCGAACACGCCAACAACGATGCATGGCGCAGGACTGGCTTCGGGCGGCTGCTGGGTCAGGCTGAACTGGATGGTCATCATTGTTTCCACGGCAAAGCAAAAGAAAATGGGCACGAAAGGGAGCTCAAACCTGCCGACACCAGCGACGCGGCGGGGGTGTCCCCGCTACACTCGGCGTCATGTGCTTAAGATGTTCTGAACCCGGCTTGAGGTCGAATCGCGATATGCGAAGTTTACTGGATTGGCGGCTCTGATGCTGCGTATCGTCGACCGCTATCTCGCGCGGGAGTTGCTGGTGAGCTTCCTTGCCGCGACGCTGATCCTGCTGCTGGTCACCGTGGGCGGCACGGTTGCGGACCTGCTGCAGAAGATTGCGCGTGGACGCATTCCCGCCGATCTGCTGGCCGCGCTGATCGGCTTGCGTACCGTTGACGCGCTCACGGTTTTGGCGCCGCTTGCCGTTTTCCTCGGCGTGCAGATCGCCTACGGGCGCCTGTATCGCGAGAGCGAAATGGCCGTGTTTTCGGCGTCGGGTCTGGCCATGACCGGCCTGCTGCGGCCGCTGATGCTGCTGGCCGTGCCGCTGATGGCGCTGATGGCGACGATTTCGTTCTGGCTGGCGCCCGCGGCGGTGCGCCAGTCGCAGGCCCTGCTGCAGGAAGCCAGCCGTTCGCTGATCGTGGCGGGACTGGAACCCGGACGCTTCGTCGAGCTGCCGAACAACGACGGCGTCCTGTACGTCGAAGCGATGAATTCCGACGGCACGCGTTTCAAGAAGATGTTTGTCGCCAGCGAACGCGCCAATGCAAACGACGGCACCATCAGCCTCAACGTCATCACTGCGGCCGACGGCGAACTGTTTCACGATGCCGATGGCGCCGAGCGCTATCTGGGTCTCAACGACGGTTTTCGCGTGGAAGGCGTGATCGGCCAGGACAACTACCGCCTGATGCGCTACAAGCGCAACGAAATCAAGATGCAGGACAGCGACAGCGACAGTACGCCGGATTCGGTCAAACGCAGCGCACCGACCGCGGAACTGCTGGCCAGTACCGACCCGGTGCAGCGCGCCGAACTGCAATGGCGGCTGGCGGTGCCCATCTCCACGCTCGTGCTGATCCTGCTTGCCTTGCCGCTGGCCAAATCCAGTCCGCGCGAGCCACGTTACGCGCGCCTGCTCATCGCCTTGCTGGCGTGGATGATCTACAACAGCTGTGTGACCCTTGGTCGGTCGTGGATCAGCCAGGGCAAGATGAGCCCGTTGCTGGGATTCTGGTGGGTGCAGATACCGACGGCATCGATAGCGCTGTTCATGCTGTGGCGCAGCCAGCTGTTGCCCAAGCCGCGGCCACCTGCCGCACGCGTGCTGGCCAAAGCGCGATGAGGCACATCTTTTCCGGCAGAGTCCTGTTCAAGAAAGTCGACAAGCTGGTCGCACTTTCCGTGCTCGGCTCGGTACTGCTGGCCTGGGGATTCCTGGTCGGCCTGGATGCGCTCAACGCGTTCATCGGCGAAGTCAACGACGTCGGCACAGGACAGTACACCTTGAGCAAGGCGGTCGTGTATACCCTGCTGACCGTGCCGCGTCGCGCCTACCAGTTTTTTGGCTACTCGGCGCTGATCGGCGGCCTGCTGGGCATGGGCATGCTGGCGACCAGCGGCGAATTGACGGCATTGCGTGCCGCCGGCCTGTCCAAATTGCGCATCTGCGTTTCGGTGATTTTTGCGCTGACCGCGTTGACCCTGCTGGTGATGCTGATGGGCGAAACCATCGGGCCGCGCGGTGAACAGAAGGCCGAGGCGCTGGCGTTGACCGCCAAGGCCAAGGACGTGACGATCGGCAAGGGCGGCAGCCTGTGGGCTCGCGATGGCGAGAACGTGATCAACGCCAAGCATGGGCGCACACGCGCCACGAGCAATGGTCCCAGCGTCGAGTTGCAGGATGTGCGCGTGTACGAATTCACGCCGCTGGGCCAGCTCAGTGCGCTGTCGCTGGCGAAGACCGCGACGCACGACGGCGGCGAATGGACCCTGCACAATGTGCGGCGCACCGAGTTCACGGGCACCACGGCGACCAGCACGACCCAGGAACGGACGCAGTGGAAATCCGCGCTCGACCCCAACGTGCTCGCGGTATCGATGATCCATCCGGAATATCTTGCGGTGAGCGACCTGTCGCGCAACATCGACTACATGCGCCGCAATCATCAGGATGCATCCAGCTATGAAGTCGCCTACTGGGGCCGGGTCTTCTATCCGCTAAACGTTCTCGTGCTCGCGTTCTGCGCCGTGCCCTTTGCGTTCGGCGCCCTGCGCACCGGCGGCCTCGGCAAGCGCCTGTTCATCGGCATGGCACTGGCCATCAGCTACTACTTCTTCCAGCATGCCGTGGTCAGCATGGGTGCTGTATACAATTTCAACCTGGCCTTGGCCAATGCGCTACCGTCGCTGTTGCTGGCGGCGATTGCGCTGGTGTACTTCAGGCGCCATGCGTGAGTTGTCGCGGGCGGTGCGGATCTGGCGTCAACGCTTTTCGAGCCTCACCATCATGGAATGGGCCGCCATATCGTGCCAGGTGCGTTTTTGCGCATCGATCAATGCCCACCAGAATCCCGCGCCGAGCGCGGCCAACGAGAGCAGTGCAACAAGAAAACGCAGCAGCGCCCGCGCCGCGGGCAGCCGCGACCCATCGGCGCCGACCACACGCAAACGCCATGCGCGCATGCCGATCGTCTGGCCTCCGCGCGCCCACGACAGCACGAAGTATCCAGCCGTCAGCCCGGACACCAACGACTGCACGACGAGCTTGTGCCCACCGCGGTGCGGGTCGAGTGCGCCGCCGGTGACGAGCAGCGCCAGCAGACCGGCGACAAACCAGACGCCGAGCAGCGGCAGCAGGTCGTACAGTCCGGCGCAAAGGCGCAGGTGCAGCGGAGCAGGCGTTGCAGTATCCGGCGGGGAATCGTTCATCGCGTTCGAATGGAAAGTGACGGCGCAAGCCTCGCGGTTTAGGCTGGCGCTTGCAAGTCCGAAATGGATGACATGAGCCAGGCGACCATCAACGCAACAGGCAGCGCCGATCGCGCGGCGATCGATGCTTTTCTCGAGCGCGCCTGGTCGGAGCAGGGCCTTGCCGACAACACGCTGGCCAGCTACCGGCGCGACCTCGAAGGACTGTCGCGCTGGCTTGCCGCGCATGCCAGCAGCCTCGATACCTGTTCGCGCGAAGCGCTCCATCGCTATCTTGCCGGGCGATCGGCGCACGGCGGCGTTTCTGGCAAGGGCTACAGCGCGCGATCGAACGCGCGGCTGTTGTCCACTTTGCGGCATTTTTATCGCTTGCGCCTGCGTCAGGGTGCGATTGCGGAAGATCCGACCTTGCTGCTGGATGCGCCGAAACTGCCGCGGCCGCTGCCGAAGGCGCTGTCGGAAGCCCAGGTCGAGGCGCTGATCCGCGCACCGGACGCCGATACGCCGCTGGGCTTGCGCGATCGGGCGATGTTCGAGCTGATCTATGCGACCGGACTGCGGGTCAGCGAACTGATCGGTTTGCGTACGGAGCAGGTGAACCTGCGCCAAGGCGTGCTGCGTGTCACCGGAAAGGGTGGCAAGGAACGCCTCGTGCCGCTGGGCGAGGAGGCGCAGGACTGGCTGGAGCGCTACTACGCGCAATCGCGTCCGGCGCTGTTGCAGGGGCGCTCGATCGATGCGGTTTTCGTCACCAACCGGCGCGCCGGGATGTCGCGGCAGATGTTCTGGATCACGGTCAAGCGCCACGCCTTGACTGCCGGCATCGATGCCAGGCGAATTTCGCCGCATGTGTTGCGTCATTGCTTTGCCACGCATCTGCTCAATCACGGCGCGGACCTGCGCGCGCTGCAGATGCTGCTCGGGCACAGCTCGCTGTCGACGACGCAGATCTATACGCTGGTTGCGCGCGAGGGCCTCAAGCGCCTGCACGAGAAGCATCATCCGCGGGGGTGAAGGCGCGTGCAAAAAACTCTGCGTGCAGGCGCGCCTGTGATGCCCAACCGGCACGATTGCGATGACCGGCGGGTTTCGGCCGTGCCGCCGACATGCGACAATTGCAATATTCCATCTCCCGCGCTGGTCTCCAGCACAGCGCATTGCGGCGTTCCGGCCGCGTTCTTCCTCCCGAGGTTCAAGATGTTCAGGTTTCTTGTTCTTGCCAGCGTGCTGCTTGTCGGCAGCGTATCGGCACAGGCTGCCGACGATGCGCGCAAACTCGTCGCCGACGCGCTGCACAAGGTGGCGCCACAGGCGAAGATCGAGTCGATCCTGGAATCCTCGCTGCCCGGCTACTACGCCGCGATCATCGACGGTCACGTGATCTATGTCAGTGCCGATGGCAAGTACCTGATCGAAGGCATGGTCTACGACGTCCAGGCCCATCGCGATATGAGCGACGAGCCGCTGGCAGGCTTGCGCAAGCAGGGGATCGCGAGGATCGCGCAGAACCAGCGCCTGGTGTTCGCGCCGCCGAATCCGAAATACAAGGTAACCGTGTTCACCGACGTGGACTGCCCCTACTGCCGCCAGTTCCACAAGCAGATCGCCGAATACAACCATCTGGGCATCGAGGTCGACTACGTGCTGTTTCCGCTGTCCATCCATCCCGGCGCCGACAAGAAGGCGCAAACGGTGTGGTGTTCGGCCGACCGCAATTCCGCCTATACCGCCGCGATGAATGGCCAGACCCTGGCGCCCAAGACCTGCGACAACCCGATCGGCGAACTGACCAGCGTGGCCCTGTCGATGGGCCTGAACGGCACGCCGGCGATAGTTGCCGACGACGGTAGCCAGCTCGGCGGCTACGTTTCACCGCAGGACCTGGCCCAGCGCCTGCAGTCGCTCGCGCCGCCGCCGCAGGCGACCATGGCAAAATGAACCTTATCCGTCGTGGCCTGTCTGACCACGACACCCGACGCCAACGTCCGAGAGAACAGCCATGTTTAACAAAGTCCTTGCCGCCATCGGCCTGATGGCCATCGTCACGCTTGCGCACGCGGCCGACAATGCGGAAAAGCCGGTGCGCGACGCGATGCGCTCGCTGCTGCCGATGACCAAGATCGACGAAGTCGTCAAATCCGACTTGCCGGGATTCTACGAAGTCGTGGTTTCGGGCCAGGTGGTGTATGTCAGCGCAGACGGCAAATACCTGCTGCAGGGCAATTTATACAATGTACCGCTGAAGAAGGACCTGACTGCGGCGCGTGTAGCGACGATGCGCGAACAAGCCTTGCAGAAACTGCCCGCTGAAAAGAAGCTGGTGTTTGCGCCGGATCATCCCAAGCACACGGTGACGGTATTCACCGACGTGGACTGCCCCTACTGCCGCCAGTTCCACAAGCAGATTGCCGAATTCAACAAGCAGGGGATTGCGGTGAACTACGTGCTGTTCCCGCTGGATATCCATCCCGGCGCGGACAAGAAGGCGGTCGCCGTGTGGTGCGCGACCGATCGCAACGCGGCCTACACCGCGGCGATGAACGGACACGACCCCGGTACTGGCACGTGCAGCAACAATCCTGTCGCCGAGACCAAGGCGCTGGCCCAGGCCATCGGCATCAACGCCACGCCCACCGTCCTCGCCGAAGATGGCACCCAGGTCGACATGGCCAAGGCAACCACGCCGGCGGCGCTGGAAGCCGAGCTGGACCGCATCTCCACCGCCGCCGGAACCGCTACTGCACCGGTCGCCTCGCGTTAGAGCATCCCCGCGTGCCGGCGCCATGTTCGCGCCGGCCATTCGCTTTAAGTTAAAATACGCCTTCCTTCCGAACGCGTTGCCGCGCTCGCCATGATCTTTCTCGACGGGCTGCCGGCCCTTTCTCCATTTCGCCTGGAGCGGCTCAACCGCGAATTGAAGCGTCTTGTGCCGCAGTCCCGGCTGCTGGCGACATGGCACGTGTACTTTGTCGTGGCCCAGAATGATGAAGCGGCGCTCGATCCGGCGCGTCTTGGCCTGGTGCTGCGCGCCGGAACGGGCGCAGCGAAGGCAGCAACGCTGTGGGTGGCGCCGCGGCTGGGCACGATCTCGCCGTGGTCATCGAAGGCCACCGACATCCTGCGCGGCTGCAATTTTCCGGTGCGGCGCGTCGAGCGCGCGCTGGCCTGCACGATTGAAAATCCACCCGCCGTTGACAGCGACGACTGGTACCGGCTCGTGACCGCAGTGCACGATCCGATGACGCAATCCGTGCTGACCCGGCTGGATCAGGCCGACGCCCCGTTCCGCGCCGGCGAACCGGCGCCATTGCAACGCATCGCGCTCGGCGACGATGCGCCGGCGGCACTGGACGCGGCCAATCAGCGTCTGGGCCTGGCGCTGGCGGCGGACGAGATCGATTATCTGGCGACGCGCTACCGCGAGCTGGGTCGCGACCCGACCGATGCGGAGCTGATGATGTTCGCGCAGGCCAATTCAGAGCACTGCCGCCACAAGGTGTTCAACGCGAGCTGGACGATCGACGGCCAGGCACAGGACAAGTCGCTGTTCGCGATGATCAAGAACACGCATGCCCGGTCTCCGCAGTTCACGCTGTCGGCCTATTCGGACAATGCCGCTGTGATCGAAGGCGCTGTCGGCCGCCGTTTCTTCGCCAATGTACAAAATGGAAAATACGGCATTGTGGAAGAGCCCACACCGTTTGCGATCAAGGTCGAGACGCACAATCACCCGACCGCGATCGCACCGTTTCCGGGTGCGGCCACCGGCGCCGGCGGCGAAATCCGCGACGAGGGCGCCACGGGGCGCGGCGGCAAGCCCAAGGCCGGATTGACCGGCTTCAGCACATCGTATCTGCGCATTCCCGACCTGCCGCGGCCGTGGGAAAAGCCCCGCCCGCTGCCACCGCGCATGGCCAGCGCGTTCGAGATCATGCGCGATGGCCCGCTCGGCGCGGCCGCGTTCAACAACGAATTCGGGCGGCCATGCCTGGGCGGCTACTTCCGCACGTTCGAGGCCGATGGCAACGCCACGCTGCGGCGCGGCTACGACAAGCCGATCATGATCGCCGGAGGCCTGGCCAACCTGCGCAGTGAACACGTGGAAAAAAACACATTGCGCGCGGGCGATGCGATCGTCGTGCTCGGTGGTCCGGCGATGCTGATCGGCCTCGGCGGCGGTGCGGCTTCGTCGCTGGCGGGCGGCGCCAGCAGCGCCGAACTGGATTTCGCCTCGGTACAGCGCGACAACGCCGAGATGGAACGGCGCTGCCAGGAAGTGATCGACAAGTGCTGGGCCCAGGGTACGGCCAATCCCATCGTCAGCATTCACGATGTCGGCGCCGGTGGCCTGTCCAATGCAATTCCGGAAATCCTCAATGACTCCGGCGTCGGCGGCAGGCTTGACCTGCGCAAGATTCCTTCCGACGATCCGCAACTGTCGCCGATGCAGATCTGGTGCAACGAAGCGCAGGAGCGTTACGTGCTCGGCTTGCGCCCCGATGACGTGGCCGCGTTCGATGCGATCTGCCGGCGCGAACGCTGTCCATACTCCGTCGTCGGCGAGGTCACCGCCGAACGTCGCCTGATCCTCGACGATTCCGCTGCCGGTCTCGGCCCGCAGCCCGCGACCCTCAAGCCCATCGACCTGCCGATGGACGTCCTCTTCGGCAAGGCGCCGAAGATGCATCGCGACACGGCGCGCAAGCCGCAGCGTCTGGACATCATTCCCGATCTGGACGGCATCGTGCTCGAGGCAGCGATCCATCGCGTGCTGCGTCTGCCGGCAGTGGGCAGCAAATCCTTCCTCGTCACGATCGGCGATCGCAGCGTCGGCGGTCTGTGCGCGCGCGACCCGATGGTAGGGCCATGGCAGGTGCCGGTGGCCGATTGTGCCGTGACCCTCCTGGATTTCGACGGCTACGCCGGCGAAGCGATGGCGATGGGCGAGCGCACGCCGATCGCACTGCTGTCGGCACCGGCGTCGGCGCGCATGGCGGTGGGCGAGGCGATCACCAATCTGGCCGCGGCGCCGGTTGCGACGCTGCGCCAGATCAAGCTGTCGGCCAACTGGATGGCTGCGGTCGGACATCCGGGCGAGGATGCGGCGCTGTTCGACGCGGTGCAGGCCGTCGGTATGCAGCTTTGTCCACAATTGGATATTTCCATTCCGGTCGGCAAGGATTCGCTGTCGATGCAGACGGTCTGGCAGCAGGATGGCCGTGAACACCGCACGGTTGCGCCGGTGTCGCTGATCGTTTCGGCGTTCGCGGGCGTTGCCGACGTGCGCCGGGCGCTGACCCCGCAACTCAAGCTCGATGCCGGCAAGACCGAGCTGTGGCTGCTCGATCTGGGGGCCGGCAAGAACCGTCTCGGCGGCTCGGCCCTGGCACAAGTATACAATCGCGCCGGCGGCCTGCCGGCCGACCTGGATGACGCCGACCTGCTCAAGCGGTTCTTCGCCGCGATCCAGGCGGCGAATGCGCACGGTCTGCTGCTGGCCTACCACGACCGCGCGGATGGCGGCGCGATCGTGGCGCTGATTGAAATGGCATTTGCCGCGCGCTGCGGTCTGGATCTGGAACTTTCCGGGTGGGCCGAGAACACGCTGTCGGCGCTGTTCGCCGAAGAACTCGGCGCCGTCGTGCAGATTCGCGCCAGCCAGCGCGACGACTTCACCCGGCTGCTGGTCGAGCATGGACTGGCTGGCATTGCGCATTGCGTGGGTCATCCGCGTTCGCGCAAGCGCGTCAAGCTCTGGCTGGGCGGCGAGGCGATCGCGCGCTGGCCGTGGCGCGATCTCATGGCCGCGTGGTCGGAAACCAGCTACGCCATGCAGGAACGCCGCGACAACCCGGACAGTGCGCAGGCCGAATACGCCTGGCGTTGCGAGGATGATGACCCTGGAATCACGCCGAAGCTGACCTTTGATCCGGCCGAGGATGTCGCTGCTCCGTATATCTCCACGGGTGCGCGGCCCAGGGTGGCGGTGTTGCGCGACCAGGGCGTCAATGGCCAGATCGAAATGGCCGCTGCGTTCACACGCGCAGGTTTCGATGCCTACGACGTGCACATGACGGATCTGCAGAGTGGCCGCCATCGCCTGGATGAATTCAACGGGTTTGCTGCCTGTGGCGGATTTTCCTATGGCGATGTGCTCGGTGCCGGTCGCGGTTGGGCGACGTCGATCCTGTTCAATCCGCAGTTGCGCGACCAGTTTGCCGCATTTTTTGCAAATTCCACAAAGTTCGCGATCGGTGCATGCAATGGCTGCCAGATGATGGCAACGCTGCGCGACATCATCCCCGGCGCCGATCACTGGCCCAGCTTCGAACGCAATACCTGCGAACAGTACGAGGCGCGTCTGGTCACGGTCGAGGTGCTGGAATCGCCGTCGATTTTCTTCAAGGGAATGGCCGGTTCGCGCATTCCCATCGTGGTGGCGCATGGCGAGGGCCGTGCGGTGTTCGCCAAGCCCGGCGATGCGAAGCGGGCCGTGCCCTGTCTGCGCTTCGTCGACAATTCAGGGCGCGCGACCGAGAGTTTCCCGCTCAACCCCAACGGCTCGCCGAAAGGCCTGACCGGCGTCACCGCTGCCGACGGCCGCGTGACCGTGTTCATGCCGCATCCCGAACGTGTGTTCCGCAGCGCGCAAATGTCGTGGGCGCCACGCGAATGGCGCGAGGATTCGCCGTGGATGCGCATGTTCCGCAATGCGCGTGCGTGGGTTTCCTGAGGTGACGTTGTCGCCACTGAAGCATTTCATGCTGGGTGCGCTGCTGTGGCTGCCGCTCGCGTTTTTTCTGTGGTTCTGGTTTGCCGCTCCGCTGGTGTGGCCAGTGATCGAGATTGCGCGGCTGGTCCTGGTGAAAGCGTGGCCGAGTCTGTTCACCGCCGTCAGCCAGGGTGCCGATCTGCTCGATGCCCAGGGTCACGTGCTCGCGCACGCGGGGTATCTCATGCAGTTGTCGAGCGGCGTGCTGGTGAACGCCGCGCCTGCGGGCGAGGCGCCGCGGTTCGGATTTCTCGAGCCCGTGGTCAACCCGATGGTCTATGGCTATTCACTGCCCCTTTTTGCCGGTCTGGTGCTGGCCACCCCGCTGACCCGGCGGCAGCGCGCCACGCAACTGGCCGTCGGCATCGTGTTGATCTGGCTGGCGCAGGCGTTTGGCGTGATCGCGGAAAGCCTGAAGAGCCTTGGCATGGATGCCGGACCGGCGGGTGCGGAGGCCGTGCAGCGCGCTGGACTGCCGCTCGAATTGATTGCTCTTTGCTATCAGTTCGGCTATCTGATCTTGCCGGCGCTGGTGCCGGCGGCGCTGTGGATCGTGGGCAACCGGCCCTTCATCGAAATGCTGACCCGTCCGTCGTGCAGGGAACCTGTACAGGTCGCCGGGGTCGAAACACAAGGTCCTGGGGGTAATTGAGTGATGTCTGCGGTCGAACCATTGTCAGATTCTGAGCGTCCCGGAGACGAATCGCTGGACGATCGCATCTGCGACTATCTGGTCGCGCGCGGGCGCCTGAAGGAAGCCGACCTGGTGCGGGCGCGTCGCCTGCACGAGGAAAGCAGCAGCGAGGGCAATCTGGTACCCCTGCTCACGCGACTGGGCCTGGTGTCCGAGCGTGAAATGGCCGATGCCTTGTCCGAAGTGCTCGGCCTGCCGCTGCTCAGTGCGAAGGACTGCCCGGAGTCGCCGCCGCCGAATGTGCAGATGTCGGTGCGCTTTCTCAAGCAGTACCACGTCGTGCCGATCGGCGAGAGCGACAATAGCGTGAGTCTGCTGGTGGCCGATCCAGCCGACCGCTATCCGCTGCAGGCGGTCGAGCTGGCGCTGGGAAAATCGGTCGAGGTGAAGGTTGGGTTCCGCTCCGAGATCGACGATCTGATCGAACGCTATTACGGTTCCGGTCGTTCGGCGATGGGTGCGATCGTCGAGAACCTGACTGATGAAAACGCGCGCAGCGAAGACGACATTGAGCATCTGCGCGATCTGGCCTCGGAAGCGCCGGTCATCCGCCTGGTCAATCTGGTCATCCAGCGTGCGGTCGAGCAGCGCGCCTCGGATATTCATATCGAACCGTTTGAAAGTCGCCTCAAGGTGCGCTACCGCATCGATGGCGTGTTGCTTGAAGCCGAATCGCCACCGGCCGCATCGACCGCCGCGGTCATTTCGCGCGTGAAGATCATGGCCAAGCTCAACATTGCCGAACGTCGCCTGCCGCAGGACGGCCGCATTCCGTTGCGCGTGCAGGGCAAGGAACTGGACTTGCGCGTATCCACCGTGCCGACCAGCTTCGGCGAATCGGTGGTCATGCGTATTCTGGATCGCGAATCGGTCGTGTTCGATTTCCACAAGCTCGGTTTCACCGACGAGTTCCTGCCCCAGTTCACCAAGGTGCTGGAGCTGCCGCATGGCATCCTGCTGGTCACCGGCCCGACCGGTTCGGGCAAGACCACTACGCTGTACACCGCGCTGTCGAAACTCAATACGCCGGACGTGAAGATCATCACGGTCGAGGACCCGGTCGAATACCAGATCGAAGGCATCAACCAGATCCAGGCCAAGCCGCAGATCGGGCTGGACTTCTCGCACGCCTTGCGCTCGATAGTGCGTCAGGATCCGGACATCATCATGATCGGCGAAATGCGCGATCTGGAAACCGCGAAGATCGCGATCCAGTCGGCGCTGACCGGGCATCTGGTGTTGTCCACCCTGCACACGAACAACGCCGCCGGCGGCATCACGCGCATGCTCGACATGGGCGTGGAGGATTACCTGCTGACGTCCACCGTTAACGGCATTCTCGCCCAGCGCCTGGTGCGGCGCCTGGATGCCGAACACGCGCAGCGTTACGAGGCGATGCCCGAAGTGATCCAGGAATTCGGCCTGCGCCGTTTCCAGCCGGAAGGAAAAGTGGAATTGTATAAACCCATGCCGTCGGCGCTCACTGCGACCGGCTATCACGGCCGCACCACGATCATGGAATTCCTGGTGATGAGCGATCCGATCCGGCGCCTGGTCATGCAGCATGGCGACATGGGCAAGATCGAGGAACAGGCGCGCAGCGAAGGCATGCGCACCATGTACGAGGATGGTCTGGTGAAGGCATTGGGTGGCACCACCACGATCGAAGAAGTACTGCGCGTGACGCAGGAATCCTGAAGATTGTCGCTGGTTGTCGGGCCCCGGTTGTCGACAGACAGTCAGGGCGGCAACTGGCAACAGATAACCAGCAACCGGTAACCGTCGTTCATGGCTCTATACCGCTACAAAGCAGTCACCTCTGCCGGAGAAATCCTCGAAGGCGAGATGGACGTCGCCTCCAACGACGAGGTGATTGCCAGATTGCAGGATGCCGGCAATATCGCGCTCGACGTGCATGAGTCCAGCGCTGGCGGCGGCAGCAGCGCGTTCGGCGGCCTGTTCAAGCGCACCGCGATGAATGCGACGCAGGTGCTGCAATTCACCCAGCAGCTGGCAACCTTGCTTGGCGCAGGACAGCCGCTGGATCGTGCGCTGCAGATCCTGCTCGAACTGCCGGAAAGTGAGAAGGCGCGTCGCATCATCGAGCGCATCCGCGATCACGTGCGCGGCGGCGCGCCGTTGTCCGACGGCCTGGAAGCCGAGCCCGGCGTGTTTTCCAAGCTGTACGTCAACATGGTGCGCGCCGGCGAAATCGGTGGCTCGCTCGAAGGCACCCTCACGCGCCTGGCCAACTATCTTGAGCGCTCCAAGGCGCTGAGGGAGAGCGTCATCAATGCGATGATCTATCCGGCGATCCTGGTCGTCATGGTATTCGCGGCTCTGTTCGTGCTGCTCGTGTTCGTCGTGCCGCAGTTCATGCCGATGTTCAAGGACATGAATGTCGAGCTGCCGATGATCACCAAGATCGTGCTGTTCATCGGTACGACTTTGCGCGATTGGTGGTGGCTGATCGGCGCCGGCATCTTCGCCTTGATCGTGCTGGTGCGACGACAACTGGCGAACCCGCCGACGCGGCTGGCGTTCGATGCGCGCCTGCTGACGATGCGCATCGTTGGCCCGCTCGTATCCAAGCTGGAAACAGCGCGTCTGGCGCGCACGCTGGGAACTTTGCTCAAGAATGGCGTTCCTTTATTGACCGCAATGGGAATTGGCCGCAACGTACTGGGCAATTCCGCGTTGGCCGAGGCCGTGGAACAGGCGACCGAAGAAGTCAAGACCGGCGGCGGTCTCGCATTCGCGCTTTCGCACAGCAAGCGCTTCCCGAAGCTTGCCTTGCAGATGGTCAGTGTCGGCGAGGAATCCGGCGCGCTCGACGACATGTTGCTGAAAGTGGCCGACACGTTCGATGTGGATGCCAAGAACACGGTGGATCGCCTGCTTGCCGCACTGGTGCCGGTGATGACGGTGCTGATGACCGGCGTGGTCGCAGTCATCATGATGGCGATCCTGCTGCCGATCCTGAATATCACCAGTTCGATACAGTGAGATAACCATGGACATGTATAAAATTTCGCCACGCGCCCTGCGCTCGCTTGATCAACATGCATTCGCGGCACGCTCGCGTGCATCCGGTTTCACCCTGATCGAAATGATTGCGGTGCTTGTGCTGATTGGCATCGTCATGGCGATCGTCGGCGGCAAGGTGATGCAGAATTTCCAGAGCGGCGAGTACAAGGCCGGCATCGCCGGCGTGCATTCGCTGGAGATGAAGGTGCAGGCGTACATGCTCGACAATGGCTCGGCACCGCAGAGCATCAACGACCTGGTGACCCGGCCCGGCAACGCCACCAACTGGAATGGCCCGTACGCGAAACCCGGCGATCTGAAGGATCCCTTCCAGCATCCGTATTTCTACAAGGCGCCCGGTGATCACGGTGACTTCGACATCATCTTCTATGGCAAGGATGGCGCCCCGGGTGGCGACGGCCTGAACAAAGACTTCGGTAACTGGGAATGAAGCATGGGAACCGGGAGTAGGGAATCGGGAACAGGAGCAGCTGCCAGCGCCGCTTTTGCACTGCGCCCCGGCTTTGTCCATTGCCGATTCCCGATTGCCGGTTCCCGGCGCCAGCACGGTTTCAGCCTGATCGAACTGGTCGCTGTCATCGTGCTGATCGGAATAGCGATCAGCGTGGTATCGCTGTCCTTTTCAAAGAGCATGGGCAACGCCAGGGTCCAGGCCGCCAGCCGCGATCTGGTCGCCGCGTTGCGCTACACGCGCGGCCAGGCGATCGTGAAGGGGCAACAGGCCGCGCTGGACATCGATTTGCAGAACAATACGTATCAGGCGCCTGGCAAGGCGTTGGTCAAACTTCCCGCCAGCATGCACATGACCCTGCTGACGGCCGACAGCGAACAGACCGGCCAGACGTCCGGACGCATCCGCTTCTTCCCGGATGGGGCCTCGACCGGCGGCCATATTTCGGTGTTCATGGGGCAACGCGAGTGGCGCATCAATGTCAGCTGGCTCACCGGCCAGGTGGTGCGCGAAGAAGTGGCCGTGCGTTGATTTACACTTTTACACTAATGGAATATTGAAGCCGATCATGCATTGTCGCCGTGCTCCAATCCGGATGCTGCCGTCGCGCCAGCGCGGCTTCACCTTGATCGAACTGGTTGCGGCGTTCGTGATCTTCGCGCTGGGCTTCGGCGTGCTGTTGCAGATATTGAGCGGTTGCCTGCACACCACGGCGCAGGCGGCCGACTACACGCGGGCGTCGCTGTGGGCGCAATCGTTGCTGGACACGCAGGGTGTAGGCGAGACATTGCAGGAAGGCGACGCGAGCGGAAATTTCGACGACAAGTACAGCTGGCGGTTGCGCGTGGCCAAGATCCAGCCGCCGGAAGAGCCGCAGACGGCCGCGCCGCTTGCCGGCAACAAGAACGCCCAGGCGCCGGTGGTGACGCCCGTAGCCAACAACATCGATCTGTACCAGCTTGAATTGGTGGTCACCTGGGGCACTTACTACATGACCCACAACGCGCGCTTCGTCACGTTGCGTGCGGTTACTCCGGACAACGGCCAGGTGCGTTCCACCGTGCTGCCTTCCGGGAACAGCAAGCAATGATCGCGCACGCATTGCCGCCGCACATGGCGCGGATGCGCGGCTTTTCCCTGCTCGAGGTGTTGCTGGCCATCATCCTGCTCGCGCTGCTCATTGCCGGCGCCTACAGCGGCATCCATGCCGCGGCGAACGCGATGCGCGCGGGCGAGGCCGCAATCGACCGCGCCGACCGCCTGCGCACGGCGCAGGAATTCCTGCGCCATCAGATCAGCCGCATCCTGCCGCTGACGTTCGCGCAGAACGATGCCGACGGCAGCATGTATGTTTTCGAGGGCCGCGATCAGTACATGCGCTTTGTCGCGCCGATGCCGGGTTATCTCAGCCGCGGCGGTCCGTACGTACAAACACTGGAACTCGCGCGCGGCGCGGACGGTCTGCAACTGGTGTTCACCGATGCGATGCTCAATGGGTTCGATGTGCAAAAATCAAAAAACAGCGATGTGGAACCCGTCGTCCTCCTCGATCACATCCGCGACGGACGTTTTGAGTACCGCACGCTGGACGACCAGGGCCAACTCACCAACTGGAGCAGCGACTGGCCCGATCCGGGAGTGACGCCGCTGATGGTGCGCATCCGCCTGGCCATGCAGCCCGGCGTGCAGATGCCCTGGCCGATCCTGGATGTTCCGCTGATGCTCAATGCCGGCGCCGTGCGGCAATCGTTCCTGCCGACCTCGATCCGCGCTGGAGCGGGCAAGTGATGTTCCGGCTTGGTCCGCGTCAGCGTGGCGTGGCGTTGATCCTGGTGCTTTGGGTCATTGCCCTGATGAGCGTGCTGCTGGGCAGCTTCGCCCTGATCGCACGCACCGAGAATCTCGAGTCGCGGCACTTGTTCGACACGACAACCGCGCGTTTCGCCGCCGAAGCCGGACTCGAGCGCGCGGTCTACGAACTGCGCAATCCCGATCAGCTCACGCGCTGGGTCGGTGACGGGCGTCCCTACGAGTTTGCATTCGATACCGCACAGGTGCGTGTCGAAATCACCGATGAGTCCGGCAAGATCGACATCAACTCCGCCGATGCCACCTTGTTGCAGGCGCTGTTCGTTTCCATCGGCGCGAACACCGATCAGGCTGCGGCGTTGTCCGATGCGATCCAGGACTGGCGCGATGCCGACGACGTGCCGCTGCCGCACGGTGCCGAATCCGCCGAGTACAAGGCGGCGGGATTGTCGTATGTGCCGCGCAACGCGCCGTTCCAGACCGTCTCGGAAGTGCAGCAGGTGTTCGGCATGAACTACGAGCTGTACTCGCGGATTGAGCCGGCAATCACCATCTACTCGGGTGGTGGCGCACCCAATCCTGCCTATGCGCCGCTGGAAGTCCTTCTTGCCCTGCCGGGCATGACGCCGGAGCTGGCGCAGCAACTGATCCAGGCGCGGCAACAGATCCAGCCGGGCCAGGGCGCGGCGGCGGCACTGACCATGCCCGACGGCACGCCGATCGTGGCCAATGGCGGCGGGAACACGTACACTGTCAAATCCCGTGCCACGCTTGCGAACGGCGCCAGCACCGTGCTCGACGCCAGTATCCGCTTGGGTGGGCTTGGCGCGGCCGGAAGACCTTACACCGTGCTGCGCTGGCGCGACGACGAAACCTCCCGATGAGCATCACAGACGCGCTCGACATTCAGCTCGCCCGCTTGCGGACGCGCTACGCCAGAACGCCCCTGCCGCGATTCCTCGCCTGGTGGGGGCGGGAGCTTGCGGCACTGCTGCCACAGCGGTGGCATGCCCTGCTGGCCGAGCGCTCGGATGCACTGTTGCTGGAAAACCAGGGCCAGGAACTCGTCCTCTGGCGCCAATCCGGCGATGGCAGCGTCGAACTTGGCCGCATCCCGGCCAGTGAGCCGGCGGATGCGCAGAAAGCGGCATACACGCGGATGCGCAGACAGATCGATGATCCGAACCTGCGCCAGTTCTACTGCATTCGCCGCGAACGCACGCTGCAGCGCTCGATCGCCCTGCCCGCCGCTGCGGAAGACAACCTGCGCCAGGTGCTGACGTTCGAGATGGATCGACAGACCCCGTTCAAGGCCGACCAGGTGTATTTCGACTACCGCGTCGCGAACCGCACGGCGGCCGAACGCAATCTGCAGATCGAACTTACCGTGGTGCCGCGCAGCCAGCTCGATGGCGAGCTGACGGCGCTGGCCGCCAGTGGCGCCCTGCTCGACGGCGTGGACTGCTGGCGCGACGGGTCCGGCAGCGTCCGCTCGGGGCTGAACCTGCTGCCGCCGGAGCGCCGCCTGCGCCGCAAGAATCTGCGCCTGCGCCTGAATCTGGCCCTCGCCGCGGCGGCAGTCGTGCTGCTGGTGACCGCCATGCTGCTGTCGCTGGACAATCGCGAATCCGCGCTTGCAGCGATGACGGTAGAAGTGGAAAAGGCGCAAAATGATGCGAAACAGGTGGCGCAGTTGCGCAAGACCCTGGAAGACACGATCGCCTCGGCCAATTTCCTCAGCCGCAAGAAGCGCGAGACCCCGCTGATGGTCGCCCTGCTCAACGACCTGACCGTGCGCCTGCCCGACGACACTTACATCGAACGCCTGAACATCGACGACAAGAACAAGATCGAGCTGCAGGGATTGAGCAGCGATGCGTCCAAGCTGATCGGCCTGCTGCAGAAATCCGAGATGCTCACCAATCCCAGCGTGCAGGGGACGATCCAGCCGGACCCGCGCACCAAGAAAGACCGTTTCAATATCACGCTGGAATTCCGCAAGCCGGCCGGCGCCGACGCACCGCACGAAACCAAACCGGTCGACGGCCGCAAGGATGGAGGGAGCAAGAATGCGCCTGCTGCCGGAAGCCCGTAACAGCCGTTTTCTCGCCGTCGTCCTGCTGCTGATCGTGGTGATGATCGGTTACGTCGTCGGCGTGCACTGGTGGTTCGTGGCGCCGCACCTGGCGATTGCCGATCAGATGCATGATCTGGCCGAGCAGCAGCAGCGTTTCCGGCAGATGGCAGGACAACGCACCGAGATCGAAAAGCGCCTCACCGAAGTGCGCACCTTCGAGCAGAACAATCAGGCCTTCCTCACCGATGCCGATTCCAACAGCGCGTTTTCCGACCTGACCCAGCGCCTGAAGCAGGCGATCGGTGCGCGCGTAAAGGATGAGAATCGCTGTTCGATCGTGAGCAATTCCAATTTCAAGGGCGGTGACGAAGAACTCTACCAGCGCGTCACCATCCAGGTGCGCATGCGCTGCGACCTGGAACCGCTCGCGGGCATTTTCTACGAACTGGAAAATGGCAATCCGTACCTGTTCATCGAACAGATATCGATCTATCGGCAGCAGGGCGGATACGTGCCTCCGGGTGGCAAGCCGGCGCCTCCGAGTGCGCTTGACATCCGTTTCAATCTGTCCGGCTATCTGCGCAAACCCGGGAAGTCGGCCTGATGAGTATCCAGGGCGCGAAATTGCTGACCTTGATCCTGGCCGCGGCATGCGCCGTGCTGCTGTTGCTCGCGCTCGCGCTGCAGATCGGTTTCGGGCGCGGGTATCACTGGTTGCCGGCGGACGACGACGCGGTGGCGGGGCTGGGCGTGGGCGGCATCGAGCGTGCGCAATTCAAATTGCCGGCGGAAGCCAGTTTCGCGCAGACCGTGGAACGGCCATTGTTCAATGAGGACCGCAAGCCCACGCCGGATGTTCCCGAGCCGGTGGCACCGACGGCCCCGCCGGTGCCGTTGAACATCAGCCTGACCGGGATCATCCTTACCCCGGAATTGCATCTGGCGATGATTCACGATACCGCCAAGAACGATTCCGTCGCCATCAAGGAAGGCATGCCGCTGCCCGGGGACCTGGGCGGCTGGACGCTGACCCGGGTCAAGCAACGCAGCGCGATATTCAGGGAAGGCGCCGGCGATGAAGTCGAAGTGGAACTGTCGACCGCAGTTGCCAGTCCAAAACCGGGCGCACCGGGGGCCACAGCTCGTCCCGGTGCGCATCAAGGCGGTAGTCGCGCAGGCAACATGCCGGCGGCGCCCGCACCGGCGAACCCGGACAAGGCCAATCAAGCAGAGGAATTGCAGCGTCGCATCGAGGAACGCCGCAAACAGATGCGCGACGAAGCCGAACGCCTGAAAGAGCAGCAAAAACCACCGCAACACTAAGCGAATCGTACCGGAGTGCACCACGTGTCAATACGCCCACACATTCTCAGCGTCACGTTGCTGGTGGTTCTGCTCGCCGGTTGTGCCACCGTATCCGTGCCCAAGGCCGGTTCCGTCGATGCCGAACTGACGCCGACACCGCCTTCGCCGGACACGGCGGTGCGGATGGCGCAGCACGACGACGAAAACCCGATCCAGATCAAGACCGACGACAAGTCGCATGGCCACAAGGCCGAGGTCCAGCCTGGCAGCGGCAAGTTCATCGATGAACAGGCGGCGCGTGCGCCGGTTTCCTCGCGGCCGGCGGCAGAAGGCCAGGTCACGTTCAATTTCGAAAACCAGCCGATCCAGGCCGTGGTGCAGGCCATCCTCGGATCGCTGCTCAAGGAAAACTACACGGTAGCCCCGAATGTCACCGGCAATGTGACATTTTCCACATCCAGGCCGATCACACCCGAACAGGCCATGCCCATCCTGGAGATGCTGCTGGCCTGGACCAACAACACCATGATCCGCAAGGAAGGCCGCTACGAAGTGCTGCCGGTCAAGGACGCCATTCCCGGCAACCTCACGCCGCGGATTGCGCCGCCGAATATCGCGCAGGGTTACGAGGTGCGCGTGTATCCGCTGAAATACATTGCGGCAACCGAGATGCAGAAGCTGCTCAAGCCCTTCGCCAAGGCCGACGCCGTGGTATCGGCGGACAATGCGCGCAACATGATCATCATGGCCGGCACTGCGTCGGAGCTGGCCAATTATCAGCGCAGCATCGAAGTATTCGACGTCGACTGGCTCAAGGGCATGTCGGTGGGCGTGTACAGCCTGCGCAACACGGATGTGACCAAGATAATGCCGGAACTGGACAAGATCTTCGGCGCCACCGGCGAATCGCCGCTGGCCGGCATGTTCCGTTTCATTCCGATGGATACGACCAACTCCATCGTCGTCATCACGCCGCAACCGGACTATCTGAAACAGGCCGAGACCTGGTTGTACCGGCTGGATATCGGTGTTGGCGAAAATGGCACCCAGCTTTATGTATACGATGTGAAAAATGTAAAAGCTGTGGATCTTTCCGATCATCTCAATGCGATCTATACCGGACGCACCTCGACCAGGTCCAGCAACTCCGGCAACGTCGCGCCGGGCATGAAGGCGGTAAGCATCGGCGCTTTCAATAGCGGCTCCAGCGGTGTCGGTGGTGTCGGCGGGACGAACTCGCAAATCGGCCAGGGCAAGTCGCTCGGTGTGAACGGCGCCAATACGGCCTCCAACCTGAGTACGACCGGCACCGGCACGCCGAACGCAGCGGGGCAGAAGGAAACCGACATCCGCATCACGCCGATCGAAGAGAACAATCAGTTGCTGATCATGGCGACGCCCGGTGAATGGGATTCGATCCTGTCGGCGATTCATCGCCTGGATATCTCGCCGCTGCAGGTGCAGATCGAGGCAAAGATCCTCGAAGTGACGCTCGACGGCGATCTGGAATTCGGCGTGCAATGGTGGTTGGCAGGGTTGATCAATACGAGCAATGGGGTGAACAGTTCATCGACCGGGTATACGTACAACCCGCCGTTTGTCAGTCAGAATGGGGCAGCCAACCGGCAGCGCAGCTCACTCGGAGGGTCTTCGCCGCCAAGTCCCAATGGTGGCTCGGGATTGTTCTATTCCTTCCTCAACAAGAATTTCCAGGTCGCTCTCAATTCGCTGCAAACCAGCGGCAATACCAAGATCCTGTCAACACCGTCGTTGGTGGTGATGAACAACCAGGAGGCGCAGATCACGGTGGGCACGCAGGTTCCCGTCATTTCTACGTCGATCATCGGCGTCACCGGCGTGGGCACGACGACCAGCACAGCCGAAAATTCGGTCACCAATACCGGCATCGGGCAGGCGTCGTACATCAGCACGGGCATTACCCTGGATATCAAGCCGCGCGTGAATCCGGGTGGCCTGGTGTATATGGATGTGCAGCAGCAGGATACGGCGCCCGGCAACGCGTCCGGAAGCAATCCCAATCCGCCCATCAACCAGCGCAATCTGCAGACCCAGGTGGCGGTACAAAGCGGCGAGACTGTATTGCTTGGCGGTATGATCCAAGATACGGACCAGACCAACAAATCCGGCGTGCCGCTGCTCAGCAGCATTCCGCTGCTTGGCAACTTGTTCGGCAACACGTCGAAGACGCACCATCGCACCGAACTGATCGTGTTGATCACGCCGCGCGTCATCTACAACGCCGACGACGCACGCCAGATGACCACCGAATACGAAAAGAAATTCGAGTCCCTCGCACCGCTGCGCGCGAAGGACGCCACGGAGCATCCGGCTGCCGCTCCCGCGCCGCCGCCGCTGCCAAAACCCGAACAACTCATTTCCGAACCACCGAAAGTCGAAGAGGACAAACCAGGTGAAAAGTAAAAACGTATATTTTTTGCAACGCGGCGCCCTGCTGGTGTTGGTGGCATTGGCGGGCTGCATGGCCGGCGTGAAGGACCAGGACAACTCGGTGATCCGCACGCGGGCCGTGGAGCGCTGGGATCTGCTCATTGCGCACCAGGCCGAAAAGGCCTACGACTATCTGTCCCCCGGTTATCGTGAAACCAAGCCGCGCGAAGCGTATGCGAAGGAAATGAACGGGCGTGGCATCCGCTGGAGCAAGGTGCGTTTCGGCTCGCAGGAATGCGATGCCGAGGTGTGCAAAGTGCACCTTTCGGTCGATTATTCCGTTGATCTTGGGGGTCTTGCGGGGAAAGTCGCCTCTTCGGGCCTGGTGGTCGAGACCTGGATCAAGACCAAGGGCCAGTGGTACTTCCTGCCCGACCAGCTCCAGCCCAAGCTTGGCAAGGAATCCTGATATTTTCCTTAAAGTTGCGTTGGGATTGCATTGCCTTGAGCTTTGTCATAGGATAAGTTCGCTGTTGCCCACCCTGTCCATTGTGGCGTAGGGGACTTGTGCCTTGCCCAAACAGGTTGGCGAAAAAGCAAAAAAGCCCTGTGGTCAATTAGGAGTGTTGTGATGAACAGAAACAATTTGACGACTGCCGTCATCGCCGCTATCGCCGGCGTTGCGGGCATCGCCAACATGGCGAGTGCCGTCAACCTGAATCCCGATGGTCTGGGCCAGGTTCTGCTTTACCCGTATTACACCGTCAACGGTCATCAGCAGACTCTGCTGTCGGTTGTGAACACCGACACCGTTAACGGCAAGGCTGTGAAGGTTCGCTTCCTCGAAGGCTATAACAGCCGCGAAGTGCTCGACTTCAACTTGTTCCTGTCGCCTGCCGACGTCTGGACTGCGGCGCTGTTCGCGCTGTCCGATGGCGGCATCGGTTCGCCCGGCACGGGTGACGGTGGTGGCATCTTCACGTTCGACAAGACCTGTACCGCTCCGGCGTTCACGACCACTGGCCTGTCCAACGGCGCCACCTATCAGGCGTTCCTGAACTACGCCTACACCGGTAACGATTCCGACACCGGTCCGGTCACGAACGACCGTACTCGTGAAGGTCACTTCGAGATGATCTCGATGGCCGACATCACGGGTGCCCCGCTGCTCACCGATATCAAGCACGTCAATGGCGTTCCGCCGAAGTGCGGCAGCGCGGAAGCGGATTTTGAAGCTGGCACGACGATTGCTGCTCCGACCGGTGGCCTGTTCGGCGCTGCCTCGGTCGTCAACGTTGGTCAGGGCACGTTCTATGCCTACAACGCCGACGCGCTGGACGGCTTCACGGCTGTTACCCTTGCTACGCCGACGGGTTTCCTGACCCCGACGCTGGGCCAGGTCAACGACGCCGGTGGCACCACGGCAACCTCGTTCGTGTTCAATGACGGCAAGTTGCTGACCTCGATCTATCCGTTGCCGGCGCAGGGTATCGATGCCGTCAGCTCGGTGTTTGACGCTGCCAGAATCTACAACGAGTATGAAACCTCGTCCGACGGTTCCGTTGGCTCCGACTGGGTTGTGACCTTCCCGACCAAGCGTTTCTACGTTGACGCGGGTACGTTCACCACCTTGACCGCCGCGATCATTCCGTTCGAACATCTGTTCGGCGCGAAGGAAACCGGCAATGGCCTGGGTCTGTCCTGCACGGTTGTCGGCATCACCACGTACGATCGCGAAGAGAACACCGCGACCGCAACGGGCTGCGGCTTCTCGCCGTGTCCTCCGGGCCAGCCGCCTTCCTCGCTCTGCCATGAGACCAACGTCGTTACGTTTGATCTCGTGGGTACGGGAAGCGTCCTGGATTCCAATCTGACGTCGAACATCAAGCCGATCGGAACTGCTGGCTGGGCCAACCTTGATCTGACGATCACTGGCGTTGTGGCCAACCCGCATAACTTGCGTCCTTCGACCAACGGCAACGTGTTCACCGGTCTGCCGATCACTGGCTTTGAAGCGGTAGAGTTCGTCAACGGCAACGTCGGCGGCGTGCTGTCGAATTACAGCGGTGTGTATCGTCATCGCCAGTCGCGCAGCTGCGCAAACGGCGGCGGCGCTTGCTCCTGATCGCTGTATAGCAACAAAGTGTCCACGAGGGACCCGCAAGGGTCCCTCGTTTTTTTTTGGGGTTCTTAATGGAAATGTTGCACTAGCATCCGCTTGGGCTACTACAATACGTTGATTACACCGCCAGGGATTCCAATCATCATGCAACGAGTCTTTGTCTCTATCGCCTTGTTACTGTCAGCGCTCACGAGCGCTCAGGCGCAGACTACAATCAAGATTACCAATCCCGACAGCACGACCTGCACTTATCCCACAGGCCAGGTATCGTCGAACGCCACGCCGGGGCAGTTGCAGGCTGTGGCAACCGGTGCGGGCGTCGGTACCGGCTGCGGCAGCACCGGCGGCAGCGTCAGCTTCGGCCCGGCATCCCCGCTGGCACCATCGACGCAATCGATCGGCAACGCTGGCGGAACGGCGGCCCTGAGTTTCCAGGCGGTCAATGCGACCGGGCAATGCACCGGCACCATCAGCGGCGCCAGTGGCGGCATCTTCACTGGTGGAACCAGCACGGCGACATTCTGCACCGGCGCCGCCTGCGCCAATGCGCAGAATTTCTCGATGACCTTTCTGGCGAATACTTCCGGCGCCGACATCGCCAATACGGTGACCGCAACCTGCACGGGCACCGGAACACCGGCCGTATCGACAGCGACGGTAACCGTATTGCACACGATACCACCCGGAACCTGCGCCATAATCCCGGGTACGGGCTCCGTCAGCAGCTTCACCCAGTGGACCGGAAGCCAGTCAGTGAACTACGGCGGCCAAGGCAACAAATCCGTCGATGTCACTAATTTTTCCTCGATTTATTCATCGGCGTGGCCGGGCAACTTCGGCGTCATCGCCACATTTACCCTGCCGACCAACAGATACGTTTCTGCGGCCTTCAGCGTACCTGCCAATTACATGACCGCCTCAAACGTACCCAATCCCATGTACGGCCTGTATCAGATTGGCGAGACCAGTGCGGTGGCGCCGACGAGCATGTCGATCAGCACCAAGTGTGGCGATTTCAGCAACCCGGCCACCAACGCCAACAGCTCCGTGGTCCCCGGATGCTGGCTGAATAACGGCGCCGCGGATTACTTCGTGCGCTGGAGCAATACTGGCAGCTGCACGCTTGCCAACAACCAGGCGTATTTCCTGAATATCATCACCGCCAATATCAGCAACGTCCTCCCCCTCACAGGCAATAACGCCGGCGGCACCGCCACATCGTCAGCCACCGCCAGGTGCTCAAGCGCCTGCACGGTACCGATTCAGAACGGCCCGGGTACTTGGCAAGGTTACGTGCCGAACTAAACGTTTTTTCATCGGTCAATGACCATGCCGCCACTGTGGCGGCATGGTTTTTTTTGAGGAACAGAAAAACATGAAATCTGCCGGACTTTGCCTGATTCGCGTCCTTTGCGCGAACGCACTGATATTTTCCGCAGCGCTCGCCGTCGCGCAGGAAAGCGACCTGCCGCCCGGCGTAATTGCGCGCCAGGGCGACGCCGTAGTGAGCTTGCAGGACATCGACGCCTATGCGCAAAAGATTCCCGAAACCGACCGCGTCGGATTTTTCGACAACCCGAAGCGCATCGAAAGCGTGATCATGAACTTGTTGCTGCAGAAGCAGCTGGCCGCGGAGGCGCGTAGGGACAAGCTCGACCTGGATCCTGCCGTGCAACAGCAGATTCAGCAATCCACCGACGATACCCTGGCCCGGGTGGCGATGGACCATTACCGGAAAACCTTGAAGCTGCCGGATTTCGACGAACTGGCGCACGAGTACTATCTGACTCACAAGGACGAGTTCGTCGTGCATGGCGCGGTCGATGTCAAGCACGTGCTGGTTTCGATCAAGGAACGCAGCGAAGCTGAAGCCAAGGCGCGGGTTGGCGAAGTCGAGGCTACGGCGCGCGCGCATCCGGAACAGTTCGATGCGCTGGTGGAAAAATACTCGGATGATCCGAGCAAGACCGACAACCACGGCCTGATCGAGGACGCAGCCTCCGGCAATATGGCGCCACCGTTCGCGCAGGCGGCCGATGCGCTGAAGAAGCCCGGCGATATCTCGCCGATCACGAAGACCGAGTACGGGTTCCATGTCCTGAAGCTGGTCGCGCGCAAACCCGATACGCAGCGCAGCTTTGACGAGATCCACACGGCCTTGGTCGAGAAGCTGCGCAGCGACTACATCGTCAAGCAGTCGGACAACCACAACAGTCAGTTGCGCGGCAAGCCGCTCGACGCCAATCCCGATCTGGTGGCTTCGGTACGCACGCGCTTCCTGCCGGCCGGCGGCAAACTGCCCTCCGAACAGGCCGCGGAGATCAATGCGGCGAAGCTAAAAAAAGCGGCCGAGGATGCCAAGAACGCGAAGTCATCGCAGTAACCCGCTGGTGCGCGGGGAGCGCACACGGCGGCGGACAGCAGCGCCTGGCTCTGCGATAATTGCGGCCGTTGCTTCCGACACGCCCGCCCATGCCCGCGCTCAGTCTTGCGCTCCACTTCATTCGCCGCGACATCCGCAACCGCTACCTCGGCAGTTTCAGCGGTGGACTATGGGCGTTGCTGCAGCCGCTGATCCAGTTGGCCGTATACGGGTTTGTCTTCGTCTATGTCTTCAAGGCGCGTGTCCCGGGTGCCGACGCGCCGGGTTACGTGCCATTCCTGGCGCTGGGCCTGTGGCCGTGGACGGCGTTTGCCGAAGGGGTGACGCGCGCGACCACGGCGATCCAGGACAACGCCGCGCTGATCGGCAAGGTTGCGCTGCCGCGCGCCGTGCTGGTGTTCGCCGCCGTGGCATCGAGCTTCCTGATCCAGGGTGCGGGCTTCTGCGCCATCGTGATCGCGCTGCGCCTCACCGGCGTTCCGATCGATCTGCTGGCGCTGCCGCTGGCGCTTTGTGGATTCGTGCAATTGTTCCTTCTCGCGCTCGGCTTCGCCTTCCTTTTCGCCGCCGTGCAGGTATTCGTGCGCGACCTGGCGCCGGCGCTGCCGCAGCTGCTCATGCTGTGGATGTTCGCTTCGCCGGTGTTCTACGCGCGCGAATCGTTGCCTGAGCGTTATCGCGGCTGGCTGGACTTCAATCCATTCACCCACTACATCGAATTCTTCCGTGCCACCTTGCTGCATTCCGGCAGCATTGAGTTGTCTTCCCAGGCGATTTCACTGCTGCTGGCGCTGACTGTTGTGGCGATCGGTTTCGCGGTGTTCCGCCGCCTCGGCCCGCACTTCGAGGATTTCCTGTGAGCAGCGATTTCCTCGTCGAAACCCGGGGACTCGGCAAGGCCTACCCGCTGGTGTTCCGCTCGCGCGATCGGCTGCGCGCGCTGCTGAGTCTGTTGTTCGGACGTGGCCAGACGGATGCCATCAGCGTGCTGCAGGACGTGAACCTGCGCGTGCGTCGCGGCGAATCACTCGGCCTGATCGGCGAGAACGGCGCCGGAAAATCCACCCTGCTGAAATTGCTCACAGGTGTGCTGACGCCGACCACAGGCAGCGTTGCAGTGACGGGCCGCATCGGTGCGCTGCTCGAACTCGGCGCGGGCTTTCATCCGGAATACAGCGGCCGCGACAACATTGCCCTGGCCGCGGCACTGTATGGCCTGGCTGCCGACGAAATCCGCGCCAAGCTGCCCGAGATCGTCGAGTTTGCCGAGATCGGGCGTTACATCGACGAACCGGTCAAGCACTATTCTTCGGGCATGGTCGTGCGCCTGGGTTTCGCCATCGTCGCCGCGCTGCACCCGGACTTGCTGATCACCGATGAAGTGCTGGCAGTGGGCGACGAGTCGTTCCAGAAGAAATGCGTGCGCTGGATGGAGGATTACCTCACCGGTGGCGGTACCTTGATCCTGGTATCACACAGCATGTATCACGTGCAGAAGCTGTGCCGGCAGGCATGCTGGTTGCAGCAGGGGAAAGTCGCGGCGAGCGGCGACGTGTTCGAGGTGACCCAGGCCTACCTGGCCTACCAGGAGCGCAAATCCGCGACCCAGGCGCCGGCGCGCGAAGCAGTGGCCGGCCAGGGCCTGGAATTCCATCTGCTCGATATGGTTCTCAACGGCGACGCCGGCGATGCGCCGCTGCTGCTGGAACGCGGCGGCGATGCATGCGTGCGCGTGCGCGTGCACTCGCGCGACGGCCGCGCGCCGGTGATCGTATTCGGCATCGTGCGCGCCGACGGCACGCCGGTCTACGGCGTCAGCACCGAAATGGATGGGGTGCGGCCGTCGCGTGAAAGCGAAAATGTATACTTCGTGGAAATCGTCTTTGCGGCACTGCCCTTGCTGCCGGGGTCGTATCTGCTCAAGGTGCACCCGCTGGATCCGGAAGGTGTGCGCCTGTTCGACACGCTGGAACGCGGCTTGACCATCCGCGGCGAGTCGCGCGAATTCGGTCTGGTGAAATTGCAGCATGCGTGGATTGCGGCAACGTCTTCCACACCAGCCGAACCGGCCGTGAGAGCGGTGTCATGACCGATTCTCCAACCGCGCTGGATTTCACCGGTGAACGCTTCACGCCCGAATGCGTGCGCGAAATCTGGTACGAGCATTGGCACCGTTACGTGTTCGCCCGTGAGTTCGCGCACGGCAAGCGTGTGCTCGACGCAGCCTGTGGCGAGGGCTATGGCAGCGCCTTGCTTGCCGGTGTGGCCGCAAACGTGGTCGGCATCGACGTCGCGCAATCGGCAATCGCACACGCGCAGGAGCGCTACGGCGACCGTGCAAACCTGCGCTTCGCACGCGGCGACTGCACGGCGCTGGATGTCGCCCCAGCGAGCCTGGATCTGATCGTCTCGTTCGAGACCCTGGAACACGTGGCTGCGCAGGAAGCAATGATCAGTGGATTCGCGCGCGCGTTGGCGGACGATGGTGTATTGATCGTTTCGTCGCCGGACAAGCGCACATACAGCGACATCAGCGGATTCCACAACGAATTCCACGTGCGCGAACTGTATCGCGACGAGCTGCTCGCCCTGCTCAAGCCGCATTTTCCCTTTGTCCATTTGTATGGACAGAAGCTGCTGTTCCAGTCCGCGATCTGGTCGCTCGACCGCGCCGCCCGGACAGTTGCCGCGGCAACCGTCCGCGCCGATCGCGAGCCGCAACCGGGCCTTGACTACGACCCGCTCTATTTCATTGCGGTCTGCAGCAAGCGATCCTTGTCCCTGGATATGCCCGGCATCGCGTTGTTCGGCGACCGCGAAGAATCCGTGTACCAGCATTACAATGGCGAGGTACGCAAGAACATGGCGGCGGGCGCGCGCCTCGCCAGGCTCGAGGCCGAAGTCGCCGGCCTGCGCAGCCAACTGGAAACAGGCGTCGCGGCACCGGTCGCACATCGAAAAAGCTGGTGGCGCCGTTTGCTAAAAGCTGGCGCACGCAAATAGTTTTATCCGGAACCCCGATGGAAAATATCCTGAACTACCAGTTCAACTACGGCCCGCAGTCAGCGCCGGTCGCGATGAAGCCGGACCCGGATGCGCCAATCTATGCATCCGAGGACGGTCGCGTCGCCTCGCTGTCGAGCCAGGAGTGCATCTTCCTGGTCAAGCGTACTGGCGAGCCGCATGTAATGACGTTCCAGGTGCTGCAAGCGCTGGATCTGTGCCGCGAATTCCGCACTCTGGACGAACACGTCGCGCGCATCCAGTCGACGATCCCAGGCCTGGCCGGCAAGCGTGAGGCGGTCGCCCGCGTACTCGACGGCCTCGTGCAGCGCAAACTGCTGCTTTCCGACGCAGACTTCATCGAACGCCTGAATCATTCGCCTGCCCGCGTGCCGGTGCCGATGCGCGCCGCCTTCATCCGCGCCTGCGACCGGCCCGAGCAGCTTGGACATCTGCTGGCTTCGCTTGCGGACTACGAACGACGCTATCAAGCCAATCGCCGCTATGTGGTCATCGACGACTCGGTACTGGCGGCGCACATCAACGAGCAGCGCGACCTGTTGCGCGAGTTTGCACGCACGACCGGATGCAAGGTCAGCTACGTCGGTCGGGCCGAGTCGGCAAAGATTGCGGAGAAATTCGCGAAGGTCAATCCACGGGCGCGCGACGCCGTCAATGTATTGCTGCTGCGCGAAGCGCACCCGCAGCGTCAGCGCTTCGGCGGTGGGCGGGGGCGCAACCTCGCCATATTGTTGTCCGCCGGCGCGCGCCTGGGGCTGCTCGACGACGATTTGCGCCTGCCACTGCGGCGTCCGGATTTTGCCGAGCCGGGACTGGATCCGAACCCGAACGGATTGGCACGCGCAAGCTTCTATTCCAGCATGGAACAGGCGCTCGGTGGCGGCAGCGAAGTCGATGAAGATCCGTTCGAGCTGCATCTGGCGGCCTGCGGCCAGTCGCTTGGCGCGCTCACCGCAGGGCCTGAATCGAGCCGGCTTTATGGACTTAGCCGTGATTCGTTGCGCGGTCAGAATCTCGGCCGGCTCGATTTGCTGTCGCCGGGAACGCATATCGTCACGACCCAGCATGGCACCTACGGCAGCTCGCGCACTGCGTCGGCACTCTGGCTGTATCAAGGCCTGGATCCCGCGAGTCGTCCGGAGTTCTGGCGCGATCGCGAAAGCTACCTGCGCAACATTGAGGGGCATTTCCTGCTTGCCGGCGTGGCCAAGGCGCGGCTGGATGAAGTGCCGGGATTCACTCCGTTCACGCTGGACAACAGCACGATGCTGCCGTGCACGAATCCGGTCGGGCGCGCAGAAGACAGCCTCGCGAGTGCGCTGACACGCTACTGCCTGCCCGAGGGTGTGGCACTCGAATTGCCCGTGGCAATCGGCCATGTGCAGGAAACCCAGCGCAAGCGTTCCGCTGATACGCTGGCGGCGAGCCAGCCCAGGGTCAACGATTTCCTGCGCGAATTCGTGCGCCGCCAGTTTGGCCTGTTCAAGGCGGAAGACCCTGGACAGCGCCTGACCCTGCTTGCCGACGTGATGCGCGATCTTGCCCACGCGAGCAGCGCCGAGCGTGTGGAGCATCTGGGCGAATACCTTAGCTATGTGCGTGCCGACATCATCGATCGCCTGCAACACCAGATCGAAGCTGCCGAAGACGCGCCGGTTTACTGGCAGGCCGACGCACGCGAGATCGTCCAGGCCAATGCGAAAATGCTCCTGGCCAGCGCCCCCCCACGCCTGGCGGACTGGCCGCAGGATCTGGATGCGTCCGGTTGCGCGAGTGCACTGAGCGCCGAGCTCAATACAATGGCCGATGCCTGCGCGCACTGGCCGACGTTGTGGCGCCACGCGGCGGATCAGGGTGAAAAGCTGCTGACGGCGCTCTGAGTTGGCAGGCGTTTCCAGCAACGTGGAACATGTCGCCGCCGGCCTGACCAGCATCGTCGTCGTCGCCGCCGACAGCGGCACGGATCTGCGTGTCTGCATCGATCGCGCGCTGTCCAGCAGCGTCCCGGTCGAGGTGATCGTCAGCGACAATGCTTCGGCGGATGGCTCGATCGCCGCCGTTGCGGCGGCATGGGCGGGCGATGCGCGTTTGCGCATTGTGCACAATGGGAAAAATCTTGGATTCGGCGGCGGCTGCAACCGCGGCGCGGCGCTTGCGCGTGGCGACATGCTGCTGTTCCTGAATCCCGACTGCTGGCTGGAGGCGGATACGCTTGCGCGACTGCGCGCGTTTACTGAGCCGTGCACTGGCGTGATTGGCGCAGGCATCCTCGGCACGAATGGCGATCCAGAGCCGGCCAGCCGGCGGCGCGACCCATTGTTGCGCCGAGCGTTGGCGAGCCTGAGCGGCCTGGCCCGGTTCGAGTCGCGCTGGCCGGCGCTGGCTGGCGCGAACCTGCCGCGCAGCGAGCCGGCACCGGCGTTTGAGGAAGTCGATGCCGTATCCGGAGCGCTGATGTTGATTCCGCGCGCCGCATTCGCTCGCGTCGGCGGTTTCGACGAAGGCTATTTTCTGCATTGCGAAGACCTGGACCTTTGCCGCCGCGTGCGCGACGCCGGACTGAGAGTCGCCTGTGCGAACGACGTGCGGGTCGTGCACGTCAAGGGCACATCGAGCCGCTCGCGTCCCTTCTTTGTCGCCCGCCACAAGCATCGCGGCATGTGGCGCTGGTTCGTGAAGTTCGATCCCGCAGCGCGCAATCCCGGGTTGCGTGTACTGGTGTGGTGCGGTCTGTGGACGCACTTTGCCGCGTCGTTGCCGCGTTACGCCTGGCAGGCGCTGCGTCAGCGGTAGCGATTGATCTCGTCGCGCAACGATCTGGTCGCGGCCTGCGCCGCCTGTGCAAAATCGCGGTCGCTGCCGGCATACAGGATCGCGCGCGATGAGCTGATGATCAAACCCGTACCGACGGAATTTTTGCCATTGCGGACAACGGCGGCGACATCGCCGCCCTGGGCACCGACGCCAGGGATGAGCAGGGGCATGTCGTCGCCCACGGTGCGGCGCACATCGGCAAGCTCCTCCGGATACGTCGCACCGACGACCAGCGCGCAATTGGCATGCGCGTTCCAGTCATCGGCGACCAGTTGCGCGACGTGCTGGTAAAGCTTGCGCATGCCGCTATCGCCGGCGATCGGGAGTTCCTGCAAATCCCGTGCACCGGGGTTGGAGGTATGGCACAGGATGACGACTCCCTTGTCGGCGCGGTCGAGAAACGGCTGCACCGAATCGCGGCCGAGGTAGGGATTGGCCGTCACCGCGTCCGCGCCGTAGCGATCGAACGCTTCGGCCGCATAGTGTTGCGCGGTGCTGCCGATGTCCCCGCGCTTGGCATCGAGGATGACCGGCACGAGCGGATGCCGACTGTGGATGTGCGCGATCAGACGTTCGAGCGCTTCTTCGGCGCGATGCGCGGCGAAGTAGGCGATCTGCGGTTTGAAACAGCACACGAGCGCTGCGGTCGCGTCGACGATGTCGCGGCAGAAGGAGAAGATGGCATCGGGCTGGTCGCGCAGCGCGGCGGGAAAGCGCGCCGGTTCCGGGTCCAGGCCGACACAGACCAGTGAGTCGTTGCGACGCCAGGCGCGTTCCAGTTGTCCGCTGAAGCCGGGGCGCGTGGTGGGTGAAGTCATCTCAGCTCGCCCGTTGACTGCGGATCAGGGCCAGATTGTCCCGCAACGCCTGCTGCTTCGGCAAACGCCTGACCGCGCGTGCCATCAGATCTTCGGCCCGGTCCAGATTGCCGGAGCGGAAATTGGCCATGCCGCACATATTCAGGGCATTGACGTCATTGCCGCGCAGCGCCAGAGCGCGTTCCAGGCATTCGAGTGCGGCCGGAATGTCACCGCCATCCAGATACTGCTTGCCGGCAAATATCAGTGCATCGACATTGCGCAGCCAGCGCTTGAACACGGATTCCCATTTGTTGCGGATGCGGATGACGGCTTCCCGGCGTTGCCCGGTATTGTCATTCGCGCCGAAACCGCAGCCGGAATCGCCGATCTGCGCATTCCAAATGCAGGTGATGGCGTCGACGAACAGGAATTGCGTGCGCGTCGCGCAGGCTACCTGGAAATCGTGGTCTTCGTGTACCGGAAAATCCGGATCGAAGCGCGCACCTTCTTCGATCAGACTGCGATGAAATGCCGTCGCGCCGAGCATCGAACGACTGTGGAAGTAAAGCTGCACGTGATTGCCCGCATGGCTGATCCGGCCGATCGGCCTGCCTCTGGCATCGTCGACGCGCGTGGCTGCAAACACGACGCGTTCCTTGCCCGGACGTGGCGCGGTCAGCAGCGTTGAAAGGTGTTCGGGCAGCAGTTCATCGTCGTCGTCGAGAAAGTTCAGCCATTCGCCGCGCGCGGCCTCCAGGCCGGCATTCGCCGCTTCCGGGCGGGGCAGGCGGCGGTCGGTATCGGCAAACGCCACGCGCAGCGGACGGCCGAGGATCGAGTCGGGCAGGGGCCGGTGCGAGCGGCCGCAGGCGGCTACGACGATGATTTCCAGATTCGGCCAGGTCTGTTTCGCCGCCGATCGCAGCGCGCGCTGCAAGGTCTTCCTGTCCATGCTGCGGATCAGGATGGATGCCAGCGGGGCCGATGGATCGTTCATGACCGGCCGGTCGGGTTCATGCTTGCGCCGCAGTCGATCGAAAAGCCGCATGGATGTTTGCCCGGTTCAGACGGTGCGTGAATGTCGTGCGCGGATCAGGGCGAGATTTTCCTGCAGGGCGCGATGCTGCGGCAGCCGCTGCGCCGCCCGCGCCAGCAGCAATTCCGCGCGTTCGCCGTTGCCGCTGTGGAAATTCGCCATGCCGCACAGGTTCATGGCATTGATGTCTTCCGGCCACAGCACCAGCGCGCGCTCCAGGCAGTCCAGCGCGGCCAAGATATCGCCGTCCTTGAGGTATTGCTGGCCGGTATGCAGCAGCGCGCCGGGCACGCGCGCCCATTGGTCGAACAACGTTGCCCATTTGCGCCGGATCTTCTCACTGAGCGCATGGCGTTGCGTCACCTTCGCGTTGGCACCGTGCCCGAGGCCCGATTCACCCGCATGCGCGTGCCACACGCACGTGACAGCATCGACAAAGTGGAACTCGGTCCGCGCTGCGCAATTGATGAAAAAATCGTGGTCCTCATGGATCGGGAAATCCGTATCGAAGCGGGCGCCTTCATCAATCAGGCTGCGATGAATCAGCGTGGCATTGGGCATCATCAGGGTTTCATAGTAGAAGCGGATGGCGAAGCCCGCAACGCCGCAATGTCCTGTCGGACGGCCATCGGCATCACGTACCTGTGCACGCGAATACAGCATGCGTTCGTTGCGCACACGCGGCGCCGCCAGCAGGGTCGTGACATGCTCCGGCAGCAATTCGTCATCGTCATCGAGGAAGTTCAGCCATTCACCGCGCGCCGCCTGCAGACAGGCATTGGCCGCCTCGGCGCGGGGCAGGCGACGGTCAGGTTCCGCAAAGACCATACGCACAGGACGGCCCAGCAGCGAATCCGGCAACGGCCGGTGCGCGCGACCGCAGGCGGCGACGACGACGATTTCAAGCTGCGGCCAGGACTGCCGGGCAGCCGACAGCAGCGCGCGCTGCAGCGTCGGCCGATCCATGCTGCGGATGAGGATGGAGACCAGCGGCGGGTTTCCGGCAACCATCTTGTCCTCAGTCCTCAACCCTCGGTCACACCAGCTTGCGATACTTGATCCGGTGCGGTTTGGCTGCTTCCTCGCCCAGACGCGACTTCTTGTCGGCTTCGTATTCCTGATAGTTGCCGGCGAAGAATTCGACATGCGAATCGCCTTCGAACGACAGGATATGCGTCGCGATGCGATCCAGGAACCAGCGGTCATGCGAGATCACCAACGCGCAGCCGGGGAACTCGAGCATTGCTTCCTCGAGTGCGCGCAGGGTTTCGATGTCCAAGTCATTGGAGGGTTCGTCGAGCAGCAGCACATTGCCGCCATCCATCAGCGTCTTGGCCAGATGCAGGCGCCCGCGCTCGCCACCGGACAGCTGGCCGACGATCTTCTGCTGGTCCGCGCCCTTGAAATTGAATCGCCCGATGTAGGAACGCGACTGGGTTTCGTACTTGCCGATCGTGATGATGTCGGCACCGCCGGAAATCTCCTGCCACACGGTCTTTGATCCGTCGAGCGCGTCGCGCGACTGATCGACGAAGGCCAGCTTTACCGTCTGCCCGATCACGATCTCGCCCGAATCGGGCTTCTCCTTGCCGGTGATCATCTTGAACAGCGTCGATTTTCCCGCGCCGTTCGGACCGATGATGCCGACGATCGCGCCGGGCGGAATCTTGAAGCTCAGATCGTCGATCAGCAGGCGGTCACCGAAGGATTTGGACACGTGCTTGAACTCGATCACGTTGTCACCGAGGCGTTCGCCGGGCGGGATGTAGATTTCGTTGGTCTCGTTGCGCTTCTGGTATTCGACCGAATTGAGTTCCTCGAAGCGGTTCAGGCGCGCCTTGCCTTTGGACTGGCGCCCCTTTGCACTCTGGCGCACCCACTCCAGTTCGCGCTGGATGGCCTTGCGCCGTGCTTTTTCGCCGGCCTCCTCCTGCTTCAGGCGTTCGTCCTTCTGTTCCAGCCACGACGTATAGTTGCCCTTCCACGGAATGCCGCGGCCGCGGTCGAGTTCCAGAATCCATTCGGCCGCATTGTTCAGGAAGTAGCGGTCATGGGTGACTGCAACGACGGTGCCGGGAAATTTCTGCAGGAACTGTTCAAGCCATTCCACCGACTCGGCATCCAGGTGGTTGGTCGGCTCGTCCAGCAGCAGCATGTCCGGCTTGGACAGCAGCAGCCGGCACAGTGCGACGCGGCGTTTTTCGCCGCCGGACAAGGTCTTGATCCTGGTTTCCCACGGCGGCAGGCGCAGCGCGTCGGCGGCGACTTCAAGGGTGCGTTCCAGCGCATGACCGTCGTTGGTCGCGATGATTGCTTCCAGCCGGTGCTGTTCGGCGGCGAGCTTGTCGAAATCGGCGCCTTCCTCGGCGTAGGCGGCGTAGACGGCATCGAGCTGCGCCTGCGCGTCGGTGATCTCGGCCACGCCTTCCTCGACGCTCTCGCGCACCGTCTTCTCGGGGTCCAGCTGCGGTTCCTGCGCCAGGTAGCCGATCTTGATGCCCGGCTGGGGTCGCGCTTCGCCGTTGAATTCGGTATCCACGCCGGCCATGATGCGCAGCACCGTGGACTTGCCGGCGCCATTGAGCCCCAGCAGACCGATCTTGGCGCCGGGGAAAAAGCTCAGCGAAATATCCTTGATGATCTCGCGCTTCGGGGGCACGACCTTGCTCACCCCGATCATGGTGTAGATGTATTGCATTGCTTGCTCCGTCGAAGGCAGGGCCCGACGCCAAAGGCTCGGCCCGCTGAAGAACGCCAATTATCGCCGAACCGGCGTTTCCGCGCCATGTACGCCCTGGCCCGGCGACCGCTGGGCGAGCATTGGCGGGGATTGCTGGAAAAGCCGGATTTTCACGCCCCGGGGCCACGCGTCTATTCGAGCGCGTGGCGGCTGCGCACCAGGCCGGCGACAGCGGCGCCGGCAAACGCATACGCCAGCTTGCAGAGCGAACCAGGTTCTTTCAGAGCGCCGTTCAACTTGCCAGCCTTGTCCACCCCTCGAAGATCAACGACGACGTGCTCAAACGGATGTATTCATGTCTGGAGCTTCGATCGTGCGCAGTAGGTCAGCCAGGGCAGTGCATACCGTGCGATCCTCGAACAACTCGCGCTTGCGCTCGCCGATTTGCCTGCCGATGGCGGCGCGATATTCGTCGTCGCGTGCCAGTGCAATTGCTCGCAGCACATAGTCGTCGTTGTCGCTGGCTATCAGGTCGGTGAGTCCAATGCGTTTCAGCATGGCATAGGTTTGGCGACCGCGCATCAGAGCGCCGGGCAGCGTCAAGACTGGTTTGTCGCACCAAAGCGCATCGAGTGTGGTCATGCCGCCGGAAAATCCGATCGTGTCCAACAACACATCGGCGCAGGCGATCTCATATCGGTACTGTGCTGCGTCGAGCAACGGCAACACGCGGACCCGCGACGAATCGACTGCATGGCGCTGCAATTCCGCGTACAAGCGCTTTTTGAATACGTCTGCCTGCCGTGGCGTTGCGGCGGTCAGGAAACTAAAGCGCGACGCAGGCACGCTGGCCGCTATGCGCGCGAAGAGCGCATCGTGTTCGGGCTGCAGCTTGACCAGGTTTTGCACGCACATGAGGTGAGGGTTGCGAGGGTTGCCAGACGCGGCCGTTGCGACCGGTTCGGGCGTGGCAAAGCAGCCGCCCAGGTTCGGCAAACAATGCAAGGTCTCGGTGTAGTGAAATCGCGCATCGGCTGGTTCCGTCGCTTCGGCGGAGAGGAAATAGTCGATGCTATCCGCTCCTGTCGTTACCGGATGCGCCCACGTTGCGATTTGTACCGGGGCGTGGCGCACAGCAGCAAGCGACTGGTTGATGACATCCAGCCCGAGATCGAGAAAAATGGCGATATCGAGTTGGGCCTCGCGCAGGCGCTGAGTCCAGGTGGCGAAATTCGCCATGCCGGCATGGAAATTATCGGCACGATCCCGGAAGCGTTGGACCATGGCGTCTTCCACGGTGCTGGTATAGAAAACATGAACTTCAAAGTCTGCTCGTGGCAGGGCCAGCAACGCTTCGCCCCAGGCACGGCTGACCGAGTGCTTGCGCAGACAGCCTGAAACTATGCCGATCCGGCGACGACGCTGTCCTATGAATCGTGGGGCGACATCAACCAGCCTGTGGTTGCAAGCGGCATCCAGCAGCTTGCGCACGACGCGTGCATGCCGCCGATGCAGGTCCACATCAACCTCGCCCAGATAGGCAAGATTGAAATTTGGGCTGCTACCGAGAATCTTGCGCGCCTGTTCCGCCAGCCCCGACGTGTGCGGATCCAGTGTTTCGAATTCACCCAGGCCGCTTTGCCAGTTGGCGAACCATGTAACACGTTCCTCGATCGAACGAAAACCGGGTTGCTCAGGTACATGGAATTCGATCCAGCGTGACAGCAGATTGCCCGGGGCCACTTTGCGCAAGCGACGCAAGGCAGAGACGGCTTCGGCGTCGCGCTGCGCGCTGATCAAGGCCAAACCGAGACTTTCCAAGGCCTCGATCGAATCAGGTTCGAGCGCCAGGATCCGACTCCGAATGTCGACCAACTCGTCGCCGCCGCGACGCAGGATGCCGAACATGGTAGCCAAGCGTTTGAGCAGACGTGGATCTCGCGGAGCCAATCGGCAAGCCGTGCGCAGTACGTTCACCGCCCGATCGTGCTGCTCCGCATACGCGAGAGCCTCGCCCAGAGCTGCCCATGCATCCGCATTGTCCGGGGCAAGTCGTGTCGCGGCTTCACCGTGTTTGATCGCGCCTTCGGCATGTTTTCGCGCGATCGCATCCCCTACCAGAGAAATGCGCGCCTCGATCGCCCCCGGCATGTTTCGAGCACGCTCGAACGCCTTCTCTGCCTCAGGGTAGCTGGAGGCGACGCTCAGCACGTGTCCCAGAGTGAACCAGGACCAGGGATCGTTCGGACTCAGCAGGCAAAGGCGGCGAGCCGCTGCCTCCGAGCCGGACAGATCGCCCGCATTGAGTGTCACGATGGCGATCTCGTTCCAGGCGGCAGCCAGCCCTGGCTCGTGTTCAATGGCGATGGTCAGTTCGCGCAAAGCCTCATCGTCGCGACCCAAGTGGCGCAAGAGATGGCCGAGCAACCCGTGCGCCATGGCATGGCGTGGGTGCTGCAAAGTCAATTGACGGCATAGACGCTCGGCACCGGCAATATCGCCGGCGCGCTTGATGCTGCGCACTTCTCCCAGCGCTTTTTCGATCGCGGCATCATCCATGGGGCTTTACGCAGTAACCGTAGATTGGGAGATTGGCCTGGAACTGGCTAGAATCTCCAGCCTTACGCCAGCGAGATAATTCTCTCATGTTCGCCAAGACCCTGCGCATTGAAGGCTATGACCCCGAACTGGCCGCCGCGATCGCGGCGGAGAACCAGCGCCAGGAGGACCACGTCGAACTGATCGCGTCCGAAAACTACGCCAGTCCGAGGGTGCTCCAGGCGCAGGGTTCACAGCTCACCAACAAGTACGCCGAAGGCTATCCGGGCAAACGCTACTACGGCGGATGCGAATTTGTGGACATTGCGGAAAAATTGGCGATCGAGCGGGCAAAGCAGCTGTTCGGTGCGGACTACGCCAACGTGCAGCCGCATTCAGGTTCTCAGGCCAACCAGGCCGTGTATTTCGCCCTGCTCAATCCGGGCGATACGGTGCTGGGCATGTCGCTTGCGCACGGTGGCCATCTGACCCATGGCGCCAAGGTGAATTTTTCCGGCAAGTTCTTTCGCGCCGTGCAGTACGGCGTCAACGCCAAGGGCATGGTCGACTACGACGAAGTCGAGAAGCTCGCGGTCGAGAACAAGCCGAAGATGATCGTCGCCGGTTTTTCAGCGTACTCGCAGATCATGGACTGGGCGCGGTTTCGTGCCATCGCCGACAAGGTCGGCGCGTATCTGTTCGTGGATATGGCGCATGTCGCCGGACTTATTGCCGCGGGCGTGTATCCGAGCCCGCTGCCGCATGCGCACGTCGTCACTTCGACCACGCACAAGACTCTGCGCGGGCCACGCGGCGGCATCATCGTCGCCCGCGGGGCGGGGGAAGAGATCGAGAAAAAACTGCAATCGATCGTGTTCCCCGGCATCCAGGGCGGCCCGCTGATGCATGTGATCGCGGCCAAGGCAGTTGCGTTCAAGGAAGCGCTCGAGCCCGAGTTCAAGACTTACCAGCAGCAGGTGGTGAAGAACGCGCAGGCGATGGCCAGGACCTTCATAAGCCGCGGCTACAAGATCGTATCAGGAGGCACCGAGAATCACCTGTTTCTGGTCGACCTCATCGGCCGCAAGGTCACCGGCAAGGACGCTGAGGCAGCACTCGGCAACGCGCATATCACGGTCAACAAGAATGCCGTGCCGAACGATCCGCAGAAACCATTCGTCACCTCGGGGCTGCGCATCGGCACGCCTGCGGTCACGACCCGCGGCTACAAGGAATCGGACTGCAGCGAACTGGCCGGATGGATCTGCGATGTCCTCGACGCACCGGCCGACGATGCCGTGATTGCAAAGGTGCGTGCGAGCGCAACGGCACAGTGTGCGAAGTACCCGGTGTATGGATAGCAGCCGTCGATCCTGAATGCACTGCCCCTTTTGCCATCACGAAGACACCCGCGTGATCGATTCACGCGTGACCGAAGATGGTTCCACGATCCGGCGCCGGCGCGAGTGCGAGAAGTGCAACGAGCGCTTCAATACATTCGAAACGGTGGAGATCAAGTTGCCGGCGATCGTCAAGAGCGACGGCCGCCGCGAAGCCTTCGACGAACGCAAGTTGCGCATCGGCATCGAACGCGCCTTGCAGAAACGCCCGGTGGCCAGCGATGCGATCGACACCGTCGTGCGCGAGATCGTGCGCCAGTTGCGTTCGGTGAATGAACGCGAAGTGTTTTCGCGCCTGATCGGCGAATGGGTCATGGATGAACTCAAGCGCCTGGATCAGGTGGCCTACGTGCGTTTCGCCTCGGTTTACCGGCGCTTCGAGGATGTCCAGGCGTTCCGCGAGGAAATCGAAAAGCTCGAACGCGACCTGCCTGAGCTTGAGGGCCTGCAACTGCCGTTGCTCGGTGAAGTGCGGCCAGCCAAGAAGGCGTGAAAGAGGATTGTCGATTGCTCGTTTCCGGTTGTCGGCACGAGCAGTCCGACTTTCTTGCCCGCTCCAACCGACTATCGACAACTGACAACCCGTTCATGGCCACAACTTTCTCTGCCAGCGACCACGCTTACATGGCCCATGCGCTGCGCCTGGCCGAACTGGGCCTGTACACGACCCAGCCGAATCCGCGCGTGGGTTGCGTCATAGCGCACGGTGATGAGGTTGTTGGCACGGGCTGGCATCGGTGTGCGGGCGAAGCGCATGCGGAAGTATTCGCCCTGCGTGAAGCCGGCGAGCGTGCACGCGGAGCGACCGCGTATGTGACGCTGGAGCCCTGCGCGCATTTCGGCAAGACGCCGCCGTGCGCCGATGCGCTGATCGCAGCCGGCGTCGCGCGCGTGGTTGCCGCCTGCGAAGATCCGAATCCGCGTGTCGCCGGTGGCGGGTTCTCCGCGCTGCGTGCTGCCCGCATCGCCGTCGAAACAGGGTTGATGCGCGATGCTGCGCGCGAGCTCAATCGCGGCTTCATGTCACGCCTGGAACGCGGCCGGCCATGGCTGCGGGTGAAGCTGGCAATGAGCCTGGATGGACGCACCGCGCTCGCCAGCGGCGAATCGAAATGGATCACCGGCGACGCATCGCGGGCCGACGTGCAGCGTTGGCGCGCGCGCAGTTCGGCGATCATGACGGGCAGCGGGACGGTGCACGCGGACAATCCACGATTGACGGTGCGGTTTCATTCCCCCCCTACCGATGACGTCGAGGGAGAGCGCTTCAAGCCTCTCCGTGTCATGCTCGATCGCCACTTGCGTACGCCAGGAGGCGCGCATGTCCTGGACGGCAGCGCACCTGCCCTGGTTTTTCATGCGCGCGATGCGAAGCCGGTGCAAGGCGGATTCGAGCGCGCCGAATGCATCGCGGTCGGCGCGCACGCCAACGGTCTGGACTTGTCGGCGGTCCTGCAGGAACTGGCCCGGCGCGGGGTGAACGAACTGCAAGTCGAAGCCGGCCCGACCCTGTGTGGGAACTTGTTTGCGCAGGATCTCGTCGACGAATTGCTGCTGTATGTCGCGCCGATCCTGCTGGGCGATAGCGGGAGACCCTTGCTGAAGTTGCCGGCGCTGGAAAAAATCCAGGCAGCCCGGCGCTTGCGCATGATCGACCAGAGCCGGATCGGGGATGATCTGCGTCTGCTGTACCTGTGCGATCATCCCTGATCGCACTTAGAGAGAGACCATGTTTACCGGAATCATCCAGACTGTTGGCAAGATCGCGCGGGTCGAACCGTGCGGCGGCGACGTGCGACTGGTCGTCGATGCCGCGGCGCTGGATCTGGCCGATGTCGCCGTCGGTGACAGCGTTTGCGTTGCCGGCGTCTGCCTGACCGCACTTGAGGTCGACGCCGCGAGTTTTGCGGCGGATGTCTCGATCGAGACCCTGTCGTGCACGACGCTCGGCACGCTGAAAAGCGGCGATGGCGTCAACCTGGAAAAATCGCTGCGCCTTGCGGACCGCCTCGGCGGACATCTGGTTTCCGGTCACGTGGATGGCATCGGCCGCGTATTGTCGGTAGAGCCCGAAGCGCGCTCGCAGCGCTGGCGTTTCGAAGTGCCGGCGGCGCTTTCGCGTTACATCGCGGCGAAAGGGTCGGTCTGCATCGACGGCGTAAGCCTGACCGTGAACGACGTCGCCGGCGACACTTTCGGCGTCAACCTGATTCCACACACGATCGAGGCGACGACATTCCGGGCCACGCGCGCAGGCGACGCCGTGAACATCGAAGTGGATATCATTGCGCGTCACGTCGAACGGCTTTATTCGTGCGATCGTTCCTGATCGCGAAGATCAAACAGCGGCCATCCGTGGCCGCATTTTTCAAGAAAGGGCCATACCGGTGAGTTTTGCTCCCATTCCCGAGATCGTCGACGACATCCGCAACGGCCGCATGGTCGTGATCGTGGACGATGAGGATCGCGAGAACGAGGGCGATCTGATCATGGCCGCGGAAAAGGTTCGCCCCGAGCACATCAACTTCATGGCGCGCGAAGCGCGCGGCCTGATCTGCCTGTCGCTGACCAGGCAGCGATGCGAACAATTGCGCCTGCCGCCGATGGTCAGCGACAACGCCTCGCGCCACCACACCAATTTTACCGTTTCGATCGAGGCCGCCGATGGCGTCACGACCGGCATTTCGGCACAAGACCGCGCGCATACGATTCGCACGGCGGTGCGTGCCGATGCGACCGCGATCGATCTCGTGCAGCCGGGGCACATCTTTCCGCTCACCGCACAACCGGGCGGCGTGCTGACGCGCGCCGGTCACACCGAGGCTGCCAGCGACCTGGCCGCACTTGCCGGACTGGAGCCTGCCGGCGTCCTGGTCGAGATCCTCGATCACGACGGCACGATGGCGCGGCGTCCACAACTGGAAAAGTTCGCAAAATTGCACGGGTTGCGGATCGGCAGCATCGCCGACCTGATCCAGCATCGCCGACAGACCGAAAAAACGGTCGTGCGCGTGTTCGATCGCGACGTCGACACGGAATTCGGCATCTTCCGCCTGGTCGGCTATCGCGATGCGCTGACGCAGCTGTCGCACTTCGCGCTGGTGCGCGGCACGATCGACGGCGCTGCACCGGTGCTGGCGCGGGTGCATGTACGCGACACCCTGACCGACGTGCTGCATCTGCGACGCGGCGACCACGGCATCACCGTTACCGCTGCGCTGCGCCACGTAGTCGCGCAAGGGCGCGGTGTCGTCGTGGTCTTGACCGAGGCGGACGAAGCCGCGAACGCGCTCGAACGTCTTGCGCAAACCGCGGCGCCGCACGAACACGATGAGATGTTGCAATGGCGCCGCCATGGCGTCGGTGCGCAGATTCTCGCTGATCTGGGTGTGCGCCGGTTGCGTGTCCTCGGCACACCGCGGCGCTTTCTCGGTCTGGCCGGCTTCGGGCTGGAGGTGGTCGGTTACGAACAACTGGGGCCGGGGTCCGAGGGCTGATGGCGAAGAAAGGGCCGCGCAGCGCCCGGATTGCAGTCGTCTCTTGGCCTGCGGCGCTCGCGCGTTTCGTGAAAACCGCGCCGCCCTATACACTCTGAAACCTCAACCTCAACCTCAACCTCAACCTCAACCTCAACCTCAACCTCAACCTCAACCTCAACCTCAACCTCAACCTCAACCCCGATCAGCCATGCCCACGTACTCCGGCGAACTTCGCGTCGACGCCAAGGCTCGCTTCGTCATCGTCGCCAGCCGCTGGAATCCGCGCATCGTCGATGCGTTGATCGAAGGTGCGCGCCAGGCATTGATCAAACATGGGGTGGACCCCGAGACGCTGGATCTGGTGCGTGTACCCGGCGCCTGGGAACTGCCGGTTGCTGCGGCGAAGCTCGCACGCGGTGGAAAATATGCCGCTATCGTCGCGCTGGGCTGTGTCGTGCGTGGCGACACACGGCACTATGAACAGGTTGCCGATGGTTGCGCGCAGGGCCTGATGCGCGTCGCCCTGGATCACGGCACGCCGGTGCTCAACGGCGTACTTGCCGTCGAGCAGCATGCCGACGCGCTCGCGCGTGCCGGTGGCGCGCATGGCAACAAGGGCGAAGAGGTCGCGCTTGCGGCCATCGAAATAGTGGATTTGTGGACAAAGACATGACTCAGCACCGTCGTTCCGATGGCATCGACCTCGCCGCACGCTCCCGCGCGCGCCGCCGCGCCTTGCAGGCGATCTACGCCTGGCAGGTCAGCGGCAACGCGATGGACCGGGTGATCGAGGAATTCCGCCACGAACAGGACATGGAAATCGCCGACCTGGATTATTTCGAGGATCTGCTGCGTGGCGTGAACAAGCATTGCGCGGAACTGGATGTGGCGCTCGCGCCCTTCCTCGATCGTGATGTCGCCCAGGTGGATCCTATCGAACGCGCGGTGCTGCGCCTGGCTGCGTATGAACTGCTGCATCGCCCCGATGTGCCGTACCGCGTCGTCATCAACGAGGCCATTGAAGTCGCCAAGCGTTTCAGCGCCGAACACGGCCACACCTATGTCAACGGGGTACTCGACAAGGCGGCGAGGGAATGGCGGCCGATGGAGTCTCGCGGCTCGACGGAAAAATAGCTTTCAGGAGCGCCTGGATGAGTGGGCAACCGGTCTTTTTTGGAATCATTGCGGTGCTTGTACTCGCCGTTTTGGCGATGGCGAAAGCGAAGAAGTCAAGTGAAGAATGGCCGTTCTATGCGCAGAAGCCTCTCACGCAAGCGGAACAAATCCTGTACTGGCGGCTTGTGAAATCCCTGCCCGGGCACATTGTTCTTGCGCAGGTCAGTTTGGCCGCATTGCTCGGCATAAAAAAGGGCAGCGCCAATCGCCGATCGCTGAAAAACAGGATCGACCGGAAGGTTGTGGATTTTGCGGTGTGCCTGAAGGATTCGAGCGTCGTTGCCGTAGTCGAACTGGATGACGCAACCCACGCGCGCAGTGATCGCCAATATGCCGATACGGTCAAGGACAAGGCGCTGACGGCGGCCGGCATACGCGTTATCCGTTGGCAGGCCAAAACTATGCCAGACGAGCAAGTGATCAGAAAGGCCTTCGAGCCTCCGCAAGCGGCTTCGCCGGAATTTCCTGCCGTGATGCGCGGAATACGCGCGTAGTGCGTGAATTCGATATCATCGCGATGATTCGCGAACGCTGCGCCGTCGCCCGCGAAGACGTGCGCCTGGGAATCGGCGACGACGCCGCACTCCTCGCGGTCCCGTCCGGTCAATTGCTTGCGGTCAGCACCGATACCCTGGTTGCCGGCGTGCATTTCCCACACAGTGCAAAAGCGTACGACATCGGCTGGAAGGCGTTGGCGGTGAATCTTTCCGATCTGGCCGCGATGGGCGCGACGCCGGCATGGGCGATACTGGCGCTGACTCTGCCGGACGCTGATCCGCACTGGGTAAGCGAATTCGCCGATGGTCTGGCCGCACTCGCGCGCGAGTTCAAACTGGCCGTGGTCGGTGGTGACACGACGCAGGGCCCGCTCGGCATCACGATCACCGTGCATGGTTTCGTGCCGGAAGGTGCCGCACTGTTGCGTGACGGTGCGCACGTGGGCGACGCGATCTTCGTCACCGGAACGCTCGGCGATGCCGCGGCGGGTCTGCGCTGCCTCGACAAGAACGATGCCGGCAGTGATCGCCTGTTGTCGGCGCCGATCGGCACGCGCGAGGCGCTGATCGCACGCCTGAACCGGCCGACGCCGCGGGTTGCGCAGGGTCTGGTGTTGCGCGGTCGCGCAAGCGCCTGCATCGACGTCTCCGATGGTCTGCTCGCCGATCTCGGTCATGTCTGCAAGGCAAGTGGTGTCGGCGCGGATGTCGACGTGGATTGCCTTCCGGCTTCGTCGGCGCTGGCGACGCTGTTCGACGAGGACGCGCGCCGCGCCTTCCAGCTTGCCGGTGGCGATGACTACGAATTGTGTTTCAGTCTAGCCGAGGCCGAGGCGCCGTCGCTGCTCGGTGATCTGGCGCGCAGCGGCTGCGGTGCGAGCCGCATCGGCCGTATCGTCACGGAGCCCGGTGTGCGCGTGCGCGACAGTTCCGGCAATGCGGTTGCGATTGCGCGACCGGGCTGGGAGCATTTCGCATGATGCAGATGTCTTCCGCTCAACGCCGCGTACTGTTCCGCCATCCGGCCGGTTGGATCGCCACTGGCTTCGGCTCGGGACTGAGTCCGTTCGCACCAGGCACGGCGGGGTCGGTCGCAGCACTGCTGCCGTGGCTGGGATTGCGCGAGTTGCCGTTGCCGTTCTACGCAATCGCGCTCGTGCTGGCCTTTGCGCTCGGTGTGTGGGCGTGCAACTGGATTGTGGGAACGTTGAGCATCGCCGACCCCGGCATCGCCGTGTGGGACGAATTCGTCGGTCAGTGGATCGCCCTGACGCCGCTGTTCTGGCTGGCACCACCATGGTCGAAGCATGGCTGCTGGTGGATTTTTGCCGGGTTTCTGCTTTTCCGCATTTTTGATGTGTGGAAACCCTGGCCCGTCTCATGGGCCGACCGCAGCATTGGTGGCGGCCTCGGGGTCATGCTCGACGATGTAATCGCCGGCTTTTACGCGGCGATTGTACTGGCGCTGCTGCAACGCTCGCTGTGACGCTTCGAGCCCTCAGCTTTCAGCGCCCTCAGCTCATGGCCCCGCGTCAGGCAACAACTTGCCCGGATTCAGGATTCCGTCCGGATCGAACTGCGCCTTGATTCCGCGCATCAGCGCCAACGCCTGCGCATCCAGCGCCCTGGCGAGAAAATCGCGCTTGGCCAGACCGATGCCGTGCTCGCCGGACAGCGTGCCGTCCAGGGCCAGTACCAGCTCGAACACCGCGGCCAGGCAATCCGGCGCATTGGCCGATTGCAGCGGATCCTCTGGCCGATACAGCAGGTTGACATGGATGTTGCCGTTGCCGGCATGGCCGAAACCGACGATGGGGATTGTATACTTTGCGGAAATATCAGCCAGCCCATCGATCAACTCAGGCAGGCGACTCACCGGCACGACTACATCTTCATTGATCTTGTTCGGCGCGAGCGTACGCAGCGCGGGAGACAAGGCGCGGCGTGCGGCCCACAGCGACTCGACCTGCGTCGCATCGGCTGCGACGCGCATTTCCAGTAGCCCGTCGCCGCGTGCGGCACGCGCAATCGCGTTCGCGGCATTGGCGAGGGCATCCGCGTCGCCGTCCACTTCGACGATCAGCAAGGCGCCGGCGCCGGGAATGGCGTCGCCGGCATGCCGCCGTGCCAGTTGCAGCGATTGCCCATCGAGAAATTCCAGGGCGCAGGGTGTGACCGGCTGCGCCATGATCCGTGCGACGGCGGCGGCCGCGGCCGCGACATTGGTGTAGCTTGCACTCAAAGTGCGTCTGGCGGCGGGTTTCGGCGTAAGCCTGAGCGTTGCCTCGGTGATCAGCGCGAGCGTGCCTTCCGCGCCTATCAGCAGGCGCGTCAGGTCGTAGCCGGTGGCGCCTTTCGACGTGTAGACGCCGCAGCGGAATTCCTCGCCTGCGCCGGAGACGGCGCGCAGGCCCAGCGTGTTCTCGCGGCAACTGCCGTATTTCACGGCGCGTGGCCCGGCAGCGTTGCAGGCCAGGTTGCCGCCGACCGTGCAGTACGGGCTCGACGTAGGATCGGGTGGCCAGAAAAATCCGTGGACCGCGAGTGCGGCCTGCAACTCGCCGTTGAGCACGCCGGGCTCGACCACGGCGTAGCGGTTTTCCACGTCGATGCGCAGGATGCGGTTCATCCGCTCGAAACTGGCGATGACGCCACCGGCGACTGGGACGCTTGCGCCCGTGGTGTTGGTGCCGCGGCCGCGTGCGACCAGGGGCGTGCGTGCGCTGCGACACGCACGAACCAGCGCAACGACTTGCGCGTGTTCAGTCGGGAACACAACCGCGTCCGGTTGCGCCTGGCGGCGCGAATTGTCGTAACCGTAGGCCAGGCACTCGGCGGCATCAGCGCTAAGCGCATCCGCAGGAAAAAGTCCGCGCAGCGTATCCAGCAAAGCGACCGGCAATTGCATGCATTCAGCCCTCAGCCTGCCCTCGCCATCAATCCGTGTACTCGAACACCTTCACCACTTTTTCCACGCCACTCATGTCGCGGGCGACGTCGGTGACGGCGTCGGCTTCTTCGTGACTGACCACCCCCATCAGATAGACGACGTGATGCGCAGAGGTCACGTTGACACGCGTCGGGTCGAAGCCCGGCATGCTGGTGATGTCGAGCAGACCGGTCTTCACGCGCGCGGTCAGCACGTTGTCCTGGCGCCGGCGCCAGAATCCCTGCGGCTCGTCCGTGACTTCCACTTCGTTGACCAGGCGTTTGACGCCCAGCACGGTTTCCGCGATCGTCTGTGCGCGTTGCTTGAGCTCGACGCTGCGCACTTGTCCACAAAGCAGCATCACGCCGTTGTAGACGACGACCTTGACCCGGTTGTCCTGGCGCACGAGCTCCTTGTCGCGATTGATCAGGTCGGTCGTCGTCAGCTGGATATTGCGATCATCGACGACGGTATGGAAACTGCGACGGTCGTGCGCGGCATCCGCTCCCGCTGCCGCGCCGCCGACCACCACGGCGAAGCAGCCATGCAGCAGCGGCATCGCCAGCAGCAGTGCGATCGTTCTTGCGTATGCTTTCATCTTCATCGGATCTCTCGGGCAGGTTGTCATCAGCATGCGTCGAAGGCGGAGCGGATCCAGTCGAAAGCGGGATTTTCGGGCGTGCCGCTACAGGCAACGACGTCGAAACGGCAGGGCATTCCTGCCAGATCCGGATGCGCCTGCAGATAGACCGCCGCGGCGCGCACGAGTTTCGCGCGCTTGGCCGGGCCGACCGAGGCCAGGCCGTCGCCCCGTGCGCCGGCGTTGCGATAGCGCACCTCGGCGAAAACGAGGCTGTCGCCGCCACCTGCGTTCTTCTCGCGCATGATCAGATCGATTTCGCCATAGCGGCAAGTGAAGTTGCGCGCGACCGGAACCAGTCCGGCCCGGCGCAGATGCGCGCATGCGGCATTTTCCCAATGTATACCAACATCGCGCGTCGCCGGCGTCACTGGGGCGCAGCGCTCACCGACAGACCGCCGTTGATCGGATGTGCAGCGCCGTTGCTGAATTGCGCCCAGATCAGCAGGCGCTGGATGCGGCCGAGATTGTCTTCGGCCAGCTGGCCGGTCGCGCCGGTCACATAGCTGTCGCGGTGCTGCGAGAGCCATTCCAGGTACGGCAGCAATGCATAGGCGTCCAGACCCATCGCGAACAGGCGTGCGCCGGCGCCGTGCGCTGAATCGAGCGCACGCGCCAGTTCGCTGCGCTTGGGCACGCCCGGCGTAGCGTCGAACAGCCATGGTGCATCGCAGAATTCCACGCCGTCCAGATCGCGGTCCAGGCCCGGATTGTAATCGCCGGCATAGATATGCGACGTGGCGAACACCGGGACGCCGGAATAACCGGCCAGCTTGATCTGCGGCAACAACAGTCGCGCCTGCTGCGGACGCATGCTGATGAAGATGCCGGTATCGCCCTCGGCAGCGCCGGGTTGCGCGATGGCGCCAGGCAGCGCCGGCGCGTCCTTGCTCGTGGCGACTCCGGCCAGCACCTGATGGATCATTATGGAAAAATTCACTTCGCCGTCGCTCAGGCGTGCTTCGTTCAATACCTGGCCGTTGTGGTTTTCATACTGCGCGCGAAAGGCGAGCGCGGCGCGTTCGGCCCAGTCGTCGGCGGCGGTGATGACGACGGCACGCGTGATGCCGCGTTCGATCATGTGTTCGGCCGCTTGCGCGGCCTCGGTATCCGGCGCCAGGCCGAATGCGGCACTGCCGGCCGGTGGGGCCTCACCGTGTTCGGGCTGGTTCAATGCGAGCACCGGAACGGTCAGATGGCCCTGGGCAAATACTCCGGATACGGCATCGCGCGTGAGTGGGCCGACCACATGGTCGGCGCCGTCGGCCACGGCCTTGGCGTAGGCGGCGACAGCGTCCTGCGCGCTGCCGCCGGAATCGTAGACGCGCACTTCGGCGCGTTGCGGATTCCTGTCGGCAAAATGCGCGGCGAAAAATCCGTCGCGCACCGCCTGCGCCACACCCTTGAGCGCGCCATCGACCGGCAGCAGCAATCCAATCAGATGGACCGGACGATAACCTTCGCGTTGCATGTCGTTGTTCTGGTCTGGCATCAGCGTGCCGACCGGCTGGTTCGGCCGCAGCACGACCAGCGGCAAGGCCTGACCGGTCTTGCGCAGGGCCTGATTCAACCAGGGCTGCAGCGCGTCGCCCGGCGGCAACGTGGCGGCCAGTTGCTTGAGTGCGTCGGGGCCGAGTTTTTGCAGCGTGGCCACGAGCTGGGTTTCGTTCTGGGCGCGGTCGGCACCGCCGAGCCAGCGGTTGAGAGCGGCTCTCGTGCGTGCGCTCGCCGCGGCATCGCCGCTGGCGGCCTCGGCACGTGCGCGCAGCTCCAGCAGGCGCAGGCGCAGCGGCATCGGCAAGTCGGCATCGGCGATGTTCAGTTGTTCCAGAGCGCGAGCCGGCGCCTGCCGGGCGAGCGCGATTTCGGCTTCGAGCAAGCGATAGCGCACGTTCTCTTCGTCGCCCAGCCGCCGTTGCTTGATGCCGTCCAGCGCTTGGGCGGCGGCATTCTCTTCGCCGTTTTCATGCAAGGCTTCGGCGGCGCGCAGACGCAAATGCGCGCGCTCGCCGGGGCGCGCATCGGCCAGTTCAAGGAACATCTGCGCCGCGCGGTCGAAGTCTCCCTGGCTGTAGGCCTGCTCGGCGTTGGCGGCCTCGGGTGCCTCGGGGGAACTGCCGGAAACGCCGATCTCCGCGCAACTTGTGAACAATGCGCACATTGGGACTGCGCACAGCAACAGCAGCAGCGGGCGGGGCAGGCGGAACACACTCATGGCCGCATCTCGAACCGGATTGGCGTGAATGATACCGGATTGGGGCGGCCCGGACCCGCGCATCGCGGTAAGCTAGGCGGCAACCACTGGAGAATGCGATGGCGCCGGACACGACGGGCAGGCTGTGGGTGGTGGCGACGCCGATCGGCAATCTCGATGATTTTTCGCCGCGTGCGCAGCAGGTGTTGCGGCAAGCAGATCTGATCGCGTGCGAGGACACGCGACACAGTGCCTCACTGCTGAAGCATTTCGGCATTGCCGCGCGCACGCTCGCCCTGCACGAGCACAACGAGCGGCAAGTCAGCGGCGAGCTGGTGCGCAGGATGGCTGAAGGCGCGCAGATTGCGCTGATCTGCGATGCCGGCACGCCGCTGATCAGCGATCCGGGATTTCGCATCGTGCACGCTGCACGCCAGGCCGGCATCGTGGTGAGCCCGATCGCCGGTCCCTGTGCCGCTATCGCAGCGCTGTCGGTGGCCGGATTGCCATGCGACCGTTTCGTGTTCGAAGGGTTTCTGCCGGCAAAATCCGCGGCGCGCCGGGCGCGTCTGCAGCAATTGGATCGCGATCCGCGCACATTGATCTTCTACGAATCCAGCCATCGCATAGTCGAATCGCTGAGTGACATGGAGCAGGTTTTCGGTGCCGCGCGCCTGGCTGTGCTCGCGCGCGAATTGACCAAGTTGTTCGAAACCGTGCTCGATGGCCCACTGCAAGAACTCGTGCAGCGCGTGAGCACCGACACCGACCAGCAGCGCGGAGAATTCGTGGTGCTGGTCGCAGGCGCCGCTGAAGAGGGCGACGCCGCGCGCCTGGCCGAGGGCATGCGCGTTTTCGAGCTGTTGCGCCGCGAACTGCCACCGAGCCGTGCCGCGAAGCTAGCTGCTGAAATCACCGGGGCGCCGCGCAAGGCACTGTATGCGCAGGGCAACGCGTCTGATGCGAGCTGACGCGTTGCCGCGATGCGGAGTAAGGTGAGCACACTCGACGGAGGGAAGTCTCCCATGCATGCCCTGCTACAAGATGCCGCTGCGCGCGCAAGCGCCTATCTGCAAGGCCTGGATCGACGCAAGCCTGCGCCGGATCAGGCTGCTGTCGCCGCGCTCGATGCGCTGGATGGGGAGCTCGCGGACGCGCCGAGCGACCCGCACGAAGTCCTGGAATTGCTTGACCGCTATGGTTCGCCGGCAACGATGGCGATTGCCGGGCGGCGTTTTTTCGGCTTCGTCATGGGCGGTGGGGGGGGGGGGGGGCGGGGGCGGCGCTCCCGTGCGGGGGGGGGGGGGGGGCGTTGTGGGGGGTGGGGGGGTGGGGGGGGGGGGGGGGGGGGGGGGGGGTGCTGTTGAAATCTTACAAAATCATCGCGATTTTCGTTCGGTCACCGCGGTCCTGCGCAGCTCCCAAGCATGCTCAGCTGAGTGGGGCGCAGCCTGCGTCCACCCACTCACACACATCCGCAGGCGCTTAATGGGCAATGGGTCGCCGCTTGCCCCGGCCCTCCTGGGCTGTGCCGGAACAGGGACACTGGCACACTTCGAAAAAAACCCTCATGGAACCACGACGCGTACGGGCCGCCCCCCGCCTCCTCCCTGCCTCCTCCGTTCCGGCCCACGCCTTCATCTCATGCTGTGTGCTGCCTTGCATGCCCCCGCAGAGTCCAGAGGCGTGCTCCATGTGCAGGAGCAGGCGGGTGAAATGTGGAGGTGTCGCGCCCTGCTCAGCGTGCACCCGCCGCGGCGAGGCCTGCGTCTTCGAGAAAATTGAGATGAAGCCCAACCCTGTGAAGGCGATGAAGCGAGTGTTGTCACCGGTGGGGGCCCGCCCCGCCCGCCGTCCGCAGATCGGGTGCTGTAGTCGTTCGCGTGCCCACCTCCCGCCCCCCCTTGCGCAGCCCCCACCGGCCCCCACTCCCCAGTCGCTGGAAGAGGAGAACATCGCGCTGCAGCGGCGGGTGCAGGAGCTCGAAGGGGGCGGAGAGGCGGAGGGCGGCAGGGCCCGCCTGAAGCTGCAGCGCCTGCCAGCGGGCGCCGCTGCTCACGAGGCGGCAGTGTTTGCGCGCCAATTCAACTTCTCCAGGGCGCGGGCGCTGCATCCCGTGCTCCAGTTGTTGCCGCAGGTGAGGGCCTGCCCTTCCCGAAGCCCATTTGCATCCATTCCCCTCTGCCAACCCTTGTTGCCGCTGCGCTGGCGGCTGTCCCCTCCCCCTCCTCCCAGGAGTCCGAGTTTGTGGACATCTTCTATGAGAAAATCGCGGCCAAGATCAGCATGTTCGATAGGTACGGCGGGCCAGCGAAATTCGCGTTGGTTCGATCTAGAACAATAGTTTGGCTTTCCCCCCTTCCCCGCAGCCCGATCCCGGAATTCGACGATTTTCTTGCAAGTGTCATGTTCAGCAGCTCATTGGCGGGTGGCGAGGCGGCTCCCGTTGTGTCAGTGGACACAACCGGCGCCTTTGTGATGTCCCTGTGTGGCATTATGGCATTCGGCGCGTGGGTTAAGGGGTATGCCGCCCTCCCGGCCCCTCCGGATGCGCATGTGCTGCGCTCATGTGCGTGTGCTATGCGCCTGCGCGCAGGATGTACGTGTTGAGCGGAGAGTATCTCCGAAGGGCGGGCGGGATGGTGCAGGATGTGTGAGTGCCGCCCTCCCCGCCCCTCCCCCGTTCCGCGCGCGTTCACCCTGCTCCACTCCCCTCTTTACAGGCTACTGCATCCTGACATCCACGGCGTGCGCGCCCTCATGCTGCTGTGCGAGATGCACCTGCATCTCATGCACAAACTGGCGTTCCACTCCTTCATCCAGCTGGCGGCAGACGTGGTGGCGCAGCTGGAGAGGCGGCCAGGAGGCTTTGTGCTCACAGACCCCAGTGATGTCTCTGTCGCCATCCGGGTCAGGTTTTACAACCAGGTGGGCCCGCGTGCGGGAGTGTCGGTTCAGATCGACGTGTCCTGCGTGTGTCTGCTCATTGCATCTGTGTGTGTCCCGCCGATCAAGAAAGGCGCGCTGTGCGTATGTGTGGCGCATGCATGCGCCCGCTTTGTCCCGGCGTGGTTGTGACAGTGTCCGCGCCCGGTGTTCTCCTTTCTCTGATTGCAGGTGATGAATGTGCGCGTCAAGCATGCGTCGGTGAACCTGGCAGAGTTGGGCATGCTGATGCAGCCTAACCCCACTGTGCCCATGAAGGCCTCTGACACCGTGCCCCGCGTCCTGCCCTTCGAGCAACTCAAAGTCAGCGCCGCCGTCACGCTCGCATCCACACACCGCCTCAGTGCGTCCCCCCCTCCCTGTGACGCATGTAGCGCGCTGTCGCTGTGAGTGTGTGTGTGTGTGTGTGCTGCGGGTCCTGGCGTTTCGCTGTCTCGGTGTGTCTGTGTGTGTGTGTGTGTTTGTGTGTGTACTGCGCGTCTTGGTGTTTCGCTGTGCAACTTTGTGTGTGGTGTGGTGTTCCCTTCGGAAGAGAGTGGGCAAGTCCGGTTGTGTGCGTGTGCGTGCATGACCTCTCCCCCTTGTCTCCAGACGTGTTCACGGAGGAGTGGAAGACGTTTGCGCAGACGATTGTAATGTTTGTGGACAATTACTTCTCCCAGGCCGCCGCAGAGGGCCGCGTCCTCCCCTGGCAGCAACGGGTGCGTGCCCCACGTGTGTCTGCGTAATCCTTTTCCCTTTGTCCCCCCTTGCTCCCCCCGCCCGTCCCCTTACTCCTCCTCACTCGGCTCCCCTCTCCCCTCGCTCTCCCCAGGGCGCGCTGTGCGCCTTCCGCTGCATCTACTGTTTGAAGACGGGAGACAGGCCGGGCAGCATAGCGTGGGGCCTCAAGGCAGCCGACGCCTTTGGCTGCGCGGACCCCGACGCCCTGCTGGACCTGTCTGTCATTGACGCCGCGGTGCACACCATGGAGGCCCTCAGGCGCCAAGGACACGTGTCGGAAATCGTTGCCCTCCGCTCCCTCCTCATGTACCAAACCAAGGTGAGGCTCGCAGCAATTGCGGGCAGATGTACACTTGCTATCTCACACGCGCTCATTTGTACGTGTGAGCACACCCTGCGTGCTCACCTTCCGTGTCCCCCCACCCCGCAGATGTTCCCCATCGCGGCGTACATCGTAGCGAAGAACTCGACGCGGCCCGACTTCCTGCTGCCGTTTGAGAGTGCGGTGATGCCCTTCCCCCCCGGCCTCTACTTGAGAAAGCACCGCCCCGGCCAGCTGCCCTCGCCCAGCCCAGCTTCTGCCACCGAGGTTGAGTTCCCCGCAGATGGCATCAGCTGGGATGGCACCCACGCCACCGGGTACTGCCTCCCTTGCCCTCGTGTGCGTGTGCATGATTTTTGTCGTACTGCTTGCTGTGTCGTCGTACGCTCACCCCGTGATTGCCACCCCTCGTCTCCCCGCCTTACAGCAGCGAAGCAGCAGCGTGCGAGGACGATGCGAACCTGTTGGGCCTGGGGTGGGAGATGGACCTTGAGCTGACCGAGGCGGAGATGGACGTCCTGTTCGAGAGCATCCAAGGCCCGGTGAACCTGGCCCTGCTCGGCTCCGCAGCAAGCAAGCAGTAACAGGAGGCGCGCGCCTCCATTGTGCATTTCCCCCCATCCCTTACGTCTCCCCTTTCCGCCCCCTTCTTGTGTCACTAGTCCTTGCGTGCCAGTGCGGCAGCAAGGGGACAGGCAAATGAACTGTACGCTCGCGGGCGCAACCGCTGCATCGTGGTAGTTTTTTTACAAGAGTTTCATGTGGCCATGGGCGAGACGAGAAGGATACAAAGACTGCGGGGAGAAAGGGGGAGAGTGCTGTGGTGGGCGTAGCTGCCCGTGCACAGGGACATCAGATTGCTACGCCCTTCGCGCGCCTGCAGCGGCGGGTGGCAGGTTAAATGGCAGGTGCCCCTTCATGTACGCCGTCGCGTCGCGCAGGTCGCGGGCCTGGTCCACAAGTGCCTGCAGAAACACACGCGAATGTTGCAAGGGAAATGCCACAAGTGGGCTGACCTCAGGCAGGGGAGGCCCGCACCTGCAGGGTGTTGATGTTCTCCTCTTCGCCCTCCGCATACACGGACAGCTCAAGCAGGGAGGCCTCCGCGGACACCGCCCTTTGGTTCAACGCCTTGAGATCGGCTGCCGCGAGTGCGCCGGCGCCCCGCATCACGCACATGTTCTTGATCTCTGACACTTGGGACGCTGTGCTGTGCAGGAGGGTGGAGAAGGAGGCCTCGGCGGCGGCGGCAAGAGAGGAGGCGGTGTCCGCCATTGCTGCGACAGTTGGAGAGACGTTGGCCGTCTGGATTTGAATTCAAACCTCCCAGAACACGGGGAAACGCATGCCAGTATTGAGGATTTTCGGAGGGATATACACACGAAAGGGGGTGGGAACAATCACACAGGCTCGTCTACGGGCGGCTCCACCTTGGCGCCCTTGCGGCGCTTGGCGAGGAAGAGGCTCCACACAAACTGCACCGCGATGGCCAGCAGGATGACCAGCCACAGCGACTCACTCCACGCCCCGGTGGCCACAGGCACCAGTGACTGCGCTCGCTGCAGCTGCCCGCGGCTTGACGCACTAACGCTGGCTAACTGTGCCCGGGTTGCCTCCTGCGCCCCCGCCCGCTTCACAATCGCAAACCTGTCACCGACGTCACCGTTTGCAGTCACAAATGTACCCGTGAGGGTGCTGTTCTCAGGGTCCACGTCAATGAAGAAGGAGCCAGCCTCCAGGAGGCCGTGCATCTTCAGGAGGGCGGGCCGGCCTGCCCCGCCCGCCAACCTCAAGTGCGTGGGGTGCATCATGCCATAGTTCTTGTAGTTGATGTCGCCTGCGGAGCCCGCCACGACGGCGACGCAGCCCTTGTGCGCCACGAGCCCAGGGGGCTTCACGTAGGGCACGTCAGGCGGCGCGCCCAGGCCGGCGTCCACAACGTTGCCGTCCCCAAACTCATCCGAGCTGCCGTACGCGCCATCAATCAGCACGGACCTCTCGTAGTTGTGGGCGTGGCCGGAGACGATGACATCCACCCCCGCCGCCTCGAGGAGGGGAAGGAAGGTTTCCCGCATCTCTATGGCGGTGCGATCAAAGTCAGAGTCGGTGCCGCCTTTGGAGTATGGCGGGTGATGCCACACCGCCACCAGCCACTGTGTGCCATTCAGGGCGGCCAGGTCAGCACGCAGCCAGTTGGCCATGGCGCCGCCAGCACTCCGGTCACTGAACACAGAGTCAAGGACGATGAGGTGGAGGGCGCCCACATCCACCGCATAGTAGACGCCAGAGTGACTGGCCAGCCCGCCGCTTTCCCCCTCCCGCGGCGCAAAAAAGCGTGTAAAGTACGGCCCTGTCTCCTGCCCATGGCGCAGAATGGCAGAGCGCAGGCCGTCACGATTGCCAGGCACGGGGAACATGGGCGTGGTGGCCAGCAGGCTCTGTAGGGGCTGGAACAGGTTGAGTGTGTATGCCGAGTCCGCGCCATGCTCGTAGCCTTGATCTCCCAACAGCACCAAGGCGGATGGAGCGGTGAGGGTCTTGGCAGCGAAGGACGCCGCAGCGGATAGCACGGCGGGTACAATGGTGCTGCCCGTGCCAGTGCCCACATCGCCCAGCAACAACAGTCTGACGGGCAGGCTGGCCAGTGCAGACGGACTCGGAGGGGGCTGCGCGGCAGTATCAGGCACTGGGGCAGTCTGAGAGTCAGACGGCCCCCACAGCGTCGTGAACTGAAACTCCTGTCCCGGCAGCAGCTCCCCTGCAGTGCCCCACATGCGGTACGCGTACGTGGTGTGTGGGTGCAGGCCCGTCAGGGCAACGATGACATCCAGCGAGGCGGCATCTGGGGGTGACGCCTGATGAAAGGTGAGGAGCCCCGAGTGTCGCTGCGTGCTGGCCGTCACCCTGCCCTCATCCGGCGTGCTGGTGCGCCACACCACCAGTGCTGATGTCGGGCCCACTGCTTGCAGGTAGGGACCGGAGACCACAGCAGGGGGCAAGGGACTCCCCTCTGCTGCCGCCGTGCTGGTGGTCCCCTGAGTCTCTCCCTCATTTTGATTGATAGCGGAGGCTGAGGGGCCCCGGAGGAGAAGGTGCCGTTTGGGCCGCCATTGCGTCGGCGCGTCGCCGTCACACACTGAGCAGGACAGGGTGATGCGCCACTCCAGGCTCTCGCATCCCATGGGCGGTGTATGCACAATGAAAGAGAAGGGACGGGGGGGCGACGCTGGCCGCACCAACTCCCGCGGGTCAAAGCGATGCACAAGCAATACCGGGTCGTCGTATGCCGCGGAGCGTGACAGGGTGGCCAGGCGGTGTGGCGCGTTCTCGAAGGAGTCCAACTCATCCAGGGGCGAGAGAACCTGGGAGACACAGCGGGCACTATCACACACGCGACCTCTCCCTCCTCACATTCGCGCGCTCAGGCTCTCCAAACGCACGTTTGCACGAACGCGCACACACCCACACACCCGCGCACGTCTCCGTACAAGAGGGCACGCAT
>JARLJU010000332.1 GCA_031291055.1 Rudaea sp. | reverse complement strand
CTTCCATGAGAATGAGAAAGACCGAGCTGGAAGCGAGCGCGAGACAGCCGGCCAGCGCGGCGATCACGATCAGCGCGACGCCGAGTTGTGCCGTGTGGTTGAGCAGCCAGAACGCCGGATAGATCAACACGGCGCCGAGCACTGTGGCGCCGACGACCAGCGGCTTGCGACGCGGCAGGCGATCCGACAGCAGACCCGCGAGCGGCGAACCGATCAGCAAGACCGCGCCAGCCACGCAACCCGACAGAAACGCGGTGCTCGGCGGCATATGCAGCACGCGGATCAGATAGGTTGGCATGTAGAACACGACGATGTACATCGACGCCGTGCCGCCGACCATCATCAGAACGCCGACGCACACTTGCCGCAGATGACCCGCCATCAACTCGCGAAACGCGCTGCTTTCACGCGCCGTGGCGTGATGCGTTTCATCCAGCGCGCGGCGGATATAAAGCCCGACCGGTCCGATCAGCAGACCGCAAAGGAACGGGATGCGCCAGCCCCAGCTTTCCAGATCGGCAGGCGCGAGGAAATGCGACAGCAGAAAGCCGCTCAGCGCGCCGACCAGCGCCGCGGCGCCCTGGCTCGCCAGTTGCCAGCCAACCAGAAAGCCGCGTGTGGACTGCACACCCGACTCCATTAGCAGTGTGGTCGACGCGCCGATTTCGCCGCCAGCCGAGAATCCTTGCAGCAATCGGCCGAGCACGATCAGCAGCGGCGCAAACAGGCCGATCTGCGCATAAGTGGGCGCAAGGCCGATGGTTGCCGTGCCGAGCGCCATCAGCCCAATGGTCAGCGTCATCGCCGCCTTACGGCCGGCCCGGTCCGCGTAGTTACCGATAACGATGCCGCCCAGCGGCCGCATCACGAAACCGATGCCGAAGGTGGCGACCGCCATCAGCAGCGAGCCAAAGGCCGTATGCGACGGAAAATACAGCTTGCCGATCAGGACCGCGAAGAAGCTGTAGATCGTGAAGTCGAACATCTCCAGGCCGTTGCCCAGCGTGGTCGCGGCGATCAGCGCGAACTTCGAGGCGCGCGGCTGAGGCGACGTCTGTGCTGACAACTGACCGAGCCCCTGAACCGGCCCCTGGGACACCGCGTCGGCTGACGCGGGTTGCAGCGAGGTGTGCAGATTTGCCATGAGAATTCCGATGATTCCGGTGGAAAGGGCTGCGTCGCTGTGCGGCCGACGTCAACCGAACAGTGCGGTCGTCAATTTTCGAGCGCAAATCGTTTGTTTTTATAGCCATCACTTTTATTTATCCCCACACTGGAGGTTGCGCGGCACACAGCCGAGGCACCTTTCGAGTGGATTCGACGATGAAACTTCACCAATTGCGCTCATTGATCGCCGTCGCGGAGAACGGCAGCATCCACGAGGCGTCGCGCGCGCTGCACGTCACGCAGCCGGCCGTGAGCAAGGCGCTGTCCGATCTGGAGGCGGAACTCGGTGCGCCGATGTTCGTGCGCTCAGCCAAGGGCACCCAGCTCACGCCGTACGGGCAAAGCCTGATTCGCCACGCACGCGCGATCGAACAGGAACTGCGCCACGCCCACGAGGACATCTCCACCCTGCTCGGCATCGCGCGCGGCACCGTGACGGTAGGCGTGACGCCGGTGACGTCCGCCGGGCCGTTTGCTGAGGCGTTGCGGGAGTTTTCCAGGGTTTATCCGCAGGTCACCCTCAACGTGTTCGAATTGCGTCCGCCGCAGATCCAGGAGGGCCTCGCGGACGGCTCGATCGATTTCGGCCTTGTCTCGCGCATCGGTCAGCCGAGCGACACGCGTTTCTACTGGGAGACGCTCTACACCATCGCCACGACACTGGGCGTGCGCACCGGCCATCCGCTGCGCGGCACGCATTCTCTGCAGGGGCTCGCCCAGGCGGCGTGGCTTAGCTGGGATGCACTCGACGATCCGACGAGCCTGATCGGCACGCTGTTCGGCAGTCAGGACATCGCGCCGCCGAAAAACGTGCTGCGTTGCACGTCAACGTCGCTTTACCTGGAGATGGCCAGCACCACCGACCGCATCAGCCTGTGGTCGGAACTGCCTTTCCATACGGCGCCATACAAGGGACTGCTGCGCAAGATCGGTTTGACCGAGCCGCTGCCGGACATGACGATCGGCTTGATCTGCCGGGATATCGATCTGACCACCACCGTTGCTGCGACGCTAATCGAGATGATCCGCATCGCCTCGACCGAGTTCTCCGGGGTGTATCTGCGCGCCGGGGCGACGCCGGGACAGCGGGCACGGGAGCCGAAAGAACGGCCGTGAGCACGGCCCGGTGGCGGATACGGGAATTGAAAGCCGCGCGGTGAACATGCTGGCGCCTCTAACCTTGGCGCCGCAAGCGCGGCCGTGAGCCTGGGTTGGGCGCGCTCACATGGATGGGCCTTTTCGGCGTGCCGTGCGCGGCTCTCGGTAGGGCCGATCGTGCGTTGCATTGCAGGAAACACTTGCGGGGAAGATTTTTGCCCGGTATTGTCGAGCCGTTCTGCAATGCAGCGCGGGAGAGATCGTCAGAAGCTTGTGACGGCGCCGACGGAGCAACCGCCCCGGAAACTCTCAGGCAAAAGGACCGCGCAGCTGGAACATCTGGAGAGCGGCGCCGTGCGCGCCCACCGAAGGGGATTCCCTGCATACGGCTTGCATCAATGCTCGCCGGCTCACGGGAAGAAACTCTCAGGTACATGGACAGATGGGGCATCGACGCCGGTTTCGACAAGAAATCGACACCGGTGATGCTCAACTACTCTGGACCATGTCATGTCACGAATCGCCATTATCGGCGCCGGCATTACCGG
>JARLJU010000331.1 GCA_031291055.1 Rudaea sp. | reverse complement strand
GAGTTCGATCCGGCGACCAGCACCTCGGTGTTCCGCATCGGCCTGTCCGATGACGTCGAGTTCGCCTTGCTGCCGCAGTTGCTCAAGCGCCTGCGCGCCGAGGCCCCCGGCATCGTGCTGGTGATCCGCCGCGTCAACTATCTGCTGATCCCGGCCAAGCTCGGCTCCGGCGAGATTTCCATCGGGGTGTGCTACACCACCGACCTGCCGGCCAACGCCAAGCGCAAGGTCCTGCGCCGCAGCTCGCCGAAGTTGCTGCGGGCCGACAGCATGCCCGGCCCGATGTCGCTGGATGACTTCTGCGCGCGCCCCCATGCCCTGGTGTCATTCGCTGGCGACTTGAGCGGTTTTATCGATACCGAATTGGAAAAGCTCGGACGCAAGCGCCATGTCGTGCTCGCGGTACCGCAGTTCAATGGCCTCAGCACCCTGATCGCCGGTACCGACATCATTGCCACGGTGCCCGACTACACCGCCGATGCGCTGACGGCGGCCGGCGGGGTCCGGGCCGAGAACCCGCCCCTGGACACCCAGACCTTCGAACTGCACATGGCCTGGCGCGGCTCCCAGGACAACGACCCGGGCGAGCGCTGGCTGCGCTCGCGGATCCAGATGTTCTGCGGCGACCCTGAGAGTCTTTGATTCAAGCCGTCACACACTTAAACGCTGGATGACCGGGCACTCACAACGGCCCGCAAAAGAGCTGCAGGCACTGCTGCTGAGCCAGATGGGTGGCGACCAGCTAGGTACGCCAACCCTCAAGGCCATATGACAACACCTGCCACAGCCACAGGTAGCTGAGTTGAAACACCACCCAGGTCAATCCTGGCTATCCACGGCGGTCAAGCATGGCGATTATCCGTACTGTCCATGATACGACGGGCTTTGGCGACCGTGTCTGCGGCCAGGCGTCCTTGCTCCACCAGTACCTGCGGAGCCGTCAGGCAGATCGCCTGGCTGTCCACCTCGAAGTAACGCCGCAGGGCGCGCCGGGTGTCTGAACAGCCGAAGCCATCCGTGCCCAGCACCTTGAACGGCGCACTCACATAGGGAGAGATGAGTTGGGCTCCCGCGTTGTCGCAAGTTGTGGTTACGCGAGGTGTTCCTTGAACCAGTCCAGCGCGGCAGCACTGGATTGATCGAATCTGGTGATATACGGATCGAAGTGGCCGCCGGGAATCGTCACGAGGCGCTTCGGCTCAAGGGCGCGTTCGTAGGCGGCCAGCTCAAGATCGGTCAGCGTGATCGCGTCCTGCAGCGCGACGATCATCAGCAGCGGCGTGGGGGACACGCGCGCAATCCACGTGCCCGGTTCGTACATGCGCGCAGCGCGCGTCGAGCGCACCGTGACGCTGTTTTCCCAGGCGCCGTCGGGTACGGGCTGCAGATAGAACTCGATGGCTTCCTTGGTGCGGTACGAAGCAGGGACGGCCGGATCGGCGCTGACGATTGCCTGTCTACGCGGCGGCTCGCCGCGGGCTTGCGCGCGCTCGTCCGCCGTGAAGGCATCCTCGATGGCGGCGACAGCATCGGGCGGAATGCGGCGCAGTCCTTGCTCGAAGCCGCTGATCGTCGGCACCTGCGCGACGACCGCACGCAAGCGGCGTTCGGTTGCGCCAAGCACGAGTGCGTGACCGCCGGAATAGCTCGTGCCCCATAAGCCGATGCGCGTCGCGTCGACGGCGTCCTGGTCTTCGAGGAAGCTGATCGCACGCCGCCAATCAGCGATCTGACACCATGGGTCGATATCCTGGCGCGGCGTGCCTTCGCTGGCGCCGAAGTTGCGGTGATCGTGCAGGAGGACGACAAAGCCGTTGGAGGCAAATTTCTCAGCGAATGGCTCCAGGCCGTGCTCCTTCACGCCGGCATAACCATGCGCCATCGTGATGGCAGGATAGGGGGCGGTGCCGCCGGTGGGAATATAGAGCCAGCCGCGCAGCGTGACGCCGCCCTCGGCTTCGAACGCGATATCGATACGTCGAAACATGGAAGTTCTCCTTGTAGAAAGAGGTCAGGCGGCGCCGTAAACCCTATGCGCAGCGGCAGTTCATGCCTTCCACCCTTTTGCCTCGGTCACTCGATGCGAGGTCAATTGCCTGGTCGCTCAAGCGTGAAGAGCTGCTCCGCGCCGATTTCGAAATGGTCGGCCGGCCCACCTCCGCGCAGGATCGGGCACCTACAGTGCCTCCGGCCCGGTGCGCGTGCGCAACACCATGGTCGAAGTGATGGCTGTATTCATCCCAATACCCGTCCAGAACATGGTGTCGGATCGGAGCCAGATGAGCCCCACTCCTGAGAAACGAACGAGACATTCGTTTCGAGTCAATTCTGCTGCGCCGTTTCTAAAGAACGGGGGCGGCTTTCGTATTTCTTACTTGTTTACCCAAGGCATGGAGAGGTCAATGTCAGAGACCAGCTTGCCACCGCCGAAGCTCATGTTCGCCAAGGGAACGGCATACATGATCAGGCTGATATCGTCCTGGCTAACGCCCGCCTTTTCTACCGCATAACGGGTGACCAACTCCGCGAGCTTGCGTTTCTGCTCCACTGTCCTGCTCGTGCCTATCGTCACCGTTACGACCATGCGCTTGTCAGATCTCTTCATGTCAGGAAAAGTCGGATGGATGAAAAGCTCATCGTCCTTGTGCTCACTGATGATGACGAAACGGTCATCCTTGGGCGTATCCATGGCTTCATGAAGAGCGAGATTCAAGGCATCCGCCAGCGCGCGTTTCTCTTCGCTAGAGAATTTTTGGGCCGGAATGTGGACGTGGAATACTGGCATGAGCGTTTCCTCGGTTGTGTTGTTCAGGTTAAACGAG
>JARLJU010000330.1 GCA_031291055.1 Rudaea sp. | reverse complement strand
TGCAGGGCAGCGTGCTCGTCGCGATCGGGAGCAACGATTCTGGCCAGAGCAACGATGGTCCCGTGGCATCAAATGAAACTGCAGGTGACAGCGGCGGCAACGCCGGGGCCAGCGGCCACGATGCGTCTGGTCTGGCAGGTCTGGCGAAGTCGATGGGCATGTCAGCGCTGCGCGGCGGCAGTCGAGGCGGTGCGCCCAGCCCAACCAGCAAGGCGGACGCGGGCGACGGCAAAGGCTCCGCGATCGACCAGTCCTTGCAACCGTCAAAGCTGCAGCCGATGCAAGCCTCGTTTCGGCCGAACCGGCATTACCTGCTCAGTCGCAACACGATGATCCGCTGTGGTCAGTCGACGGCGATCCGTACCGACCGGGCGGGCCTGATCGGGTGCCCGATCGCGCAGGACGTATGGTCCGACGATGGCACGACGCTGCTCGTTCGCAAGGGTGCGATGGCGAAGGGCGAGCAGCGCGATGCCGTTATCCAGGGGCAGGGCGTGATCGGCGCGATCTGGGACGAGATCGACGACGGCGACGTACACATTCCACTGAACTCTCCGGCTACCGATCCGCTGGGTGCCGCCGGTATTCCAGCCTATGTTGACGAGCACTTCTGGCTGCGTTTCAAGGGCGCGCTGATGGTCAGCCTGATTGGCGACTTCGGCCAGGCGCTGGCGAACAAGGCAACCGGGTCTGGCCAGCAGATCACGTTCTCCAACAGTTCGAACGCCACGCAGGATGTGGCCGCGGAGACGCTGCGTAACACCATCAACATCCCGCCGACGGCTTATTCAAACCAGGGCTCTGTCATCAATATCTTTGTGGCGCGCGACATTGACCTGACCGGCGTGTACGAGAACGTCGACGCGCAGGGCAACCCTGTTGGCCAGAACGGGCAGCAATGAGGAGCGGACCCATGAACCTGAAGATCACCTACCCGAACGACTTCCCGCTGCATGGTCTCGATCGCGACATGTTCGAGACCAAACTACGCAATGCGCTGCGTTTCTGTTTCTACGGCAACACGGTCCGCCAGCTGGCCGAGCGGGTCGATGCACGGCGTGCGCGCGAGGTCCCCGATGCCTTGCCACTGCGTCAGATCGCCGACGACCACGCGTTCGAGGATTGCATGGTGCTCGATGGGTGCCGGATCGACGACATGTCGGCGCCGCTGCGACGCAACCTGCTCCGTAATGTTGGGGCGCGTATCGGGCTGACGATCTCGGAATGGGGCGACAGCGCCTTGCCATCGCTTGATGAACTGGTCAATCACGCGGCCGCTCACGCAATGGACGTGCACGCAACTAACCGTCAACCCATCGAAACCCCAGCGATTCACGGTCGGCAGACGCCACGCATATTGCGCATCTGGCTTGTAACGGGGCTATGCGCAGCTGTGGTAATCGGCGGTGCGGCCTGGAAATTGACCCGGCCGGCCGCGCCTTTGAGCGCAACCGTGGTCTCCACGTCGCCGGCGCAAACCCTTCGGGAACTCGCCAGCAGCGTGCCGGACGATCGACGCCCGTATCGCGTGTCAGTGCAGATCGAGCCGCAGGATTCGGGCACCACGCCTCGCTGAACCTGCGCGGCACTTTGATTAACGGATGTGACCATAAACAAGGAAGGAGTGCGAATGAGCGTAGTCGTAATCGATGTCATCGAGAAGGGCACCATCGCCCGCAGCTTTCTCAAACAGATGGGCATCTCGAACTTCTTCGATGGGGGCCTCACCGAAGTTGCGATCAACCGTCCCGGTGAGATCTGGATACAGGGCAGTGCCGGATGGCGGCGGCACGATGCACCGGCCTGCTCGCTCGATGCGTGCTTCAAGCTCGCCAACGCGCTGACGGTGATGAAGGGCGGCAAGTTCTCGACAAAGGAGCCGATTCATCCGGTGGTCCTGCCCGAGGGCCAACGTGGACACGTGCTGATGCAGCCGGCCTGCGAGCAGGACACGATATCCATAACGATCCGGATCCCGTCAGACGTGCGCTTCTCGGTCGTCGAGTACGAGCGCAACGGCTGGTTCGAGGGCTATCGGGACGTGTCGCCGCGCCGCGACATGTCCCAGTCGCTGGACCTGCAGCCGTTCGAGCTCGAGATGCTCGAGGCGAAAGATCAGCGCAACGTCACGCGCCTGCTCGAGCTTGCGGTTGCCAACCGGTTGAACATTGTGCTCGCCGGTGGCACCGGCTCCGGAAAGACAACGCTGAACAAGGCGCTCTCAGACCTCGTGCCGTCCGACGAGCGCATCGGCACGATCGAGGACACGCCGGAACTATCGCTGCCGAATCACCCGAACCGCGTGCATATGTTTTTCAGCGACACGCTGCCGGCGAAGGAACTGGTGCGCTCCACGCTTCGCATGAAGTTCGACCGCGTGTTCCTCGCCGAGCTGCGCGGCGACGAGACGTGGGACTACATGACGCTGCTCAATACGGGCACGCCCGGCGGCATCACGACGGTGCATTGCAACGATGCGCGCTCGGCACCGTCGCGCATCGCGACGCTGGTCAAGCAGAGCGCCGTCGGCCAGACGCTCGACTGGCAATTCATCATGGAACAGGTGCGCGTAACGGTTGATCTGGTTCTCTTCATGCGCAACAAGCGGCTCACCGAACTCTGGTACGACCCGATCGGCAAGGCGCAGCTGCTGGGTTGTGTCTCATGAGCGCCGATGCCGCGGCGCAGATGATCGAACAGATCGCGATCAGCCTGTGCGGTGCGCTCGCCGTGTTTCTGTCGCAGGACCGGCGTGCGCACTGGCGGCGCTGGGCCTGCATCTTCGGGCTGGCCGCGCAGCCGTTCTGGTTCGACATGGCGTGGCGAGCGCATCAGTACGGCGTGCTCGCGCTGTGCTTTGTCTATGCGGCGTCGTGGGCGCGCGGTTTCACGGCGCACTGGCTCGTCCGCAGGGAGGACCGTGTATGAACTTCGCGATCAGCGATATCGAGGCGGCGATCGAGGGGTGGCGCATGCGTTCGCCGTCGGACGAAGCATTTGCGGCCAGCACAGAGGCCCGCGCGCTGGCGCAGCTCTACGGCGCCGTGATCGTGCACGGCCGCGAGGGTATCACCGATGCCGGGCTGGACGACGCTCAGCGCGACGCCCTGCGGATCCTGTCCGCCGATCCACTCGGAGAGTTCCCGCAATGAATGCAGATCTTCCGGTTGCCGCGATTGTCGATGCCGCGGACGCGAACGATGCCAGCCAGTGCAAATGGCGACCGTCCGGCGACTTTGCGCTGGTCCACCCGTCGGGCTGGACGATCGCGCGGTACTCAGTCTATGACGAGTGGCGCTACCTGCTGTGGGAGCCGATCGATCGCTGTACGGCGGCCAGCAGCAACCAGTTCCACGGACCCTTCGATAACGTGCGCGACGCGATGCGCCTGCATCGCGACCTGACCGCGCATCTGCAACAACAGGAGATGGCCGCATGACAACGCATCTGAAATTCCGCATTGGCGAGAAGTGGATCTGCGTCGAGGACGGCGCCGGCTATGCGCCGGATCACGTGACGTTTGCGGTGCGCGACGTCAAGGCGAACGGAAAACCGGGCGGCCGTGTCGCCGCTCACTTTTCGGTCCGTCGACGCACGGTGCTGGAAATCGGGCTGCGGCTGCTCGAGCTCGCCGAGCGCATGACGCCGGAAACAACCTGGCAGAACAGCCAGACGGTGGGCGAGACCGGCCAGCCGCCGCTGACGTTCACCTTCGGAGAGGACGATCGCGCCGTGCTGGACCGGCTCCTTGCTGACAGACCGCTCAATTTCGCACGCCATGTCTATGCGAGAGCCGAGCGCCTGCGTGCCCGCATGCCGGTACTTCGCGCCGCGCGGCGGGTACTCGAACACTGCGACGACGAGACGGCCGCAGGCCTGCATGTGCTGATCGCGGCCGCCGATCAGGCCGGTAGGTTCCCTGCGAAGCCGATCGTCGGATTTGACGCGGCCGAATCTGAGGTCAATAGCGATGCAGCCACCCACTGAGGACCGACCGTGCCGAAACCGCTTAGAATTCTGATCCCCGTGGTGGTCTTCCTGCTGATCCTGTGCGGCTTCGCGTTCCTCGGCCAGTTCGCCGGCGGCCAGCTTTTCGCGAAGATGCAGAAGCTGCCCGAAGGCAGCGCGGGCGTGTTCACGCTGTACGACTACTGGCATGCATACGGTGACGTGCCTGCGGTGATGCGCGCGC
>JARLJU010000329.1 GCA_031291055.1 Rudaea sp. | reverse complement strand
TCCTCTACCGCAAGCAGGTAATCCAGATCCCGGGTCTCCATGGGCATTCCTGTTGGCTATGGCTTTATAGCCAATGCCGCATTGTGGTGATGGCTTGCATCTTACAGACTAACGCCAGCTTTGATAAAGGAGACACCGATTGGGCTTTGCTTACTTTCTGCGCCGCGCCGCGCGTTATTGGGGCGACAACGTTGCGGTCATTCATCGCGACCGCGAGCTGACGTACCGTCAGCTTGACGAACGCTCGACCCTGCTGGCGAATGCGCTCCTGGGGCTGGGCCTTGCGAAAGGCGACCGGGTCGCGGTTCAGGCCCGCAACTGCACGGCGCTGGTGGAAATCGAATGCGCGCTATACAAGGCAGGGCTCGTCAAGGCCGCGCTGAATCCGCGCTTTACGGCACACGAAGCGGAGGATGTCGTTGAGAATTGCGCGCCGCGCGTCATGATCGCAGGCGAGGGATTCACGGCTTACGATCGTGCGTCGCCTGGCTTCGGTTCGGTCGAGTCGTTCATTTCGCTTGGCGCGCCTGCGACTGGATACGCCGATTACGAAACACTGATTTCGAGCGCCAGCCCGCATCTGCCCGAGGTCGCGTTGTCTCCGGACGATCTCGCCGTGCTGCACTTCTCTTCCGGCTCGACCGGCAAGATCAAGGCCGCCATGCAGACCTACGGCAATCGCCTCGCGTCGCTGCGCAAGATTCTGCTGAGCATGGATTGTCCCGCGAAACCCGGCGACCGGCTCGGGTTGATCGGTCCGATCACGCACGCATCCGGCATGTTGATGCAGCCATACCTGTATTCGGGCGCCACGCTCGTCCTGTTCGACACGTTCGAGCCCGCGCACTTTCTGCGGGAAGTCGAGCGGCTGAAGATCACGCACGTGTTCATGGTGCCCGCGATGATCAACATGTTGCTCAACGATCCCTCGCTGGACACGGCCAATCTGACGAGCCTGAAGATGCTCGGCTACGGTGCCGCGCCAATGGCGCCGGCCCGTATCCAGGAAGCGTGGACGCGTATCGGTCCGGTGCTGTCGCAAGGATACGGCGCGAGCGAATCGACCTCGGGCGTCACGCGTCTTTCCATCGCCGATCATGCTGACGCGATTGCTCATCGCCCGGAGCGGCTTGCGTCGTGCGGCCGGCCAACCGGCGAGACTGAAGTGCTCGTCGTCGACGAACATGGCCGCGAGGTGAGCGGGGACGCGATGGGCGAGATCGTCATTCGCGGCGCGGATGTCTTTCAAGGCTATTGGGGTGCGCCAGAGCTCACGCGCGAAGTGCTCGTG
>JARLJU010000328.1 GCA_031291055.1 Rudaea sp. | reverse complement strand
TGTGACGGCCGTTTGGCCGAACGCCAACACGGCACCCAAGCTGGCAAAAACCAGCGCTAGAAATGCAGCCGAGCTGCCGATGCGACAACTTACAGCGATGCGGCAACTCCCGCGACGCACTTTTGACATATTTTGGTTTCCTTTTGATTTTTTCTGGTACACGTAACGGCCGATTCAGGGGCATCCATCGCGCCGTCGCTGTCGTTCGATGCTGCCGAACGCGGCGCCAGGACACGGAATGAGCCGCGCCTCGGGGGAGGAAGCGCGAGGTTGGGCGAGTCTAAAACATCGAACCGCTGGTGTAAACAAATAATTCGGCAAGTTCGGAAGCGCAGCAAATGTCACTTCATGCGCAGATATTTCACACCGCTGGGCAGCGTGCGTTTCTGCTATTCGCCCTTCGGCATGTCAATGCAGGATTTCCGCCAACTTGCCGCTGGCGATCATCTGCGCGATGCGCGCGAAGTCCTGATACATCACGCGGTCCTTGTTCATGGTCGCGCACACCTCGCGGATCGCCGCATGCGCCTGCTGCAACGGTTTGGACGTCTTGAGCGGCGCCAGGAAGTCAAGGGCCTGTGCCGCCGCCATGGCCTCGATCGCCAAGGTGTTGCGGGTATTCTCGACGACTCGCTTCAGTTTATTGGCTGCGGTCATGCCCATCGAAACGAAATCTTCTTTGTTGCCCGACGTCGTAATCGAATCGACGGACGCAGGATGCGCCAGAACTTTATTCTCGCTGACCAGCGCTGCAGCGGTCACTTGCGGCATCATGAAACCCGAGTTCATTCCCGCGCCCGGCGCGAGAAATGGCGGCAAGCCTTCGCTGAGAGCCGGATTCACCATGCGTTCCAGCCGCCGTTCGCTGATGCCCGCCAGTGCGCTCAGTGCAATGGCAAGAAAATCGAGCGCGAAAGCGAGCGGCTCGCCATGAAAATTTCCACCCGAGAGCACGTCGCCCTCGCCATCCATTGCCTTCGCATTCTTGACGAACACCAGCGGGTTATCGACGGCTGAGTTCGTCTCGGTCTCGAATACCCGGCGGCAATGGGCCAGCGTGTCGCGCACCGCGCCATGTACCTGCGGGATGCAGCGCAGCGAATAAGCATCCTGCACGCGGCCGCAATCGCGATGCGATTCGCGAATCTCGCTCTGCTCGAGCAGTCGGCGCAAGTTGGCGGCGGTCTTGATTTGTCCGGGATGCGGGCGCGCCTTTTGAATGCGCTCATCGAAAGCGACGTTGGTTCCCTTAAGGGCATCACACGTCATCGCGCCCAGAACGTCGGCGGTGTCGACCAGGGTCTCGGCATCCAGCAACATCAGAGTGCCGATGGCGAGCATGGCCTGTGTGCCGTTGATGAGCGAGACTGCTTCTTTCGCTTCCAGCACGAGCGGCTTGATCTGTGCACCCTTCAGCGCTTCGGCGCTCGCCATGCGCGTGCCCTTTTCGTCAAAGCACTCACCCTCGCCGATCAGCGCCAGCGCCAGATGCGCCAGCGGCGCGAGATCGCCGCTCGCTCCGACGCTGCCCTGCGACGGGACCATCGGAGTGACGCCGCGATTGAGCATCTCGCAGATCGTGTCGATGGTGACGGCGCGCACTCCGGAATTGCCCTTCGACAAGGAGTTGGCGCGCAAAACCATCATGGCGCGTACGTCGGGAATCGAGAGCGGTTCGCCCACGCCGACAGCATGCGAGCGCACCAGATTCACCTGGAGCTCGCGAACCTGCTCGCCGACGATGTGCACGTCGCTCAGTTTGCCGACGCCGGTCGTGATGGCATAAGAGATCTTGTTGGCAGCCACGAGCGCGTCGACAACGGCGCGGGCGCGATCGACGGCTTCGCGGGCGTCGGGATCGAGCAAGACAGGACGACGAGCGCTGAAACGCGCCACTTCGCGCACAGCTTCGAGGGTGAGATCGTTTCCGTTGATGTGCAGAGCTTTCAATGGCAGTCCCTGGTCGTTAGTCGTTCGCTGTTCGCTTCCTTTACGAGCGACCCATGGCCGCGCGAAAGACTTTCATGTATTTTTCGGGTAGCGCTCGCGGTTTCATTTTCGAACTGGCCACGATGTGCATAGTCTCGCCCTCGGCCAACAACTCGCCGGTTGCCGCATTCCGCAGTTCGTAGCCGAAGTGAATCATCTTCTCGCGTACATGCTTGATGCAAGTGCGCACAACGACCTCGTCATCATAATGCACGGGAGCCCGGTAGCGGCAG
>JARLJU010000327.1 GCA_031291055.1 Rudaea sp. | reverse complement strand
GCAGGAGTAGCCGTACTCCATGTGGTATCCGTTAGGCGTGCGCGTGCGCCATAGCTTATGCAGGTCGCCAGGATGACTGCCCGCCGCCGAGAGCAATACATCGCGCGGACCTGAGGCCTGCCACATGGCCCCGATCACCTCGCTCTGTGCAGGTTTGCCGGGGTTGTTCAGGTGGAAGAGGCGATCCACTTCGGTGTCCCAAGCAGTCTTCAGGCTCGCGATTTCAGCCGCGTACTCTGCGCTTACGTGCAGATCGGGCAATGCCGCGGCGAGCTGTTCGAGCGTGACGCGGGCATCCGCGGCGACCGGTATTGCACCAACCTTGTAAGCATCGAACTCCGCTGTATTGATGTTGACGAAGCGCACGTCGGGATTCTGGAACGCTGTCATCGACGCGGTGGTGAAATCAGCGTAGCGGGTTCCGATTCCGATGATCAGATCGGCCGAATGCGCCAGGCGATTGGCAGCCAGAGATCCAGTGGCGCCGATAGCGCCCATCTCTTGCGGATGATCCCAAGGCAATGAGCCTTTGCCGGCCTGCGTCTCCGCGACAGGAATTCCTGTCTGCCGGACGAACTTGTCGAGTGCGTGCGATGCCTCGCTCATCAGCACTCCGCCGCCCGCGATGATCAGCGGCTTGCGGCTATGACGGATCGCACCAATCGCGCGATCGAGAGATACTTTGTCGGGCTGGCCGCGGCGAATGAGCCAGACGCGCGTGCGGAACAGTTCTTCAGGATAGTCATAGGCCTCGGTCTGTACATCTTGCGGCAACGCCAGCGTAACGGCGCCGCAATCGGAGGGCGAAGTGAGCACGCGCATTACCTCGGGCAATGCAGTAATTAACTGCTCGGGGCGATAGATGCGGTCCCAATAACGCGACACCGGCTTGAAGCAATCGTTCACACCGATGTCCTGCGTTGATGGGGACTCCAACTGCTGAAGCACGGGTGCTACATTGCGGCGCGCAAAGATGTCACCGGGCAACAGCAACACAGGAAGGCGATTGACAGTGGCCATGGCTGCGCCGGTAATCATGTTGGTCGCGCCGGGGCCGATCGATGAAGTGCAGGCAAACGTGCGCAGCCGATTGCTTGCCTTTGCAAATGCGGCGGCCAGATGCACGCTCGCCTGCTCATTGCGCACCATAATGTATTTGAAGTCGGGATTCTGTTGCAGAGCCTGGCCGATCCCGGCCACGTTTCCGT
>JARLJU010000326.1 GCA_031291055.1 Rudaea sp. | reverse complement strand
TCGTCGATGAGCTGCTTGCCGCCCTGCGCCGCCTCATTCGCGAGGAAGGGCTCTCCGCCATCCTGGTCGAGCAGAACGCACAAAAAATCCTCGACGTGACGCATCGCGCCGCCATCATCGAGCGCGGCGGCATCGTCTACGAGGGCGACAGCTCAGCCCTCAAGGCCGACCGCGCGACGCTCGAGACGTATTTGGGCGTGACCCAAGCCGCCGGCTCCCGCCGCCCGCGCAAGGTGTAGGTTGGGTTAGTCATACTGTGTCACAAACGCCGACGCGCATTTTGCGGAAATGGGCGGATGCAGCAGTGCGGGCATCGTAGCAGTATTTGTGCGATCGCGACGGCCAGCAGGCGTCGGATCGTGGCGATCGAGTTGGGGACGTGGCGTTGGGGCCTGATCGGGGGCGCCGCGGGGTCGGTAACTACTGGGAAGGGCAGGTTTTTCGAGCCCCGCGGTGGGACGTGGTTCTGAGGGGGGAATCGTCTCCCGTTCGGAGATGAGGAATCCATAGGCCGCGATGGACAGTGTGCCGTGGTGATGGAAGCCTCGCCATCCCCGGCCCTCATAATGCCCGAGCCCGATCTCCTGCTTGAGGTCCTGATAATCGCGCTCGATGCGCCAGCGCATTTTGACGATGTCGACGAGGCCGCGGAACGACATCTTCTGGTCGACGGTTGCAAGCCAATACTTGGTCGGCTCGGCCTCGCCGGCAGGCCATTCGATGAGCAGCGTCTCTTCAGTGCATTTCGCGGCCCCCCTGATCGGAGCAGCGCGCACCCGCAGGCGGGCAAAGCGCGAGCGCAGGGGCTCGTTGGTGCCTTCCCGCCAGGTGATTGTGCGCCACGCGTGCTTGGGCAGGCTGAGCGCCAATTGCTTGACGCTCAGGCGCGGCTCCTTGGGATCGTGCGCGCGCACTGGACGCACTTTGACGCTCGACACGATCGCTGCCGCATAGGTCAGCCCCAGTGCCGTGATACCGTCGCGCAGCGCCTTGTTGGAACCGTAGCTCGCATCCAACAGCAGGACGCCATGCGGTACGCCTGCCGCATGGGCCGCATGGATCTGGTCCAGCGCAATCTGCGGCTTGGTCTTGAACTTGATCCCCGCTGGAACATGCGCCTTGGCGCGGCGGGCCGCATCGCTGGTCCAAGCCTGCGGCAGATACAGCCGATAGGCGACCGGCAGGCTCGCCTGATGATTCGCGATCGACAGCGTCACCACCACCTGACAATTGGCCTGCTTGCCGAGCTGTCCGCAATATTGATGATGCACCCCGACCGAATGCGAACCTTGCTTGGGAAAAGACGTATCGTCGATGATCCAAACCTCGATCGGACCGTGCCGCACGATCGAACGCAACACCAGCTCGCGCACCTTCGCCAACATCTGCTCATCCGACCACGTGGAGTTGGCGACAAAGTGCAAAAGCTTTTGGTGCTGCGCCGAAACGATGGCCGGCGCCGTCACTGCGGCCATTGGCTCGACGCTACGCCGCCCCTCCGTCGCCAAAAGCCCGGCACAATAATCCCGTAGCGGCACCACACGGTCCGCGTGACCCACCACCTTGGCGAGCTCTCCCAAGTATGCCGCAAAGCGATCGGACGCCTGCGATCGAATGACCATCCCCATCTCAGCCCTCCGCCCACGTGAGGCTCGACAAGGCGCTGATTCTCAACAAAAATCGAATGCGACGTTCTGACTCAGTAGTACTAATCCGCCCTACGAATTCTGCTGCCGGTAACTTAGTCCTGCGCCCCGGGCTCGTTCGCCGCGCAAAAGCTCTCCACCACCCTCGACGCGCGCGCCAGGTCGGGAT
>JARLJU010000325.1 GCA_031291055.1 Rudaea sp. | reverse complement strand
GCGCCGGCGCGCGCGCGGCCGCCGGAACGGGCACCGGTGGCGGCGCTGCGATCGGACCCGGTGCGGCGGCGGGCGGGCTGGCCGAGGATGCCTTAAGGTAGCTGGGCAACTCGCTCGAACGCGGCGCGCTCGCGGCGGGAGTGGAGGCCGGAGCAGCCGGGGGTGGGGCAACGGAAGCGGCTGCCTGTGGATTGGCGGGTTTGGCCGCGGCCGGTTCGTCGTGTGGCGGCGACGCCGAGTTGGTTGTCGCCGCCTTGCCGCTTTGCGTGCAATCCCAACTCTTGTGGTCGGCGCTGGGCACGCAGCTGTATTTCTTGCCCGGCTCGAAGGTATCCACTTTTCCATAGCCGGGCGGATCCGCGTGCGCGAGCGCGGATCCGGCGGCGAGCGCCAGTGCGGCGATCACGGTGAAGTGGCGATCACCCCATGGCATGCGGCGATTCCATTCCCTGACTGAACATCACATGGAAGCCGCGCTTGATCTGCGCATCGCGCGCTTGCTCGAACGCGGCCAAGGCATCATCGCGTTCCAGATAGACATCGCGCTTGAGGCTGACCTTGCCGCCCTGCTGGCTCCATTCGCGCGTCAGCGTCCAGCCGCCGAGCAGATCTTGCTGCAACGCTATCTGGTAATAACGTGGCGATTCGGCGGCGACGGGTTTGGTCTGCATGAAGATGCGCATGGGCGCATTGTACTAGAGCGAAGGCTGAGGGCTGAGAAACCGCGGTCAAAGATCAGCGGATTCGCCGAAAAACGCGCAGAGTCAGCTCCTTCCCGGCAGCCTCGCGCCCCGGCCGTCATCCTTGACCCAGTGTTTCCCGGATCGGGCCGGCATCCACATCCGGCACGATTTCCGCGCGGCCGATACCGCGCCAGAGGATCAGGCGCAGGCGTCCGCTCAGGTTCTTCTTGTCCAGCCGCATCAGGGCGATCAGGGCGTCGGCGTCGATGCCGGCGGGAATTGCGGTCGGCAGGCCGAAGCGACCGAGCAACGCAGTCAGGCGTTCGGCGTCGGCGATCGGTGCGCGCTGCAGCCGGGCTGACAGCCGGGCCGCGATGACCATGCCGATGGCGACCGCTTCGCCATGCATCAGGGTGCCGTAGCCACTGGCGGTTTCCAGCGCATGCGCGAACGTGTGGCCGAAATTGAGCAATGCACGCTCGCCCTGTTCGGTTTCATCGCGTGCAACGATCGCGGCCTTGTGCCGACAACTGGTGGCGATCGCCTGCGCCAGTGCGGCCGGTTCACGCGCGATCAGGGCGTCGGCGTTTTGTTCGAGCCAGGCAAAGAATTCGGCGTCGCCGAGTGCGCCGTACTTGACGACTTCGGCAAATCCCGAACGCAATTCGCGCAGCGGCAAGGTGGCCAGGGTGTCCGTGTCGATGACTACGGCGCTGGGTTGATGAAAGGCGCCGACCAGGTTTTTCCCCTGCGCCAGGTTCACGCCGGTCTTGCCGCCCACCGCCGAGTCGACCATTGCCAGCACGGTCGTCGGCATCTGCACGAAGGCGATGCCGCGCATCCAGCAGGCCGCGGCGAAGCCGGCCAGATCGCCGATCACGCCGCCGCCGAGCGCGATGATGCTGGCGTCGCGGCTGGCCTTGAGGTCGGCGAGCGCGGCGAAGATGCGCTGCGCCGATTCCAGCGTCTTGTACGCTTCGCCATCCGGAAGTATCAATGTGGAAACAGTCGCGTCGTGCAGGCCTGCGGTCACGCGCGCAAGGTACAAGGGCGCGATGGTTTCGTTGCTGACGACGAGCACATGGCGGCCCGGCAGCAGCGCGCGCCAGCGCGGCGCATCCGCGAGCGCGCCCGCACCGATCCAGATCGGATACTGCCGTGGGCCGAGTTCGACGCTGATCCGGGTGACGTTCATGCGACACGATCCGGCGCGTCGATGCGCTGGCGGCGCCAGCACAGCCCAAGCTCCGCTGCAAGGCGCTGCGCGACCTGCAGCGTGCTTCTGCGCGGGCCTGCGGGTACGACCAGATCGGCGATTTCCCGGTACAGCGGTTCGCGCTCCGCAGCCAGCGCCAGCAGGCGCTCACGGCGATCCGGCGCAGCCAGCAGGGGGCGCTTGCGGTCGCGCGCCAGCCGCGCGAGTTGTTCATCGACCGTGGTTTCCAGATACACGACAAAACCCCGCGCACGCAGCAGCCCGCGGTTTTCCGGCGCCAGCACCGCGCCGCCGCCGGTGGCGACGACGACATCGGTGTGCGCACTCAATTCGGCCAGCAGGGCACTTTCGCGCTGGCGGAAACCGGCCTCGCCTTCAATGTCGAAGATCAACGGGATGGCGGCGCCGCAATGCACCTCGATCTCGTGATCCAGATCGTGGAACGACAGGCCGAGCAGTTCGGCCACGCCGCGGCCGATGGTCGTCTTGCCGGCACCCATCGGACCAATGAAAAAGAGGTTTGGAGCGGGGTTCATGCTGCGATGCTAGCAGAGCGGTTCCCGGTTGTCGGTTCTTGGCTGCCGGCAATGCAGCGCAATTTGCCGGTTCCGACCGCGAACCGGGAACCGGCAAGCAACAACCGCTACAATTGGCCCTCGGCCCTTAGCCCGACCTTCAAAAAAATGCTTCGTTTCATCCTGATCTTTCTCGCCTGCCTGCTGCTGCTGTTCACGCTGGAATTGCTGCAACCGGTGCAGGCCAACGTGATCCTGCCCTTCACCACGGCGATCGCGCACGCCAGCGTCTGGCTGATGCGGCTGTTCGACCATACCGTCATCGCGCGCCAGAACGACATCCTCAATGCGTTCGACAACAGCGGCATCGAAATCGTGGCGGGTTGCAACGGCGTTGAAGCGGTGCTGATCCTGGTTTCGGCCGTGCTGGCTTTTCCGGCGCCCTGGAAGCACAAGCTCGTCGGAGTCGCCCTCGGCTTTCTGGCGATCCAGACGCTGAATCTCGTGCGCATCATCAGCCTGTATTACCTGCATGCATGGAATCAGGTCTGGTTCGAGTGGTTCCATCTGTATCTGTGGCAGGCGCTGATCATATTCGACGCCCTGGTGTTCTGGCTGGTCTGGCTGCGCTGGCTGCCGCGCGAGCGCGAACCGGCCGCGCGTGCCGCGGCACCATGAACTGTGCGGTAGCGGCTGCTACACTGGTTGCGTCAGGCAGGAAAACGCGACAACAACGAGCTGACAGCGGCGCTTCGGCGCCGATTCCTTCACCATGCGGAGGGTAGGTCATGAGCGTCGCAAAAGTCATCGAAATAAGTTCGTCCTCGAGCAAGGGCATCGAACACGCGGTTACCGACGGTTTGAAACGCGCTTCCAAATCGGTCAAGAACATCAAGGGAGCCTGGATCAACGAGATCAAGGTCGCCACGACCGACGACGGCAAGGTCACCGAGTGGCGCGTCAACATGCGCATCAACTTCGTGCTCGAATAGGCGACCTGTTCGCGGCGGCGCGGCGATCGCCGCGCCCGCTTGATTTCTCATTGACAGAGGCTTGCAGCCCATGGCGACGATTTCCACGGCGATGGTGACCACGGCGTTTGAACTGCCCGGGCATCGCATCATCCGCAATATCGGCATCGTGCGCGGCATCGTCGCGCGCTCGCGCAGCGTGGTCGGATCCATCGGCGCCGGCCTGCAGACCCTGCTCGGCGGCAACATCACCTTGTATACCGAGCTGTGCGAGAAGGCGCGCGAGGATGCCTACGAATTGATGCTCGCGCATGCGGTCGCACACGGCGCCAATGCCGTGATCGGCATGCGCTACGATGCCAACGAGGTGGCGCCTGGCGTCACCGAAGTGCTCTGCTACGGAACGGCCGTGGTTGTCGACGCCGGCGGCTGACCGCGTTCGACGATTCTTGTTACGCGGCGTTGCCGATCGAGCGCGAGACAAAGGTCGGCGTGCGCCGGCAATCCGCGCAGCGCCTGCCGGCTCAGGCGCTCGTAGTGCATGAGAAACCTCCGCAGGACAGCAGGCGACATCGCCCGCGGCGCATTGCGCTGGCGCAGTGCGCGTTCCTGCTCGTCGCGCCATTGGCGGACGACCCGGAAACGCGGAGCTCGCAGCAGCACGAGACGGTCCAGGCGCCGCCACAGCGCCGCGTAGTCCCGCTCAAGCTGCGCATTGACCCAGGTACGCCAGCGCGCATCGCGATCCTGCTCGCGCTCGAGCAGATTGAGCGGCCGCCGCAACGCGTGCGCCGGCTCGGCGGTCACGCCGACGCACCAGCCCTCCAGGATAACCAGCTCCGGCGGCCGGGTCACGTGCCGCCAGCGCGACGGTGGCAGGCGCGTATCCCGGCCCTTGTCGAAGCGCGGCACACGTGCCGGCCGGCGTGCGCTGGCGCGGCGAAGATCGCGCAGCGTACTTTCCAGCAGCGGCAGATCGTGCGTGCCGGGCACGCCGCGCGTCGCCAGCAGCGGATGCACCGTGCGCGCCAGACGCAGGCGGCGCGAGCGGCCGAAATAGAAATCGTCGATCGACATGCCCAGAGCGTACATGCCCTGTGCCCGGGCCCGTTCGACGAGTTGCGCCGCGAGCGTGCTCTTGCCGCTGCCTTGCAGGCCCGAGACTCCGACCAACCACGGGCGCTCTCCGGCCTTCTTGCGCAGGAGGTAGGCGAGCACAGCGCCGACGATCGCATCGGGATACCCGGCCTGCGTGATAGCATCACGCGACATCAATTCGACTCTCCTGGGCATGGTAGCGAAAGAACTTTATCAGCAAGCGCTGTCCGCGTTCCGAGATTTGCTCGACGAGGCGACACGCGCCGGCGAGCCGGAGCCGACGGCAATGACCCTGGCCACGGCCGATGCCAATGGCCGCGTGTCGGCCCGCATCGTTCTGCTCAAGGCGGCGGACGAGGACGGTTTCACGTTCTACACCAACTATGAAAGCGCCAAGGCACACGAGCTTTCGGCCAGGAACAATGCCGCATTGTGCATTTTGTGGAAAACCTTGCGCGACAAGGTCCAGGTGCGGGTTGAAGGCGTGATCGAGAAGGCCGGCGCAGATGAGTCCGACGCCTATTTCGCCAGCCGTGCCCGCGAGAGCCAGATCGGCGCCTGGGCCTCGCTGCAGTCGCAGACGCTCAACGATCGCGCTGAACTGGACGCGCGCATCGCCGAGTACGAACGCAAATTCGCCGGCGTTCCCGTGCCGCGGCCGCCGTACTGGGGCGGCTATCGCCTGGTGCCCGACATGATCGAGCTGTGGTTCGGCCAGCGCCATCGCCTGCATGAACGCGTGCGCTACGAACTGGCTGCCGGAACCTGGAGCAAGCGGATGTTGTATCCGTGATCGTGGTTGTCGGTTGTCGGGAAAACGACGCCGTCGTTGGCGTCGGCCGCGATTGCCGAGCGAGAAAACTGACAACTATCCCCATGTCCGGTCCGAAACGCATCGTCTGCCTCACCGAGGAACCAACCGAAGTTCTGTACGCGATCGGCGAACCGGATCGCATTGTCGGCATTTCCGGGTTTACCGTGCGGCCGCCGCGTGCGCGCCGGGAAAAACCGAAGGTTTCCGCATTCACGAGCGCAAAGATCGGCGAGATCCTGAAGCTCGAGCCCGATTTCGTCGTCGGCTTTTCCGATATCCAGGCCGATATCGCGCGCGAGCTGATCGCCGCCGGCGTGGAAGTGTGGATCAGCAATCATCGTTCCGTCGCAGGCATCATCGACTACATCCGCCGCCTCGGCGCGATCGTCGGCGCGGCCGACAAGGCAGACGCGCTCGCACGCCGCGCCGAAGAACATATTGCACAAGTGGAAAATATGGCATCGCGGCTGACGCGCCGGCCGCGCGTATATTTCGAGGAATGGGACGAGCCGATGATTTCGGGTATCCGCTGGGTTGCGGAACTGGTCCGCATCGCCGGAGGCGACGACGCGTTCCCCGAACTCGCGGTACAGTCGCTGGCAAGATATCGCATCATCGCCGACCCGGCCGACGTCGTGCGTCGTGCGCCGGACATCATTGTCGGATCATGGTGCGGCAAGAAATTCCGTCCGGACCGGGTCGCAGTCCGTCCGGGCTGGGGAACGATTCCTGCGGTGCGCAACGGCCAACTGCACGAAATAAAATCGCCGATCATCCTGCAACCGGGGCCGGCGGCGTTGTTCGACGGCCTGGATGCGCTGCATAGGATAATTGCAGCGTGGGCAAAAGGATTCACGGCCTAGGGTGCTTTGTCGCTTGCGCGAGGCTTCATGGCGGTTTGGTCGCCGGTAAACAGGCAGCCACGGCGTCGTGCAGATGCTGTGTTGCTGCAGCGTCCAGAGCGAACGTCGCAATCAGCTTGTGTCTGGCATCAAACCCGGTCTGCGTCCACACCAGTTGGCCGGAATCAGTACCTACAGCCGCCAGCAGCGTCGCCGCCGGCCCGCGCCGGCGCGACAGCTGATCGATGCCGAACATGAACGATTCCGGTGGCTCCGGCAGATACGAGCCGGCCGCAGTGTGAGTGATGTCCGTGGTGCCGGTGTTCGTCTTCCACGTCACGTGGCTGAGCGCCTTGGCGCCCGCGGGTGCGTCCGGGCCTTCGAAATCGTCGTAGTCGAAATCCTTGCGCGTGTTGGCTTCGGTCGCGATCAGCTCAATAACAAGGGCGCCACCGTCGGGATCGGCCGAGCATCCTACGTGCAAGCTGGCGCTGCGTTGCGGTCCATCGCCGATTTTCATCGTGCCGGATTGCGAGAATTCGCCCGGGCCGGTCGCGGCCAGGGTCAAGGCACCGATGGCAATAATCGTGACGAAGGGCATGTCGATGAACTCCAGTGTGCAGGGGTTATGGCGCGCAACGGTTATAACGGCGTGCCGGGCGCAAAGCGCACATCGGCTATCTGCGCAGCACCCACGCCGAGATCGGCGATCGTGTGCGCCATCGCGCCGGCCTGCATCGCGCGTTCGCTCGATGCGTTGCCCTGCAGCGCGCGCCTGAGCACGCCCTGGGCGATCGCGGCGAGACGGAAAAACTGGAACGCGAGCAGGAACGGCCAGTGTGGGCGCGGGTCAAGCCCGCTCGCCGCGACGTAGTGCTCGATCATCGCGGTTTCTTCCGGGATGCCAAGCGCCGTGCGCGCCGCGCCGGCGAGTCCCGGCAATATGCCGTTGCGTGGCAGGCGCAGCGCCATGCAGAAGTAGGCCAGATCTGCGTACGGATGTCCCAATGTGGACAATTCCCAATCGACAATGGCTGCCAGATGGGGTTCGTGCGCGTCCCAGATGAGGTTGTCAACGCGAAAGTCGCCATGTACCAGGGCAACCCGGCCGTCGTCCGCCGGCACGGCGCCGGGCAGCCAGTCGATCAGCGTTTCCATGGCTTCGAGCCGCTCGGTTTCCGCGGCACGGTACTGTTCCGTCCAGCGCGCAACCTGACGCGAGAAATAATTGCCGGGCTTGCCGTAATCGGCCAATCCGCAAGCCGCGACGTCGACTCGTGTCAGTGCTACCAGCGCGTCGAGCGCGGCTGCGTAAAGCGCGGTGCGCGCAACCGGCGACAGCTCTGGCAGTGTCGGATCCCAGAAGATGCGGCCGGGCACGTACTCCATCAAATAAAACATGCTGCCGATGATGGAATCATCCGTGCACAGGTGAAGCGGACGAGCGACCGGCACGGCGGAATTGGCGAGCGAACCAATCACGCGGAATTCGCGATCGACCGCGTGCGCCGACGCGAGCAGCTTGCCCGGCGGTTTGCGCCGCAGCACGTATTTCCCCGAAGCGCCTTCGATCAGGTATGTCGGGTTGGATTGGCCGCCCTTGAATTTGGTCGCAGTCAGCGGGCCGCGAAACCGGGCGACATGCGTTTGCAGGTAGCTCGCCAGTGCGGATTCAGGCAACAGCAGCGAGTCGGTCATGCGCGTGGCTCGCGCTTGAGCATGGATTTGGCCAATGCGGCAATGTGTACTTCGTCCGGGCCGTCGGCCAGACGCAGCGCGCGCGCCGCCGCATAGGCGTGGGCGAGGAAGCTGTCCTGGCAGACGCCAAGGCCGCCGTGGATCTGGATTGCGCGATCGATCACGGCGCAGGCCATGTCTGGAGCGACGATCTTGATCATGCCGATCGCGTCCTTCGCGCCCCTGATGCCGTCGCGATCCAGCGCGGCTGCCGCGGCGAGTGTCAGCAGCCGCGCCTGCTCGATCTCGCAGCGCGACCGCGCGATCGAATCCTGCACCATGCCCTGCGCCGCGAGCGGCTTGCCGAAGGCGATCCGCGACTTGGCCCGCTCGACCATGCTTTCCAGCGAGCGCTGGGCAAGGCCGATCAGGCGCATGCAATGATGGATGCGGCCCGGTCCGAGGCGGCCCTGTGCGATCTCGAAACCGCGGCCTTCGCCAAGAATGAGGTTTTCGGCCGGAACACGCACCTGGGTAAAAAGCACTTCAGCATGACCGTGCGGCGCATCGTCGAAACCGAATACCTGCAACGGACGCAGCACGTTCACGCCGGGCGTCGCGCGCGGCACCAGGACCATCGCATGGCGCCGATGCGGTTCCGCATCCGCGTTGGTCACGCCCATGACGATGAACACGGCGCAGCGCGGGTCCATCGCGCCGGAAGTCCACCATTTATGGCCATCGATCATGTAGTCGCTGCCGTCGCGCACGATGCGCGTGGCGATATTGGTGGCGTCGGAGCTGGCGACATCGGGTTCCGTCATTGCGAACGCCGAGCGGATTTCACCGGCCAGCAGCGGTTGCAGCCAGCGCGATTTTTGCGCTTCCGAGCCGTACTGCGCCAGCACTTCCATGTTGCCTGTGTCCGGCGCACTGCAATTGTATACTTCCGGCGCGATCAGTGAGCGGCCCATGATTTCGGCCAGCGGCGCGTAGTCGAGATTGCTCAGACCGGCGCCGTGATCGGGCGCGCCCTTCACCGGAACGGGCAGGAACAGGTTCCACAGGCCCGCAGCGCGCGCCTGCGCCTTGAGTTTCTCGATCACCGGTGGAATCGTCCAGCGCTGCCCGGTTTGTGCAAGGTGTTCGCTATAGCCCGCTTCGGCCGGCTCGATATGCTCGCGCTGGAAGCGGTTGACGCGATCGCGCAGGTCGTGCGCACGCGCGGACGGGGGGAACAGGTCGGTCATCGGTGCGGCTCTCGCGGCAAGGTCGCGATCAATAATACGTTACCCACTCGCGGTCTGTGGCCGATGGCAGGTGCGGCAGCATGTTCCATATGTGCATCTGCCAGTCGCCGTCACTCCCGCGGAACTCACTGATGGCCGTATTGCGCAGGGCCAGATTCAGGCGCACGGCACGTGCTGCATCGCAGCCGAGGGCAGCCTGCGCGCAGCGCGTGATCGGTCCGCCAGAACTGACCACGAGAATCTTGCCTTGTGGCGCGGCATCGAGCCGGGCCCGCGCCCTGGCGACGCGGACGCCGAAGGCTTCCCAGGTTTCCGGGACAGCGCCATCGAGTTCGCCGTTGGCCCAGGCATGCAGGGCCGCGGCGAGCAGGGCGTGCACGGCGCGGTGATCCATGCCGCGGGCAGCGGCCACGATGGGAGCGTCCGGATGGCGGCTGGCGTAGGCGCGGATGACCGCTTCGTGATCGAATTCGTTCCAGTCCGGATCCAGCGTCGCTGCGGGCAGGGGCCGATCAGAGTCCTTGAAGGCGCGTTCGATCGCCGCCAGCGTCTGCGCATGCCTGCGCAACGTACCTCCGGCCACGCGCGCGAACTTGAGTTCCGGATGCGCCACGAGCCACGCGGCGAGCCGTTGCGCCTGCTCCTGTCCGCGCTCGGACAGCACATCGTAGTTGGCGCTGCCGAACGAAGCCTGGGCATGCCGCACGAGCCACAGGCGCGAAGATCGATTCTGGTCGGCCAAGTTCACTCCCTGCATCCGTGCACCTCGGACGATTCCGGCGCGATCGGTTCCGCTCGACCTTTCCCGATTCAATCGACGACGTAATCCTGGTTGAACCTGACCAGGTAAGGCTGGACATGGCCCGGCGGTGTGATCCTGACCGTGAACACATAGGTGCCGGAACCGTTCAACCCGAATTCGCCGAGGTAATCCACATCGCCGTTCTCGCTGGTTTCGCGCAGGCGGATTGGCAAGCGATGACCGGTCAGATCGCTGACTTCGGCGCTGACCTCGGCATCGACCATCCGCGCATCCTCGCCGCCCTTGGCCTGCACGGCGATGTTGAGCAGGCCGCGCCAGGCGGAGCGCTCGATGCCGTAGGTTTTTGCAACGTCGGCCACAAGTTGATTTGTGGTAATTGCGCTGTAATGGACAATGTAGTCGCCGAAATCCTGCTGCGTCTGCGCGCCCTGGCCGTGCCGCGGCAACAGCAGCAGAACAAGCAACACCACGATGGCGAGGATGAACACGCCAACCTTGTGGGCCACGCGCATGGCGCACCTCCGCTATTCGCTTCCAACGCGACCGATCTTACACCCGCGCGGGCTCGTGCCCGTCAAACTTCCGTTCAGGGTAGCCGCGGTGCCAGGTCGGCCAGGGGGGCCAGCACCAGCATGCGCACCAGGATCAGTGCGATCGACGCGAACCAGCAGGAAAAATCCATGCCGCCAAGCGCCGGCAACAGGCGCCGGAACGGCCGTACTGCCGGCTCGGTGAACTGCACCAGCAGTTGCATGCTCGGATTGTAGCGTTCGCTGACGACGAAGCTCAGGATGCAGCGCACGAAGATGGCGACGAGCTGGATCAGCACCAGCCAGTCCAGAGTGTCGACCAACGTGCGCAGCAGCAGGCCCGCAACGCTGAAATGCATGCCCAGCAGGGCTGTGAACAGGACCAGTTCGAGCAGCACCAGCAGCCATGCCACCAGCAACGAAGAAAGCTCGATCCGGCGCCAGCGTGGCACGAAGCGGCGCAGCGGCGTGATCACGGGATTGGTGAGCTGGTAGACGAAACGGCAGATAGGTTCGTTGAACGGCGCGCCGACCGCGATCAGCATCAGGCGCACGAGAAACACGCCGATGAAGAATCCGAAGATCGTGTTGATCAGGAAAGCGCCGGCGTTCTGCAAGTAACCCATGGGAATGCTCTCAACTGCCAAATTCGGACGACAACTCGCGTCCGCGCGCAGTCGCGACGGCAATCGCGCTAGCGACGATCGCGCGAAAATCGCCCGCGGCGAAGCTTTCCAGCGCTGCCTGCGTGGTACCGTTCGGCGAGGTCACGCGCTCGCGCAATGCGGCGGGCGCGGCGCCATCCTCGGCGAGCATGCGCCCGGCGCCGGCGCAGGTGTGAACGGCCAGCGCGCGCGCGGTCGTGCGCGGCAGGCCCTGCGCGACCGCTGCGTCTTCGAGCGCCTCGACGAGGAGGAAAAAATAGGCGGGCCCGGAACCGGAGAGGGCGGTCACGGTATCCATCAGCGCCTCGTCGTCGATCCAGAGCGACAAGCCTGTCGCGCCGAGTATATTTTGGGCCAGTGCGCGCCGGCTCGCGTCGACCCGGGTATTGGCGCACATGCCGGTTGCACCCGCACCGATGAGCGCTGGCGTGTTCGGCATGCAGCGCACGACGGCAACCGCGCCACCCAGCCAGTGCTCGAGTTGATCGATGCGGATACCCGCGGCGATCGAGATCACCAGAGGCTTGCGCGCCTGCACGATCGCGCTCAAGCCGGCGCAGACCGTCTTCATCATCTGCGGCTTGACCGCCAGCGCCAGCACATCGGCAGACTGCGCCGCATCTTCATTTTCCGCGTGAGTGCCGACATGGAAATCGTGCGCCAGCGCAGCGCGCAATCCGGCATTGGGTTCGGCCACATCGATGTCTTGCGGCGATGCGCCGTTGCGGATCATGCCGCCGACAAGGCTGCGCGCCATGTTGCCGCCGCCGATGAAGGCGATGCGCGAACTGGCGGACGGAACGGCTGCGTTGCTGGAGGCGTTCATGCTTTCTCATCGATGCAAAGCGCGCAGGATACCAGTGCGCGGGAACGACCCGTGCGCGATTGCGCGCAACGGCACCTATTGGGCGAGCGCATCGACCGGGATGATGATCACCACGCAGCGGTTCATGGCGCGGCCTTCGCGGGTGTCGTTCTCGCGCAGCGGCTTGTCCGGTCCGAGTCCCATCTCGGTTATGTCGGCCGGCGCAAAACCATTGGCGACGAACTCATCCGCCACTTCGTGCGCGCGTCGCTGCGACAGGGCGACATTGTAGTCGCGCGGACCGCTGTTATCGGTATGGCCTTCGATGCGCAGGCGGCGCACCTTGGCCTTGAGCAGACCATCTGCCGTGGTCGCAATCGATTGGCGCATGCTAGGCTTCAGATCGTCGCGGCCCAGCTCGAACGAGATCGGCTCGGGCAGATTCAACAGCCAGCCATCGTCGCTTTCGGCGAAACCGAGCGAGCGCAGCGTGGTCCGCTGGGCAGCACCGGCGTCGACGGTTTGCTTCTTGATCGCGGGCGCATTGCATGCGGCCAGCATCAGCGCCAGCAAGGACACTGCGATGGGATGGGCATACGTTGCGCGGGAATATTTTCTCGCTTGCATGCAGCGGCTTCCCGACATTGCGGCATGCGGGCTCGGAACCCCATCACGGTTGCCGCTTGGCGCATGCTAATGCGCTGCGCCGCCGGACGCAATTCTCCGGACTCGGTTATCCCGGCTCATCCGCCGGCGTCCAACGTGTCACTGCCGCTGCCTGATAGTGCAGGTCTTTCATCTGGTACATGGATTTGTCCGCCGACTGCACCAAGGCATCGGCGCCGCCGGACACATCCGGGTAAACCGCGACACCGATGCTCACCCCGGGATGAATCGTGCATGCGGCAAGCCGTACCGGTTGTTCCAGCGCGGCGCGCATGGAGTGAACGAGCTTGAGCGTGCCATGTTCGGTGTGCGCCTGGGTTTCATCAAGCGGAGCCACCAGCACGACGAATTCGTCGCCACCCAGACGCGCGGCCATCGCCCCCTCGGGCAGCCAGTTGCGCAGACGCTGGGCGATGGCGGCGAGCAGTCGGTCGCCGCTCTCGTGACCGAAAGTGTCGTTGATGGCCTTGAACGAATCGATATCCAGGTAAAGCAATGCGGCCTTGGACTGGTTCTGTGCGCACTCGTTCAGTGTCGCGATCAACGCAGGCTCGAACATCGCTCGGTTCGGCAGGCCGGTCAATGCGTCGTGGAAGGCCAGACGCCGCAGCACCTGATTGTTCGCGCGCAGGGCCTGGTCGCGATGCACGATCTCGTCGAGCAGGGCATTGAATTCCGTGCGCAGGTCATCGACTTCGGCGATGTCGGCAGCCGGCGCACGCTGGGTGAAGTCGCGATGCTCGGTCGCGTTGTGCATCAGCGTGCGCAGCTGGGTCAGCGGTCGGGCAATGCGCTGCGTATTGCGGCGCGATACCACCAGTGATTGCAGGCCGACGCAGGTAACCACCAGGATATCGGCGAGGATCAGGCCGAAGAACGCGCGCAGCATCGGTTCCTCGCCGCCCTGCAGACGCACGCTTCCGATGCTGCGGCCGTCGGCGATCACGTCGGCCATGACCTGCTCGTCGCCAAGATAGCGGGCAAGGCGTCCGGCCAGCCCCTGCGGCGCATTGACGATGCGGCTGCGCAGGTTGCCTTTTGCATCGAGCAATTCCGCCTGGGTCACGCCCTCCTCGGCCGGTATCGCGCGCAGCACTTCGCCGGCGGAGGCGTCATCGGCAAAGATCAGCGCCGGTTGACTTTCGATCGCGGTGATCTTGGCCAGGTTGTGCAGATGCGCCAGCGTCTGCTGATGCAGGTAGTGATAGCCCACGATCGACGCGCCCAGGGTCGCAAGTACGACTGCGGCGGCGTAGACCATGAGTTGTGCCCGGCCAAGGTGTTCGGCCAGGCTGCGGCGGGGCGGCGCGCGCTTCATGGCGGGGTACCCCCGGCATCCGCCTGACGGGCCATCATCAGCAGCTTGGCGTTGATCGTGAAGCCCGCGTTTTTCACCGCGCTCAGGTTGACCTCGAAGCCGCCGCGCGCTTCGCCCGAGTGCAGGCAGATCAAGCCGCCGGCGCTGCAGAAGTCCTTGCCGTCGCCGACAATCAGCAAGCCGCGTTGCGCCTGCGCGACTTTCAGAAAACCAGCGGCCGACGCCGGATTCGCCGCGGTCAGGTCAAGTATCTGGCAGGTACCGAGCGCATCGCCGAGGACGACGTGACGAACCACGAACGGTCGCTCGCGCACGATCATGCCGGCGTATTGCGCATCGCCTGCGTTCGCCGGCGTGGCGATGCAGACCTGCCAATCCTTGATCGCCGCATCGTCGGGCCAGCGCACATACAGGACGAAGCCGCTGATGTATTGCTGCGGCGTCGGCCGTGCCGCAGGCAGGGAGGCGCTCATGACTGCGCTTGCGACCAGCGCGAGCCACCGCCACGGGTGGTATCCGCGGCTCCGTACACGTGGCGGCGATCCAGCACGACGAACTGGCGCGCAGAGGCATCCAAGCAACACGCAGCGCTGAATTTTCATCCGCGTCCGCAACCCCGGCAGCATCGATCTCGACGCGTCGCGAAAGCCTGACGGTCCTCTTCAGTCAGGTACTCCGCCCGGCGCCACAGGCAGAGTGTACAGGGCAGCACTCACGGGTAAGCAAGCAGCGCGGCCGCCTGCGCGCGCAACGGCGCACGCGACGGGTGCCTGCCGCGGCTGGTCACCGGTGCGGTCGCAGTTCTTCCAGGGTGACGGCACGGATGAATTCTTCGACTTCATCGGCGGGTATGCCTGCCTCCTTGAGTCCACTCTTGATCGCGGCGAGCATCCTTGCGCGAACGTAGAAATTGAGTCTTTCGGCGCGCGCGAATGCGGAAATCCTGCGGATGATCGCGATCATCCGTTCGGGTTTGCGGCCGGCGTGTTTCTTGCCGGAGTCGACCAGCGCATTGACCTGGCAATATTCGCCGACGACCGTCTTGGCGAAACCGACGGCTTTCCCGGAGCGAAAGAAATCCAGCAGACTCATAGGCCTCCTTGCAGCGCGGCGAGTTGTCGTTCGTTGCGATGCGGATGAATATTACACATGGCTGCAGCGCTCACGCACCCTCCGCACTCTGGCACATCCGGTGCCATGCTGACCGGTACTGCGCCTCCAGACCCTGGGTAAATCGTGCGGCATCCATCAAGGCGCTCCCGCGCATGCGTGGACGCAACTCCGCCCGCAGCCGGGCGATCGAGTCGACGGATGCGAGCTGACGTTGCGCGACGGCGGGCAGCTGCTGTTCGGTGTCGGCTATCCAGTCGGCCAGGCCGATCGTGTTCAGCAGGCTGGTTCCACCGCGCGCTATCGAGCGTTCTCCATCGACGACGAGAACCGGTACGCCCATGAAAAACGCATCGCAGGTGGTGGTGGCGCCATTGTAGGGGAATGAATCCAGGGCGATGTCGATATCGGCAAATGCATCAAAGTGATCTTCCGGTGACGTGCGCAGGAGCCAGTCGATTCGCCTGCGCTCGATGCCGTGGCCAGTCAGCGTGGCAACCGCGCGTTCGCCGCTCTCCGCGTTCTCGAACGAGAACAGCCTGAGGCGGCTGTCGGGAATCGCTTTGAGAACCTGCGCCCATGCCGCGAGTACGCGGTCGTTGAGCTTGCGATAGTTGTTGAACGAACCGAAGGTCCAGAACCCGCGCGTCGAGCGTGGCAGGGGCGTCACCGCGGGCACCGCGACGATGCGCTGGTCGTAGCACCACTGGCTGTCGGGCAATCGCGCGGGGATTTCCGTCTGCCACGCTTCCGCGACACCGACCGGATCGGTACGCGCATCGCACAGCCGATAGTCCATGCGGCTGAGTCCAGTCGTGCCGAGATAACCGAGCCAGGTGAATTGAATCGGAGCGGGTTTGCGCGCGAAGACGCCAAGCCGATTGCCGCCGGAATGCCCGGACAGATCCACGAGGATGTCGATCCGGTCCTGCTGGATGATATCGGCAAGCCCGTCGTCGTCGCAGGTGGCCACGTCGCGCCAGTGATCGCTCACTGTCTTTAGGTCTGCGGTGATGCGGTCGGATTCCTTCCAGGCGTGGTAGCAGAATACCTCGAACGATCCGCGGTCGTGGCAGCGCAGGACCGGATGCATGAAATTGGCCACCGGATGGATTCTGAAGTCGGCGGACACATAGCCGACGCGCAGCCGGCGCTCAACCTCCCCGCTGGTCGGGCGGAGCAGCGATCGAGCGGGAACCCGTACCTCCAGCGCGTGACCGAATCGCCGGCATTCGTCGAGGCAGTCTTGCGCCGTAAGTTCCGGTACGTAGCACGAGTTGAAAATCAGCATGCTCCACGCCCTGAAATCAAACGGTTCGCGTTCCACGAGTGCGCGCTGGATCGCGAGGCTCTCGCCGATCCTGCCCGCGCCCTCCTCGATGGCCGCAAGCGTCTGCAGGATCATGCGGTCGTCGGGGCAGTGACGCAGGAAGTCCACCAGCGTCTGTCGTGCAGCACCCACGTCGAGCATCTTCATGTAAACACTGCTCAGATTCGACGCGGCGCCGGCATGGGCGGGTTGAATCTCCAGTGCCCGCGTGTACGCGACGATGGCTTCGGGAGTCCTTTCCCCCGTGTCCAGGACACAACCCAGTCCGACCCAGGCTTCGACCATGTCGGGACGTAGCCTCAATGCCTCGCGATAGGCCTGTTCTGCAGGCCCGGTCATCGCGTCGACCAGCAGGGCAGTGCCCAGGTTGAGCTGGGCGGCGGCACTTGCGGGATCGAGTTTCGCCGCACGTCGGTACATGCCGATAGCGGCGGGATTGTCCTGCAGCAGGCGATAGGCATTGCCTGCATTGAGGCAGGCCTTTGCCGATTGCGGTGCCCGCTCGATGGCCTGCAGGTATTGCGTCAGCGCTTCGGCCGGCTGACCATTGTCCTCGAGTGCCTGGCCGGAACTGATCAGTTGTTCCGCCGCCGCAACGTCGTCGCTGACCGCAGGTGTTGCTGCGACAGTGCTGGTCGGGGAGGAGGTGCGGCTGCGCCAGAATTTCACGGGCCAAGAACTTGAATTGAAGAATCAATCCTAGCATCGATGCAGGTGCCGCAACACACGCACGATGTCGCCGGGACTCGACGTGGTCGCGTGATTTTCACGTCGATCCTGGGTATTGCGCTGCAGTATCTTCTTGGTGCCCGCGGCTACCTGCGCGCGCCGAACAGAGCCGACCCGACGCGCACCATCGTCGCACCCGCCGCGATCGCCGGCTCGAAATCGTCCGACATGCCCATCGACAGCGTGTCCACCTGTGGAAAAGTGGATTTCAGCGCAGCGTACAGTTCGCGCATGGCGGTGAACGAGGGGTTACGGGCCGCTGTGTCTGCTAGCGGTGCGGGAATCGCCATCAGTCCGCGCAGGCGCAGGTGCGGCGCGGCAGCGACGGAAGCCGCCAGTAGCCCCACCTGGTCAGGCGCGCACCCGGACTTGCTGGCCTCGGCGTCGATATTGACCTGGATCAGCACGTTCAGCGGCGCCGGTCTCCCAGCACGATAGCGGTTCAGCGGCTCGATCAGCTTCTCGCGATCCAGGCTTTGCAGCCAGTCGAAGTGTTCGGCCACTTCCCGGCATTTGTTCGATTGCAGTGGGCCGATCAGATGCCATTCCAGGTCCAGTACTGCCAGCTCCCGCCGCTTGGTCAGCGCCTCTCGCACATAGTTTTCGCCGAATGCCTGCTGCCCCAGGGCCGCGAGTTCGCGTACGGCTTGCGCCGGCTGGGTCTTGGAGACTGCAAGCAGGCGGACTGGGTGGCCGACGCGCTGCGCTGCGGCATCAATGCGCGCGCGGACGGCGTCATAAGCCGGGTTCAAGAAAGTGTCTCCAAGGGATTGCACGGGCTTGAATTTATCGCGTTATACTGCGGGCGCAAGCTGCGTCCGGGACGAACCGGTCTATCGTTTCGAGGGGAATGTCGCATGGATATCGCCGAGCTTCTAGCATTTTCGGTCAAGAACAAGGCTTCCGACCTGCACCTGTCGGCTGGTCTGCCGCCGATGATCCGTGTCGATGGCGATGTCCGCCGCATCAACATCCCGGCACTGGATCACAAGCAGGTGCACGCGCTGGTCTACGACATCATGTCGGACAAGCAGCGCCGCGACTACGAGGAATTCCTCGAGGTCGACTTCTCGTTCGAGATCCCCGGCCTGGCGCGATTCCGCGTCAATGCCTTCAACCAGAATCGCGGCGCCGGCGTCGTGTTCCGCACGATCCCCTCCGAAGTTCTGTCGCTGGAAGACCTCGCCTGCCCGAAAATCTTCAAGGAACTGATCAACCAGCCGCAGGGTTTGATTCTATGCACCGGGCCCACCGGTTCGGGCAAATCGACCACGCTGGCCGCGATGGTCGATCACATCAACAAGAACGAATACGGTCATATCCTCACGATCGAGGATCCGATCGAATTCGTGCATACCGCGCAGAAGTGCCTGATCAACCAGCGCGAGGTGCATCGCGATACCCACGGCTTCAATGAAGCCTTGCGTTCGGCCTTGCGCGAAGACCCGGACTACATCCTGGTCGGCGAAATGCGCGACATCGAGACGATTCGTCTGGCGCTGACCGCGGCGGAAACCGGCCATCTGGTGTTTGCGACACTGCACACGAGTTCAGCGTCCAAGACCATCGACCGCATCATCGACGTGTTCCCGGCCGGCGAAAAACCCATGGTGCGTTCGATGCTGTCCGAATCGCTGCGCGCGGTAATCAGTCAGTCCTTGCTGAAGAAGGTCGGCGGCGGCCGCATTGCCGCGCACGAGATCATGGTCGGCATTCCGGCCATCCGCAACCTGATCCGCGAGGATAAAGTTGCACAAATGTACTCGTCGATCCAGACCGGTGCCCAATACGGCATGCAGACCCTGGATCAGTGCCTGCAGGATCTGGTCAAACGCGGCCTGATCACGCGCGCGAGCGCGATCGGCTACGCGAAGAACAAGGAAACGTTCAAGTAGGGCGTCGCCATCTCGGGCGCACGCGTCTTGCGCCGGAATGTCCGCAGCCGTCACAGGGTGTAGTCGAACTCGTACGCGTGCTTGCCGTTGGTGATGACGATCGTCATCTTGCCGTTCAGTCCGACCAGTTCGCCGGTGCCTGAATCAGGCACTACGATGATGTTCAGGTACGGCGCTCCGCGCGTCATCGTTGCGTTGTGCTGCAGGACGAAACTGCCGCTGCGGCCGTGGAGCGTGCCGCTCACTTTCTCGATGGCGACGTAACCGGCCGAGCCTTTGACCTCGGTCATGGCGCTGAGCATCTCGCCCTGGCTGGTGGCTTCCAGATCGCCATGGAACTGCTTGTCGATCGACATCCTGCCCAGGTTCGCGCCTTCGCTCTTGTTGTACGGGTCGAGCGGGTTCAATTTTACGTCGAATGGTCCACTTGCATGAGTCGTCATGATCCCTTCCTTGTTCGCGGTGTCGGCAACGGGATTGCGCGTCCGGGCGTATAGGCAGGCGCTGAAACCCAGCGCCAGGCTGGCAAGCGTTATCATCTTGCTGCGTGTTCGATGCACGATGCCCGCTCCGCCAGTCGATGCGCCATCCTAGCGATAAAATCGGCGCCCGGATTGAATAAACGCGACATGCCATACCAACCCAAGCGCGACAAACACAACGGTTTGCTGCATTTCAAGGCGACGCAGCCGCTCGCCGGTTACTGGCGTTATTTTCCGTCACCCGATCTGGCGCCATACGTTGAGCACTACTGGACCGTGGAATGGGACTTGCCCGAACCCCAGTTGCGCGAGACGCTGCCTTACCCGTCGGCGCATATCATTCTGGAACCCGGCGCGGCATTGCTCGGCGGGGTCAACACCGCAAAGTTCAGCCGGGTGCTGGAAGGCAGAAGCCGCGTACTCGGGGTGAAATTCCGGCCGGGCGGTTTGCGTCCTTTCGTCGCGCAGGCGGTCAGCGCCTTCACCGACCGGGTATTGCCGTTGCGCGATGTTTTCGGCGCCGCAGCCGAAGCGCTGGATCAACGCGTGCTGGCGCATGCCGATCATCATGCAGCAATCGCCGTCGTTGAATCCTTCCTGCGCGGCCTGAACCCATGCCCTGACGCGGCAGTCGCGCTTGCGGCGAGCATTGTCGGGCGTATCGCTCAGGATCGTCAGATCAGGCAGGTGGAGCAGATCGTCCACGCATTCAACATCAGCACGCGCAAGCTGCAGCGGCTGTTCAGCGACTATGTCGGCGTCAGTCCGAAGTGGACGATCCAGCGCTACAGATTGCAGGAAGCGGCGGAACGCATGGCCGCGGCAAGGACCCTTGAGTGGGCCACGATAGCGATCGAACTCGGCTACGCCGATCAGGCGCACTTCATCCGCGACTTCAAGAAGGTGATCGGACGCTCGCCGGCGGATTATTTCAAGGCGCTGGCGCCGACGACATCCGGCGCCACGGTCAACGCGGACCCAGGCCGGCAGCGCTAACGTCGACAACGTCACATTGCGCGGATGCAAATCCGCGCTTGCCCGTCGGCGCAGGTGTAAGATGTATCATCAAGGCGGTTGTTGTCGGGAGAACGCGGCATGAGCAGCGTAGATTTCACCTCTTTTCTCAAACTGATGGTGCACAAGAAGGCGTCTGACCTGTTCATCACGGCGGGAATTCCACCGTCGATCAAGGTGCACGGCCGCATTGCGCCGATCACCCAGAACGCGCTGACCCCGCAGCAGTCGCGCGACATGGTGCTGAATGTGATGACGCCGTCGCAGCGCGAGGAGTTCGAGAAGACGCACGAATGCCAGTTCGCCATCGGCGTATCCGGTGTCGGCCGCTTCCGCGTCAGTTGCTTCTATCAGCGCAACAACGTCGGCATGGTGCTGCGCCGGATCGAGACGCGCATTCCGACGATCGAGGAACTGAACCTGCCGCCGATCATCAAGACCCTGGCAATGACCAAGCGCGGCATCATCATCTTCGTCGGCGCGACCGGCACCGGCAAATCGACATCGCTGGCGTCGATGATCGGCTACCGCAACCAGAATTCTACCGGTCACATCATCACGATCGAAGATCCGATCGAATACGTACACAAGCACGAGGGCTGCATCATCACCCAGCGCGAGCTGGGCATCGATACCGATAGCTGGGAAAATGCGCTGAAGAATACGCTGCGCCAGGCGCCGGACGTGATCATGATCGGCGAAGTGAGAACACGCGAAACAATGGAACACGCGGTGAACTTTTCCGAAACCGGACATTTGTGCCTCTGCACCCTGCACGCGAACAACGCCAACCAGGCGATGGACCGCATCATCCACTTCTTTCCCGAGGACCGGCATCCGCAGTTGTTCATGGATCTGTCGCTCAACCTCAAGGGCGTCGTGGCACAGCAGCTCATTCCGACCCCGGATGGCAAGGCGCGCCGGGTTTGCGTCGAGGTGATGCTGGGCACGCCGCTGGTCCAGGATTACATCCGCAAGGGTGAAGTGCACAAGCTCAAGGACGTCATGAAGGAATCGACCAACCTGGGCATGAAGACCTTCGATCAGGCACTGTTCGAGTTGTACCAGGCCGGCGAGATTTCCTACGAGGATGCGCTGCGCTACGCCGATTCGGCGAACGAAGTGCGCTTGAAGATCAAGCTCGCCCAGGGCGGCGACGCACATACCCTGTCGCAGGGCATGGACGGCGTGGAACTGGTGGAAACATGAGGTTGTCGATTGGTGGTTGTCAGTTGCCGGAAAAAGATCGGTGGGGCGCGACGACAGTGCCGGCAACCAACGACCGATAACCAGTTTTTCCTTCACGCATGAATGATATCGAACGCCTGCGCGCCACCTGGAATGCGCTCGGCGAAGACGATCCGCTGTGGGCGATCCTGTCGCAGCCGGACAAACGTGGCGGCCGCTGGAATCCCGAGGAGTTCTTCGCTGCCGGCGAAACCGAGATTGAAGGGCTCGCAGGTTGGTGCGAGGATCTGCAACTGCCGTGCGAGCGCCGTCGCGCGCTCGACTTCGGGTGCGGTATCGGCCGCCTGACGCGCGCGCTGGCTTCACGCTACGACGAAGTGGTTGGTGTCGATATTTCGGCGAGCATGCTGGTGCGGGCGCGACGACTGCAGGCAGATCTGCACAATGTGCGCTTTGTGGAAAATGCGCAATCGCGGCTGGATTTCCTCGCGGACGCCAGCATCGACCTGGTCTATTCGGTGATAACCCTGCACCATATGCCGGCACCGCTGCAGCACGCGTATCTAGGTGAATTCCTGCGCGTGCTTGCACCCGGTGGCCTGGCGGTGTTCCAGATTGCCAGCGGCTATGCCCGCGACTGGCGCGGCCTGGGCTATCGGTTGCTGCCCAACCGTTTCCTGGCGCCGTTGCGCAGGCTCGTGCACGGAAGCCGCGTCGCTGCGGAAATGCACGTGGTGGCCGAACGCGACATCGCCGCCATCGTCGTGGCGGCGCGACGACGCATCCTGCGCGCAATAGATGTTGCCAGCGCCGGAACGGGCTTTCGCGGCCGCATGCTGTTTGTCGGCTGAGCGATCGCTGATTTCTGCGGCGTAGTCGGTCAGTTCTGTTCCACGGTTTCGTGCATGGCGATGCCGGTCTTGGTGGCGATGAAGGTAATCTCGCCCGAACGCAACCACTTTTCATACATCGCCAGCAGTTTTGCCTGCTCATCCAGTTGCGCCTGCTTGTCGGCGGGCATCGCGGCCTTGATTTTCTCGAACGATTGGGCCATCAGCGCATAAATCTTGCCGCTGAAGTACATGCGCATGAACACCGGTTCGGAGGCCGGCGGAGCGCTCAGGTAGGCACCCAGCCCTGCGTCCTCGCCAGCGCCGGCTGCGATGGCCAGGGCCTTGTCCGACATCGCCGCGAACAGCGGCGGTGTGCCGGCAGGTGCCAGTCCTGCCGGCAGCGGCACGGGCTTGCCGTCGGCGGCGATCTTCAAATTTGCCAGACCCGGCACCGTGAGTTGCGCCATCGCCAACGCAGCCATCGGATTCGTCGTCGCCATGAGGAATTTGCCGGCGAAATTCGGTGGTGTGCCGAGCGAGCCGTCGAATTCAAGCTTGTCCAGGGTAAAGCGCATTCCGGTCAGGTCGCTGAATGGTGGCGGCACGGTGACGTCGATCTTTTGCCTGGAATCGCGATAACTGTCGTTGAGTTTTGCCAGTCCCGCGCAGGCAAATGGTTTCGCCGCCACCGCATCGGCCTGCCTGATCCAGAAGTCCTTGAGCCTGAGCACCGGCAGCGCGATGCTGATATCGACCACGCCATCGCCGGGCTGTCCGGTACCGGGAGCCGCTCCGAGCGCGGTAGCGATTTGTTGCGCAAGACCAGTTTCGATTTCCAGCTGCGCACCGACGCGCAGGCGTTGCGGCGTGATTTCTTCAGCGCCGGCGACGAAGCGTGGAAACCTGTGCGCGATGTCGAGGAATTCCGCGCGGCAGTTGGCTTCTACCGGAGTGACCGGCAGATCCAGCGCCTTGGCGAACTCGGCATCGCTTCCGGTTGGTCCATTGCCGAGCCGCTCGGTCAGGTGGACAAAGTCGACGTAGCCCTCTCCGTACGGCGAATAACCATATTGCTTCGCCAGCGCTTGCAGGGTTCCCGCCGCAGCCAGGGTCTGCGCCGGGCGCGTGATGCCGAGCAGAGTTTGTTTCAGCGTGTCGCCAGCGCCTGGCGGCACTGCGGTGACGACCAGATGGGTGCCTTCGATGGCAATGACGGCGGCGATCTTGGCATTGCCGAGTTGCCAGTATTCCTGATCGCCGGTTCTAGCCACGGGGATTTTCTCGCCGACCTTGGCCTCGATACTGGCGATTTCCGCCTTGAACGCCGTCGCATCGCCCAGTTCCAGACGCAGCACAGGCACGATGCCGACGCCATAGAACGCGACGCGCGCGTCCGGCTTCAGGCCGATCTGCCGAAGCTTGTCCCAACTGTCGTGCTGCTTGATTTCATCTATCAGCGCACGCGCAATCTTCACGATGCGCTGATTCTGCGCGTCACCGCCATCACCCAGCTGTTGCAGCATGCGGTCATACATGCCGAAAACCGCCGGCCAGTAGTCCTGCATGCGCCTGGACCATTGCTCGGTCACCGCCGCAGGCATCGGTTCGAGATTGGCGTACACGTAGGGCGTATCGGCGGGCACGAAGGCCAATGGCGCATCGGCAGAATTCTGCGATTTGCCGCAGGCCACAAGCATGCTTGTGCTCAGCGCAAGCAGGGCGAAGTGATGAATCCGCATGGGTGATTCCCGGGTTGGCCGCGCACGCTGCGTGGCCGGCGCGGCAATTATGCGCGAATTTTCGCGCTGTCGCCTGCCGCGAGCAGTTCCACCAGCACCGCCATGCGCAGGAACACGCCGTTGGCGACTTGTTCGAGGATAAGCGACTGCGGGCCGTCGGCAACCTCGGATGCGATCTCCACACCGCGATTGATCGGACCCGGATGCATCACCAGACAGTCGCGATGCGCACCTCGCAGACGGTCGCTGGAAAGTCCGTAGCGCACGAAGTACTCGGCTTCGGACGGAATTGCCGCCGCCTCCATGCGTTCCTTCTGCAGGCGCAACATGATGACGGCGTCGGCGCCGTCGATGGCCTCGTCGAAATTGTGGAAAATGCCGCAACCCGGAAATTCCGCGGGGTCGGGCAGCAACTGCGGTGGCGCGCACAGGCGCAAGTCGCGCACGCCGAGCGCGTGCAAGGCGTGCACATCCGAACGCGCCACGCGCGAATGACGGATATCGCCGCAGATGACGATGCGCAGGGCAGCGGGGTTCGGGCGATGCAGGCGCAAGGTGAGCGCGTCGAGCAGGCCCTGGGTGGGATGCGCATGGTTGCCGTCGCCCGCATTGAGCACGGCGGCACCGGAGCGCAGGTGCCGCGCGATGTATTGCGGCGTGCCGGATTCCTTGTGACGCACGACGAAGGCATCGCAATGCATCGCTTCGAGGGTATGCACGGTATCCAGCAGCGATTCGCCCTTGGTCGTCGATGAACTGGCGATATCGAAATTGATCACGTGCGCGCCAAGGCGCTGCGCGGCCAGATCGAACGAGGTACGCGTGCGCGTGGAGGGTTCGAAGAAAAGGTTGATCACGGTGCGTCCGGCGAGCACGTCGGCCGCGCGGGTGCCATTGCGGCTGGCCGCGCGCAGCGCCTGTGCGTGGTCCAGCAGGGCGAGGATGCGCTCGCGCGGGAGGCCATCCAGGCTGATGAGGTGGCGCAGGCGGCCGGAGGAGTCGAGCTGGGAGCAGGGAGCTGGCGGCATGGATTTCGTGCAATTATATACTTTAGGACCCGTGCAATCAGGCGGCACCGTCGGCAGAGCCGCCAGGCGGCGCGGCCGATAGCCAGGTTTCGATGATGATTTCCGCGGCGACCGCGTCGAGTGTCTGCGCATGCTTGCGTCGGCTTTCGCCGCGCGCGCGGCGGTCGGCAAAACGCCGCGCCGCCTCGTGCGAGCTCAGGCGCTCATCGACCAGATGCATCGCCACGCCGTAACGCTCGCTCAGGGCAGCGGCAAAGGCGCGTGCGGCGATGCTGGTCGGCTGCTCCGTGCCGTCCATGGTCAGCGGCAGACCGACCAGCAGCGCTGCTGGTCGCCACTCGCGCAGCAACAGATCCAGCCGCCGCCAGTCCGGTCCGTGGCCGCCGTTCGCGATCACTTCAAGCGCGCGCGCATTGCGGGTCAGCCCATTGCCAACGGCGACGCCAATGCGCCGCGCACCGTAGTCGAAGCCCATGACGGTGTTTATGCGATTCGTCGAAGCCGGGCCCGGGCCTGGGGACGGGGGGTCGGATGGCGGATCATCCTGTTTTGCGATGTTTCGCTTTCCGGCGCCCGGCCGCTGGCGCCCGGCCCCCGTTTTGTCACGCATGTCCGGCATAGTCGGTCAGGCTGGCAATGTCGACGCCGACGAGGGCGGCGGCAGCTTCCCAGCGCTGTTCCAGCGGAGTGGAAAACAGGATGCGTTCGTCGGCGGCGGCGGTCAGCCAGGAATTTTCCTTGAGCTCGGTTTCGATCTGGCCCTGACTCCAGCCGGAATAGCCCAGGGTGACCACGACTTCGCGTGGACCGTGGCCTTCGGCGATCGCCACCAGGATGTCGCGCGAGGTGGTGACGCAGATACGCTCGGAAATCTTGAACGAGGATTCCCATTCGCCGTGCGGGGCGTGCAGCACGAAGCCACGCTCCGGCTGCACCGGGCCGCCGATCAGCACTGGCGCGTCGCTGATCTGGCTCAACTCGGATTTGATGTTCATCTGCGCGAGTACGTCGCCGAGCCGGTATTCGGAGAGACGATTGATCAGCAGGCCCATCGCGCCGTCCTCGCCGTACTGGCACAGGTAGGCAACACCGCGCCGGAAGCTGGGGTCGCGCATTCCCGGCATGGCGATCAGGAAATGGTTGGTGAGGCCCATCGGCTGTGCACTCATGGCGGCTATTGTAGCCGAGGGCTGCGGGAAGATCAGGACCGCGCCGTGGCTCCGGCGATCCAGCCCTCAGCCCCTCTGCCATCACCGGTTGCGCAGGATATCGCCCGGCAGGAACTGCCAGGTGCGGGTGACGTACAATTCATCGACGCCATCTTCGACTGGAATCGGCGGAAACGGCGCGGCAAGCCTGACGATGCGGATGGCCGAGTCGTCAAGCAGCTTGTGCCCGCTGGGCTGGATCACGTCGATGCTTTTCACCGAGCCATCGCGTTTCAGGGCGACGCTTAACACGAGCTGCCCGTGCAGCTGTTCGCGCCTTGCCTCGTCGGGATAGTTGAGGTTGCCGATGCGCTCGATGCGAGCGACCCAGGCCGACATGTAGGCGGCGTAGGCGTATTCCTTGGTGTTGGCGGAAATATATTTTTTCTTCGGGCGTTTGGCGTAGGCCTGTGAATCGCGCTGCACTTCCTCGGCCAGACGCGCCATCTCGAGCTTTTTTTCCATCAACTCGCGTGCCGTCGGCTGCGGCAGCACAGGCTGTTCGGGGATTTCCTTTTGCGTGCGGACGGCGAACTGCGATCTGGTCTGGGTGAGCAGTTCGCGCTCGCTTGGCGGCTGCGGTTTCGGTGCGCCAGCCTCGATCGGTCGCGGCGCGATTCCCGGATCCTGCTTGGTCACCGGACTGGACAGCATCTCGCTGGGACGCACCGGTTTGTCGCTGTCGCCTCCGCCGGAGTTGTTGGCTTGGGCCAGGTATTCGGCTTTTTCCGGTTTCTGGCCGGAGGCCGATTGCACCAGGATCACGTCCAGCGAAGGCAGGCTCGGCGCGGGCTTCTCGTATTCAAAGGTCAGGCCCAGGGCCAGCACGCCATGCGCGATGATCGAGAACAGCAGGGTGACGCCGAAGCGGTCGGCACTGCCGACGGGACGTGCCGCCGCGGTCACGCGGCGTGTTCCTCGGCGCGTCTGTTCTCGATGACGTCGAACAGCAGGCCGGCGATGTTCAGGCCGAATTGTGCGTCGAGTTCGCGGATGCAGGTGGGAGAGGTGACATTGACCTCGGTCAACCAGTCACCGATGACATCAAGGCCGACAAACAGCATGCCGCGCCGCCGCAGCTCCGGGCCGACCTGCGCCGCAATCCAGCGCTCGCGCTCGGTCAGCGGCATGCCCACGCCCTTGCCGCCGCGCGCCAGGTTGCCGCGGAAATCATCACCCTGCGGCAAGCGCGCGAGTGCGTACGCAACCGGTTCGCCGTCAATCAGCAGGATACGTTTGTCGCCGTCGCGGATTTCCTCCAGGTAGCGCTGCGCAACGGCGAAGCAGCGGCCGTTGTCGGTGAGCGTTTCCAGGATCACATTCAGGTTGGGATCGCCGCGTCCGCTGCGGAAGATCGAACGGCCGCCCATGCCGTCCAGCGGTTTGACCACGACATCGCCGTGCTCGGCGACGAAGCGCTTGATCTCGGCCGCCTCGCGGGCGATGACGCTTGGCGGTATGCATTGTGGAAAATGCAGCGAGAACAGTTTCTCGTTGGCATCGCGCAATGCCTGCGGGTCGTTGACTACCAGCACGCCGGCGCGCTGCGCCAGCTCCAGCACCATCGTATCGTAGAGGAACTGGCCGTCGAATGGCGGATCCTTGCGCGCCAGGATCACATCGACTTCGCGCAAATCCTGCCAGTACGACTCGCCCAGCGTGAACCAGCCCTGCGCATCGTCGCGCACGCGCAATGCGGCAGCGTGCGCCCAGGGCGCCGCTGCGCGAACGGCGAGGCCGCCCTGGTTCAGATACAGCAGGCGATGCCCGCGCCGCTGCGCTTCCAGCAGCATCGCGAAGGTCGAATCCTTCTCGATGTGGATGGACTGGATCGGGTCCATCAGCACCACGACGGTCAGGCTCACGGGTGCGTACTCGCGGGCTCGCGCGCAAGCCAGCGTGAGTGGTTGGCACGGGATGTGCTGGAAAAAGTCATCGTCGATGGCGCGCGCTGGACGGGTACGGGGTCTATACTAGCATCCGTGCTCGCGGCGACGCGCCCGCCATGGCCGCAAAACGGTCTAGTCGGAGCGGTTTGCCGCCGGGAGTTTTTCGAGGAATGATGCTCAGTTAGCGGATTTACTTGACAGATTTGCTAAGTATTGGTTAAACAGCTCCGGTCATGCGTGATTGGCGGTCGCGGCGCGGCGGTGGTTGACGCTCAACGTCGCTGGCTTGGTCGCACGTGGGCGTACGAACTTGGAACTCCGTTGGTCTAGGGGATTGTACGTGGAAGATACAGCGAAAGATGGCAGCCTGGCCGGCCTCAAGGTCATGGTCATCGACGATTCGAAAACCATTCGACGCACGGCCGAGACCCTGCTCAAGAAGGAAGGTTGCGAAGTCGTCACCGCGACCGATGGTTTCGAGGCGTTGGCGAAAATTTCCGATCAGCAGCCGAACATCATTTTCGTCGACATCATGATGCCGCGTCTGGATGGTTATCAGACCTGCGCGCTGATCAAGAACAACCAGATGTTCAAGTCCACGCCGGTGATCATGCTGTCGTCCAAGGACGGCCTGTTCGACAAGGCGCGCGGACGCATCGTAGGTTCCGAACAGTATCTGACCAAGCCATTCACGCGCGAAGAGCTGCTCGGAGCAATCCGCCGGCATGTCAGCCAGAAGTAAGCGTGGAGGCCATCCGAACCAAGGGGAAACCGATGGCGCATATTCTCATCATTGATGATTCGCCGACCGATGTGCGTGTTTTCACCACGCTGCTCGAAAAGCATGGGCACCGTGTCAGCAGCGCAGCCAGCGCCGAGGAAGGCATTGGCATGGCCAAGCGCGAGCGGCCGGACATGGTGATCATGGACGTGATCATGCCCGGCATGAACGGCTTCCAGGCCACACGCACGCTCAGCCGCGATACCGAAACTTCCGCCATACCGATCCTGATCGTCACGACCAAGTCGATGGAAACCGATCGGGTCTGGGGTTTGCGCCAGGGAGCGAAGGATTTCCTGGTCAAGCCCGTCGCCGAGCAGGAGCTGCTCGCCCGCATCCAGAAACTCCTGTCGAGCTGACAAACTCATGGCCACTGTTCTCGACACGCTGCAGCTTTCGCCTTTCGAGGCTCTGGCCGACTATGAGCGGCGCAGTCTGGCGCATGCCGCCGGATTGCCCGAGCAGATCGAGGCGCCAGGCCTGTGGCGCGGCATCGGATTCCGCGTCGGCACGCGTTATCTGGTCAGCAGCATCAACGAAGTCAACGAAATCCTCACCCAGCCCTCGTTGACGCTCGTGCCCGGAACGCGGGCGTGGCTGCTCGGCGTCGCCAATGTGCGCGGCAACCTGGTTCCGGTGATCGATCTGAAGCAATACCTCGAAGGCGAGCGCACCCAGCTCACCGATACCAGCCGCGTGCTGCTGGTACGCCAGCTTGGCGGCAGTGTGGGTCTGCTGATCGACGAAGTGCTGGGACAGCGCAATTTTTCCGAGGATCAGCGCGCCGATGCCTTCGGCGAGGAAGACGACCGCTACAGCCGTTTCGTGGCAGAGAAATATCCTTTGGGCGATGTGATCTGGGGCCTGTTCAGCATGGCAGCCCTGGTGCGCACTCCCGATTTTGTTCAGGCGGCGGCATGAACGCCTTTGGCTTTACCGAAGTATTCAAGGGGTGAGTTATGAGCGTGACGACTGGTGCACTTGGCGGGAAGGAACGATCGGGCGGAGCCAATACTCTGCTCGTCGTGCTGCTGATCGTGGCGATTGTCGCCGCTGCGCTGGATTTCGGCTTTCTGATCTACGACGCCGGCCAGGATGCCAAGGCCAGCGCGCTGGTGACGAAGATCCAGGTATCGTCGCAGCAGTTGTCGAAAGTGGCCAACGATGCGGCCGGCGGCAACATCGATGCGTTCAAGACTCTGGAAGTCACCCGCAACACGGTCGATGACCTGCTCAACAAGCTCAAGAAAGGCGATCCGGCCAACGGCATGCGCGGCTATGGCGACGTCTCGGGCGTCACTAAGGAAATCGCCGACCTGGACAAGGCCTGGGCGCCGCTCAACACCAACGTCACCAAGATTCTGGACAGCAAGGAGCAGGTGCTCAATACCTCTGCGGTGGCCGCAGACTTCAACGGCAAGATGCCGGTCCTGAACTCGCGTATGGAAGAGGTGGTGAAGATCCTCACCGAGAAAAACGGTTCGGCCAACCAGGTGATGATCTCGTCGCGCGAAATGTTGCTCGCCGACCGCATGCAGCGCCGCGTTCAGTCAATCCTGCAGGGCGGTGAAGAGGCCCAATCGGCGGCCGATGGTCTGCAGCGCGATGCGCAGCTTTATGGCGCCGTGCTTGCCGGCCTCCTGAGCGGCAACCCGGATTTGAACATTCGCGCGATGGACAATCCCAACGCCAAGGAAATTCTTGCCGACATCAACAAGCAGTGGAGCGAACTGGTCGCCGACCCGGTCAAGAAGCTGCTCGATTCCGCATCTGCCCTGCAGGACGTGAAGCAGGCGGCGGACCAGACCTCCATCGACAGCCAGACCATGTTGCTGAAGGCCGAGCCGGTATCCAGGGGCATCAGCGATCGCGCGGGCAAGCAACTGTTTCCGAGCATGGCTCTCGGCGCCGTGGCCGCCATCGTCGCCATCGTGCTGGTCGTGCTGCTGGGCTTCAGCCAGATCCGCAACCAGCGCCAGCGCTATCAGGTAACCGCCGAGTTGAACCAGCGCAACCAGGAAGCCATTTTGCGCCTGCTGGACGAAATGGGATCGCTCGCAGAAGGCGATCTGACCGTACGCGCGACGGTAACCGAGGACATCACTGGCGCGATCGCCGACTCGGTGAACTTCGCGGTCGAGGCGCTGCGCTCGCTGGTGACGACGATCAACGAAACCGCCGTGCAGGTATCGGCGGCCGCGCAGGAAACGCAGGCAACCGCGATGCATCTGGCCGAAGCCGCCGAGCATCAGGCGCAGCAGATTACTTCGGCATCCGCCGCGATCAATGAAATTGCGGTGTCCATCGACGAGGTCTCGAAGAACTCCGCCGAATCGGCCGACGTGGCGCAGCGCTCGGTGCAGATCGCGTCCAAGGGCGCCGGCATCGTGCGCCAGACAATTCAGGGCATGGACTCGATCCGTGACCAGATTCAGGAGACTTCCAAGCGCATCAAACGCCTGGGCGAGTCCTCGCAGGAAATCGGATCGATCGTCGAACTGATCAACGACATCGCTGAGCAGACGAACATTCTGGCCTTGAACGCGGCGATCCAGGCGGCCTCGGCCGGTGAAGCAGGCCGCGGCTTCGCGGTCGTCGCTGACGAAGTGCAGCGACTGGCCGAGCGCGCTTCCGGCGCCACACGCCGAATCGAAACGCTGGTGCAGACGATTCAGGCCGACACCAACGAAGCGGTCACCTCGATGGAGCAGACCACGGCCGAAGTGGTTGCCGGTGCGCGCCTGGCCGAGGACGCGGGTCTGGCGCTGGGCGAGATCGAAAAGGTGTCGAACGATCTGGCCGATCTCATTCAGAACATTTCCGAAGCGGCGCGTCAGCAGTCGGCCGCGGCAACGAACATTTCGGCAACGATGAACGTGATTCAGGAAATCACGACGCAGACTTCGGTCGGCGCGAGCCAGACCGCCGAATCGATCGGCAACCTGGCCCAGCTGGCTGCGGACTTGCGTCGTTCGGTCGCGGACTTCAAGTTGCCGACCTGAGAATGAAACGCAGTTTGCATGGATCAAGCGCCGCTGGGGTTTGGTCGCTGATGATGAGGATGGTTACGCAGCGGATGTGCGATCCTGTACAAGTGTACAAGGCAATTTTGTCGCATCCTTGGCTGTCGGAGGTGGGTATCGAGCATGACGATTGCCGCCGGGAACTGGTCACCGCTGACCCCCATGCCGGGCATGGACGACAGCGAGTTCGAGCGCTGGGCGAGTCTGCTCGAGAAGCGCACGGGCGTTGTCGTGCCGCTGGCGCGCAAGGCGTTTCTGGTCACCAGTGTGCGCGGCCGCATGCGCGAAACCGGACGGGCGAGCTTCGAGGAGTATTTCAGCGAGCTGCACAGGGGCGCCGATGGCGCAATCGAGTGGACCACGCTGGTCGACCGGCTGACCGTGCACGAGACGCATTTTTTCCGTCATCCGCCGTCCATGGACCTGATTGCCAACGACTGGCTGCGCTGCCTGCCGGAGAAAACCAAGCAGGCGGCATTGCATGCCTGGAGCGTGGGTTGCTCCAGCGGCGAGGAAGCCTACACTCTGGCGATGGTCCTGGACCGGCACCTGACCGCAACCACGGCGGCGAAAGTCTATTTCGGCGTGACTGCGACCGACGTCAGTCTCCCGGCCCTGGCCGTTGGTCGCGCCGGCCTTTACCCGCGGCAGAAGATCGAGGAAATTCCCATCCAGTATCGCGAACGCTATTGCGAACTTGTGGATGGCGACAGCTTCAGGATCAGCGAAGCGCTGCGCAAGCGGGTGGGCTTTGCATCGTTCAATCTGCTCGATGCTGCGCGCGCGCCGCTGAAGCGGCTGGATCTGATTTTTTGCCAAAACGTGTTGATCTACTTCGCGCGCGATCGGCGTCGCGAATTGCTGGCGACTTTCGCCAATCTGCTCAAACCCGGTGGCTTGCTGGTGCTGGGATCGGGCGAGGTGACGAATTTCGCGCATGCCAGTCTGCGTCGCGTCGACAATCGCAACGTGCTGGCGTTCCTGCGCAATAGTTGAGAGAACGGTATGAGACTTCAAGACGGCATCGATTTCACCACCCTCAACTGGGTCAAGCAGGAACTGGACGAAACCCTCAAGCAGGCGCGCCAGGCGCTGGAGGCTTACGTCGAGGATCCGGCCGATTCCAGCCTGATGCGCTTCTGCGCCACCTACCTGCACCAGGTGCAGGGAACATTGCGCATGGTCGAGTTGTACGGCGCAGCGATGGTGGTCGAGGAAATGGAGCGCGTCGCGCTGGCCCTGCTCGACGGTCAGGTCAAGCCGCAGGACGATACCTATTCCGTGCTGATGCGCGGCATCGTGCAGTTGCCGGATTATCTTGAGCGCCTGCAGAGCGGGCACAAGGATATTCCCATCGTCCTGCTGCCGCTGCTGAACGACCTGCGCGCCACGCGCGGCGAAAAGCTGCTGACCGAGTCGGTGCTGTTTTCGCCGGATCTGTCGGCACCGCTGCCCGACGCCGCCGCCGGTGCGGCGAACGGGTTGCCGGAAGTGGAACTCAAGGCCGAGGCAGCGCGCCTGCGCACGGCGTTCCAGCTGTCGCTGCTGCGCTGGATCCGCGATGATGCCGCCGCCGCCCAGCTCGAACGCCTGATCGGCGTACTCGACCGCTTGCGCGCCGCCTGCACCCAGGAAGACGCACGCCGGTTGTGGTGGATAGCGACGGGCGTGCTCGAAAGCGTTGCGTCCGGAGCGATCGAGGCCAATGCTGCGGTAAAGCTGCTGTTCGGCAAGGTCGATCGCGAGATCAAACGCCTGGTCGATGCCGGCGAGGCCGGTTTTGCGGCCGCGCCGCCGCGCGACCTGACCAAGAACCTGCTGTACTACATCGCCCATTCGAGCGCCGCCGGCGAACGCGCGGTGGAGATTCGCGATACCTACAAACTCGATGCCCTGTTGCCGAGCGAGAAAGAGCTCGAACATGCCAAAGGCTCGATTTCCGGCCACAACAAGACCCTGCTCGATACTGTTTCCGCGGCGATCAAAGACGACCTGATGCGGGTCAAGGAGGCGCTGGACATCTTCCTGCGCGCGCAGAACGCCGATCCGGCAGAGTTGATGGCGCAGGCCGACGTGCTCGACCGCGTTGGCGACACCCTGGGCATGCTCGGTCTGGGCGTGCCACGCCGCGTGGTGCTGGAACAGCGCAAGATCGTCGAGGAAATCGCCAACAAGACGCGTTCGTCCGACGAGAGCACCTTGCTCGACGTGGCCGGTGCGCTGCTCTATGTAGAAGCCTCTCTCGACGACCACATTGATCGCCTCGGTGCGGAATCGCCGGCCGCCAGCGCCGTGGCGCCGGGCGAACTCGAATTGCCCAAGGCCGAAGTGCGCAAGATCCTCGATGCGCTGATGAAGGAAGCCTCGGTCAATATCGCCCAGGCCAAGCAGGATATCGTCGCCTTCGTCGAGTCGCCCTGGGATCACGCTCGCGTTGAACCCATTCCGCGCCTGCTGGAGGAAATATCCGGTGCGCTGCGCATGCTCAATCTGGGCGAGCCGGCGCAATTGATGAACGGCATCGTGCGTTTTGTGGAAGTCGAACTGCTGCGTCACCGTCGCGTGCCGACCGTGGAACAGATGGACAAACTCGCCGATGCACTGGCGTCGATCGAGTACTACATGGAAGCGACCCGCGAGCAGCGCGGGGGACGCGAAAAGATTCTCGACGTCACGCGCCAGAGCCTGGCAGCGCTGGGCTACTGGCCGGTACCCGACGACGATGGCGGCAGTGCGCCGCCATCGCCCGAGCCGCTGCCTGAACATCCCTCGGGTGCGGCCTGGCAGGTGTCGCCGCCCACCGCTGCCGCCGTGGCAAAAATGGATCGTCCTGTCGCGCCACAGAATTTCAGCACGGAGGGCGCTGCGCAACTGCCGAACGCAACCGCGGCGGAAGCGGCTGACGCGCAAAGTGGAGAATTCCCGAGCTGGGGTGAGCATCTGCCTGCCAGCGGTGAAGCCGGCCTGAAGCTCGAGGATACTTCGCCGGTTGAAAGTGCATCCGCAGACAATGCCGAGTTTCCCAGCATCGAGTTGCCCGACGAAAGCATCGACGATTTCATCGCGCGCCTCGGCACACCGGACACAACGCCGGTACTCGCGGCCGTCTCCACGGCGGACGCCGACGAACATACGCACGATCTGGACCTGCATCCGCTTGATTTGCGTCCCGCAATCGACATTGCGCCGGGGCATGGACTCGAGGACCTGGTGGTCGGCGAGACGGTAGCGCATGTTGCGCCGTCTCACGATCTGGGTGGTTTGCGCCTGGCCGAAACCGAGGCCACCGCCACACCCGCGCCGAATGTGCGCTATGTCGAGATCGAGGAGGAGATCGAAGAGGAAGTGGCGGACGTCGATGCTGCTTCGCCGATCGCCGACGCCAGCTTCAGCGCCACGCCCTCGGACGACATCGACGAAGAGATCCGTGAAGTGTTTGTCGAGGAAGTGCAGGACGAGATCGACAATCTGAATCGCTGCCTGCCGGCATGGAAGGCCGATCTCAACGATTTCGAAAAACTCAAGCCGATCCGCCGCTCGTTCCATACGCTTAAAGGCTCCGGACGTCTGGTGGGCGCGCTCGCGCTGGGCGAGTTCAGCTGGAAAGTCGAGAACATGCTCAACCGCGTGCTCGACAAGACGATTTCCGCGAGTCCCGCCGTGCAGGCGCTGGTGGACAATGCCGTTGGCGTGCTCCCCGAACTGCTCGCGGCGCTGCGCGGTGAAGGCGCACCGAGGTCCGATATCAGCGGCATCATGGATGTCGCCGACAAGGTTGCTGCCGGGGAAGAAGCGTGGGTGCGCAGCGGTGCGACCCAGCGCATGAAGAAGGTCAAGCGCACTGTGCGCCGTCTGGTGCCGGTCGTGGACGAAATCGCGTCCGCCGCTGCCGCGGCAGCCGTGCCGTCTGCCGCGGTGAGTGAGCCGGCTGAATTGAACGCGAGCCTGGATATCGAAAGCGCATTCAGCGCTTCACCCGAGCAGGTTGCCGCGCATGCCGGTGGCAATCTGGATGAACAGATGGCGCTCTCGGCGGAACCGCTGCCGAACATCGATCCGGTTTTGTTTGAGATCCTCAAGAGCGAAGTTGCCACGCATCTCGGGGTGATCGACGGCTACGTCGCCGAATTGCGTGCGACCCCGACGCTGCCGGCCAGTGAGCCGCTGTTGCGTGCCGTGCACACGCTCAACGGCGCGATAGCGATGGTGGACATTCCCGTCATCAGCCATGTGCTGGCACCGCTGGAGGGCTACATCAAGCGTTTGCGCGCAGACCGCCGCGCACCGGATGCCGCGGGCGTCGCCGCCCTGGTCGAATCATCGGCCCTGGTGAGCCAGACCATCGCTGCGCTGGAAGACGCACATCCGCAGATGCCGAATTCCGATGCGCTGTCCGCGCGCGTCGCCGAGTTGCGCGATACCCTGCCGGAACCCGAAATGATGCACACGCTGTTTGCGCTCGCTGAAGATGAGGCGCGCACGGTACCGGCGCCAGCGATCGACTCAGATCCGGTCGTTGCGGAAACGACCGCACCGGAGGTGGTACCGGCGACGACGGTATCGCCCGGCGACGATGCGGCCCTGTTTGCCGAGATCGAGGCAATCGAACTCAGCGAATCCACGGTTCCCGACGTCGACATGGCGTATTCCCTGGCAGATACCGGATCGACCACGTCGATCACGACTGAAGGCGCCGCCGCTGCCTCGGGCAGCGAGGAGGATCTCACTGCCGCCTGGTTGCAGCAGTTCGAGCAGGAAGAAGCCGCCGCGGTCGCCACGCCGGTCCAGCAGGCGACCGAAATTGACAGCGCGCAACCTGAAGAAGGCCGGGCGCATGAGGTTGAACGCCCCGACCCGCTGGTGGCAGAGGATGCCGAACTGCTGTCGTTCGACGATCTGGTACAAGCCGCGCCGGATGAAGCGATCGTTGCGGAACTGATCGAAACGCCGCCGCCTGCAGAAATCCCCGAGCAAGTGCGGGACGAAGAAATCAAACCCGTGTCCACGGCTGTACATGAAGCGGCGCGACAGGCGCCGCGCGCGGCAGTTGCGCCGTCGGCAGCGGAATTGCCACCGCTGCAGGACGACGCGCAGCCCGAAGGCAAGCTGGATCTGCCCGATATCGACGAAGATCTGCTCGAAATTTTCGTGCAGGAAGCGGCAGATATCCTGGACCATTCCGATTCGATGATGGCGCGTCTGCGCGAATCGCCGCAGGATCGCGATCTGGTCACCGGTCTGCAACGCGACCTGCACACGCTCAAAGGCGGCGCACGCATGGCCGGTCTCGCGCCAATCGGCGACCTGAGCCACTCGATGGAATCGCTGCTCGAGGTGATCAGCGAAAACCGCCGCTTGATGGATCGGGTGACTGTCGAGTCGCTGGAACGCGGTTTCGATCGCCTGCACGGTCTCGTGCAGCGCGTGGCCAAGCGTCAGGCAATCGCGATGCCCGAACATGCGATCGCGCGCTTCGAGGGATTGGTGTCCGGGGAACTGCCGGTCGCTGCCCCGATGCTGGCGACGCCGTCGACGCCGCAGCCGGAACCGGCGGTGTCGGTATCCGCGCCGGAAGACGGAGAGGCAACGGCGCCAACGGTGCCGGCGGTAAAGTCGACGCGGCCACCACCGCGTCCGCTGCCGGCGCTGGAAGAAGAAGACACGCAGACGCGTGCGCCGCAGGAGATGATCCGCGTGCGTTCGGATCTGCTCGATTCACTGGTCAACTACGCCGGCGAAGTCTCGATTTATCGTTCGCGCCTGGAACAGCAGATTTCGACCTTCCGCTTCAACCTGGTCGAATTCGAGACGACGGTCAGCCGTCTGCGCGACCAGTTGCGCAAGCTCGAGATGGAAACCGAAGCGCAGATTCTGTCGCGCTACCAGCGCGAAGCCGAATCCAGCGAATCCTCGTTCGATCCGCTGGAACTCGACCGCTTCAGCCAGTTGCAGCAGCTGTCGCGCGCGCTGGCCGAGTCGGTATCGGATCTGGTGTCGATTCAGGGCCTGCTCGACGATCTGACGCGCCAGTCCGAGACGTTGCTGCTGCAGCAATCACGCGTAAGTTCCGACTTGCAGGAAGGCCTCATGCGCACGCGCATGGTGCCGTTCGATTCACTGGTGCCGTCGTTGCGCCGCACCGTGCGCCAGGCGGCACAGGAAGTCGGCAAGCGTGCACAACTGAAAGTGGAAGGTGCACAGGGCGAAATGGATCGCAACCTGCTCGAGCGCATGAAGGCGCCGTTCGAGCACATGCTGCGCAATGCCCTTGCGCACGGCATCGAGACACCGGAAGAGCGTGTCGCTGCGGGCAAATCCAATGAGGGCACAGTCACGATCCAGGTGAGCCGCGAGGCGACGGAAGTCGTGCTGCGCGTGTCCGATGACGGCAAGGGCCTGGATCGCGACGCGATCCGGCGCAAGGCCATCGAGCGTGGTTTGCTCAAGACCGACGCGCAGCTGTCCGACCGCGATCTGTACGGATTCATTCTCGAAACCGGATTTTCCACCGCCGAGCACGTCACCCAGCTCGCCGGCCGCGGCGTCGGCATGGACGTCGTGCACAACGAGATCAAGCAGCTCGGAGGTTCGCTTGCCATCGACTCGACGCGTGGCACCGGCAGCACCTTCATCATCCGCCTGCCGTTCACGCTGGCCGTCACTCAGGCAATCCTGGTGCGTCTGGGCGAAGCCACGTATGCAGTGCCGATGTCGTCGGTACAGGGCGTTGTGCGTATCGCGCGCGACGATCTGGAACGGCGCATGGGCAAGACGAATCCGGCCTACACCTATGGCGGCGACGAATTCCTGATCTATGAATTGTCGCATCTGCTCAATGTGCCGGCGTCGCGCATCGTCGATGAGGCACAGTTGCCGCTGTTGATGACCCGCACCGGTGATCAGCGCGCCGCGGTGCGCATCGATGGCGTCATCGGCTCGCGCGAAATCGTGGTGAAGTCGGTCGGGCCGCAGATCAGTTCGGTACCCGGCATCTTCGGCGCCACGATCATGGGCGACGGTTCGGTCGTGATGATTCTCGATCTGGCGCCGCTGGTGCGTCGCGCGGCAGCGTTGCGCGAGCGCGTGGAAGCGGGCGAAGCGGTGATGCCGGCAATCACGCCGCCACAGCCGATATTCGAGCAGCGTGCGCATCCGTTGATCATGGTGGTCGACGATTCGATCACCATGCGCAAGGTCACCACGCGCGTACTCGAGCGCAACGACATGGACGTGATCACGGCGAAAGATGGCCTGGACGCGGTCGAGAAGCTGCAGGACAAGGTGCCTGACATCGTCTTGCTCGACGTCGAAATGCCGCGCATGGACGGCTACGAACTGGCCACCTACATGAAGAACGATCCGCGCCTCAAGCTGGTGCCGATCATCATGATCACCTCGCGCACCGGTGAGAAACACCGCCAGCGCGCCCTGGAAATCGGCGTTGAACGCTACCTCGGCAAGCCCTATCAGGAAGCCGACCTGCTGCGGAATGTCCAAGAGACCCTGAGGTTGAGTCGTGCCTAATCCCCAGGGTCAAGACGTGCGCGTCGCGCTGCTCTACCAGAGCAATCATCTGGGCGGGCATCTGCGCGATGCGCTGAAGGAACTCGGCGCCGCGGTCGTCTACGAGGCATTGTCGGCCGATATCGACCGCGATGCGCTTGAAGGGTCCGGCGCGCGCGTGGTAATCGTCAATCTCGACGCAGACAGCGATGCGCATATCGATCACGTATACGACATGCTCGACGAGGGCGACTACCAGGTCGTGTTCAACGATGCCCAGGTGTCCTCGAACCTGTCGGGCTGGGATCATGCGCGCTGGGCGCGCAACCTCGCTGCAAAAATCCTGAGCCGGCCGGAAATCGCCACGCCGCCGCGGCCATTGGGCGCCGAATCGGTACCCACACCGGTACAGAAATCTGCCTCGGGCGTGCCGATTGCGGAGAAGCCCGGCGAGCAGGCGGCGCCTTTGGTGGCCGCACCCCAGGCGCCGCCAGCGGCAACCGCACCAAGCGAACAAGTCATACGCCGGTCCGAGGCGCCGACGGTCGAATTGCCGTTGCCCGTCATCGTACCGGACGTCGCCGCGCCTGAGCCCGTGGCGGAAACCGGTGGACTGGATATCGCTGCGCTGAGCGAATTCGCGCAACTCATCGAACCCGTACCTGCGGAACCGGAATACGCGGAACTCAAGCCGTCCGTCGTCGTTCCCGATGCAAGCCAGGGCGCCGCGGATTTTGCTGCGGAGCTCGATGCCTTGTTCGCCGCCGCGGACGGCGCGAAAACCGCGACTCCGGAATACGACATCGACCTGCCACCGGACGAGACGCCGCGGCCTGCCGCGGGCGACGCCAAAATGGCGGAACTGGAAGCCATCGATATCCCCTTCGACGTGGGAGCTGCTGAACCCGGTCCTGCATTTGCCGCGGAGGATGTTGCTGCAGAGCTGCACGTGGAATTTCCGGCGATTTTCGATCAACTCGACGCCGCCGCGGTCGCCATTCCCGCCGCCAGCGACGGCACATTCAAGCCGGCCGAGCGGACCGCGGAACCGGTCGGAAGCGCAGCGCCGGCACTGCCGCCGGAATGGAACCTGGAACTGGTCGACGATGAGGCTGCTGCATCGGTCCCCACCGGACCGGCAAAATTCGGCATCGAGAAAGTCGCGGCGGAGGATTACCTAGCGCCGCAGGTCGACGCGCCGACAGCAAAACAGACGCCGGCAATGCCTGAACTCGGAGGCATGTCGCTCGAACTCATGCCGATGGAAGAAGCGATAGCACCCACGTACAGCAACCCGGGTTATTCCAGCGAAGCCTGGCTCGACGGCAGCCGGCCGGCGACCAAGCTCAAGGTCGGTACCGGAGCCGGCATCGAGCGCGTATTCGTGCTCGGAGCCTCGATCGGCGGCCCGGAAGCGGTACGCGATTTCCTCGGCGCATTGCCGGCTGGTTTTCCGATGCTGTTTATCCTCGCCCAGCACATGGGAGAGGAATTCCTCGAACTGATGTCGGCACAACTGGCCAAGGCGGTGGCGCTGACCGTGCGCAATCCCACCCACGGCGAGCGCGTCGGACAGGGCGAAATCCTCGTCGTGCCGACCACGCATCGCATGCAGGTCGATGCCGAAGGCGTCATTACCCTGGCGCACCTGCCGGAGAAGGCCCAGTACAGTCCGTCGATCGATCAGGTGCTGCGTGATGTCGCCGATCAGTTCGGCGCCAAGGCCGGCACGATCATCTTCTCCGGAATGGCACATGACGCGATCGAAGGCAGCAAATATCTCAAGTCCAAGGGTGGCGTAATCTGGGTACAGGACCCGGATACGTGCGTCATCAGCTCGATGGTGGACGGCGCGCGCGAGGCCGGCGTGGTGAGTTTCATGGGGTCGCCAAAACAACTGGCCGAGAAAATGATCGCCGACTACGGCAAGAGCTGAGGAACGATGATGGTTGAGTCCAGTACACGAGAAATCCGCGGGCTCATGATTCCGGTGACGGGCGGCCGCGTCCTGCTGCCGAACGCAACCGTAGCCGAGGTCATCACCTACTCGGTGCCGGAAAAAATCGCCAATGCGCCGGAATGGCTGCTTGGCCGCCTCTCATGGCGCGGCTGGCGCCTGCCGCTGTTTTCATTCGCGATGCTTTCCGGCAGCGCTACCCAGGAAAGCTACAGCAACGCCAAGGTGGCGGTGCTCAAGGCACTCGGCGGCAACGCGAAGATGCCGTTCATGGCATTGCTGGCGCAGGGGTTCCCGCGCCTGACGACGGTGACTCCGGATCTGTTGATCCCGACCGGGGACGAGAGTGCGCATCCGCCGGGCGTGCACGGGCATGTGCTGGTGCGCGACGATCAGGCGGTGATTCCGAATCTGGGCCAGATCGAAGGCCTGATCGCGCAGGCGATGGGTCAGGCGTAAAAATTCAAAGGTCGCCATAAAACGCCTGCAGCGCCGCCAGGGCCGCAACGCCGGCCGTTTCCGTTCGCAGGATTCGTGGCCCCAGGCGCAGCCCGCGAAAGCCGCCCTGACCGAGCAGCGCGACATCGTGTGCAGAAAAGCCGCCTTCCGGACCGACCGCGAGCAATGCGCCATCTTCCATTGCAGGCAGTTGGCGCAAATGCGTATCGCCGTCCGGCAGCAGTGCAAGACGCAAGGCCGGATTGTCGCCGAGCGATCCGAGCCAGCGATCCAGCTTCTGTGGCGGTTCAAGCGCGGGCAGACGGTTGCGACCGCACTGTTCGCACGCGCCGGCGATCACGTTTGTCCAGTGCAGCAGGCGGCGTTCGGCGCGCTCTTCATCGAGCTTGACTTCGGTGCGTTCGGTCACCAGCGGTACGATGCGCACGACACCCAGTTCCGTCGCCTTCTGCAGGATCCAGTCCATCTTCTCGCCGCGCGCGACACCTTGCGCCAGGGTCAGTCGCAATGGCGCCTCGCGATCGGTTTCGCGCACCGCCACAATTTCGGCGGTGACTGCACGCTTGGCCAGCGTTGCCAGTTGCGCGTCGTATTCAAGGCCGTCGCCGTTGAACAGGATCAGCGGGTGACCGCGTTCCAGACGCAGCACGCGCGCCACGTGCTCGCCGGCCTGATCAGGCAGCAGCACGGCATGGCCGGCAAGCAAAGGTTGGTTGACGTAGACGCGCGGAATTCGCATGGTCGTCGGGGTATCGGCGATGGCATATTCTACGCCGGCGCGAGACGTTGAAGCTGAGGGAGGGTCGAGTGTTCAGGGCCAAGGAACAGAAGCCGGCAGCGTCTGCGCCGCCCTCACCCACCATCTTCGCTCCTCAATCCACAGCCAATCCGATACCTGCCGTGGCGACCTCTACGACCCGGTCGATCTCCTCGTCAGTGATCACGTACGGCGGCATGAAATAGACCACATTGCCGAGCGGGCGCAGCAATACGCCTTGCTCCAGGCCATGCCGATAGATGCGCAACCCACGGCGTTCATTCGCGGGAAAAACCTGACGCGTCGCCTTGTCGCGCACCAGTTCGACCGCTGCGATCATGCCGGTCTGGCGCACTTCGGCAACGTGGGGATGTGCGGCCAGCGGTGCCAGTTGCTGCGCCAGACGTGTGGCCAGCGTGCGATTGCGTTCCAGCACCGGTTCGTCGCGGAAGATCGCCAGTGTCTCGAGCGCTGCCCGGCAGGCAAGCGCATTTCCCGTGTAGCTGTGCGAATGCAGGAACGATTTTCCGCTTGTATATTCTGCATAGAATGCAGCATAGACATCGGCCGTCGTCAGTACCGCTGACAGCGGCAGGAAACCGCCCGTCAGGCCCTTCGACAGGCAGAGGAAATCCGGTGTGATTCCGGCCTGCTCGCAGGCGAACAGGGTGCCGGTGCGGCCGAAGCCGACGGCAATCTCGTCGGCGATCAGGTGAACCTCGAATTCGTCGCAGAGTGCGCGCAATCCGGTCAGGTAGGCTGGGTGATACATGCGCATGCCACCGGCGCACTGGACCAACGGCTCGACGACGACGGCGCAAACTTCGCCGGCATGACGCTCGAGTGCGATGCGCATGTCGACCAGCTTGCGCATGGAATGCGTCCGCCACGAATCGCCGGGTTCGCGTGCGTAGCAATCCGGCGAATCCACGAGGATCGGCTCGTGCAACAGCGGCGCGTATGTCGCGCGATACAGCGGCACGTCGGTAACCGAAAGCGCACCCAGGGTTTCGCCGTGGTAGCCGCCGGTCAGGGCGATGAAGCGGGTCTTGCCGCTGCGGCCCGAATTGAGCCAGTAGTGGAAACTCATTTTCAGCGCCACTTCGATCGCGCTTGAGCCGTTGTCGGCGTAGAACACGCGCGCAAGTCCGGGCGGCGCGACCCGCAGCAGTTCCTCGGCAAGCCGTATCGCCGGTTTGTGGGTAAAGCCGGCGAAAATCACGTGCTCCAGCCGATCCAGCTGATCCTTGATCGCCGCCGCAACGCGCGGGTTGGCGTGACCGAACAGGTTCGTCCACCACGAACTGATCGCGTCCAGGTAGCGCTTGCCATCGGCATCGATCAGCCAGGCGCCTTCGCCACGCACGATCGGAATCATCGGTACCCGGCCGGCGCCGCCATGATCGTGCATCTGCGTGCACGGGTGCCAGACCACGGCGAGATCGCGCGCGCTCCAGCGCTGGTTCGGGAATGGGTCGGAGGGATCGCTCATGCTTTGCTATGATCGACGGCGCTGGTGTTCAACACAAGGTGAAAGTATGCGAACGGTTCAGGTTGTCGGTTCCCGGTTCTGGATTGACGGCGCACGCCGGCGGGATGCGCGTTGTTGCCGTCGTCCGGCAATCGGCAACCGACGGACATCTTCAAAAGGTTTTACCCTGATCGAAATCCTGGTCGTGGTGGTGATTCTCGGCATCCTCGCCGCGATCGTCGTGCCGCGGGTGATGGAGCATCCGGGCGAGGCGCGCCAGGTGCGTGCCAAGCAGGACATCCAGGCGATCGTGACCGCGCTGAATACCTACAAACTGGATAATTATACTTATCCGAGTACCGAACAGGGGCTGGACGCGCTCGTGCACAAGCCCAGTGGCGCGCCCGAAGCGCCGAACTGGCATGGCTATCTGGACAAGACACCGAAGGATCCGTGGGGCAAGCCGTACTTGTATCTGCATCCGGGCTCGCACGGCGATGTCGACGTGTTCAGCTACGGCGCGGATGGCAAGCCCGGTGGAGAGGGCGAGGACGCCGACGTCGGCAATTGGGACTAGATTCAGTGCGAGTTCTCCGTTGTCGGTGGTCGGTCGTCGGCAACAGCCGGCATCGTGAACACGTGCTCCGACAGCCGGAATCCGGCAACCGACAACCATCCGGCTTCACCCTGATCGAGATCCTCGTCGTGATGGTGATCCTCGGCGTGCTCGCCGCGGCACTGACGCTGGCAGTTGGCGGCAGTGGCGGCGAACGCCGGCTCGCGCGCGAGGCGGAGCAGACACAGGCCCTGCTGGGTTTCGCCTGCGAGCAGGCCGAACTCACGGGTCGCGAGATCGGCGTGAGCATCAATATCTCCGGTTACCGTTTCAGCCATCTGGAGCGCGACACCTGGGAAACTTTCGCCGGTGGCGAGTTGCGCCCGCGCAAGTGGTCGTCCGGCGGCAGTGCCGCGCTGAGCCGCGATGGCCACCCCGTGGAAATCACGCCGCAGTATCCGGACAAACCGCAGCTGCTGTGCTTTTCCTCGGGTGAACTGACTCCGTTCCGGCTGGATCTGGGCCTGGGCGATGTGCCCCGGCGTTACCGGCTCGACGGCCAGCCGGACGGCACGGTCAGACTGGTCGCGGTGGATACGCGTGTACGCTGATCTACGCCAGGTCGCCGGTTGCCGGCGGATGTCGGTTGTCCGCGGGAGCACGAGCGCTCGACGCTTTCGCCAACGACCGTCCGGTTTCACCCTGCTTGAAGTCCTCGTAGGTCTGCTCGTGCTTGCCTTGGCGCTGCTGGCGCTGACGCGCACCGCGGCCACCCAGGTGCAGGCCTTCGGCGACCTGCGCGAACGTACGCTGGCTGGCTGGCTGGCTGCCGACCTGCTTGCCGAGACGCGCCTGTCCTCGCAATTTCCCGCCACCGGCAAAAGCGATGGCAAGCGCAAATTCGGCGGCCGCGACTGGCGCTGGGAGCTGAACGTGGAATCCACCGATGTCGTCACGATTCGACGCCTCGACGTGCATATCTACGAAGCTGCCGACAAAGCGCCGCCGATTGTTGAACTGGTGGGATCCAGCGGGCAGGATCTGCAGCCGTGAAGCCGGGAGCCGGCACCAGGCAGTCGGGGATCGCAGGAGCGAAATTTCCTGCCTTGTCCGGCTCTGCCCAATCGCGTCGGCGAGGCTTCAGCCTGATCGAGCTGCTGGTCGCGCTGGCGGTGTTTTCGGTCATGGCCGCACTGGCCTATGGAGGACTGAACTCGATCGCGCGCACGCGCGCCGAACTGGGGAAACAGGAAGATGCGTTCCGCGATCTCACGCGCGCGGTTGCAGTGCTCGATCGCGATCTCCGCGAAACGGTGGCGCGCCAGGCCTATGGCAACTCCGGACAACTGCTGCCGTCATTCACGGGCAGCGCCAATGCACTGGAATTCACCCGGCTAGGCTTCGCCAATCCGCAGGCCGAACCGCGCGCCAATCTCGAGCGCGTGCTCTACGAGCTCGACGCGCAGACGCTCAAGCGCGGCAATTATCCGGTGCTCGACCGGGCACCAGGCACAGTGCCGCAGATTGCCAGCCTGCGCGGCGACGTCACCGACTTCCGTCTGCGTTATCTGGATGCGCAGAACCGCTGGTTCGATGCATGGCCGCCGCCGCAGACGACTGACCTGACCCTGCTGCCGCGAGCGGTCGAATGGCATCTGCAGACGCGCGACTACGGCGAGATCGTGCGCGTGATCGAACTGGTTTCGGCATGGCCAGCGCGGGCTGCCGATCAGAACGCCGGTCTCGGCGGTTCCAGCGCCGGCACGATCGGCACCACGCCGCCGGCAAGCCTGCCGACAGGTACGACCAAGTGAAAACGATGCGTCCGCCACCACGGATAGCGGCGCAGCGCGGCGTCGCCCTGCTGGTCGCCCTGCTCGTGGTGGCGTTGGCTGTCGTGCTGATCGCCGGTTTGCTCGACCGCGGTGAACTGACCGCCGCGCGCACGCGCAACCAGTTGCGCACGATCCAAGCTGAAGCCTATGCGCAGGGTTTGGAGGACTACGCTGCGCGCGTGCTGATGCAGGATGACGCAAACGGCGGCCAGTCGGATACCTCCAACGACATCTGGGCCGTGCCGCTGCCACCAACACCCGTCCCCGGCGGCGAAATCACGGCGACGATGAGCGATCTGAGTGGCCGCTTCAATCTCAACAATCTGTATCCCTTGTTCGACACCAGTAAAATCTGGTTCGGCAAATTCCAGTTGCTGCTGATTGCGCTCAAGCTCGATCCGAACCTGGCCCAGGTCGTCGTCGACTGGATGAGCATCGACACAGGCGGCGGCGGTTCCAGCGACGGTTTCTACCTGGCGCTGCCGCAGCCGTACCGTTCGGCCAAGAACATTTTTTTCCACGTCTCGGAATTGCGCCTGCTCCAGGGCGTCAGCGGCGATGTCTACGCCCAGTTGGCGCCGTACGTGAGTGCGTTGCCGCCGGGCACCCTGATCAATGTCAACACCGCCAGCGTGCCGGTGCTGATGACCCTGTCGACGTTGTCGCCGATTACCCAGCAGACAGCACAGGCGCTATGGCAGCAGGGACACGCGAATTTTCAGACGCTGGAGGCGTTCCAAAGTGCCGCCACGGGTGTCATTGCCGATTGCGGCGCTGCACCGGCACCTGGATCAACGGCACAGCAGCAGCTGTGTTTCAGTGTGCGAAGCACATATTTCCTCGCGCGCGGACAGATCACACTCGATGGCCTGCCATTCGTGTTCTACAGCGTCATCGAACGTCGCCGCAGCGGCCCCGACGGCGGTTATCACGTCATCCAGCGCAGCCGCGGCGCGGACGGCTGAGCACCGGTGGGTGCAGGTCAAGCTGTTACAATCGCCACACTTTCCAGGTACACGTGCCGCTGATGTCCGACCGCCTGTTGCTGCGATTGCACGCCGATGGAAGCCTTGCGTGGCTGGCGCAGGATGCCCAGGGCCGGCCCTTGTCCGGCGCGAACGCGGGTGTACCGCCGGCCGAGACCTTGACCAGGGTTCGACGCATCCTCGTACTGGTGCCGGCCGAGCAGGTACTTCTGCTGGATACCCCGCGGATGTCGGCACAGCGTGCGCAGTTCGCCAAGGCCCTGCCGTTCGCGCTCGAGGATCAGCTGGCCAGTCCGGTCGAAGAGCTGCACTTCGCGTTGCCGGAGCGGCTGAACGAAAGCCGTGTGCCGGTTGCGATCGTTGAACGCAACATCTTGCGTCGCTGGCTCGAACGCCTGGCGCGCGATGGCATCCGCCCGGATGCGTTGATACCTGAAACGCTCGCGTTGCCGCCGGGCTGCGTCGTTATCGAGCCGGACCGGGCGTTGCTGCGCACAGCGCCGGCGCAGGCCGGAGCCTGCGATCTTGCCGCTCTGCCGGACTGGCTCGATCTGTTCGCGGCGAATGCGGGCGAACCGGTGGCACTTGACGTCCTCGACTTCCGCTCTGCCCCGGCGTTGAGCCTGCCCGTTGCGATCGCGCACTACCACGAGCGCCAGCGCGATCCGCTCGCATTTTTTGCCGCGCAACTGCACGCCGAGCCGGCACTCAATCTGCTGCAGGGACAGTTCGCGCCGGCGCACCGGCACGCACCGGCGCTGCGCCTGTGGCGCAACGCCGCCGTACTCGCCGCCGCGGCCGTACTTTTGCTATTTGTATACTACGGCGTGGACTGCTGGCGTCTGGCGAGCGAATCCGCGCGTCTGGATACGGCGATGCGCGGGGTGCTGCACGAAGGATTTCCGGAGATGGACAATGTCGCCGGGGATCCGCGCCAGCTGATGGACAGCGCGCTCATGCGCATGCGCGGCGGCGCCGATGCCGGCGGCCTGTTGCGGGTGCTCAACCAGATCGCACCAACGCTCGGCAGCACCACACGCATGACGCTCAGGAGCGTCGAGTACCATAACGCTACCCTGGAACTGGGCTTGCGCGCGCCGGATGTACCGGCCCTGGATCTGATGCGCGAGCGGCTGGCGAACCTGCCGGGACTCAAGGTCGAAGTGACTGCTGCGACTTCCGCAGACAACGGCATCGACGGGCGCCTGCGCATCGTTGCCGGAGCCAAGCCGTGATCCGCGCCTGGTGGGATGCGTTGCAAGCGCGCGAGCGCCGCATGCTCGGCGTGGGTGCAGTCGTGGTGGCGCTGCTGCTGGGTTGGGCGCTGCTCTGGTATCCGCTGGCGCACGCGCGCAACGATCTGGAAAAACGCGTCATGCATCAGCGCGAGGACCTGGTATCGATGCAGCAGGCGCTGGGTGAAGCGCGCGAACTGCACGCCCAGGGTGCGCGCGGCCGCGGCGAGCGCCAGGGCAAATCGCTGCTCGCGCTGGCCGACGTCACTGCGCGCGGCGCCGGTCTGGAAGGCGCACTAAAGCGCGTCGAGCCGACCGGTGGCAAAAGCGTGCGCGTGAGTTTCGAGGTCGCCAATTTCGATGCGCTGATGAGCTGGCTGGACGCGCTGGTCCGCGACTACGGTGTGCAGGCGACCGATTTTTCCGCCGACAAGGTCGAGGGCCTGGGCCTGGTCAATGCACGCGCGACGCTGGAAGACAGCGCGCGCTGAGGCGACGCCGGGTTCCCGGCTCCTGAAATTGTCCATTCGACTTTATAGACTTCCACAATGAAACTTTTTCGCAGCCTCATCCTGATTGTCGTGGTCCTGCTGGTCATCGCCGCCGTGGTCGCCGCCACCTGCCCGGCGGAGTATGCCTACCGGCTGGTCGCCGATCGCCTCGGCGCGGTCAAACTCAGCGGCATCAGTGGCAGTGTATGGAACGGCCACGCAGCCAGCGCACAGGTATTCGGCCAGGAACTCGGAGCCCTGGATTGGCAACTGCACGCCGCGCCCTTGCTCGGCGGCGAGTTGCTGGCGCACGTTGATCTGAACGGTGGCGATGTGACGGCGGCAGGCACCGTCGATCGCAACGTTGGCGGCACGATCAGTGTGCGCGATGCGACCTTCCACATGCCCGCCCACATGGCGGCGCCGGCACTGGATATACCTGCGCTGGACCTTCTCGGCGAAATCGACGGCAAGCTGGCGCGGGCGCAATTGCACGGCGCCTGGGTTGATGATGCCAGCGGCAGTCTGCGCTGGAATCATGCTGCAGTATCCGGAGCGGCGCAGGCGCAACTGGGCGACCTGGAAGCGACGTTCTCGTCTGCACCGGACGGCTCGATCGCCGGCGTCGTGCATGATCTGGGTGGCCCGCTGCAGGTGGCAGGCACATTCAAGGTGGCCGCCGGCAGCTTCGATGCCGAAGCGAAACTTGCCGCACGCGACGACAATCCCCAGGTGATGGAAGCGCTGCGCTATATCGGCCAGGCGCAGGCCGACGGGACCTCGTTGCTGATCATCCACGGCGGCTTGCTCAAGCTCTTCTGATGGCCGCGTTCCGATGAGTGCCGCATTTTCCACTTTTCTCGACCAGGCGCTCGGTGTCGCGCGCGAGGCGGCCGCTGCTGCCGCGCAAGTCATCCGGCAGCATTACCGCAGCGGCGTTGCCGTCGAGATCAAGGCCGATGCGACACCGGTGACGATCGCCGACCGCGAAGCCGAAACCATCATAAAAAATATACTCAGGCGCAGCTTTCCGCAGCACGCTTTTTATGGCGAGGAACATGGCCGTGAAGGCGAGGGCGATTTTCTCTGGCTCATCGACCCGATCGATGGCACCAAGGCCTTCGTGCGTGGCTATCCGATGTTCTCGACGCAGATCGCGCTGATGCATCGCGGCGAACTCGTTCTGGGCGTGTCCAGCGCTGCGCAGTTCGGTGAAACCGCATGGGCGCGACGCGGCGGCGGAGCCTTTCTCGATGGAGTTCCCATCCGTGTCGCGACGACATCTGATTTCGGCCCAGGTACCGCAATTTCGATCGGCAACGTCAAGACCCTGACCACTGATTCGCGCTGGGCCGTGCTCGGCGATCTGATCCGGCGCAGCGGACGCATCCGTGGCTATGGCGACTTCCTGCACTATCACCTGCTTGCGCGTGGCTGCATCGACTTGGTGATCGAGTCGGACGTCAATATTCTGGACATCGCCGCACTCGCCGTGATCGTGCGCGAGGCGGGTGGAATATTCACCGATCTGTCCGGCGCGGAATTGAGTCTGGATACGACCAGTGCCTTGGCGGGCACGCCGGCGTTGCATGCGCAGGCGTTGATGCTGATGACGTAGGCGCGCTCATCATTCCCGCGAAGGCGGGAATCCAGTTCTTTCCTGGCCTGGATTTTCAAAGCTCTGTCCTTACAAAAACGTGAGCGGCCGCAACACGCAGCGCCAAAACGCAGGAAACCGCGCAACGCGTTACACTTGCCGGATGCGCAAACCTCCAATCGTTCATTCCACACGTCTTGCCGAAAGCAGCCAGTTTCTCAAGGTCGAATTGCTTGATCTGGAGTTCTCCAACGGCGAGCGCCGCACTTACGAACGCCTGAAAGGTTCCGGTCTCGGCGCCGTGATCATCGTGCCGATGCGCGACGACGATACCGTGCTTCTGGTGCGCGAATACGGCGCAGGCATCGATCGCTATGAACTGGGTTTGCCCAAGGGCCGGCTCGACCGTGACGAAACGGTCGAGCAGGGTGCCAATCGCGAACTCAAGGAGGAGATCGGATTCGGCGCGCGCGATCTGCATATCCTCACCACACTGTCGCTGTCGCCTGCCTACATGACCAGCATGACGCACGTCGTGCTGGCGCGTGATCTTTATCCGGAGCGCCTGGCCGGCGATGAGCCGGAAGAACTCGAAGTGGTGGAGTGGAAAATGTCTCAATTGCATGAATTGATCGCACAACCCGAAGTGACCGAGGGGCGTTCGATCGCGGCGCTGTTCATCGCACGCGAATCTCTGGCCGGCCGCTTCAGGCCGCGTCCATGAGCGCGGGCAACGCCCCGTCTGATCTTGCCGAGTGGGCGCGCGGCTGCTGCGCGATTGCGCGCACGGCCGGCAACGCGATCATGAAAGTCTATGCTGGTGAATTTGCCGTGGAACGCAAGGACGACAATTCGCCGCTGACAGCGGCGGATCTGGCTGCGCATCGCGCCATCGTCGATGGATTGCACGTGCTGACGCCGCAGATTCCGGTATTGTCCGAGGAATCCGCGGTGCAGGCCGATTGGGACGAGCGTCGGCGCTGGGCACGTTACTGGCTGGTCGATCCGCTTGACGGCACGCGCGAATTCGTCAAGCGCAACGGCGAGTTCACGGTCAATATCGCCCTGATCCACGGGCACCATCCGGTGCTTGGCGTCGTCTTTGCGCCGGCGCTGGACGAGTTGTACTGGGCCTGGCGTGGAGGTCATGCTTACATGGCCAATCCTGGACAAAGTGAAAAAGTGGACTTGCGCACGCGTCCGCGCGGCGAGCCGCTGCTGGTGGCCGGCAGCCGCTCGCATGCCGATCCGCGGCTGAGCGCGGCATTGGCCGTACTGGGCACATACGAACTAAAACCTCTCGGCTCGTCGCTGAAATTCTGTCGAACCGCACGCGGCGAAGTGGATTTGTATATCCGCTTCGGTCCGACCAGTGAATGGGACACCGCCGCAGGTCAGTGCGTACTCGAACAGGCGGGCGGCAGCGTCACCGATATGGCCGGTGTGCCGTTGCGCTACAACGCCAAGGAATCGTTGTTGAACACCGACTTCCTCGCGTTCGGCGACACGGCCGTCGACTGGGCTGGGTTATTTCGCGGAGCGGCGGCGCATGCCTGAGAGCAGCATCGGTGATCTGCTGCGCATCATGGCTGCGTTGCGCGATCCGGAGCACGGCTGTCCCTGGGACCTGGAGCAGGATTTCACCACGATCGCGCCGTACACGATCGAAGAAGCCTACGAAGTTGCCGATGCGATCGATAGATGCGACTTCACCGACCTGCGCGACGAGCTCGGCGATCTGCTTTTGCAGGTCGTCTTCCACGCACGCATGGCCGAGGAAGCCGGCAGGTTCGATTTCAACGACGTGGTGCGGACAATCTGCGCCAAGATGATCCGCCGTCATCCGCATGTGTTTCCGGACGAAAACGGGGGAGTGGAAAAAACGGCGAACGCCGCGGGGCAGACGGCGGCCTGGGAGGAGCACAAGCGTCAGGAGCGCGAGCAGCGCGGCGACAGCGATTCCAGCCTGCTCGCCGGCATACCGCGCGGCCTGCCCGAATGGCAGCGCGCGCTGAAACTGCAAAAGCGCGCATCCACGATCGGTTTCGACTGGAGCGAGCCCGGGCCGGTGCTCGACAAGCTTCACGAGGAACTGGCGGAAGTGCGCCACGAACTCGACACCACTGCGGAACCTGCGCGCATCGAGGATGAAATCGGCGACGTGCTGTTTGTCTGCGTCAACCTGGCGCGGCTGGCCAAAGTGGACTACTCGGCCGCATTGCGCGGCGCCAATGCCAAGTTCGAGCGGCGCTTCCGGCGCATGGAGGCGCTCGCCGCCGCCGATGGCACGGCGCTGAAGGGCAAGTCCTTGGCCGAGCAGGACGCTTACTGGAACCGCGCCAAAGCCGACGACAAGGCCGGCCTGCTTAAACCCTGAGCCGTCTGCCGGCATCCTAGGCATGAATTCCCGAGGAGAAGCATCCATGCGACTGGTTTCCTGTCTGATCCTGTGCCTGTTCGCCGGCAGCGCGTTCGCCGCCTTTCCCTGCAGTTACAGCGCCGAACGCAATCTGGACATCGACCCGGCCGGCCTGCATGCCTTGGTGCTCAAGCTTGGTTCCAGCGACCTCAAGGCTCGCGGCGTGCCCGGCCTCGCCCGGATCGAGGTACGCGGCAAGGCCTGTGCCTCCGAAGAAAGCAAATTGGCCGCCCTGACCATCGACCAGAGCCGCAACGGCGATCGGCTGACGGTAACGCCGAATCAGGCGAGCGCACAAACCTTCAGCGTGTTCGGATCGAACTACGCCTACATCGATCTGGAGGTGCGCGTGCCTGCCACGCTGCCGGTCGAGGTCAAGGCCAGTTCCGGCGATGCCGATATCGCCGATATCGCCGCGCTGGATTTCGATTCGCACTCCGGTGACCTGATCGTGCATCACGTCAGCAGCGATGTGGTGGTCGAGGTGCACTCCGGTGACGTCAAGGCCGACGATCTTGGCAGCCTGGAAGTGCGCCGTGCCGGTTCCGGCGACGTGCACGCTCGCAATGTGCATGGCGAGGTGAAAGTCGGCCACATCGGTTCCGGCGATCTGGGCTTCGACGACGTGGCGAAAAGCGTACGCGTGGAATCCGTCGGCTCCGGCGACATCACCGTCAATCGCGCCGGTGGCGACGTCGTGATCGGCTCGATCGGCTCGGGCGACGTCAACGTCAGCGACATCGGTGGGGATTTCACCGTGCAATCGGCGGGCAGCGGCGACATCCACCATCATGGCGTCAAGGGAAAAATATCCGTGCCGCGGCGTCACGAAAACGACTAGGAATGCTGCGGTAGCGGACAACCACGGCAGGCAGCTTCTTTCAGTTGTCTGACACGCATAAAAAAGCGGCGGGCGCTGGGGTTGTGCCCGCCGCGGCAAGGGGCCTGCATCCGTGCGAGGCCCGGGCACGTGGCGCAAGCGTGGGCATCCGGTGCCGGTTCACGCATGGTCCCTCGTGCGTTCGACTTTCCCCAGGTCCAACTCCCGGGCTCGGTCATCGTGATGTTCAAACGCAATGCCTGCCGATCGGTTGACTTGCGCGGCGATCGGTTCACGGGGGAGAATCGGCCGAACCCACAGCAGGGCCGTGCGATGCGTGCCGCGTACGCGAGTTTCCGCGAGTTTTATCCTTTCTATCTGTCCGAGCACACGGATCGCACCTGCCGGCGGCTGCACTTCGTCGGCAGTTCGCTCGTCCTGCTCGTGTTCATTGCAGCCTGCGCAACCCAGCACTGGCTATGGCTGTGGGCAGTGCCGCTGCTTGGCTATGGTTTTGCCTGGGTTGGGCATTTTTTCTTCGAGAAAAACCAGCCGGCGACGTTCAAGTACCCCTTGTACAGTTTCGCCGGCGACTGGGTGATGTACTGGCAGACGCTCAGCGGCCGCCTCCGTTTCTAGGAAAAATCCGCTCCGGGAAACCGGCCTTCGTTATGCAAAACCACATCCGGGAAATCCGCCATGGCTTGGGTCAATCTGGTCACATTGTGTGCCTTGCTTGAATATTTCGCATTCGGCTGGCTGGTCGGCAGGGCGCGCGTGAAATACGGCGTCCGCGCGCCGGCCACGAGCGGGCATGAAATATTCGATCGCTATTTCCGCGTGCAGCAGAATACGCTTGAGGTATTGATCATCTTCGTGCCGTCGCTGTGGATTGCCGCGCAATACTGGAATCCGGTCTGGATGGCGGCGATCGGTGCGGTGTTCCTGGTCGGACGTCTGCTGTATCTGCGCGGTTACGTCAGCGATCCGTCTGCGCGACACATCGGCTTTCTGCTTAGCGCCGTACCGATGGTCGTACTGTTGGGCGCCGGCGTCATCGGTGCCGTGCGTGCGCTGTTCGCCTGACGGCACTTCGCGCCCTAGTCGAACCCGTTCGCGAAGATCTCGTCCGGCGCGAATTCGTAGGCGCCGATATCCACGTTGCCAAAACGCGAGACACCGCGCTGATCGGTGGGCAACGCGCCGGTCGAAGTGCCCGCGTTGACGGCGGGTGAATTGGCTGGCAATGCCATCGTCTGCGTATAGCCGCCATTCGCCGCAAGCGGCAGCAGCAAGGCATCGGCGAATGTCGTTCCTGGTGCTGCCGCAATTTCGCTTTGCCCGCTGCCACGGGAAAGTGGCCATTGCAAATTGTTGCTGCCGGTGGTCGCCGGAGTCTGCATCGCCCACGGATTGAAGATGTTGCCGCCGGTGTTGTTCGAAAAAATGACGTTGCGCAGCGTCAGCGGGCTGGAATCGTTGGAAATCCCGGCGGCGAAGCAGCCTGTGCAGGGTGCGCTGTTGTTGGCGATGGTCAGATTTTGCAGCGTGAGGCTGGTTGCGGCCTGAATCGACAGGCCGCCACCCAAGCCGGTCTTCGCTGTATTCCCGGCGAATGTGGAATTGGTGATATCGCCAGTCAGCACGCCACCCTGGCCGAACAATGCAAGACCGGTATACCCAGCCGCCTGGTTGTTGCTGAAGGTGCTGCCCTGGATCGTGATCGGGCTGCCCTGGATATAGGCGCCGCCGGCGAGCTTGTTGGTCGCGACACTGGCGTTGCTGTCGAACGTCGAATCCAGAATCCGGGTGAAACTGGCTGCGCTGTAAGTCGTTGTGAAAAATCCCCCGCCATAGGCATTGCTGCTGTTGCCGAGTATCCGCACCCGGCAAAAATTCACGTTGCGTGCATCGCCGTCCACGCCGATCGCTCCACCGTTGCCGCCGTTGCCGGGATTGCCGCCGGAACCGGTCGCGGTATTGTTGCTGAATGTGGAATCGAAGAAATTCACCGTCTTGGATCCGAGCGAATATGCGGCGCCGCCATTCGAGCCGTCGTCGTTGTCGAAAACCGAATCGATGACGCTGAATTCCGCGGCACCCGTGACGTAGGCGCCACCGCCGCCATCGTCCTGTGCGCTCTGAACCGCCGTGTTGCCGGCGAAATGCGAATTGAAGATGCGGATCGTGACGGCTTGCCAGGCCTCGTTGACACTCGGCTTCCACAGACCTGCGCCACTCTGGTCAGTCACGGTGGTTCCAGCGTTGCGCGAATTGCCGCCGCTGATCGTGGCATTGAGCAAATTGAACGTGTAAGTCAGGTTGTTCGGATTGCTTACATGCAGCACCCGGTGCGCGTTGCCACCGGACAGGGTCGCGCCGCCGGCATCCAGCGTCGTGGACACGCTGACGACGAGTTCCTGTGTCAGGGCGATCGTACTCGTGCCGACATTCAGGCGGATATCGCCGCCGGCATCGAGCGCATTCTGCAAGGTGCCGGTGGTTACGCTGCCTGCGGCGCCGTTGCCGAGCACGACCGGGTTATCCAGAACCGGCGCGGACGGCGCCGCGCAATCGAAAGTCGCCTGTGCAAGCACGGCGCACGGCAGCAAGGCGGCACTCATGGCAGCAAGGAATCGACGATGCGGGCAACAAGACATGGCAAGCTCGATTTGCCGGACGGCGTTATTCTGCACCCGTCGCGGCGCCCAGTCCGTCAGCCCGTTCACGCTAATCCAGAAAGATGAAGAATGCCGCCGCGACGATCAGGGCGAAGCCGACGATGTGGTTCCAGCGGACGGTCGCGCCAAGATAGGTTACCGAGAAAACCACGAACACGCCCAGGGTAATGATTTCCTGGATCGTCTTCAGTTGCGCCGGGTTGTAGACCCGGTAACCGATGCGGTTTCCCGGTACCTGCAGGCAGTACTCGAAAAACGCGATGCCCCAACTGACGATGATCACGATCCACAGCGGCCGGTCGGTGAATTTCAGGTGACCGTACCAGGCAAAGGTCATGAACACGTTTGAACCGATGAGCAGCAGGATGGGGGCGACGTAGTCGAGCATTGCGGACATCCCGGGACAAGAATGCCCCAAAGCGTAGCAGCGGCGTTTGTCCAAAGCCTACAAGGCTTCGCGATCCAGAAAACGTGATTCGTACAAAAGGCTTTCGACCCGTTGGTCCTGCCCGGGCAGGAATTCCAGACCCAGATCCTCGGTGCCCGATCGTGCGATGCGCACATCAATGCCGATCACGGTTTCCTGGTCGAAGATGAAGAACACGCGGCAGTTTTCATGCAACTTGTCGGGCCAGTTTTTGGGCCGACCGATGCAGGCGCCGCCCTGCGACAGATCCTTGACGTCGGACAGGTAGCCCTGGCCGTCGGTCACCGCGAACGCTGCGGAATAGATCGCCAGACGCGGATGTCGGCGTTTTTCGGCAAATGACATTTGGCCTACCGTCCGGGATTCCCGCGCTACGATAGTCGCGGCGCAACACGCGGCGCAAGCGGGCAGTTCACACTTTCCGGGTCCAGGTGCTTCGTTGCGGCCGCAACGGGTGCTACATTCGCGCCGACCGGGGTGGTCACGGGGCATGTTTTCATGAATTCACGCGTGGCGCGATCCGCGTCTGATTTTTCCCTGATACCGCTGGCGGCCGCGTTGATGCTGGCGTGCGTCGGCACGGCGCAGGCTGGTGCTGCTGCGGCCGGGCGCAATGCCGGTTTTGGCGTTTCCATGTCGCCGGCGTGGATTCCCGGCGACGGCAGCGGCGTCGCAGCCTTCATGCTTGCATTGAAGGCTGCGCGCGTGAAACCGGCTTCGGCGATCCGGGCCCCCGCGGCAACCACAGCGGTGACGAGTTGCGCCGACGACAACGGCAGCGGCACGCTGCGCAACGTCGTGGCTGCCGCGAGCGAGGGCGACACGATCGATCTTGGCGCGCTGACCTGCAGCGTCATCACGCTTGCCCAGGGCGCAATCCCGGTAATGGCCGACACCTTGACCATCAGCGGCCCGGGCCAGAACGCGCTGGCCATCGACGGCGCAGGTGCCGATCGCGTCTTCGTGCACTACGGCTACTACGAATTGCGTCTGAATGCATTGACCGTGCGCAACGGGGTGAACGTCCGCAGCGGCTACAAGGTGGCCGCCGGCGGCTGCATCGCATCCAATGGCTACATTACGCTCGACCACAGCACGGTAAGCGGCTGTGTGGCCAACGGCGAAGGTGCCTACGGCGGCGGCATCATCGCCCGTGGCGTAACACTATATACAAGTACACTATCCGGCAATGTGGCGCGGGGCACCAACCTCAATACGCTGACGGCATCCTACGGTGGAGGCGCCTTCGCCTATCATGGCACCGCGGCCTTGTACGACAGCAGCGTGAGCGGCAACGGTGCGACCCTTGACGCGGCCAATCCGTTCGGCAGCTACGATACCGGTGGCGGCATCTTTGCCGACAACGGCGGCTATGCGCTGCGTTCCACGATCGACGGCAATTATTCGTCCGGCACCGGCGGCGGCATTGCCAGCCATGCCGGATTCTTCGTCACCAACAGCACGATTTCCGGAAACATCGCGAAGAACAAGTCTGGCGGCGGGATCTTCGTGCGGATGTCTGACGCGATGAGCGTCAGCAACAGCACGATTGCGCACAACAGTGCGTTCAAGGGCGGCGGCATCTATGTGGCCGGCACACCGCAGAGTTTCGAGTTGCAAAGCACGATCGTGGCCGACAATGCCGCCGGCAGCGGGGCGGCCGATATCGCGGTTCAAATGACACAGACGATTTCCGGCGCGAACAATCTCGTCGTGACGGCCGCTGCCGCCGCCGCGTTGCCCGGCGATACCCTGCATGCCGAACCGAACCTGCTGCCGCTGGCGCACAATGGCGGCCCGACGCGCACGCACGCGCTCGCGCAAGGCAGCCCGGCGATCAATATGGGCAACGACGTGGCGAATCTTGCGACCGATCAGCGCGGCGCCGGATTTCCGCGCGTGGTCGGCGCAGGTCCCGACATCGGCGCCTATGAAAGCGCGGTGGTGTCGCCGCCGCCGGTTCCTGTGCCGGCTCTGCCGGGCTGGCTGCCGGGTCTGCTTGTCGGCGCGCTGGCGTGGCCGGGATTGCGCATCCTGCGGCGCATAAGTCCATCCTGAAGGTGCCCTTCACGCGCCTCTCACCTGCCGTCGGGCAGCCTTCACAAATGTGAATCCGACGGAGCGTGGCATGAAGCAGCGCGAGGAACAGGCCGGTTTGATCCTGCTGATCGAGGACAATCGCGGCATTTCTGAAATGGTCGGCGAATTTCTTGAACGCCGCGGCTACAGCATCGATTACGCTGCCGATGGCGTGACCGGGCTGCATCTGGCGGTGGCCAACAGCTACGACGTGATCGTGCTGGATCTGATGCTGCCAGGCATGGATGGCCTGGATCTGTGCCGCAAACTGCGTGCCGACGCGAAAAAATCCACGCCGGTGCTCATGCTCACCGCGCGCGACACGCTCGAGGACAAGCTGATCGGCCTGGATGCCGGCGCCGACGATTACCTGGTCAAGCCTTTCGAAATCCGCGAACTCGAGGCGCGCGTGCGTGCGCTGATCCGGCGCGACCGCCGCCAGGTCAGCGCGGAACTGCTCAGTGTCGGCGATCTGGTGCTGGACACCGCGACCCTGCGCCTGACCCGCGCCGGCCAGGAACTGCTGGTATCGCCGATCGGGCTCAAGCTGCTCGGCATCCTCATGCGCGAATCGCCGCGGGTGGTCAGCCGGCGCGATATCGAACGCGAAGTCTGGGGCGACCTGTTGCCCGATTCGGATACGCTGCGCAGTCATTTGTATAATTTGCGCAAAATTATCGACAAGCCTTTCCAGAAGCCGTTGCTGCACACGATCCACAGCGCCGGCTACCGGCTGGCCGATCTCGACGCCGAGATCGCGGCCAGCAGGACCGCCTGACGTCTGCGCCCGCGCGTGCCCCGCACCGGCATCCGCCGCAAGATCTGGGCGGTTTACGTCCTCCAGGTCGCCGCGATCAGCATGGCGACGATTCTCGGCGTCTACGGCGCGGCCACGGTGCTGGAAGACGTATTGATAAAGCGCGCACTCGGTGGCGAGGCCACCTACTACTGGCAGCGCGTCGAGCACGATGCGCAGGCCCCGGTGCCCGACACCAACAACATGACCGGTTATCTGCTGGCGCCGGGCGCGGACAAGAAGCAACTACCCGAAGCCCTGCGCGCACTCGCACCGGGCTATCACCGTATCCAGCATGCGGGCGGCAACGTGCTGGTGCTGGTCTCCGACGGGCCGCCGGGGCGGTTGTATCTGGTGTTCAACCAGGAGCAGGTCGGGCGCTTGGCGTTCCTGTTCGGCTTCGTGCCGCTGATCGTCGTGCTGCTGATCATCTACATCACGACCTGGCTCACCTACCGCGCCTCGCGACGTGCGCTGTCGCCGGTGATCATCCTGGCCAAGGTGGTGCGCGACTGGGACCCGAAGCGACCGGATCTTGCCGCGATCGATCCGCGCAATCTTTCCAGCGATCCGGATGGCGACGTGGAAACCCTGGCCGGCGCCCTGCACAGCTTCGCCAGCCGCATCGAGGAATTCGTCGAGCGCGAACGCAACTTCACCCGCGACGCCAGTCACGAGCTGCGCAGTCCGCTGACCGTGATCAAGATCGCCGCCGATGTCCTGCTCGAAGACGAACTGCCACCGTTCGCCGAGCGCACCGTGCTGCGCATCAAGCGCTCCGTGCGCGACATGGAAGCGATGATCGAGGCCTTCCTGATTCTGGCGCGCGAATCCGACACCGGCCTGCCGGAAGAGGATTTCGTCGTCAACGATGCCGTGCGCGAAGAGATCGAGCGCGCGCAGCCCCTGCTCGAAGGCAAGCAGGTCACGATGGCGCTCGACGAGCAGTCGGCATTCGCCCTGCATGCGCCGCCGAAGGTGTTTGCCGCAATGGTGAGCAATCTGATCCGCAACGCGTGCCTGTATACCGAAGCGGGCAAGGTGCAGATCGTGGTCGGCGCCGACTTCGTCAGCGTGCAGGACAGCGGCATCGGCATGAGCGCGGATGAGCTCAAGCAGGCATTCCAGCCATACTTCCGCGGCAACCGCAGCACGCGCGGCGGTCACGGCGTCGGCCTGACCCTGGTGCGCCGTCTGTCCGATCGTTTCGGCTGGCCCATCGAGCTGCACAGCCGGCTCGGCGTCGGCACCACGGCGACGATACGGTTTCCGCAGGCGGCGCCGGTTTGAGCAACGAGATTTTCCGGGGATCGAACCTACACGTTGGATTCGGACTCGAAGCCCGTTCCGGTGGGCTGCACTTGTCGCGACCGGCTGTGCCGGCTGTGGCCGCCAACTTGCAAGGATTGCGGCGCCCGGCAAGTCCGTCGGTGCGTCGTGGAGTCGTGGGCGGAACAGGGCCATTCTCTCGGCACTGATCGCGATGCAATGAGAGTAGAGTATGGCGACCACGAAGAGGGTGAGAAGGCGATGGTCGTCCTGTGTCCCGTTGCACTCGCGGTCGGTTGCCGCAAATGTCCGATTTTCAGCATTTGCCCGGTGAAGGGCATCATCGGCGACTACCGTCCGGATCAGGCCGCGCCGGCCGCGAAGGGCAAGCCTGCGTCCGCGGGCGCGAAGAAAAAGAAATAGCGGTGCGCGCGCTTGAAGTGGCCTCGGCTTCAGCCTCCTTCCGAACACGGAAGAGGGGCCTAGAAGTGATAGTGGACGCCGACCGAGACGAACTGCGTCGCTTCGATCTGCAGGCCGTTCACGCGCTGGTACAAAGGCACCTGGAAAAAAGCCATAGGCGGAAAACTTGCGGCTGAGTTTCCAGGTCATGCCGGGACTCCGTTAGACGAGAGTCGCGCCGCTGTTTTCGATGTCGGCATTGAGTCCCTGCCAGCGTTTCTCGACGCGCGCATTGAGTGCAGTTGCGGCACGAAGGTTTCGCTGGCGGTATAGCGCAGGCCGAGGTTCGCATTGAAGCCGGCACCGGGGTTGAAATCGTCGCGCGACTGCAGCGGCAATTGCAGCATCGCCTGGCTGAAACAACCCCAGTCCGGCGCCAGTGCGCGCATGCGTCCTCTTCTGAGTGTGCACGAGAGACGGCACAAGGATCCCGGTCGGCAATGCGACATTTTGTCGCGGCGCTCAAGGCGACTCGCGCACCGGACGTTTGGCCAGCTTGCGTTGCAGGGTGCGCCGGTGCAGCCCGAGCTTCTGTGCAGCCAGCGAAACATTGCCGCCGCATGAATTCAGGACACGTTGGATTTGCTCCCACTCCAGGCGCTTGAGCGATGGTGCTTTCTCCGGTGGCGATCCCGGGCTTTGCGCATCCGCGTCCGGTGAATTCAACAACGCCGCGACGACCGCGTCGGCATCCACTGGTTTGGCCAGATAGTCGTCGGCGCCCCGCTTGATCGCCTCGACGGCGGTCGCGATCGAGGCATAGCCTGTCAACAACAGGATGCGCATGTGGGGCGCGATTTCCCTAAGCTCGGGAATGAGCTTGAGCCCGTTGTCCGCGCCGAGTCTGAGGTCGAGCACGGCGTAACTTGGTTGCGTGCGCTGGCATGCGGCCACCGCCGCAGCTGCACCGTGGGCCACGCAGGTGATGAAGCCGCGTGCATCCAGTGCACGGGCCAGCACGCGGGCGAATACGAGGTCGTCGTCGATCACCAGCACGCTGCGCAGAGTCGTACTAGCTTGCATGGCGACGATTTTCGATGCTGTCCAGCGGCACGCGCAAGCGTGTCAGAGTGCCACTGCCGGCGCGCGAGACTACGCTCAGAGTGCCGTTGAGGCGTTCGGCCGTCGTATTGGCGAGCACGAGACCAAGGCCCAGGCCGTCGCGCTTGTCCGAGAAAAACCGCAGGCCCGCAGCAGCACGTGCGTCCGGTGCGAGCCCGGAGCCACGGTCGCGCACGGCGAATTCGACGGCATCGCCGTCGAGCCTTGCGGAAAATTCCACGGGTGAGCCCTTATTCGTGCTTGACGCATCGGCTGCATTGTTGAGCAGGGCAATGACGGCGTGGCGCAAATCCGGTGCCAGCAGCAGCGAGATCGCGCAGCGGTCGTCGTCCAGGGTCATGGCCAGATCGATGTCCGGCCGCAGCAGGCGAAAGCGGTCGGCACAGTCGGTCGCGAACCCGGCCAGTGTCAGCGTCTGCGTCGCATCATTGAGCGGAGCCGTACCGACATCGACCAGCTCGCGCAGGATATCGCGACAGCGATCGGCCTGATTTGCCAGCAGCGCGAGATCGTCGTCCAGCCGCACGTCGTTGACGTGCTCGCGCCGCAAGTCGGTCAACAGCGTGCGTATGGTGGACAGCGGCGTATTCAATTCGTGCGCGGCGCCAGCGGCCTGGGTCGCGATCGCCAGGATGCCTGCGTCGCGCAGCGCGCGCTCGCGCAGGCCTTGCGCCGAGGTTTCGCGTGCGCGCAGTTCTGCGGCCAGGCGCTGGATGAAGAAACCCAGCAGCAGGGCACTGATTGCGAAGTTGATGCCCATGCCCAGTACATGCAGACTGAACTGCGCATCGTGCGCATGGATTGCCGGCAATGGCACGTAGCCGAACATCAAAACGGCGTACGCGCTGCCAGCCAGCAGCACGACGGCGACAAGGCAAGGTGCGGACAAGGCCATTGCGGCGAACGCGATCGGCATGATGTAGAGCGAGATGAAAGGGTTGGTCGCGCCGCCGGTAAAGTATAAAAGATAGCAAAGTACAGCGATGTCGACGGCCAGGTGAGCGACCACTTCGGCTTCGCGCACCGGCCATTGCCGGCGCAGGCGCAGCAGGACCAGCGCGGCAAACAGCGCGAGCACGCCGATCCCCGCGAACAAGCGCAGCTGCGGAATCGGAAATGCCAGTACCCGGGCGACCACGATGACGGTCAGCGCCTGGCCGATAACCGCGCATACGCGCAGCCACGCCAGCATGCGTGCCAGTTCCTGCGGGCCGTGGCGGTACGTTCGCCGGGTGGGTGAGAGATTCGGCAAAGTCGGAATCAGTGGTGGCCAATGGCCCATTCTGCCGCGACCACGGGCGCTTTACATCTGGTTACAGCGTTTTACGCGGCGACAACCCTTGATCTGCCGGGCGCAAGTTAAGGTGTGCGCCGCGGTGCGCCGAGGCGTGTAGATCTTGCAAAAGCGGTCGTTGCCCCTTGCGATACCCGACGGAGTAATCTGTCACTCGCTGTAAAATCCCGATTTCCCGATTCCTCCCTGATTATCCCACGGTCGCGCCTACCCACATGAGCAAACAATTCGACGAGTACGACAGTAGCGGTCGCCGGCCGCCGCGGAAGAAAACCTGGCTGGCCGTGATCATCATCGTCATTGCGGCGCTCGTCATCGCGTCCGTCGCCTACTGGCTGGCGCACAGCCAGGCGCCAGCCCAGGGCGGCGGACGTTTCGGAGCCGGCGGACGTTCCGGTGCGCCGGGCGGTCTGCCCATGCCGGTGGCCACGGCGACAGTGGCCAAGGGCGACATCAATATCGTCCTCAACGCGCTGGGCACGGTGACACCCTTGCGCAACGTCACGGTCACCGCGCAGGTCGTCGGCCAGCTGCTCAGCGTGGATTTCAAGGAAGGACAGGCGGTCAACAAGGGTGACCTGCTTGCGGAGATCGATCCGCGTTCCTATCAGGCCGCGCTGACCCAGGCCGAGGGAGCGCTGGTGCGTGACGAGGCCCTGCTTGCAGAAGCGAGGATCGATCTTGACCGCTATCAAACCCTGTTCAAGCAGGATTCGATCGCCAAGCAGCAACTGGATTCACAGCAATCGCTGGTGCACCAATACGAGGGTACGGTGAGAGTCGATCAGGGTCAGATCGACAACGCCAAGATCAATCTCGCCTATACGCGCATCGTTGCGCCGGTGACGGGGCGTGTCGGGCTGCGCCAGGTCGATCCGGGCAACAATCTGCAGGCGAGCGGCAGCAGCATCGTCGTAATCACGCAATTGAAGCCTATCGACGTGCTGTTCACGCTGCCCGAGGACAACCTGCCGTCCGTGTTGAAGAAGATGCATGCCGGCGACAAGCTCAGTACGGATGCGTACGATCGATCCGGGCAGAATAAACTGGCCAGCGGTTCGCTGGCCAGTCTGGATAACCTGATCAGCACGACCACCGGCACCGTAAATGCCAAGGCCGAGTTCGGCAACGACGACGAAAGCCTGTTCCCGAATCAGTTCGTCAATATCCGCTTGCTGCTGGACGTCATGCACGACGCAACGATCATTCCGACGTCGGCGCTCGAGCGCGGTTCGGGCGGCCTGTTCGTGTATGTCGTCCAGCCAGACAAGACCGTGACAGTGCGCAACATCAAGACAGGTCCGACGGAAGGCGAGCGCGTGGCGGTAACCGATGGCCTTCAAGTCGGCGACGTCGTGGTGACGAGCGGCGCGGACAGGTTGCGTGACGGCAGCAAGGTGGAACTGCCCGGTGATGCTCCGCCGCCTTCTGCCAATGCACAAAAACCGGCCGCCAGCGGCAATGGCCAGGGCCAACATGGGCAAGGGCAGGGCCATCATCGTGACGCTGCGAACCCGCCTGCCGGCAACCCTGCCAATCCGAATCCATCCGGCGGTAGCGCTGCGCCGCCGGCGAATCCGTCGAGTCCGCCGGCGGGCGCGGACGGTAAGCCGGCCAATGGCGGGAATCGGCAATGACGCAGGAGCGGCCGATGCAGACGGAGTCCGCGCGCGCGCCGCGCCAGGAGAGAGTCGAACAAGGCGGCACTCGGGCATGAACCCTTCACGCATCTTCATCATGCGCCCGGTCGCCACATCATTGTTGATGGTGGCGATCCTGCTGGTCGGCATTCTCGCTTACCGGTTCCTGCCGCTGTCGGCGCTGCCCGAAGTCGACTATCCGACGATCCAGATCACGACGCTGTATCCAGGCGGAAGTCCGGAAGTCATGCTTTCTGGGGTTACGGCGCCGTTGGAGCAGAAGCTGGGCCAGATGCCCGGCCTGAATCAGATGTCGTCGACCAGTTCGGCCGGCGCGTCGGTGGTGACGCTGCAATTCAGCCTCGATCTGAGCATCGATATCGCCGAGCAGGAAGTACAGGCGGCAATCAACGCGGCCGGCACCTTTCTGCCTGCCGACCTGCCCTCGCAGCCGATCTACAGCAAGGTCAATCCGGCCGACGCTCCGATTCTGACCCTGGCGCTAACGTCAAAGACGTTGCCACTGACCCAGATCGAGGATCTGGCCGATACACGGCTTGCGCAGAAGATCTCGCAGATCGATGGCGTGGGCCTGGTCACGTTGTCGGGCGGCCAGCGTCCCGCAGTGCGCATCCAGGCGAACCCTACCGCGCTTGCCGCCTACGGCATGAGCCTGGAGGATCTGCGCAATGCGATCAGCAACGCCAACGTCAACAGCTCCAAGGGCAGCTTCGACGGACCGACGCGGTCGTACACGATCGATGCGAACGATCAGCTCAAATCGGCAAGTGCGTATCGCGACATCGTGATTGCATACAAGAGTGGCGCGCCGGTGCATCTTGCCGATGTGGCGGACATCGTTGACGGTGCTGAAAACAACAAGCTTGCCGCATGGAAGGACACGCAGCCGGGCATCATCATGAATATCCAGCGTCAGCCCGGCGCGAACGTGATCGAGGTCGTTGACCAGATAAAGAAGAAGCTGCCTTCGCTCACGCAATCGATGCCGGCTTCGGTGGAAGTGAGCGTGCTGACCGATCGCACCGTGACCGTGCGCGCCTCGGTCGAGGACGTCGAATTCGAGCTCATGCTCGCGGTGGTGCTCGTGGTACTGGTGATCTTCCTGTTTCTGCGCAATCTGCCTGCGACGATCATTCCCAGTTTCTCGGTGCCGTTGTCGCTGGTCGGCACGTTCGGCGTGATGTATCTGGCCGGCTTCAGCCTCAACAACCTGACCATGATGGCACTGACGATCTCCACGGGTTTCGTCGTCGACGACGCGATCGTGATGATCGAGAACATTTCGCGCTATCTCGAGGAAGGCGACTCGCCGCTCGAAGCCGCGCTCAAGGGTTCCAAGCAAATCGGTTTCACGATCATCTCGCTGACGATTTCGCTGCTCGCGGTACTGATCCCGCTGCTGTTCATGGGCGACGTGGTCGGGCGCCTGTTCCGTCAGTTCGCGATCACCCTGGCAGTGACCATCGTGATCTCGGCGGTGGTTTCCCTCACCCTGGTACCGATGCTGTGCGCAAAGATACTCAGGCACCGCACGCATGAAGAAGAAAGTGCTTTTTCGCGCAAGACCGGCGCCATGTTCGACCGCATCATCGCCAACTACGGCCGCTGGTTGAACTGGGTGCTCGACCGGCAGCCCGCGACGCTGCTGGTCGCGGTCGGCACGCTCGTGCTTACCGTGATCCTGTACATCATCATACCCAAGGGGTTTTTCCCGATTCAGGACACCGGCCTGATCCAGGGCATTTCCGAAGCCTCGCAATCGATTTCCTTCGCGTCCATGGCCGAGCAGCAGCAACGGCTCGCGCAGGTGATCCTGAAGGATGCGGCGGTCGCATCGCTGTCGTCGTTCATCGGGGTGGATGGCACCAACACCACGCTCAACAGCGGCAACTTCCTGATCAATCTCAAGCCGCATGGCACGCGCGACGACGTGGAGACCGTCATCGCCCGTCTGCAGAAATCGACCGCGCAATTGAGCGGCATCCGCTTGTACATGCAGCCGGTGCAGGATCTGACCATCGAGGACCGCGTCAGCCGGACCCAGTACCAGTTCACTCTTGGCTCGCCCAATCTGGACGACTTGAACACCTGGGTTCCGAAGCTGGTCGACAAACTCAACCAGCGACCGGAACTGGCCGACGTCGCCAGCGATCTGCAATCGCAGGGCTTGCAGGCCTATCTCGAGATCGACCGCGATACTGCCGGCCGGCTCGGCATCACTCCTGCGGCGCTGGATGCGATTCTCTATGACGCCTTTGGCCAGCGCATCATTTCAACGATCTACACCGAGGCCAATCAGTACCGGGTCATACTCGAGGTCAAGCCTGAATTCCAGAAAGGGCTCAAGGCGCTCAGTCGCCTTTACATCCCGGGTTTGAGCAACGCGAACAGCGTCACCCAGACGCCGCAGGGTTCGATCGCATCGGCCGGAGGCTCGGGTGGATTGACTGCGGGAGGCACGCCGCAAGGCGCGACGCCGGGAGTCACCTCGGGTGCAACGCAAGCGGCCGTAGCCAACGGACAGTTGCCGATCGACACCGTGACGACGCTGAGCGAGCGCGCCTCGCCGCTGCTGATCAGCCATGTCGGCCAGTTTCCTGCGACGACGATTTCGTTCAACCTCGCCCCTGGCGCATCGCTCGGTGCCGCGGTCGAGGCGATCAAGCAGACCGAGAAGGACCTGGCGATGCCGGCCAGCGTCGACACGAACTTTCAGGGCTCGGCGCTGGCATTCCAGGCCTCGCTGACGAATACCGTGCTGCTGATCCTTGCCGCCATCGTAACGATGTACATCGTCCTCGGCGTGCTGTACGAGAGTTACATCCATCCGATCACGATTCTTTCGACGCTGCCGTCGGCGGGCATCGGCGCCCTGCTCGCCCTGATGGTCGCGCGCGACGATCTCGGCATCGTCGCGATCATCGGCATCATCCTGCTGATCGGTATCGTCAAGAAGAACGCGATCATGATGGTCGACTTTGCGCTCGACGCCGAGCGCAATCACGGCATGGAGCCGCGCAAGGCGATCTATCAGGCTTGCCTGCTCCGTTTCCGCCCGATCCTGATGACCACGCTGGCGGCCCTGTTCGGCGCCTTGCCGCTGATGCTCGGCACGGGCGTGGGTTCCGAATTGCGTCATCCGCTGGGAATCACCATCGTCGGCGGCATGATAGTCAGCCAGGTATTGACCTTGTTCACGACGCCGGTGATCTATCTGGCGTTCGACCGGCTGGCCGCGCGAGTGACGCGTCGTTTCGGCGGTGAAGCGCCTAAAGGCGCCGAGGTAGCGCCGCTGTGAGCAACCGCTTCTCAAGCCTGTCCGAGCCGTTTATCCGGCGGCCAGTGGCCACGACATTGCTGACGATCGGCATCGCGCTTGCCGGGATGGTCGCGTTCAGCCTGCTGCCGGTGTCACCGTTGCCGCAGGTGGATTTTCCTACCGTATCGGTATCGGCCTCGCTACCGGGCGCCAGTCCGGAAACTATGGCGACTTCGGTCGCCACGCCGATGGAGCGCCAGCTCGGTCGCATCGCCGGCGTGACCGAGATGACTTCGTCGAGCTCGCAGAGCTCGACGCGCGTCACGCTGCAGTTTGATTTGAGCCGCGACATCGACGGCGCTGCGCGCGACGTGCAGGCTGCGTTGAACGCATCGCTGGCGCAATTGCCCAGCGTGCCGACCAATCCGACCTACCGCAAGGTCAACCCGGCCGATCAACCGATCCTGATTCTGGCCATGACTTCCAAGACCTTGAGTCCGGGGCAGATCTACGATGCCGCATCGACGGTCGTGGCGCAGAAAATCTCGCAGGTCCAGGGCGTTGGCCAGGCGACCGTTAGCGGTGCGACCCTGCCTGCCGTGCGCGTCGATATCAATCCCCTGTCGCTAAACAAGTACGGCATCCCGCTGGATACCGTGCGCATCGCGCTGCAGAACGCGAACGCGAACCGACCCAAGGGTTTCGTCGAGGACGGCGGGAAACACTGGCAGATCTACACGAACGACCAGACCGGGCTGGATTCGACGCCATACAGGAATTTGATCGTTTCCTGGTCCAACGGTGCGCCGGTGCGCCTGTCGGATGTGGCCGATGTGACCGACTCGGTGCAGGACATCCGCAACCTGGGATTGTTCAACAGCCAGCCGGCGGTGCTGATCATCATCAACAAGCAGCCGAACGCGAACATCATCGAGACGATCGACCGGGTCATGGCGCTGCTGCCGCAGCTGCGTGCCGCGATACCTGCCGATATCAAGATCGACGTTGCAATCGACCGCACGACCACCATCCGCGCCTCGTTGCATGATGTCGAAGTGACCCTGATCATCGCGGTGCTGCTGGTCATCCTGGTCGTCTTCGTCTTCCTGCGCAATTGGCGGGCAACCCTGATTCCCGCGGTGGCCGTTCCGGTTTCGCTGATCGGCACGTTCTCGATCATGTATCTGGCCGGATACAGCCTGGACATCCTTTCCCTGATGGCGCTGACCGTGGCCACGGGCTTCGTGGTCGACGATGCGGTCGTCGTGCTGGAGAACATATCGCGGCACATGGAGGCGGGCATGTCGCGCCTGGAGGCCGTGCTGCTGGGCGCGCGCGAGGTCGGATTCACCGTGTTGTCGATGAGCCTGTCGCTGATTGCCGTGTTCATTCCCATTCTGCTGATGGGTGGACTGGTCGGCCGCTATTTCCGCGAATTCTCGATCACGCTGTCGGTGGCGATCCTGGTATCGCTGGTGGTTTCGCTGACGACGACGCCGATGATGTGCTCGCGCCTGCTGCGCCACGACCCGGAGCGCAAGCCCGGAAAGTTCTTCGCGTTCAGCGAGCGTGTATTCAACCGCATGCTGGCCCTGTACAAGCGCACGCTGGGTTGGGCACTGGGGCGGCCGTTGCTGACGATGTTCATCCTGCTGGTGACGGTTTGCCTTAATGTATATTTGTATATCATCGTACCGAAAGGATTCTTCCCGACCGAAGATACGGGAGTCCTGGTCGGCGGTGTGCAGGCTGACCAGAGCATCTCGTTCCAGCTGATGTCGAAGAAGATGATTCAATTCATGGATATCGTCAAAAGCGATCCGGCCGTCAACAACGTCGCCGGCTTCACCGGCGGCGGCCAGCGCAATGGCGGATTCATGTTTGCCTCACTCAAGCCGCTCGCCCAGCGCGGCATCTCTGCCGACCGCGTGATCAGCCGCCTGCGTACCAAGTTGAGCGACGTGGCGGGAGCGCAACTGTTCCTGCAGGCGGCGCAGGATATCCGCGTCGGCGGACGTCAGAGCAGTGCAACGTATCAGTACACTCTGCAGAGCGACAGCCTCGATGATCTGCGCACCTGGGGCGACAAGATCCGCGAGGCGTTCACGAACCTGCCCGAACTGGCAGACGTCAATTCGGATCAGTCGGTGAAGGGTCTGGAGACGGCGTTGACATTCGACCGCGCGACCGCTGCACGACTGGGCGTCACCACGCAGGCTATCGACAACGTGCTCAACGATGCCTTCAGCCAGCGCAACGCGTCCACGATCTATGCGCCGTTGAACCAGTACTTCGTGGTCATGGAAATCGCGCCGCAGTTCCTGCAGGATCCGGAGTCCCTCAAGGACATCTACGTACAGAGTACGTCCGGCAAGATGGTGCCGCTGATGGCTTTCGCGAGCTACGGGCTTGGCACGACGCCGCTCGCGGTAAACCATCAGGGTCAGTTCGTCGCGACCACCATTTCGTTCAACCTGGCCGACGGCATCAGCCTGGGCGAGGCTTCGGATGCGATCGCCAAAACGATGTCGCGCATCGGTGTGCCGGCCACCATCCACGGCGGATTCGCCGGCAACGCGAATGCCTTCCAGCAGGGACAGAGCAGTCAGCCATGGCTGATTCTTGCCGCGCTGATCGCGATCTACATCGTGCTCGGAGTGCTATATGAAAGCTACGTGCATCCGCTGACGATTCTCTCGACCCTGCCCTCGGCCGGGGTCGGCGCTATCTTCGCCCTGCTCGTATGCGGCAGTCAGTTCAGCGTCATTGCGTTCATCGGCGTCATCCTGCTGATCGGCATCGTCAAGAAGAACGCAATCATGATGATCGATTTCGCCCTCGATGCAGAACGTCAGCATGGCCTGAGCGCGCACGATGCCGTGTTCCAGGCTTGCCTGCTGCGCTTCCGCCCGATCATGATGACCACGATGGCGGCAATGCTCGGTGCGCTGCCGCTGGCGATCGGATTTGGCGAAGGCAGCGAGATGCGGCGTCCGCTCGGCATCTCCATCGTCGGCGGATTGCTCGTCAGCCAGCTATTGACCTTGTACACGACGCCGGTGGTATACCTCTACCTTGAGCGTTTCCGTCTCTGGTGCAAGCGTGGCTGGGCGCGTATCTATCGCGCACCGGAAGGCTCCGCCCCGCAGGCTGCGGTCTGAATGCGATCAAACATGAGCAGAAAATATAAAATCACACACTTGATGAATTCGGCGCGGCTTTCCGTCGCCATTGCGGCGGGCGCGGTCTTGTGCGCCTGCGCCGTCGGTCCGGACTACAAGAAGCCGGTCACCGCGGCGGAAACCGCCTACAAGGAAAATTCCGATTGGAAGCAGGCGCAACCCGGTGACGCGATCAAGCGCGGCGCGTGGTGGGAAGCGTTCGGCGACACCACGCTGAACGAACTGGAGCAGCAGGTCGACGCCGCCAACCAGAGTCTGGTGCAGGCCGAAGCACAGTATCGCCAGGCCAGCGCCCTGGTCAGTGGCGCGCGCGCGAACTATTTTCCTACCGTGGGCGTGAGCGCGTCGGCGACGCGGTCCGGACGCTATGGCAACTCGGGCAGCATCATATCCGGCGGTACCGTGATCGGCAGCACCACGTCCACGACGACCAATACCGGCTCTTCGCATCCGAGCAACAACTACTCGCTGCCGTTCACCGCATCGTGGGAGCCTGATCTGTGGGGCAAGGTGCGGCGTACCGTCGAGGAACAGGCGGCGAATGCCCAGGCCAGCGCGGCGACGCTGGAATCCATGCGCCTGAGCCTGCACGCGGAACTGGCCCAGGACTATTTCCAGCTGCGCATCGTCGATGAGCAGAAACGCCTGCTCGTCGATACCGTGGAGGCGTATCGCAAGTCGCTGCAGCTGACCATGAACCAGTACAACGTCGGCGTCGCCGCCCGCGCCGACGTGGTGCAGGCCGACACGCAGCTGAAGACGGCGCAGGTGCAGGCGATCGATCTGGGCATTTCCCGCGCGCAGCTCGAACATGCAATCGCGTTGCTGGTCGGCAAGACACCGGCCGACATGTCGATCGCGACGCGGGCACTCACCGTACAGCCACCGGAGATTCCGGCGGGTCTGGCGTCTCAACTGCTTGAGCGCCGGCCCGATGTCGCCGTCGCCGAACGCCAGGCCGCCGCGGCGAATGCGCAGATCGGAATTGCCGAATCCGCGTACTTTCCAAGCCTGACCCTCTCGACAGAAGGCGGCTACCAAAGCTCCAGCTTTTCCCAATGGCTTACTGCGCCAAGCCGGTTCTGGTCGCTGGGACCGCAGCTCGCCGAGACTTTGTTCGACGGCGGTGCGCGGCGTGCCCAGACCGGGCAGGCGCGTGCTGCCTACGACGCGGCGGTTGCGAACTATCGCGAAGTCGCACTGGCTGCCTTCCAGGATGTGGAAGACAATCTTGCCGCCTTGCGCATTCTTGAAAGCGAAGCTGCTGCGCAGGCCGAAGCGGTCAAGGCCGCGGAAGAAGCGCTGAAGATCGTCACGAACCAGTATCGCGCCGGCACGGTGAGTTATCTCAACGTGATTACCGCGCAGGCGACGGCGTATTCCAACGAACGCAATGCCATCAGCATCCTTGGCACCCGCCTGACCGACAGCGTCGCCCTGGTCAAGGCGCTCGGCGGCGGCTGGAGTGATGCCGACCTGCCATCGGCCGCTCAGACTGCGACGGCCTGGAAAAATCCGCCGGCCCAAAGCCAGCCGCAGAAATAGCGCCGCCGCCAATGACGGCGGCGGCGCACTTTGACTCAAAAACCCACTACGCGGCCTTGGCCTGCTTCAGTCCACGCATTTCATTGTGGTCGCGAATCACTTCCGGCATGTAGCGCTGCGCGATCGTGCGCACGCCCTCATCTTCCGACTTGGATTGTGCATTCTGGAACGCGTGCAGGATGCGATCCTCGAATTCCTCAAGCTGGGCGATATAGGTGTAGTCCTTGTCGGAACTCAGCTTGGTCGCGATTTCGGCGTAGGCTGTGCGCAGGGCGCCGGCAAAGCTTCCGCCTTCGGCGGGCTTGGCGCCGCTGGCCACGACGGCGGTGCGCAAATCGCTCGCTATCGAGTCCTTGGTACGCGCCATGCGACTGAACAACGCCTTCAGGTCGGCGCGCCTGATTTGCGTTGCGGCTTCCTCATAGAATTTCTTGCCGTCGTTGAGTACCTCGATCATGTCGTTCAGAGTAGCGGTATCCTTGCTCATGTTCTTTCCTCGTTGATGGGGTCGATGGCGCGCTTGCCGCGCTCGTTCAGCCGGTTCCAAGTTCCGTGCCATTAAATCGACGTTATGACTGCTGCGATTGCGGTACCTTGTGCAGCCGCCAGACTGCGATCTGCATGAAGTTGCGGACGCGGGTAGGGTATTCTGCAATTCAGCCGATTGCGTCGCGCCGGCGCGAACGCCGAAAATATGTGAATTCCCATGACCCTGGTCGATGCCCGGCGCTGAACCGATGCGCAAGCGCCACGATTTCCCCAAGTCCGGATCCACGTCGCTGAAGCCGCAATTCGCCGCACTGCTGCCGCTGCTCGACGAGACCATGCTGCGCGACCGGCGGCCCCTGCGGCAGGCGCTGCAACGTCTCGGCGAGGACGCCGAGGCGCTGGCCGCGTGGCGCGGACGCGTGGATGCGGCGCGCGCACGCTATGCAGCTCGCGTTGCGCGCGTGCCGGAGATCCGCGTCGACGCAAACCTGCCGATCGCGGCGCGTGCGGACGAGATCGTGCGCACGATCGGCGCGCACCGGGTGGTCGTGCTGGCCGGCGAGACCGGTTCCGGGAAAAGTACACAATTGCCAAAGTTGTGCCTCGCCGCCGGGCGTGGCCGCGTCGGCCTGATCGGCTGCACCCAGCCGCGTCGCGTCGCCGCACGCAGCGTTGCGCGACGCGTTGCCGCCGAGCTTGGCAGCGAAGTCGGCGCCCTGATCGGTTACCAGGTTCGCTTCGCCGAGCAGGTGTCACCGCAAACGCTGGTCAAGTTCATGACGGATGGCATCCTGCTCGCCGAGACCCAGTCCGATCCCTGGCTCAACGCCTATGACACGATCATCCTTGATGAAGCGCACGAGCGCAGCCTCAATATCGATTTCCTCCTCGGCTATCTCAAACGCCTGCTGGCACGCCGCGGCGATCTGAAGCTGATCGTCACCTCGGCCACGATCGACACGAAGATATTTTCGCAACATTTCGACAATGCACCCGTCATCGAGGTGGAAGGACGCAGTTTTCCCGTACAGGTGCGCTGGCGGCCGCCAGGCGAACGCGAGGATGCCAGTACGGTCGAGCAGATCGTTGCGGCAGTCGACGAGATCACAGCCGAAGACACGCGCGGCGATGCCCTGATCTTCCTGCCCGGCGAACGCGAAATACGTGACGCGCATCTGGCTCTGGCGCGGCGCAAATATCGCGCGACGGAAATCCTGCCGCTGTACGCGCGCCTGTCGGCGCAGGAGCAGGACCGTGTGTTCCGGCCAGGACCGCAGCGGCGCATCGTGCTGGCGACGAACGTGGCCGAAACTTCCCTCACGGTGCCGCGCATCCGTTACGTCATCGATACCGGTACCGCACGGGTCAAGCGCTATATGCCGCGCAACCAGCTCGAACGCCTTCACATCGAACCGATCGCACAGGCCGCGGCGGATCAGCGCAAGGGCCGGTGCGGCCGTGTCGGCCCCGGCGTATGCGTGCGCCTGTACAGCGAGGAGGATTTCCTCGCCCGGCCACGTTACGGTGAACCGGAAATTCTGCGCTCGTCCCTTGCCGGGGTGATCCTGCGCATGCTCGATCTGAAGCTGGGCGACGTGGAACATTTTCCGTTTGTCGAAGCTCCGGGCGAGCGCGCCATTGGCGACGGTTACCGGCGCCTGGGCGAGCTGGGCGCGATCGACGAACAACGTCAACTGACCGTCATCGGCCGGCAGATGGCGCGCTTGCCGGTCGACGTTGCTCTGGCCCGCATGCTGGTCGAAGCGCAGCGCCTAGGCGCATTGCGCGAACTGCTCGTGCTCGCGGCTTTTCTCGCTACCCAGGATCCGCGCGAGCGTCCCGCCGATGCGCGCCAGGCCGCCGATGCCGCGCATGCCGCCTTTGCCGATGAGCAATCGGATTTCGTCAGCGTGCTGAACCTGTGGAACAAATATGCCCAGGCGCACGAGGATTTGACCCAGTCCAGGCTGCGCGACTGGTGTCGCGAGCATTTTCTTTCCTTCCTGCGCATGCGCGAGTGGCGCGAATTGCATCGGCAGCTGCTGCTGATCGCCGATGAACTGGGCTGGCTTGACGCGCAAACACCCTCGACCCCGTTGCCGGCGATGGAGGCCAGGGTTGGGACGAAAGTGCGGCGGCCGGCCAAGAATGCCAGGCATCGGCAGGCGCAAACGTCCGCTCCCTTGCCCAACCCCCTCTCCGAGGCCGTGCCCGGAGCAGAGCCCGCGCACTACGAAGCCATCCACCGCTGCCTGCTCTCCGGCTGGCCGACCCAGGTGGGGCACAAGGACGAGCGCAACCAGTACCGCGGCACGCGCGAGCGCAAGTTCCAGATCTTTCCGGGATCGGTGCTGGCCAAACGCATGCCGCCATGGGTGCTGGCGGGACAGATCATCGATCTGCAAAAAGTATACGGGATGCTGTGCGCACGCATCGAGCCGGAATGGGTCGAGCAGCAGGCCGTGCACCTGGTCAAGCGCAGCTGGCGGGATGCGCACTGGTCGCGTCGGCGCGGGGCGGTGCTGGCGTTCGAGCAGGCGTCGCTGTTCGGACTCGTGCTGGTGGAAAAACGCACGGTGCAGTTCGGCGCGCAGGATGCGGCGCTGGCGCACGCCGTATTCGTGCGCGAGGCGCTGGTGCGCGGCGAGATCGATTGCCGCGCCGACTGCGTGCGCGCGAATGCGCGCGTGCTGGCGCAGGCGCACGAGATCGAGGCCAAGCGACGGCGCAGCGGCCTGGTCAAGGGCGAAGACGAACTGGTGGAATTTTTCACCGGCAAGCTGCCGGTGGATATCCACACCATGGCGGCATTCGACGCGTGGTACCGCAAGGCAGCGTCGGCAGAGCAGGCCGCGTTGCGCTGGTCGCCGGATTTCGTGCTGGCGAACGGGCCCGGCATCCGCGCCAGTGATTTTCCCGTCACGCTGGAATTTGCCGGTCACGCGCTTACGCTGGAGTATCGCTTCGTGCCCGGCGATACCGCCGACGGCGTCACCCTGCAGGTGCCGCTGGCTTTCGTCAACGCCGTCTCTGCCGCCCGCTGCGATTGGCTGGTGCCGGGTCTGCTCGCGGACAAAGTCGCCGAATTGATCCGCGGCCTGCCCAAGTCGCTGCGCCGCAATTTCGTGCCGGCGCCGGATTTCGCGCGAGCCTTTGTCCAGGCCGAAGCGCCGCGCGAACAGCCGCTGGCCGAAGCACTCGCGGTGTATCTGCAGCGCATTACCGGCGTTGCGGTCTCGGCGCGGGATTTTGCCGACGTGGTCGTGCCAATGCATCTGACCATGCGCTTCCGAGTCTACGACGAACGCGCCAATACGCTCGTCGAGGGTCGCGACATCGAGTCGATCCGCAGTCAGTGGGGCGGCAGCGCACGTGCGGCTTTTTCCCGGCGTGCCGATAGCCGGCTGACGCGCGAGGACGTGAACGAGTTCGACTTCGATGAAATTCCCGAAACGGTCGTCGGTGAGAGCGGCCTCACCGCATACCCGGCCTTGGTCGACCTGGGCGAGAGCGTGGCCTTGCGCGTATTCGAGCGCGTCGACGAAGCACGCGCTGCGCACCGGGGCGGCGTCGAACGCCTGTTGCGTCGCGCGCTGCGCGAACGCATCAAGCAGGCGCGACGGCAGTTGCCGATCCAGCGCGGTCTGGCGCTGAAATACGCCGGTATCGCCAGCGTCGATGCCTTGCGCGAGGATGTCGTCGAGGCGGCGCTCGCGCAGCTATTGGCCGCGCGCGATACGGACGTGCGCCGCGCCGGGGATTTCGCCCACGCCGAAGCCGAACTCGGAAGCAGCCTGTTCCCGGCAGCGATGGCGTGGCTGGCCCTGGTGGAGGAGACGCTGAGCGCCTACACGGATCTGACGCCCTGGCTCGAACCGCCATTGATGGGCTATGCGCGCGCCAATTACGACGACTTGCGCGAGCAGCTTGTCGGACTGATCCATCCTGGCTTCGTGCGCGAAGTGGAAAAAGCACATTTGTCGCATTATCCGCGCTACCTGAAGGCAATGCGCCTGCGCGCCGAGCGCCTGCGCCAGGATGCCACACGCGATCAGGCGCGCATGCTCACGGTGCGCGGCTACTGGCGCGAATACTTGAGGCTCAAGGCGGGGCGCGGCAGTGGGGACGCCGCGCTGGCCGAACTGCGCTGGCTGATCGAGGAACTGCGCGTATCGCTGTTCGCGCAGGAACTGAAGACGGCCGAACCGGTTTCGCCGAAAAAGCTTTCGGCGCTGGTGGACCGGCTTTCCGCCTGAGCGCTCGCTCGCCGTCGGATGCTGGTTGTCGGGCCGCGCACGGCCTGCCCCAGCCGCCGGGTTGCGCCGCCGACAGGCATGAGCCGACAACCAGCAACCATCACTTGGTTCGCGTCACGCGCAGGCTGTCGCCGCAGGATTCGACATACATCAGCCAGCTGCCGAGCAGCATAGGCTTGATCTTGACCTTGGGATGATCGACCGAGCCGCAGACCATGGCTCCGGATTCCTGCTGTGTCCATTCCTCACCGTTTTCCAGCTTGAACACGGTATGTCCGCGCCAGCCGTTGAACGGGCCGTCGATCCGGCTCTCCACAAGCTGGCGGTCGGAATCCCTGGGGTAAAATACCGGTTCGCCCGACGGCGTAGTGGTCACGACCGTGGTGACCACGGTGTTGTGCGTGCGCAGCCAGTCGTCCAGGGACTTCAGCTCGTCGGGGCTGAGCTTGTCCAGGCCCGCGGCATGGAACTCGGCTTGCGACATGCGCTCCTCGAGCGAGGAGAAGCCCGTCGCGAAAGCCGTGGCCGCCAGCAGCGCAAAAACGGCCGTAGAAAGGGTGACAACTATACACTTGTACATATATATTATTGACCTGACTAAAGTGATCTTGGCGCGCGCAGCGAACGCGGAGGGGCTTCGGTTGCCTCGGTACAGACAGTGTGAATATCGGTCTAACCGGGTATTAACAACTTCTTGGAATCAAGGGCTTATCATAACCCATCGATTCCTTTTCGTAACGTCGCCGGCTGGCCGCGAGGGGCGGATCCAGCCCGGGGGTAGGCTCTGGAGTATAAAATGCGTCTTTCGCTTGTCTTGTGCGCGTCCGTTGCGGCGTGCGGTTTCGCCCCGCTAGCGGGCGCGGACACCAATCCCCCTTTGTCATTCACCCTCGACCTGCTCGGCCCGTGTACACAGAGCGGCTGCACCGGGAATCATCCTACCGACATTGGCCTCAGCGTCACGGCCAGCTCTTTTTCCTATACACCGGGTTCGGCTAACTCGTATGTCGCCACGATGGCCGTCAACACGCCCGTCGTTTGTGACGAGATCGCTTCGACCGGCACACTGGGTGCCACGTCTGCGCTGCGTCTCGGACCCGCTTTTACCAACAGCGCGCCGGGCGGCTTGCTCGAATTCAGTGCGGGTAGTCCGAGCATCGTCGACCTGAGCGCAATGCTTTATGACGGATCGTTGCCGGGGGTTGCCGCCAGCTACAGCAACAGCGGCGGAACGACGCCGCAGGTTGTCTGTTACCAGATCAATCCGATCAGCGGCGGCGAAGTAGCGCTCGCGCCGGGACCCACGGGCATTTTCGTCAACGGCTTCGAAGCACAGGGCAAGCATTTCGCCAATGAACCCTGGCTGTCGGTGCAGACCGTGTTTTCGCCGCAGACGACCGCCAGCAAGAGCCTGACGACAGCGTCGCAAAAAGCACTGCCCAATTCGAGGATCAACGGCATCACGCCGAACAATACGGTGGGCTATGTGGTGCAGGTCCACAACGCGGCGATGGCGGTGGGCTGGCACCTGGACCTGGGCTATGACTTCGCCTTCTTCGATCCGGCCAATGGCGGCACGCAGCCGCAATGGTGCATTCTTGGCGCCGGCGTTCCGCAGCCCGGGCCGCTCAACGGTGTTGCTGCCTGCGGAGCCGTCGGTTCCAGCTATACCTTGAGTTCCGGCGATATCCAGCCGGGTAGCAGTTCCGTCTTCATCTATGTGCAGAGCGCGGCTTCGGTGGCGGCCAGCAGCAGCTGGAGCTCGTTGACCAGCGCAATTTATCCGGCCGTGGCGGCAATTTTCCCGCCGTTCGGCACCTATCCGCAGCGGTTCGACGACAAGGTTGCCGTTGCCAGTGCCAACAATCCGCCGGTGCTCAACGTCGGCAGCATCGTCTGCAACAACGACACGGTATCGACCGCGTGCGTGATCAAGGATCAGGATGGCAATGCCGTTCCTGCCGCGCTGACCTTCGTCAATTCCATTTCCGGCAGTGGCGTGGTGAGCGTCGATCCGCTGGCTTACATGGTCGATCCCGCCGGTGGCACGACCCTGCCCGGAAACACCGCAGCCGATGCGCTGAATGTCAGCAATGTGTCGTGCAGCGATCCGAGCGGCATCCTGGCAGGCAGCCTGGGCAGCGGAAATTTCACCACATCGAGCGGAGCACAAGGCGCCTTCGCCCTCGGCTTCAGTTTCACGCCGAGCGGTGCCCAGTATGTCGCCGGGACAGCGACCTGTACGGCCACGTTCAGCACCACCGGCTTCGCGCTCGGGCTGTCGAACACGCAGTCGTTCACGATCACGATGCTGCCGGCAACGGCCTCGCACTTTGCGGTGAGCGCTCCGACCAGCGCAACGGCCGGTGCGGCAATCAGCAACATCACCGTGACGGCGCTGGACGCATCCAACAACACGCTTGGCAGCTACAGCGGCACGGTACATTTCACCAGTACTGATTCGGCGGGTGCCACCGTGCTTCCGGCCAATGCCACGCTGACCAATGGCGTGGGAAGCTTCAGCGCCACGCTGACGACGGTTGGCAACCAGACCATCACCGCAACCGACACGACGACGCCATCGGTGACCGGCACATCGAACCCGATAGCGGTCAGCGCGGGTGCGGCGACGCACTTCACCGTGATAGCTCCGGGCAGCGCGACTATCGGTACGCCGTTCAGCATCGCGGTAACCGCGCTCGACCAGTTCAACAATACGGCAACGGGGTACGCCGGCACGGTGCATTTCACCAGCACGGATGCGGCAGCTGTACTTCCGGCGGATGCGACGCTGACCTTCGGTCTGGGCATTTTCCCCACCGTCACGCTCAATACCGCCGGCAGCCAGACGGTGACGGCGACCGATACCGTGACGGCAACAACGACCGGAACCTCGTCGCAGATTACGGTCAACTAGGTCACCGATGATCTGGTCACTGCTTTCCCCGGGCCGGCGCGCCATTCCGGCGGGGAAAGCGGCAGCGGCCGCAGGACTGGCGTGAACCACGCGAGCCTCGAACTTTCCGCCGCGCCGTTCGGTCGCATTGTTCCGGAACAGGCGGCATGCCAGAGTAGTCCGGGTGAAAGCCAAATCCAGTCACAGCAACAGCCTGGACGCGTGGGCGCAGCGGCATTTTGACGTCGGCGACGCCCAGCGGTGGCTGAGTGCAAGCCTGCTCCAATCCGCGCACAACAATGCCGCCTTCGCCGGTGTCGAAGCGGAATTGGTCGAGGCGCTGAACCTGCTGCTGGCGCTGCGCGCCGATGTGGAAACCCTGGCTGCCTGTATCTTGCACACACTGCAGCAATGCGGCGTTGCGGTTCCGGCCAGCGCCCTGGCCGATGCGCCGCAGGTGCGCGACCTCGTCGAAGGCCAGCGCGCGGCGGAAAAGGTCTGGTCGTTGTATTCCGCTCGCGGCGGCGCCGGCAGTGCGGAGGGTCTGCGCCGGCTGCTGCTGGCGATCATCCTCGATTTACGCGTCGTCTTCATCCTGCTCGCGCGCCAGCTGGCGCGCATGCGTGCTGCCGCCTCCGCATCGCCCGAGCAGCGGCGCGAACTGGCCCAGCTCGCCGGCGACATCCACGCGCCGCTTGCCAACCGGCTCGGCATCTGGCAGCTGAAGTGGGAGCTGGAAGACCTCGCATTCCGCTACCTGCATCCGGACACCTATCGCCGCATCGCGGCCCTGCTCGACGAACGCCGCCAGGACCGGGAACGTTTCATCGCGGCGGCGATGGGCGCCTTGCGGCGGGCGCTGGCCGAGGCCGGCATACAGGCCGACATCGCGGGCCGTCCCAAGCACATCTATTCGATCTGGAAGAAGATGCAGCGCAAAGGTGGGGATTTCTCCACCTTGTACGACATCCGCGCGGTGCGCGTGCTGGTCAAGGATGTCGCCGCCTGTTACGCCGCGCTTGGCGTCGTGCATACGCTGTGGCCGCCGGTACCCAGCGAGTTCGACGACTACATCGCGCGGCCCAAGGGCAACCATTACCAGTCGCTGCACACGGCCGTGATCGGGCCCGAAGGCAAGACGCTGGAAGTGCAGATCCGCTCGCACGACATGCACGCGCACGCCGAAGGCGGCGTCGCGGCGCACTGGCGCTACAAGGAGGGTGGGGGCGGCGACGAGAGTTTCGAGCGCAAGATCGCCTGGATGCGGCAATTGCTGGAAGCCAAGGACGAGCCCGATGACGACGCGGCCCTGCTGGCGGGATTCCGCACCGACATCCTCGAAGATCGTGTCTATCTGCTCACGCCACAGGGCCAGGTCATGGATTTGCCGCGCAATGCCACGGTGCTCGACTTCGCCTATCACGTGCACACCGACGTAGGCCACCGCTGCCGCGGCGCGAAGGTAAACGGGCGCATTGTGCCGCTGCAGTTCCAGCCGGCGAGCGGCGATCGTGTGGAGATCCTCACCGGCAAGACCCTGGAGCCGCGTCGCGACTGGCTTTCGGCGCAGCATGCGTATCTCACCACGCATCGGGCCCGGGAAAAGGTGCGCACCTGGTTCAAGCGCGTCGATCACGATGCCAACCTGTCTGCCGGGCGCGCAATCCTGGACAAGGAGCTCAAGCGCCTGGCGTTCGGCAATGTGGAATTGGATACTTTGCCGCCACGCTTTCACCTGCAGACGCTGGAAGAACTGCTCGTCGCACTGGCGCTCGGCGATGTGAGCACCGGCCAGGTCGCACGCGCCCTGCACGAGATGCACACTCCCCCGGCATTGCCGGCGCCGCAGGTGCCACGCGCGCCCAAGCGCGACAAGGATGCCGTCGTCATCGAGGGCGTGGGCAATCTGCTCACGACGCTGGCGCGTTGCTGCCAGCCGTTGCCGGGCGATGCGATCGTCGGTTACATCACGCGCGGTCGCGGCGTATCGATCCACCGCACCGATTGCGCCAGTTTCGCGCGCCTGCGCGCGCGCGACGCCAACCGCGCGATCGAGGTCGAATGGGGCGGCGCACGCGCCCAGGCCTATGAAGTGGATCTGCTGGTGCGCGGCTATGACCGCAAATGGCTGCACAAGGACGTGACCAATGTCATCGCCGCGGCGAACGTACACCTGCTCGCCGTCAATACGCGCGTCGATTCGGCGAGCGGGCTGGCGACGATGAACTTTGCCGTGCGCGTGACCGACTTCGAGCAGTTGTCGATGCTGCTTGGACGCCTGTCCGGCGTACCCAACGTGATCGAGGCGCGACGGCTGGCCTGAAGCGGCCGTCAGCGGCCGCCAATCCCTTGTTTTGCGCCGTTTTCTTCGCCGCGCGCGCGCAGTGGCCGACAATCGCCATGGTATGCTTTCGAGTCGAAATCCTGGTACGGCGGGCAGATTGGCTTCCCGCCGGTGGTCTTACTGCGGATACTCTGGCAACGTGATCGAAATCCCCGGATACCACATCAAGCGTCAGCTCGGCCGCGGCGGCATGGCGACCGTGTATCTGGCCACCCAGGAATCGGTGCAGCGCGACGTTGCGCTCAAGGTCATGTCGCCGACGCTGCTGGCCGATCCGGATTTCGGCGAGCGCTTCCTGCGCGAGGCGCGGATTGCGGCCAAGTTGCACCATCGCAATGTCGTCGGCGTCCACGATGTCGGTCGAGCCGGCGACTATCACTATATCGCGATGGAATATCTGGGCGGTGGCGCCGCGCTGAGCCAGGACGGCAAGGCGCGACCGGTGACATTCGCCCTGCGCGTGGTGCGCGAAATCGCCACCGCGCTCAATTACGCACATGCCAAGGGTTTCGTGCATCGCGACGTCAAACCCGACAACATCCTGATGCGCGAAGACGGCACGGCGGCACTGACCGATTTCGGCATCGCCCGGGCCAACGATTCAGCAACGCACATGACGCGCACCGGCACGGTGATCGGCACGCCGCACTATATGAGCCCGGAACAGGCGCGCGGACGGCCGATCGACGGACGTGCGGATTTGTATAGTTTGGGAATCGTTCTCTACGAGCTTCTGGTCGGGCGCGTGCCCTTCCACGCCGACGATTCGCTGGCCGTCGGCATCATGCACATCACCCAGCCGATTCCGGTGTTGCCTGAAGCATTCGCGCCGTTGCAGCCCATTCTCGACCGCCTGCTGGCCAAGCAGCCGGAAGAGCGTTTCCAGACCGGCGAAGCGGTGGCCGATGCCATCGAGCAGATCGAAATCGCCATCGCACAGGGTCGCATGCCGGAGCTGGCGCCGGCGGACGACGCCTACCGGCGCGAAATCCTTGGCGCCGACACGGACACGCCAACCATTCCACTGGCGCGGGTGACGCCGGCAGGTGCGGCAGGCCAGCGCTATCGCGCCGAACCCAGCCTCGGGCGCATGGACGACGTTGCCGCCAGCGCAGCGCGGCGCCCGCTGCATGCCGGATCCGCCGCTCGATC